>JAGUZQ010000096.1 GCA_020060765.1 Planctomycetota bacterium | reverse complement strand
TATGCTCACTTTTAAGGTAAAAAATACCACATGCGCATTCTGGCGGGTCATTTCGTCGTTGTCTCCTTGCACCAATGTGCCGCATTGCCGCTGCGGAGATGCCTAGAACTGCCCTCGCCAGAATGCGTCTGTATCCAGTAATTTAAGGCTGACAGGGTACTAGCTTCTATCACCAAGTTTCCAGGAATAAAAAAGATTCTATCACGCAAGCTTATCTTGCCTGCAAGCGGATAACGTGATAAACTTGCCATGTGCAGCGGGAGGATTGGCAATTGAAGTGCGTTTACCTGGAAACAACGATTACAAGCTATCTGGCGTCCCGACCGAGTCGGGATTTGGTCATAGCCGCTCGCCAGGAAATAACCCGGGAATGGTGGGAAGAGCGCCGGGATAATTATGCGCTTTATGTCAGCCAGGTCGTAGTTGATGAGGCTGGGGATGGTGATCCTGAGGCGGCAAAAAGACGTCTCGCTGTTCTTGAAGGCGTTGATCTCCTGGAAACTACCGATGCGGCGATTGACTTGGCAGAAGCCCTGATCGATGAAGGAGCGGTGCCGGAAAAGGCAGCAGATGATGCGCTTCATATTGCTATCGCTACCGTGCATGAAATGGATATTTTGTTGACGTGGAACTGTAAGCATATTGCCAACGCCGATACATTAGGGTCGATTGGAAAATTGATCCGTAAACGCGGATATGAACTGCCTGTTATCTGCACGCCGAACGAATTGACAGGAGGAACACCGTGAAAGACGATCCGATTGTCGAGGAAATTCGCAAGATCAAGGAAGCCAGAGCCGAGAGGTTTGCGTATAATATCCGTGCGATAGGCGAAGATTTGCGTAAACGCGAGAAGGAAGGCAACCGGAAAGTGGTGTCGCTTTGCCGAGAACGCAAAACCGGCTAATTCGGCAGCAAAATACTTCTGAAAAAATAGAGGCCGCGCCATGAATCGTCGAAGATATTTCCTAATCGCCTTATTGATTCCTCCCGTGCTGCTGGGATTGCTATGGCAGAACAGCAAAAGTTCAAGCTATCCCGCCGACAAAACCGAGCGGATCAGGATCATCAAAAGAATCATCAGCGAACCTGTCCCTGGCGAGATTCTCGACGCCGAATATTTGTCTATCCAGATCGGCGACGGTTGTCTCGGGCCTTCTGACTTTCAGCTTTTTCTTCGCCTGTCGGTGCCGCCTGCGGAAACCGAACAATGGCTTAAGGGACTTGGCCAGCCATTCAACCATTCCGACAACTATGCGGAACCAACTCCATCTCAGTCGTGGTGGCTTTCAAAATCGCAATACGAAAAATCCAAGCTCTACGAAACCAGGTCCCTGTTCGGACGCCATAACGGCTGGTTGTGCATAGACAAGGATAAGGGATTTATCTATGTCTATACTTTTACCATGTGAACATGAAAAACCTGTAAAGCCGTTTTATCGCTGCGGTAATTTCTGGAAGTTAGTGATTTCCTTGCAAAAAAAACCGCGCCGGTTAAGCGCGGTTTTGTTGGCGGGAATTGCCTTCCTAGAAAGGCTGTTCCTCGCGCGGCAGATTCACGTCGATGCCCATGGCGATGAGCTTGTCCAGGCGCGCGCGGTTCTTGGTGCGCCCCACCACGTCGCCGAACTCCTCGTACCATTCCACCACGAACTGAAAATTCTGCGCGTCGGTGCGCGATTGCAGGTTGGGAACCTGCCGCGTATTTTTCCAATTGCGATGAAACATAAATTCACGCTGTTCCTTTACCTGCTTGCGCCATTCCCTGACCAGCGCTGCCGGGAATTCGCCCGGCGCTTTTTTTTCCAGTGCCTGAATCATATATTTCCCCCCTACAAAAAACGACCCCCAAGCCCCTCCGCTTCCCCACTATCCCAAGCGAAAGAACCTTACAATTACCTGTCATGCTTGCAGCTTTTCCCTGTGCGGTATATTTACGGTTAAAGTTGTAAAAAATGCAAGACCTTTTTTTGCAAAAGTTTCGCTATTCAGTATGAGTTGAGGAAAATCGTTCTTGCGAAATCCGCAAGTTCCCGCCGAAGGCGGGTAGCGGCGGCAAACGAGTGCGGGGTTTGTCGAGGTTTGGAGTGAAATTCTGCCAATTCAAGTCAACTGGAGACTGCCCTCCCGTCTACCAGCCGCACTTCCCGGTGGGCAAGTTCAGCGGCGAATTCGCGGTCATGGCTGACGATCAGCAGCGCCTGCGGCAGTTGGCGCAATATCTCCAGCAACCGCGCGCGCGAGGTTTCGTCCAGGCCGTTAGTGGGTTCGTCCAGCAGCAGCGCGTCGGGGTTCATCGCCAGAATAGTCGCCAACGCCACCAACCGTTTTTCGCCAAACGAAAGTTTCCGGCTGAGGCGCTGTTCGTAACCTTCCAGCCCCAGGCCGCGCAGAGTGTCAAGCGCTTTCTCTTCCGCTTCCATCGCGCAACAACCGCAATTGAGCAAACCGAACGCAACGTCCTCGGCTACGGTGGGACAGAAAAGCTGGTCGTCGGAATCCTGGAACAGCAGCCCGGCGCGCAGGCGCACTTCATGAAAATCCTTTTCGGTCGCGCGTGTTTTCCCAAAGGCGAAAACCTGTCCCGCCGCAGGTCGATGCAGTCCCACCAGCAGATGCAGCAGCGTGGTCTTGCCCGAACCGTTGGCGCCGAGCAGGCCAAGTTTCTCCCCCGCTGCCAGCGACAGGTTCAGGTCGTGCAGCACCGGCTCGTGGCCGGGATAGGCGAAGGTAACGCCCTGCAATTTCAGGATAGAGTCCGGCATGAGATTTCCAGCACAATCAAGGCAGTTGCAGCGAGAAAGACCAGCAGCAGAAAAGGCAGATCGCGCCGGGAAAAAGCAGATGACGACAGCGCGCGCGCCTGTCCGTCAAAGCCCCGGCATTTCATCGCCGCCAGTACGCGCTCGGAACGCTCGATGCTTCGGATAAAAAGTATTCCCATCAGGTTCCCCAGCACGTGCAGCGTGCGAAAATCGCAGCGCGAAACGAAACCGCGCGCCTTGAGCGTTACTCTCAGGCGCAGATATTCCTGTTTCATCACATCCAGATAACGGGCGGCAAAGAGAAAGATGCGCGCCAGTTTTTCCGGCGCGCCCAAACCCCGCAAAGCCAGCCCGATCCGCTCCGGTTCGCTCTGCCCCAGCAGCGCGTGGAAAGCAATCACCGCCGCGTTGATTTTCCCGCCGACCAAAAGCGCAACCGGGAACAATTCCGCCCGCCAGACAAATCCCGCTTCCGGGGCATAGCCTAGCGGCATGGTCGCGACTATCAGCATCGCGAAAAAATTGGCGACAGTCAGCTTGCCCAGCACCGATCGCGGGGGCAGGCCGCTTATGAAAAAGAGACAGAGGGAAATTACCAGGCAGGCCGCAACCGTTTTGCCCGTCACGCACGCCGAGAAAATCAGCGGCAGTACGAAAGCAGCCGCCAGCCGCCAGCGCAGGTCGACACTTGCTATGGAAACAGATGGCATGGTCATGAAGCCTTAATAGCACTAACGTAGAAACTGGCACATGCAGAAAAAGTGCCAGTCGTTGCTAATATGGATTAGCACAGAGTATTGCGGTTAAACCGCTGCTTGGCCATATTACGTACGGCCTTATTCGCTCCCCGTTCTATGAGGAATTCTACAAATGAAGGAGGCAATTCTTTATGCTTGAGCAGATGACGGTGTACAATCCCGTCGCCCTCATCAATGCATTTATCCAGCACACCTTTTTCAAGCCCTTCTCTGGCTATCAATCGTAAGAGGCGCTGCCGTGTGCATATCTTGGTCAGCTTAAAATTGCACATCAGAGGATTTTTTGTTAAAGCTTCAAATTGACCATCCGTAAGAGTTGCGGTTTGTAAAAGTCGAATTACGATAGAATGCAGCAGGCTGCCATCTGGATCTTCGGCGGCAATTTGCAATATACGCTCAATACATTCATCAGAGAAAGATTCCTGCGTCAGAATGAAATCCACAAGTACGGCTTCTCTATAGTGCTCCGCACAGTGATCGCCATCATGCTTCCGGAATTTTTCCGCTTGTTCCTTCAGACGAACGGGAGTGAGTATGCCTGAATCAATCCAGTCCCGGGAATATTCCAACAGGTCGAGGTCAGCAGGATCAACTTCGGAATAAGTTTTATTTGAATATGTCATCACTCATTCCTGTTTTATGGGATTGTAATAAAGAAGTAATCAGGAAAAAAGAAATTACTTGCCTCGATTTTTTCTGCCCAGCAGATAAAACGCCGCCCCGGTGATGCCGAAAATAATGCCGATGCCGCCGACGATGTCGTCGGTGCGGATTTTACTTTCCAGCCGGTCTAGTTGCTCCCGTAACGGCCGTATCTGGTGCGCGACCGCTGCTGCGACTTTATCTTCGTCTGTCGCAGAAAAATTACTTTTGCCGATTGTAGGAACGGGAGCGGCGGAAGGGGCCATGTTTATGGAGGGGGTCTTCTCTCCCGGCAGCGATTCCGGCAATTCCTCCGCCGACACAACAAACCGCGTTTTATGCCCGTCGCCGTTGTTGAGCACAAACACGTGGTCACATCTTTTCGTCGCCACGAAAGTGAAATTGCCTTGTTCGTCGGTGCGGGTTTCACCCAGTTTGTTTCCCGCTGAATCGAAAACAGTTATCAGCACGTTTTTCGGCCTGCCCTTGGGAATGAAATAGGCGTAGCCGCTGATTTTGCTCCCTTCCGCCGTGGCGAATATTTTCATCCCGTGCGCGCGCGCGGGAGAGGCGTATAGCACAAGGAAAACGGCAGACAAAGCCAGGATTCGGTTTTCAGGTTTCATTAGTCTGCAACTCCCGCTGGTAAAAAATCTCCGGTTTGGTCTGGATGATAAACTTGACGGCAAAGGCGGTGACTATGCCTTCCGCAAACATGACCGGAATATGCGCCAGGAAAATGGCGCCCGCCGTTACAAGGAAGGGATCGCCGATGCAATACAACGTTGTCGCCGTGAATAATCCCGCCAGCAGCACCGGCAACGCTCCGGCGAAAAATCCGGCGAAAAATATTTTTCTGCCGGAACCGCCAGCAGCAATTATGTCGCGGATAAAAAGGCCGGTCAGCACCGCCGGAAAAGCCATGTTGACAGTATTCGCGCCCAGCGAATCCAGACCGCCGAAACCGAAGAGCAGCGCCTGCAACAGCAACCCCACCAGCAGCGCTGGAAAAGCCGCCCACCCCAGCGCCAGTCCCGCCAAACCGTTCAGCAGCAGATGCGCGCTGCAACCCGGCAGCGGCACGTGCGCCAGCGACGCCACGAAAAACATCGCCGCCAGCAACCCCGCGCGCGGCACTTTTTCCTCGGTGATGTTCCGCAAGCCCAGCGCTACCCCGCCCGCCGCCAGCGCCGAAGTCGCCACCACGATCTGTCCGCTCAATACTCCGGTTGGGATGTGCATGTTATTTCATATCCACGGTCTTGACCCAGATGAGACCGCCCAGTTCCACGTCGACTTCCTCGCCTGCCGGGTTTTTCATTTTGCCGTCGCCGTCGACCAGCGCGGCGAAACTCCACCAGCCCGCGCGCGGCATCGCGTAACAGAACACGCCGCCGGCGTCGGCCTTGATTACCTGCGTGACAAACGGGTCTGACGGCGGAGTCACCTGCTTGCCTACATTATAATATTCAACCTCGATTTCGGCGAAAGGCACCGGCTGGTCGTTTTTGCGCACGATACCGCGAAAAACGTTACCGACCCACAAGCCGTACGGGCGTGTCAGCGGTTCGATTTCCACGGGAAAACCGACTGCCTGATCCCAGCCGTCCTGCTCGCCGAAAGCGTTGACGACAACCTTGGTGTAATGAACAATCATCTTCTCCTCCGCCGGTTCCCAGTAAGGAGCGGGTTCGAGATAAAAGATATGATCGCCGGGGCGCTTGATCTGGCAAGTGGTTTCGAAAGTGGTCTTGCCAGCGATTTTCTTTTCCTGCAGGGAGGCGAGCAGATCGGTCTTTTTTCCTCCTGCCAGCACGCCGAATCGCGCGGGTTTGCCCATTTCCATCACCGGGCCGTTCGCCATCGGGTGGGTGAAAATCAGTTGCAGCGCCACGTTTCTGTCGCCGTCTTCAGTGACTATATCGGCGCTAGGCAGCAGCACCTGGAAATGCGCCCAGGCAAAACTGGCGAACATGACGACGGCGATAATTGTTAGCGCAATTTTCTTCAGCATTTCGTTTCTCCTATTAGAACTCAAGCCAGTTTCTTTCCGGTGGAACTGATAGCCAGAGTGGCGTGCAGCACGCCCTTGACCTGTTTCATCTTGTCGCACAGCGCCTTGATTTCTCCGGCCTTGCCTTTGGCCATGATCATTTCCGCGCACAAGTCGTGATCGAGATGGATATGGGTGGTGGCGAGGACATGGTGGTGATATTTGTGCTGGATAGCGGTCAATTTCTCGTTCAGGCAGCGCGCGTGATGATTATAGACCAGTGTGATAGTACCCAGCGCCTCCTCATTTTTCTCCCAGGCCTGTTCCACCAGATAGGTGCGGATCAGGTCGCGCACGAACGCGGAACGGTTTTCATAATTGCTTTCCCGCGCCATTTCCTCAAGCCGCCGGAACAGCGGCTGCTCCAGCGAAAGGCTTAATCGCACCAGTTCCGTCATCTGTCATCTCCAGTTATTTATTACGAAATATACAATCGTAATAAATAAAGTCAACGTTTTTGCAGATTTGTTTCGCTGGCGGGAAAATACAGACGATGGCAAGCTGATAATAAAGGGGCAGCAGGTTTGGAATCAGGAGTTGGCGGCGATGGAGGCGCGCACGTCGACGAGTTTGCGAATCTGGATGCCGAAGTGTTCATTAGTGATGATGACTTCGCCTTGCGCGAACCTGGTGTTGCCTGCGAACACATCCAGCAGTTCGCCAGAGAGTTTCCGGAACTCGATAATTGACCCCGGCGACAGCGACTCGATCATCTCCATGCGCATCTTAGTACGCGCCAGTTCCACGATCACCGGCACCTTGATGTATTTGGCGATGTCCTCGGTGTCAACTGCCTTTTTGGCGGAACGCTTGGCGGTGGAAGCTGCGGCGGAGGCGGCGGCGACCGAGGCAGATTCCTGTATCTCCGCGCTCATCCCCGTCACCGGCACCGACATCAGCAGATACACCGTCACCGGCATCTGCCCCTCGATGATCAACTGCCCGCTGTGAGCCAGGAATTCCTCGGTGCCGATCTCCACCGCCGGATGGGAGGCGACGAAGTCCACCGAGCGTGTGTCCAGCAGGGAGATGTTGATCGCGCCGCCCAGTTTTCCCCGCAGTGCCTGCGTCCCCTGCCCCAGCAGCGTATTCACCAGTTCCTTATACGAGTCCAGCCCTTCCTCGTCCATCTGCACCGATTCGGGGTCGGCCTCGGTGCCCATGGCGACGGCGAGGAAATATGCGATAGCGCTTTTTGCTCCCGCCTCGGGCACGATCAGGTGCAGTTCGCCCTCGTGGTCGCCTTTCCACTCCAGGGTGGAGACCACCGCCACGCCTTTTTCCCCCGCCAGCGCCTCGGCGGCGGGATGGTATTCGGTGCCGCCCTCGGTGTAGAGCACTCCTCGCCCCAGGTACGTGCTCCACGACTCGAAGCCCGCCTTCAGCAGGGTCGCGCCGATCTCTTCCCCCGCTTCAATAATTTCGGGGTTGATGGTGACAATGTCGCCATCGCCGTCCAGCAGACTGTCGAGATCGGAAAAATCAGCGCCCATGTCTATAATCCATTTAGTCGTGTCGTACGGAACCAGTACGGTTCAAAATTGGTTCAAGTTACTGAGTGGCAAAGCTTCGCCTTGCCTTGAATGCCTCCGCGTACCTGTTATCCAATCCCCCTGAGGGGGAGAGGGCGATTTTTATTCACTTGCTCGCGAGGCGCCGCATCAAATGATATCCAGGAATTCCTTGACTTCCTCGCCGCTGCCAACCGAACGCGTTATCCGCATTGATTTATAATTCTTGTAGCGTCCGGCGTGGGCAAAGAATTTCGGTCGTCCCGCCACTGTCACCAGCATCGGCTCCTTGCTTTCCTTGCGGAGATAGATCAGGTCACCCTGCCGCATTTCCAAAAACTGGCGCAAGGAGATGGTGGCGCGTCCCAGATAAGCCACGACGTCCATGGTGGTGCCGGCGATGCCCTGGTTGAGTTTTACCTTGTCCTCTTCCTCGTTCCCGCTGCGACGGGAGGTGAACCAGGTCTGGATGGTGGAGAAGTTGGCCATGATCGGCTCAACCACCGGGAACGGCACGCAGAGATTGAGCATCCCCGAGCTTTCGCCCATCTTCAACTCGAAGCAGATCAGGATCACCACTTCGTTCGGGGGCACGATCTGCATGAGCTGCGGGTTGGCTTCCCGCTGCGCCACCTGGAAATCCAGATCCATGATCGGTCGCCAGCTTTCGCGCAGGAAATCCAGCGTCTCCTCGGTGATGTGTCCCATCAGCCGCCATTCGATATCGCTCATTTCCCGTTCTGGTATATGCACGTCGGTGTTGCCGCCACCGAGCAGCTTGTCCAAGATGGGAAAGACGATGGATGGATTCACCTCCAACACCATTGAGCCGTCCAGCGGCTGGCAGGTCAGCAGGTTGAAACAGGTTGGATTGGGCAGGCTCATGATGAATTCCTGGTAGGTGAGCTGCTCCACCGACGCCAGTTTCACCTCCACGATGGTGCGCAGATACGCCGACAGCGATGCGCCCAACTTTCGCGCCAGCACCTCGTGCATCATTTCCATCGACCGGATCTGGTCGGTGCTGACGCGTTCCGGGCGTTTGAAGTCGTAAATGGCTATTTCACCGTGTGATTCCGGCGCGCTGCTGCCGGAAGACGGTGAAGGCGCGGAGAGATCGAGATCGCCGTCATCCACCGCCGCCAGCAGGGCATCGACTTCGTTTTGACTTAGTACGTCAGGCATAGCCTGAACTCCCGGTTGCTGTGTTCCGTTGCTCTCTGTCGCCTAGCGTTTATCTTCCGGTGCCAGCACAAATCCGCCGACCTGATCCTTGCCGAGGACTTCGCGGATAGCATCGGCGAGAGCCTCGGGGTCGGCGGCGGCCAGTTCCTCGCACCGTTCTTCCAGTCGGCGGATACGGGTGCGCATGAATGAAACGCGCTGTCGGCTTACCGCCAGTTCCTGCTCCAGCGTCCTGGTTTCACATTTTCCCGGCAGATAGATACCGCAGAAAAACGCCAGCGAAAGCAGCGCGGCGAGAATCGCCATCCCGTGCCGCAAAACAATCGAATCGGTTGTCTCGTCCATGAGGTAATGTCACTCGCTGTTTTTGCTAACTGCTAACTGGGTTAAATTGTGGAACAGCTCTCACCACTACGCAGACGCCGATAGAATTTGCAAAACCATAATCAAGCCACTCAGCCATTAAGCTATCCAGCCAATCAACAATCCACAACCCACTATAAATATCGTCATAAAGCCTTGTCCCGCTTTAACTTTTTATCATTCCTGCGGTTACGGGCGGCGGAAAATATTTGCGCTTTGCCGGAAACGGATTTATGATTACCGAAGGATTGACGCATCTCTTCCGCTATATATGTATACGTATTTTTCCCGCATTTTCCTGCATGGAATCGACGCCTGGTTTCTCCATCTGAGAAAGCGAGTTTGAAGATGAAATACTTTTTCCTGTGCCTGCTGGTGATTTTCGCCGGGTTTTCCGCCGGGTTTTACTGGCGCTACGATAATCTGTATCAAGAACATTCTGTCGTCCGCAACGACGAGAATTTCTCCCGCTACGATTCGCGGCTGCTGGAAACTCCGCCTGAAGGCTGGTTCGACGCCACGGTGGAAATCTCAGGTCAGGAAAAGGGAAAAGACCAGTCGTTCCGCCTTTTTTTTGACGCACGGGATGAGGAAAACTATTTAACTGTCGAAGTGACAAACAATTATGCGAAAATCCTCGCGGTCGAAGCCGGAGCGGCGCGCGAGTTGGCAAAGGTTGCAAGAGATGACAGGAAATTACCGGAAACTGTCAGGTTGAAGCGACGCGGACACCAGATCGAGCTGGTTTGCGACAGCCAAAGCCTGCTCATAGCTGTTCACGACGGCTTTCCCGGCGGCCGGGTCGGGGTGGGAGTAGCGGGCGGCTTGAAAGCGACTGATCCGGTGGTGCAACCTGTCGAAAGCCTGGTGTTTCTTGACGATTTCATGCGCGGCGCCAACGAAACCGGTGCCTGGACGTCAATCAACGCCGATTGGGAAGTACGCAGCCTGGATAATCCAGCCCGTTCTTCCAATGCCTTTATTTACCAAGGAGTTAGCCAACTAGGCGGCATTTCCTTGGTCGGCGCGCGCTACTGGGACGATTACCAGGTAACGGTTTCCGCTCTCGGCGCGAAAAATGGCGAAATCGGGCTGATTCTGGCTGCCGGAGAGCCGCGCACGGAAAAGGATTTTCCAGAACAATACTGCAAAATCCGTTGGACTGCGCGAGTTTCAACCGAAAATTCCGGCGTTCTGGAGCTGATCCGTGCTGGCAAAGATGAAAAAGTCCTTGCTTCGCTGGCGACGGGCTATGTGCCGGGGCAGTGGTATCGCCTCAGCGCAACTCTTTCCGAGAGAAAGGTTTGCGTGCTGATAGACGGGCGGGAAGTATTGTCGGCGGTCGATCCCGTCTTCAGCGGCGGCCGCGCGGGATTATACGTCAAAGGCCTGATCCCGGCCGAGTTCGACGATTTCTCCCTGTTCAGCCTGACCGGAACAGATAAATCCGCCATAACTGCTTTCAATTGGCAATATTACGGTGGAAGCTGGCAAAACAAAAGTGATCGTCTGGCTTGCATGACAAATATGGAATATGCCTCTTTCGCCCTCACCGGTCGCGAGAACTGGGAAAACGTGACTGTCTCCGCCAACCTGCAAGGCGCTGGCGGCGTGGTGCTGGCGTTCCGCGATCCGGCCAATTTCATCAAACTGGAAATCGACGGCAACCAGGGAAAAATATGTGAGATTAAAGAGGGAGTGGAAAATATCCTGGCGGCGGGCGACGCGGGCTTTGTCGGCGGTAACGTGACGCTGCAATTCGACCGCGGCCATCTGTCGGCGGGGAACCTGCACGCGTTTCTTGACGGACGCTTTTCCGGACGCGTGGGTCTGCTCGCGCCGCCGCATACCGACGCGGTTTCCTTCGCCGGTTTTTCCGCGCGGGAGGTGGAACATCCCCTGCCGGTCGTCACCATCAACGAGATTTTCGACGAGGAAAATCTGATGGCGATCTGGAGCGGCGTCGGGGGCGAATGGAAAGGCGGCAAGCCTGCCAAATACGGCAAGAACGAATCCGGCGCACGCGAACCCTGGTTCGACGAAGCCTACTGGCACCGCTCGCTGTTTTTCGGCGACGCGGAACTGGAAGCGGTGCTGCCGGAGGAAAGGGAAAAGAACTGGCGCCTGGCGCTGTCGCTGGCCAAACCCTTCAGTAGCGACAAGAAAAACAACGGCTATCTGCTCGACGTCACGCGGGAGGAAGACGGTTTGCGCGTGAAGATCATCCGCGAAGGCGAAACCAAAGCGGAGGAGAAACTGCCCCAGACCTTGGAGTCGCGGCGCCTCCGCTTCCGGCAGGCGGGGCAGTTCCTGATCGGCTATGTCGACGACCAGCCGGTCATCCTCTGGCGCGACCAGCAGCCCCTGCGCGGCACCAAGGTGGCGTGGGCGCAGTCAGGGTTGAACCTCGACCCGGCGGCGGTGCAGATTTACAGCCGCTGCCTGCGCGACTATTCCTTCAACCGCGCGCCTGCCGACTGGCGCAAGGCGGGAGGGGTGTGGCAAGTCACCAACCGCTGGGAATGCGACCCGCGCTGGAGCTTCATGGCCGGGATGCCGCCGTTCCTGGCCGAAAGCAGGGCGAAAAATCTGGAGCAGGAACTGACAGAGTCGGCCAAGTGGAAATTGCAGAGCCTGCGCGACCAACTGGCGCTGGTGCCTGACCCGGAGAGCAAACTCGCCGCCATGTGGTACAAGGGGCAATTCGCGGGCGACGTGGTGCTGGAAACCTACATGGGGCAGATGATGGACGCCAAGCGCGGCGGCGGCAATTACAAGAATTACGTGCAGAGCCTGTGCCTCAACCTCGCGTCTGACGGAAAAAATCTGGACACCGGGTATTCCTTCATTTTCGGCGGCTGGAAAAACACCAAGAGCGCGATTCTGAAAGACGGCAAGATCGTGGCCGAGGCGCCGCAGGGAATTCCGGTGCAGATGAGCATCCACCGGATGTGGTACCGCGTGCGGGCAGAGCGGCAGGGCGACACAGTGACCTTCTCCGCCTACACCCAGCAGACCAACCGCGCGCGCGACGAGGAATGTTTGCTTTACCTGACGTACAAAGATCCGGAACCGCCGAAGGGGAAACATCTGGCGGTGTGGTCGTGGGACAACGGGATGATGCTGGCGCGACTGCGGATCGGGGCAGAGAAATTCGGCGAAATGGAAAGCCCCTTCGAGGATTACCCGCTTGAAGCGAACTGCGTCTACGGGAAGGAATGACCTGTGGCTGACAGGCGAAAAAATACGGTTGTAGAAACTCTGATTGCAATAGCGTTGATCGCATTTGGCGTTTTTTGTCACGTACATTACGGGAAGTCGAAACGAGTTATGAGGGATGTAGTCATGCCTATGTTCTTCGAAAACGACGACGGAGACATCAACAGGAGAAACGCCCTGGTCTTTGCAACCATAGTTTTCGGTCTCTGCTGGTATTTCAGGTTCAAACATCCCCGCTACAAAATCAAACCGGACGAAACCAGAGCCAGGAAAATCTGGACGGCAATCTATATCGTGGGTGGCGTCTTCCTGCTGATGATGTATGCTTTGGCTTTTTGTAAAAATATATAGAATATATAGGGACAGACACTATTTTCTTGCACAAGTGTACGATGGCCGGTTTGGTATGCGGGAAGGAATCATTTGTGAAGAAAATTGAACGGCGCTTGAAGCGAAAACTGATACCGGTAAAACGGGGAAGGCCGAGAAAAAATTAAAATGGACGGTAAAATAGTGTCTGTCCCTGATTATCGATTATCCCTGATTATCCCAGACATGGAGTTGGAGTGAAGGGTTATAAAATGAGAATTTTTAAATCCATTTTTTGCGTCGGGTGCTTTATCATGATGTTGTGCGGAGGATGTAAATGCGATTTAAAAGACTATTCGAAAGCCAAAAAAGCTGCCAAAGAGAATTTTGGATATGCATATAACATTAAACGACAAGAATTGGGTATTCCTCTAATACCAGCAGGGTGGACATATACATCTCGCGGTTCAAATATTCTTTCTTGGGATAATCCTCTTTTCCAAGTAGCCGAGAAAGCGGGAACTCCTATTTACAAGGATAAGTATATCACTTTCACTGAAAATGGTATCATCGAAGAAGTAGATGCCTATTTCAGCGGCAAGCTATATGTATCCCCTGATCCAGATATGAATATGATGGCAGAACAAATAATAGTAAGATATAACTATAAGATTGCAGCTGAAGGTGGTAATCCATGGGAATGGGCTGTTTTGTGCGGACCGGATGCTGGCAAGGGGAGTAATCTCAAAGATGTGGAGCGCATTTTAAGCAAATGGGGACTTCAAAGATAGGAATTCCGGGTTATTGTAGCGAGCTATGCCATAAAACCGCGCGAGTGAAATTTGAAGGAGCAAGCACCATTTTTCAAAACGAGTATTCACTCAACGTCAGCATTGCGCTGAAGAAATGGGCTGCACAAAGGAAAAATAGCCAACCATCAGACAATTAATGCCAATATGCGCGAAGGCAAGTTATCTCGACAGCAGAACTCTGCACTTGCGGCGATAAGCGGGAATTAAACTGAAGCTGGTTCCTTAATCTCTTGACTTGCATTTTTCAGCCTGAAAAGCTGCCAGATTGAAAAACATGAACATAGACAACTTATTATGGTTTTGATATGAATTATTTTCCTGCTACGCGGGTAGCGCAGATGGAAACGTCCGCGTGTGTCAGCTATTCAAGTATGGGGGTACTTCGCTGTCAGCCGGTGACGGCGGCCTTGACTACCTGGAACAGGGTGTAAAGTCCCAGGCCGACGAAAATGCCCAGCAGGAACACACCAGTCCCTTCCGCCGCCAGCCTGCCGAAAGTGATGTCCAGCCGCCAGCGCCGCGTGGCGCGCGAACGGAATTCCTCGATCTGTTTCAGCGCCGCTTTAAGCTCACGCTGGTGCCTCGGGTCTGCGGTCATGTCTTTCTCCCAGCGTTCTATTATCTGTTCTCCGCTCCGCGCGTCAAGGGGATTTGCCGCGGGAAAAGCCGTTAATACTTTTCCTCGCTGGTAAAATGCCGTCCCGCTTGACTTTGACCTTTCAAATCAGGTACTCTACCGGATATGGAAACACATCTATTTCGGAGGGCAACTTATGAACGCGTTTCCCCGCACCATGGTCGGCGGCATCTCGGTTCCCAGGCTTATTGTCGGGACTAACTGGTTCCGCGGGTTTTCCCACTTTTCCAAGGCCAAGGACAACCATATCAAGGAGCTGCAGACTTCTGAGCGAATCGCCGACATTATTGAAGTGTTCATGCGTGCCGGGGTTGATGCCGTCATGAGTTCGCCCGATGAGATGATGTTCAAATGTATCCAGGCCGTGCAGGAGCGAACCGGCAGGAAAATAATCTGGATTGTCACTCCCAGCTTTCAGGTAAATCCTGACGGAAGCTCTCCCGATGCGGAAAAAAATATTGATCTCTGCAAGGAGCTGGGCGCCACGTTCTGCATGCCGCATCAATGCGTGACCGATGCCCTGGTCGACCGGCTGGTGCGGAAAATCCGCCATATCGACTATTTCACCAGACTGATCCGCGAGCGCGGCATGATTCCCGGCCTTTCGACCCATATGCCCGAAAGCATCATCTATGCAGACGGGCAGAACGCGGATATTGAAACCTATATCCAGATTTATAATGCCGCCGGTTTTTTAATGCCGGTCGAAATCGACTGGATAATGAAAATCATCCATCAGGCCAAGCGCCCGGTGATGACGATAAAACCGCTTGCCGCCGGACGCCTGATGCCTATCGTAGGCTTGAGCTATGTGTGGCGCACCCTCCGCGAGCAGGACATGGTCGCAATCGGCACCACCACCGCGGAAGAAGCCCGCGAAGTGATCGACCTCTCGCTTCAGCTTATCGGCGGACAACTCCCCGGCGCGGAACTCCAACAGACCCGCAGTAAAAAATCGCTGACCTATGGTGAACCCTAACGCCAATAAAACAAACGAAACAAAAAAGGCCGCGCTTGCGCGCGGCCAAGTGGTAAAACCAAGCGGGTTCAAAAGACGACACAGGTGTCGGGCAGTTAGGGAAGGATGCCGCCTCCGAACCCGCTATTTTGGAGACCCGTAAATTGGCGGTCATACATACGGGTCTCCGGCGATCAGGAAACAGACACAGGTGTCGGGCAGTTGGGGAAGGTAAGTGTCTGTCTTGGGCCCCGATCTCTTGTATGACCGAAATCTTTATTTATTAAGCAATGCCTCCACTTTTTCCCTGAGCACGTCGATCCGGAACGGCTTGGCGATGTGGTCATCTATACCAGCCGCCAGAATCTCCGCTACCTCCCCAGGCTCCTTTAAAGCAGTAACCGCCAAAATGCGGCATTCCTTGCCAAAATCTTCTTCGCGGATGTGCCGTGAAACTTCCCTGCCGTCAATATCAGGCAGTAAAATATCCAACAGGATCAGGTCGGGGCGGATTCTCTCCGCCAGCTTGCCAGCTTCGTAACCACTGCTGGCGTGGTAAATCCCGTACCCGTCTTCCTCGAAAATCTGCTCCATCACCTCTCGGATGAAATCCTCGTCATCCACAACCAGGATTTTCTTCGCCACTTCCTCTTGCAGGAAGTTATGCTTGCGCATGAAAGCCAGCGCATCGCGGCGACGTATCCGGTTGTGTCCGCCCGGAGTGCGACTGGCCTTTAAATCGCCCTTGTCAATCGCGGCGATAATCGTATGCTTGGTAACCTTGCAAACAGACGCTAACTCGCCAGTTGAAAAGATTTCTTTCTCAGGGAGCGTCGGCACGTTCTTCACGTTCTGCACGTTTTCCATATTGCATTAAAAGTATACTTCTCTTCTGGTGATTGTCAAGATGTAACGTCAAAAATATCTGGTTTTTATTATTGAAGCTTATGTCGCTCATGTGAGCGTTATGCTAGCTTCTGCGCACCCGAACGCTGCTATGAGATAAATGTACCCTATTGGCCGACTATGTCAACTGTTAAAAAAAAAATACCACCCTTTTTCTTACATTTCTTCCAGTCTGATGCAGTCTTGTAATATTATCCCGGAATTAAAGCTATCTGTGTAATAAAATATAGATAGCTTCCCGCAATTATTTACACCGGAAAGTTTAGTATCATATTCCTTCCAGCCGGTCTCTCGAGACTTGAATAGTTGGTTTTTTAGCAGAAAACAGACGTTTTTATTCCATCCTGGTCGTAAATAGATGCTTTTCGCCTCAAAATCGCGCCATACGCCATCTGTATCAACTGTGGTCAACACCAGTGAAAACCTGAAGCCTCCGGGTTGTCCGTTGAAAACGTCAAGAATAACGCTCTGCACGTTTGACAAATCCAGGCGTCTTCCGGCAGAGGCGGGAATATCATATTTTATCGCAACTTTGCGTTTCTGGCCGGGCAGCAGCGAAATTTTCAATGCCCCGTTTCCTTCCGGAGCGAGGGATAATTCCGCCGGGTTGCCCCATTTTTCCACTTCCCACCCGTGGTCTGTCGCGTCAGAAAAATCCTGCCACATAGACAGCTTGGCCGGGTCGCCCTGGAAAACGCTGGCGGCGGCCGGATAAAGTTTTTTCTCCTCCTGAACCACACCAGTCACCGAACTTGCCCCGCCCAGGAAATAATGCACGACATTGATGCCGAACCGGAGCGAGCCTTCCTGCATTTCCTCGGCAGACAGATCGGTAGTGCTTTTGCGCAGCGCTGTCAATTGCGGGTCCAGCGCCATCCCGTCAGCGTAGTCGTTTCGTGTATACAGCACGGCCAACCTGCCGTTAAGCTCGATGCCTTCGAGGTAATTGACGCGATACTTGTCGCCGGGGGGGACGTGGTAACCCAGATAGCCTTCGGTAAAATTATAGACCGATTTCAGCAGCGCGTGTTGCGCCGGGATTTTCACCAACGGCGTCGCCAGCACTTTAGCGAGTTCCCGCCGGGTGGCGGAGTCGAAACTATCGTCGCCCTCGCGGGTGGAGTCGTTCAGCCAGAGGCAGCCCCCCGCTGCCAGATACGCGCGCAAGGCGTCGACTTCTCCCCCCGACAGCACGTAGGGCAGATTACCGGTCATAAACAGCAGCTGGCAGTCGGCGACCTGTTTGCGGTCGAGATTAACGGTGCGCTTTTCCACATTCACGCCGCAGGCCGCCCGGGTGCGGTAGGCGTCAACCAGGTTCGCCACCGCCAGCGGCGAGGAATCCCAGTCGCTGCCGAATTTCACTTCGCCAATCACAACACTGAGCGAATCGCTTTCGACCGAAGTCTGGAGACGCTCCTTGGCTTCGGCGATGGTGCGCGCGGCGGGGGCGCGGACTGGCGCGGCGGAAACCCTTTCGCGCAACTGGCGGAAACCGGGGGCGGAAAATTCCTCCAGCCGCTCGTCGGCAAGCGAGTTGTCGCGGTTCCTGCCGCTCTTGTTTTCCCGCGCGATCTGGGCTGATTGTCTGGCGCCAAATCGCTGCTCGGCTTCTCCGCCGGGATTCTCGATTCTGCTGCGGGAGAAACTCGGCTCCTTGTCCGATGCTTCGTCTCTGCCGGGAGACATGCTTGGAGATTTACCAATAACGCCGCCGATTCCCGGCATATCGCTGCGCCTGGTCATGGGCGAAACCCGCGCAGGCATTCTGCCTATCTCCAGTCCCGGCGCGACAGCGATTTCACCTTCCTTGAACAGTTCCCGGCGGGTACCGCGAGACTGCCTGCCCAAGCAGGAAGCATCGGCGTTTTCCGGCAGCGAGTAGCCGGTGGCCAATTCCGTAGTCTCCGCCGTTTTCTCGCCGGAAGCAAGCTCAGTGCCATTGCCCTCAGGCGTAAGGGCTGGCGCGTTGTGGGCTGGCTGGTCGGTTCTTTCATATTCCAGTTTGCCGCGCGCCAGACGAGGGAATTCTACCCGTTCGCGGGTATCAACCGTGGCAGCGGAAACATCGCCGCGCAGATCAGCCTGTTGGGAAACAGGCTTGCTTTGCCGGTCGAGAACAGTCGCACCAGCCGCCAGCGCCAGCGTGGTTTCCGGCGCGCGGAACCCGGAAGAAGCGGCAGGAGCCTGGTGAGTTTCCGCCAGCGGTTCAGGCTTGCCTTGCGGCGCGGCAGGCGCGGTTTTCAGCTGCACAGTTTCCTTCATGTCCGGGCGTTTCTGGCTTGATACCGGCAGTGACCGGCGGATTCTGCCAAAGGAAAACTCCCGCTCAGCCATTGGCACCCGCTCGCGCTCAACGACTGCCGCACCGGTTTTACTTATTTGTCTGGCCTGATCCGGAGGAGACGCCATTGCCATTAGATCAGAAGCGGATTCCGCCGGTGAAGGCGAAACAGTTCCGGTTTTTTTGACGTCGCCCCTAACTGGCTGAAGAGTTTTTACCTGCGGCAGGCGGGAATGAAATACATCTTCCGCACGGCGGGAAACAGCGATTTCCCGCGTCGGTGTTGAGACCGACACCGGCAGTCTTTCCCGCGAAGTGACCGCTGAATCCACTGCGGACGCGAAATTCCTTTCCAGCTCCGCCGTCGTCGCCCGGCGGTTGAGCGACGCTTGTTGCCTGACTGTTTCCGGCAGAGGCGTAAAAGCCTGCGCCGTCGAAGCGGCATGAGTCACCTGTAAAAGTTCCGGCTTTTTCTCGACGAGTTTTAGCTCCGCGACCGGGGCAGTCATTTCCCTTTCCGGAGTGGTACGGCGACGCATTTCCAGCCCTGGCGCGGAACGGCGCAAGCGGTTCAGTCGCGCCTCTTCTTTCTCGACCGGCGGCGCGTCTTTTACAATCGCAACCCGTAATTGCCGCTGAGTTTCAGGTTGCGGATTGGCCTCGGTGACCTTCACCTGATTGAGCTCTTCAAGTTTGTTTTCCCGCGCCTGCCGCTTGAGTTGCTCCTGTTGCAGTTTTTCCCTTTCCGGATCTTTATACAGACGCTTTTCCGGTTCGCGCCGGGCGAGGGTCGCGGTTACGCGCCGATCCAGCTCTTCCCGCTTTTCAACCATAGGCGGCTTTTTCACATTCTCTCGCAACACCACGCTCTGCTTTTCGCGGTTCTGGTCAGGCGAATCCTTTTTCTCCGCCAAGGTGTGCGACTTTTCGTCCAGAGTCTTGACCCGCTGGAGCAGGCTTTTTTCCGCTTCGTTAAGAGAGAAGCCCATGCCTTGTTTGAAACTCACCAGCCGCGCCACAAGCTTGGGTTTCTCCGCGATGTTGTCGATTTCGTCCAGCCCGCCCATCGCGATCAGAAACAGAATCACCATCACCAGGTTCAGCGGCGCAGAAAGCAGTGCGAACCGCAGCAGCCGGTTTTTCACCACATACCGCAACAATAACGCCAGCGTCGACAGACCCGCCACCAGCAGCGCCAGCGCCCAGAACAGGAATTCCTTCACGCTCTCCCAGGCGTCGGTTTTCGGAATCACCGTCGCCGCCGGAGGCGTGAAAGTGTCTCCCGCGTCGTCTTCGGACACCTGCGGTTGCTCAGGTTCCGGTTCAACCGGTTTCTCAACCGGCGGGTCTTTCTTTTCCGGAACGGCGTAGGCGAACTTCGCTACCGGAATATTTTCCTCCGGCGGCGGCAGAACGGTGTAAGCAATTTCGACCCGCGTGGTCGCCAGGCCATCGCCGCAGGAAAATTCCAGCGTCGCGGTTTTCCTTCCCGGCTTGCAGTGCAGCGGCACGCGCAAGGCACAGGCGAATTCCGTTTCCGCACCGGGATCGAGTTCCATATTTTGTTCGTGCCCGGACACGAACAGGTCGGCGTTTTCCCCGGAAATTTTCCACGTCAGCGGTAACGACCGAAGAGAGGAAAGAGTCAGCGGCAACTTGAACACACCTTCGTCGCCCGGTTCTACTTCAACTTTTTTCGGATTGATTTTTCCCGCCGCAAGAGCAGTCGGCGCGATCTCCACCGTCAGCACCACCTTGGATGACGACTTCCAAGTGCGCAAGGTGGTTTCGCTGTGGTAAACGCCGGGGCGCGCATCAGGCGGAATCCGCAGGGAGATTTTCGCGCGATTTTCGCCAGGAGCAAGGTTTATGCCCTGATCGAAAACCAAGTCCAGGGAACCGTCCGGAAGCACCGCGCCGTCCGGTCCGGCAAACCGACCCAGGTCAATTGACGCCAGTTGCTCCCGCTCCGCTTCCAGCAGAACGACGCCTGTCGCTTCGCACTTGTCGCCAGGGAGAACCTTGCCCAGGTCGAGCGCAAAGCCGGTCAGCTTTACCGGTGTTTCCGCTATCTGCTTCGGCTTCGGCGGAACATATTTTTTTACATTCTTCAGCAACGCGCCGACCTGACGCACAAACGCCTGCCCGTCGCCGGTCTCGCCCACCGCGCGCAGACCAAAACGCAAATTTCCCTCCGCCTGCGCAGGCAGATCGACAAAGCCGGAAAAAACTCCGTCGCTCGCCTGCCCGTCGCCGTGTTTGCCGTCGTCGTACAGTTCGGCGGCAAGCTTTCCCGGCGCTGTGGCGGAAAAAAGCCTTATCCGGGAAATCTGCGACAGATCTCCGCGCCGCGCCAAAGTCGCGCCTACTGTCAACCGCCTGTCTTCAAGCTGCGGTGGAAAAACGTCCAGCAGCAGGTCGGTGTCGCCGGTGACCGCGAAGGGCAGGTCGCCGCCGCCGGATTTCAGCAGCACTTTCCAGTTACCCGGCGCGGGGTACGACACCCGCAGCACCCGCGAATTGCCGGATTCGGAATAACGTTCCTGCGCCAGTTCCTTCCCGTCGGGAGCGAACACCTGCATCACCGCCGCGCCGTCGTCGGTGTCCAGCACGAACTCGGCGGTACGCAGAGACTGATCGACCGGAATGACCAGCTCCGCGCTGGGAGTGTCAAGTGCCTGCGAAAAAAGCACCACGTTACGCCCGATTTCAGAAGCGATGCGGCGATAGATCGCCAACAGATCAACGTCGGTGGCGGCGCGGAAAACCTTGCCGCCGGTATCTGCTGCCATCCGCTCCAGCAGTTCGTAATCGGCGCGATCCGACAAACCTACGGAATAGATTTCGATATTTTTACGCGCCAGTTCGAGGTGGGTCTCCTGGTAGCGGCGCGGTTCATTGCGACCATCGGTAAGAAAGACAATCGCTTTTTTTCCCGATTTACCTTCAGCGAGCATTTCCTCCGCGGCGGCGAGAGCGTCGTCCATGTTGGTCTGCCCGTCGCTGGGCACGCCCGACAGCGAGGCGATCAATTTGTCCTTGTCGGCGAGAGAGGTGAGGGGAGCGCGCACTTCCGCGCGGTTGCTGAAGGTGACCACGCCGACCTCGCCCACGCGCCCGCCGCTTTCGGCGAGATTGAGAAATTCCCGCGCGGCGGCGACACGCTTGCGCTGGGGGTCGGAGCGGATCATGCTCATCGATGCGTCGATGACCAACGCCACATCGACCTGGCCGGAGCGGTAGCGCAACCGCCCTTGCCCCGCGCCAGCGGCGAAAACTTTTTTTCCGGCGGTGCATTCGATAAACAGCGAACATTCGCCCGCGCTTTCCTGCCGAGGCGGATCGCGCACGTCGAGGAAGGCGGTCTTGCCGTATTGCCACAGCAGCAGACCTTTGGCGCGGTATTTATCCTGCCGCCAGTCCTGCGCGCCGCACGGGAAAATATAGATCCGGAAGTTTTCAGGCGTGACCTGCGGCAGAGCCGCCAGCATTTCTTCCGGCAGTTCCACCGCGAGTTTGACGTTGCCCGGCGCGCGCGGGTCGCCCGCTTCGGTCGACAACATGCGCACGGAGAGAGAATGTTCCTCGCCTGCCTGCGCGCACGGCATAAAGCGCGAAAGGGCCAGCACGGCCCAGAACGCGACAACCGCCAAACGGGTATATACGCTTGGTTTCGTCACGGAGACGCGCTCCCCGGCTCCTCGACCGGCAGGTCGATATTGTCCACTCCCAGTGATTTGCACAGTCCCATCACCTGCATGATTTTCTGGTAGGGCACCTGCCCGTCGCCGCGGATAGCGACGTTTTTGTCGGGATGTTTAGCGCGCCAGTCGGAGATGATTCCGCCCAGCTTTTCCGCTTCCCGGATTTTGCCGTCGATGACCAGCGTACCGTCCTGCCTGATATTGATCACCAGGATTTCGGGCAACACCTCGCTTTTTTCCCCGCCCAGCGCCTGGGGCAGCTTGAGCTTGTGATCCAGTTCCTTGCGGGTGAAATTGGTTGCCACCAGGAAAAAGATCAACAGCAGAAACACCACGTCGATCAGCGGCGTCATCGGGATTTCAAAGCCTTCTTCTTCTTCGCGCCATCCGGCCATTTTGTTTTACCTTAATATTACTGCGCCGCCACCGTTTCCGTCACGCCGGAATCAGCCGGAATTTTGTTCGTCTGAAATTCGATAATCAGCTGCAGGGATTTGTCCTCGACCTCGCGCATGATGATGTCGGCCTTGCCCCGGAGATAATGATAGATAATCGAGAAGGGAATGGCGATGGAGAGGCCGAAGGCGGTGGTGTAGAGCGCGAGGTAAATACCTTCCGCGAAGTTGGCGGGATTATCCATGCCTTTTTCCGCCGCTTCCTGGAAGGCGTGAATCAGCCCGATCACCGTTCCCAGCAGCCCGATCAGCGGCGCAAGCGAGGCGACGATTCCGACCGGACGGATATTCAGTTTCATGTCCCACAATACGCGCCCGGCCTCATCCTCCAGAATCTGTTCCATCTCCTGGCGGTTGGCGTCCTTGCGCATCAGCAAGCCGTCCAGCACTTTGGCCAGCGCCGCGGAATCGCCTTTCAACAGCAGTCGCGCCGCTTCCGGATTCTGCTTGCGCAATCGCTCTGAAACTTTTTCCAGCATATCCTTGGGGAGATGGGTCTTGCGCCGCAATCCGGAAAACCGCTCCATCGCGAAAGTCAATCCGACGACGGAAGTGATCAGCAACGCCCACATGATGCTGCCGCCGCGCTGGAAAGTGGAGAACATTCTTTCCAGCAGGGTCTGGGGCGTGGGCGGCGTTTTCTGCTCCTCCACCTGTGCGGTTGGCGCGGCGACGACGGGATCAGGCGTCATTTTTTTTGCCGCTTCTTCCGCCGCAAGCGGGGCGACCGCGAAGATCAATCCCGCCAGCAGCAGCATTCCCGCCCAGGCCAACCAGTTGTCAGTCCGCATTCCTCAACCTCCAGGATTTTGAAATAAATCGCATTACCGTGCGTCAAGTTGCGCCACTACCGCATTGCTGGTGTCGACTTTCTTTTCCGCAACGGGGCGGCTTTGCGTCTGCAGCAGCAGCATACTCGCGCAGGCATAGACCAGCACTCCCGCCAGCGCCGCCGCCACACCCAGCAGAAACCCTTGCGTCGATTCGTTCAGCATGTTCACCCTCCCATTTCCGCCAGTCGTTTTTTCGCCTTTTCCGCCGTGTCGGTATTGCCGTAGCGCGCCAGGATATGTTCCAGGTCTTTTTTCGCCTTGTCTTTCTGCCCCAGCATTTCCGCCGCCTGGCTGGAACGGAACAGCGCCAGCGCCGTCCACTTTTCCCAACCGGAATGGAACGCTTCGACCTTCAGGAATTCCTCGCGCGCAGCTTCCCAGTTTTTCTGCTGGAATGCGATCATGCCCAGTCCGAAGCGCGCCTTGGCGGCGGCTTCGCCGTTATAATCGTTCGCCAGAGACTTTTCAAAATACGTTACCGCGTCGGCATAGGCTTCCTGGTTGAAGCAAGCCTGCCCCGCGCCCCAGTTGGCTTCGTGCACGAATTCCCCGTCAGCATATTGCGAGAGGAATTTTTTGAATTCATCCAGCGCGTTGCGCGCTTGTCCCGATTCGAGCAGAGCCGCGCCCACGCCGTAAGCCGCCGCGCGCGCGAACAGGGTCTGCGACGAGCTTTGCATGGCGCGCCGGTATTGCGTGATGGCGCCGGTGTAGTCCTTGGCCTCGCGCCGGATTTCGGCGGCGCGGAAATAGCTTTCGCCTACGAGATTGCTGGCGGGATAATCGGTGGTGACTTTCTCAAAAGCGTCCATCGCGGCGCGGCGCTTCTTGTCTATTTCCGGCGCGAACGCCTCTATGCGCCCGGAACCGGTCGCCTGTTTCTCCAGAGCGGACGCTTCATGCAGATAACACCACGCCAATCTGAATTGCGCCTTGTCACCGACCGCGCCGCCGTCCTTGCCCAGCTCCAGCGCCTTGCCGTACGCGACCGTCGCCTGGGGATAGTCCCCGCGCTCGTAGGAAACTTCTCCCAGCCGCAGCCAAGCCATGCCGACCTGGGCAAAATCGGGGTGATTGCGGGTAATCACGGTCAGCGCCTCGACCATATGGTTTTCGTCCGCGCGCGCGCCAGCCAGTTTTTTCTCCCAGTCGCTTTTGAGCGGCTGCAAAGCCTGTTGGCGCGGCGGCGTGAGATTTTCCCATTCCACCCCGCCCAACGCGTCCCTGTATTTTTTCTCTGCCTCGGCGGCGATTTTCAATTTCGGTTCCGCCACTCCCCACCACGCCCACGACAAGCCGTACTGCGCCTGCGCGGTTTCGTCCTTGGAGATTTTTTCCTTCAGCAGATTGTCAAACGCGGCAATCGCCTCGCTTTTCCTGCCCATATCGTCGAGAATGCGCCCCTTCTCGATCCTTGACCGAATCGCGAAAGGAGTGTTGCCATATTTTGCCAGTACTTCCTCCACCGCCGCCAGCGCCTGGTCGAATTGCTTTTTCTCGTGCAGATCGACCGCCAGCACGTTAAGCGCTTCGGCGCGGCACAAGCTGTTGGGGTACTGTTCGACCAGTTCGCGGAAAGCATCGGAGGACGCTTCCCTCAACTTGCCCGCAACCTCGTCCAGTTTTTTCCGCTCCGCCTCATTGACCGCACGCGCCGCTTTTCCCGCCAGTTCCTGCGCCAGATCGCGGCGGCACCACGCCAGCCCGAGCAGCACCGCATCGGCCAGATCTCCCTTGGGGTCGGCGTCGTAGCTGGCCTGGTAATCCTTGAGCGCGTCCTGTTTCAGATTAAGGGCATACAACGCCTCGGCGCGATAATAGACCGCCTTAGGCGTAAGCGGATCGCGCTGGTATACTTTAATAAACGCATCGAAATATTTGCGGGCGGAATTATACAATGCCTGTTTCGCTGCCGGGTCTGGTTCCTTCACTCCAGACTGGATTTCCATCACTCCCAACCCGTACAGGGCGTGCTTGTAGGCGATGTCCTGCTCGCCCCGTTCGAGGACAGACTGGTAATACTTCTTCGCCTCGGAGGTTTTGCCCGAGCTTTCCGCCAGTTCACCCAGCCGGAGCAATGCCATGCCCGCCTGTTTGCTCTTGGAATATTTTTCCAGTACCTGGCGGTAATAGACCGCCGCCTCCGCTCCTTCGGTTTTTGGGGAATAGGACTCGCCGATCGAGAAGAAACTGTCTGCTGCAAATTCCTGTGCCTTTTCCACCAACGCAGGGTCGGGTTGCCCGTTGGCATCGCGCCACCCCGACGCCCATTTTTCTCCGGAAAGCGCGATCCATTTATAGGCGAGTCGGCACTTGTCGACATTGCCCAGTGCCGCCTGGCACTTGGCCATGACGTAAGCCGCTTTCAGCCGCAGGTGGCTGTCGGGATAATTGCTGACCAGTTGGCGGATAGTGTCGGCAGCCATTTCCATCTGGTTGCTTTCCTGGTAGGATAACGCCAAGTGGTACAGTGCCCAGGGCGCGCGGTTGCCTTTCGGCCAGCGTTTTACGATTTCGTTAAACACGACCGAGGCGCTGGCGTAATCATTCAAGTCGAGATAGGCTTCGCCCAGAAACGTATTGGCTTCCTCCGCCTCGTCGCCCAAATTGGGATTCAGCAGCGCCTTCTTCAGATTTTCCACCGCGTCGAGCGTGATCTTTTTCCGCTCTTCGTTCATGGCGCCGGTAGCCATGGCCTGCTCCAGCTTGAACGCTCCCAGCTTGAACAAAGCCGATCCCCGCAGAGGATGCTCGCCGTCTTCCGCCACGATCTGCAAAGCCTTGACGGAGCTGGCGAAGTCTCCTGCCTCGTGAAAAGCGCAGCCCGCGTCGTACCACGCGTTAAGCGCGCGCACGCGGTCGTCGCCAGCCAGCTTCGCCGCTTCCGCAAAACCCTTGGCCGCCGCCGCCATGTCGCCGCCGACGTGGTCGCACCAAGCCATGCCGCTGCGGGCATCGGCAATATACGCCCCCTTGGGAAACAGTTGCAGCAGCCGGGCGTAAGCCGCGCGCGCCTCGGGATAACGGTTCATGCGATAGTAGCATTCCGCCAGGTAAAGCTGGCACTCCTCCGCCCGGGCGTCAGCGGGGAATTCGGAAACGGTGCGTGAGAAATATTCCGTCGCCGCCTGATAGCCGCCCCGGTCGTAACAGGCAAACCCAGCCCCGGCCAGCGCGGCAGGAACGTTTTTCGATTCGGGATACCGTTTCAGAAAATCCTCGAACGTAGTAAGTGATTGTTCATACATGCTCTTGGCCTGGTCGGCCTGGCCTGCGTCGCTTTTTTCCCGGGCCTGCCGGGAATAGGCCTCGCCTTTCCAGAACAGCGCGTCTTCCGCCAGCGGCGAAAGCGGATACTGGTTAAGCAACATCCCGTACATCTCCGCCGCCTTGGGATATTTTTTCAGTTTCAGGAAAGCGTCTCCGCCGTATTTCATCGCTTCTTGCCGGAATTTCTCCTCCGCTCCCGGATATTCCCGGATCAGACGCATGTAGGCTTCCGCCGCGTCCTCGTCTTTCTGCAGGTTGGCGTAGCAGTAACCCATCGACCACAACGCCTGCGCTGCCTCGATATGTTTGGGATACTTCTGGACAAACTCCGAGAATTTCCGGGCGGCGAGGTCGTATTCGTGGCGACCCATCATCAGGCTTTTGGCAAACTTGAAATCCTCGTCGCCGGAGTCGCCCGAGCGCGCCAGCACGGGAATACCGATAATAAAAAGAAACGTAAATGCTATCCGCTTGTTCATCAGGCTTTACCTCGCAACCAATTATCCGCCAAAATCGGGTAAAAATATGTACGCGGGCTGAACAGACAATCCCATTTAATTCATCGGCAAACAGGCGGGGATTTTGCAGTGAAATGCAGATTTTTTGTCCGATAATGTGAAAGTCTCCAGTCGCCAGTTAGCAGTTTCCAGCGCTGGCTTCCGGAAGCGTTATCCGGGTCTGGACGGGAATTTCCTTCAGCTTTTAAGGCAATGCGGCTTAATTAAGTGGAACTCTCTCTGTTCGAGTTTCGCACTTTTATCTTTCGCATACATTAACCCCTACAACAGAAGCGTTGTTTTTTTTTGCGAGGTGCGGATAAATGTCAGACTCACGCAAAAATATTCCAACGTCCGAACGTCATTCCCGCCTGCGCGGGAATGACGGTACAAGTTCTTCGCCCAACTAAACCGTATTGTTTTTAAAGGAAATACTCATACCAGAAAAACTGGCGGCTGCCGGCTGGAGACTAAAAAAAAGCCCTTCTCCCGCCGGGACAAGGGCTTCCGATAAAGTATTGGTGCTACGTAAAACCGTCAATCCGCCAGCCATTCTCCCAGACGTTGGGCGTAGCGGTCGATATCCTGTTTGCGGTTGACTTCCGTCACCGCCACCAGCAGGCAGTCGTCCAACTCCTGATACCAGCGGTTCAAACGTATACCGGGCTCGAAGGCGTGTCCGAATCTGCGGAACAGATCCATCACCGGTTTTTTCAGACGCAAGACGAATTCGTGGAAATGCGGCCCGGAGAAAACCAGTTGCGCTCCGTCGACCGCGGAGAGGGTTTTTCTGGCATACGCCGCTTTCTGCATACACAGTTCAGACACGTCGCGGAACCCCTGCTTGCCCATGACTGTCACGTACGCCAGCGCCTGCAACGCGCACAACGCCTGGTTTGAGCAGATATTGGAAGTTGCCCGCTCGCGCTTGATATGCTGCTCTCGCGCCTGGAGCGTGAGGACAAACCCTCGCCGCCCTTCCTTATCGACGGTTTCGCCGACCAGCCTGCCCGGCATTTTACGGGAAAAACTTTCTTTTGCCGCCATGAATCCCAGGTAAGGGCCGCCGTAACTGAGCGGCATTCCCAGCGACTGTCCCTCGCCGATCACGATGTCGGCGTCCATCTGCCCCGGCGTCTTCAGCACGCCGAGCGCAAGGGGATTGACCACCATCACCAGCAGCGCCTTTTTCGCGTGGCAGGCGGCGGCGAGTTCGGAAAAATCGGCCACCCGACCGAAAAAGTCGGGATACTGCACAATCACTGCCGCCGTCTGGTCGTCCACCTTTGCGGCGAGATTCTTGACATTCCCGCCCTCTTTTTCGTCATACGGCAGGCAGTCGATTTCGATTTTCGCGTTGCGGCTACAGGTCTGCAACACCTCGCGATAATTGGGATGCAGGGAAGTGTCCATCACCACCCGGTTGCGCCGCGTCTGCAAAAGCGCCACTACGCACGCTTCGTATACCGCCGTGCCGCCGTCATAAAGGGAGGCGTTAGAAACGTCCATGTCGGTGATGCGAGCGATAGCGGTCTGATACTCGAAAATCGCCTGCAACATGCCTTGGGAAATTTCCGGCTGGTAAGGAGTGTACGCGGTGTAAAACTCCGACCGCCCGACCATCTGGATCGCAGCCTGGGGGATGTGGTGGTTGTAAGCGCCGCCGCCGATGAAATAGTCCCCGCCGCGTACGGGATACTTGTTCAACTCGGTCAGGTCTTTCATGTGCTCGACCAGTTCCAGTTCCGACAAAGCGGGCGGGATATTCATCTTCGGATTGCGGAGGCTGGAAGGCAGATCCGCGAACAGTTCCTCGGTCGAAGCGACGCCGACGGTCGCCAGCATTTTTTTCCGGTCTTCAGGGGTATGCGAAACGTAAGACATGTTTTTCCATTTCCAACAAAGTCGAAAACAGGCAGGCGTTCTGCGCCTGCGCAAAGATTATTCAGTATTATCGATTTTAGCACGAAGGAAATTTTTCACAATGGGGAAAAAGGGATTTGTTGACCACCGCATCGACTATGCAACATAACAATACCTATGATCCGTTTTCTATTATAGGTTCCATAATATCAAACCCCAATGTCTTGCTGGCTGTAAAAACTTTTCCAAGTTGTCTCCAAACGTATGGAACACGCGTAGTAAACCAATCTTCATCCATTGTAATATTGGCAGAAATTTTTACTCCTTCCGGCTTTGGTTTTTCAAATTTAACCAATGTCATCGGAAATATTTCTTTGGTTTTGCCTGCAATCCGCCCATGCGCAAGCATATCTCGTAACTTTACTACTTCAACATCTATAGATAAATCTAAATCCCATTTCCTCTGACTTATTATGTCGTTATACTTCTTAACAAGTTGCCCAAGCGAATCGTAATTAGTAAATGAGTTTTCGGGAACATAATCGCCTGGGGTAAATTCGCAATGATCCACTTGGGACTTATCATTCTCGTTATATTTCGCAAGAAAACACCGTAACATAAATTCGAGACCGTGTAGGTTGCATAGCAATGCGCCAAGATTTTGAAGGTATTGTTTTTGATTCATGGATTTTAACCTTCTTTTTCCGTCGTGGCAATCCCCGCGAACAGCGCGTCGGTGAATTCGTGCGGATCGAACGGGGCGAAGTCGGTTTCCTTTTCGCCCAGCCCCACGAACTTGATCGGCAGCCGGATTTCGCGGTTGATGGCGATCACGATGCCGCCCTTGGCCGTGCCGTCCAGCTTGGTCAGCACCAGTCCCGTCACGCCCACGCCTTCGGTAAACAGCTTCGCCTGCGACAGCGCGTTCTGCCCGGTAGTGGCGTCCAGCACCAGCAAGACTTCGTGCGGCGCGCCCGCGATTTTCTTTCCCGCTACGCGATGAATTTTTTCCAACTGCTGCATGAGATTGCTTTTGGTGTGGATGCGCCCGGCGGTGTCGACCAGAACGTAATCCAGCTTCCGCGCCAGCGCCGCGTCGCAGGCGTCGAACACCACCGCCGCCGGGTCGGCGCCGTCCTTGTGCCGGACGATGTCCACGCCCACGCGACTCGCCCAGATGTCAAGCTGTTCCCCCGCCGCAGCGCGGAAAGTGTCGGCCGCCGCCAGCAGCACGCCGTGCCCCTGGTCGGTGAGAAATCGCGCGAGCTTGGCGGTGGTGGTGGTCTTGCCGGTGCCGTTGACGCCGATCAGCAAGATCACCGTCGGTCCGTCGGGATTGCGCCCCAGGCTCATTTCGGTTTCAGCCGCCAGCCCTTCAGCCAGCATGTTTTTCAGGAAGTCCAGTATTTCCTCGGCGTGCTCGATTTCCTTGTTGCGGTATTTCTGCCTGATCTGTTCGGAAATATCCAACGCCAGACGCGGCCCCACATCGGCGGCGATGAGCGCCTCTTCCAGTTCATCCAGCAGGGCTTCGTCGATTTTCCTGCGGATCAGCAGTTCCGACACCGGGGTATTCAATACCTGCCCGGTCTTTTTCAACGCGGCTTTGAGTTTGCCGAAAAATCCTGCCATGGTCGCGGATTCCTTTTTGTCATTCAAAAAAGCAATAAGTCATTAGCCTTACGCTCCCGAACACCAACACTGGAGACTGTCAATTGGAGACTGGAGACTATAAAAAGAGCTTCGCCTTCCGTTCCTTGATCTGTTCCAGAATCCGGTAAGGCATTGTCATCACTCCCAAGGCCGGGCCTTCGCCCGAGGCGTGAAAATCGCTGCCGCCGGACAGGACAAGTTCGTAGCGCTGGCACAGATCGGTGATGCGGGCAATCTCGCCCGGGGAATGTTTGGGATATAACGCTTCGATGCCGTCGGCGCCCATGATGGCGATTTTGGGAATGTCCGCAATCAGGTTGTTAACCCCCGGATGGGCGAGGATGGCGACGCCTTTGGCGGAGTGCACCAGATCGATCCCTTCCTTCACGGGCAGGCGGAACTTGGGCACGTTGGCCGGGCCGGTGTCGCCGATGTAACGCGCGAACGCCTCGCTGACGCTACGCACGCTGCCGCTCTGCACCAGCGCCCGCGCGAGGTGGGGGCGACCGAAAGTCCGACCCGGAATCTGCGGCAGCATGTCCATGGAAATGCGGATGCCCAGCGTCTCCAAACGATCCAGCATTTCCTGCATCCGCGACTCGCGCAGTTTCCTGACCTGGGCAATCTTTTCGCGGAAACCTTCGTCCGGCTCGATCAGCAGGCCAAGGATATGCGTTTCCCTGCCTTCGTGTTCGCAGGACAGTTCCACCCCGGCTATGCCTTCGAGTCCGCGCAGTTTGCAGGTCTCGAAAAACGGCGTCAATCCGTCGACATTGTCATGATCGGTAAGGGCGACTGCCGCAAGTCCCGCCCAGATCGCCTCCTCGACCAATTCCTCCGGACTCAGGCGGCCATCGGAAAAATGGGAGTGGGCGTGAAGGTCGGCGGTTTTTTCCTGCTCAGGCGTCAATGTCTCGCCTCCGGCTGTTCAACACCTGGTCGAGAATCCCGTTGACGAAGCCGCCGGAATTTGCTCCGCCGAAAAGTTTCGCCAGCCGCACCGCTTCGTTCACCGCCACTATCGGCGGCGTCTCTCCCGCCAGCAGTTCCGTGCAGCCCAGGCGCAAGACCGCCCGCTCCACCGCCGCGATCCGCTTCAACGACCAGTTGTCCGCCGCCGCCGACAACACCCCGTCAACCTCCTCCCGCCGGGCTGCGACTTCCGCCACGAGCAGGCGGGCATAGCCCCGAGTCTCCGCGTCGTCGGTATTTTCAAACAGGAAATCGTCAAGCGGCTGAGCCTGCTCCGCTCCCGCCAGATCGGTCATGTAGAGGTATTGCAACGCCAGACGTCTGGCCAGGCTGCGGGGGCGCATGTGGAATTCCTTGCTGTAATTTTCAAAAAGCTGTTTCGGTGCGGAAAAGCCGCGCCGGTTTACATGTTGCTGAACAGATTAGCCATTTCCAGCGCCGACAGCGCCGCGTCCGAACCCTTGTTGCCAGCCTTGGTGCCGGCGCGTTCCACCGCCTGTTCGATGGTGTCGCAAGTCAGGACACCGAAGGAGATAGGCATCTTGCTGTTCAGTGCAACCTGCGCGATGCCCTTGGCGGCTTCTCCCGCGACATAATCGAAGTGCGGCGTTGAACCGCGGATCACCGCGCCGAGAGTAATGACCGCGTCGTATTTGCCTTCAGACGCGCGCCGGGTTGCCTGGGGAAGTTCGAAAGCGCCGGGCACGCGGATGATGTCGATATCCTCCGCCTTCGCGCCGTGACGCACCAGGCAGTCAAGAGCGCCCTCCACCAGCCGCTCGGTGATGAAACTGTTGAACCTGCTGACGACCAGGGCGAAAGTTTTTCCCGTCGCGTCCAGCTTGCCTTCGAATACTTTGCCCATGTCAACTCCTCTGCTATCGAAATAATTTTGGTTCCGCGTAACTTTAATTCTTCGGCGCACTCACCACCACCCGCGCGGGCTGCAAAACGAAACCATCCAGGGTGTAGCCGTTCTGGAAAACCTCGATCACGGTGTTGGGCTCGTGTTTGTCACTGGGGAGGGCGGTCATCGCCTCGTGCACGCCGGGGTCGAACTTCTGTTCCAGCGCCTCGATTTTTTTCACTCCCGCCGATTCCAATACCTTCCACAGGTTGTCGCGCACCATCTTCACGCCTGCGTGAATCACCTCGTAGGAGTCCTGCTTTTCGCCTTCCCGGATCGCGCGTTCAAGATCGTCGAACGGGCCGAAGAAGTTTTTCAGGAAACCGCCCAGGCTCGCGCGTTTCAACTCCTCCCGCTCCCGTTCCACCCGTTTGCGGAAATTTTCCAGCTCCGCACGCGTGCGCTGCGCCAGCTCCAGGTATTCGTCGCGCTTGGCCTCGGCCTCCCGCAACGCCGCCAAAGGCACAATCTCGACCAGCTCCGGAGCCGAAGCGGGTTCTGCCTGCGGTTCGGGAAAGGGTATCTGTTCCTGCCCGGCGGATTCTGTCTGCGTTTGACGATTCATTCTCTTTTTGTTTTTCCTGATATTCTTGGATGTCACGCCTACTCCTCGGTGAAATATTTCTTCAGCGAATCGAGGAATCCCTTGCGCTTGGCCGAAACGTGTTTCTCGTCCAGATCGGCCAATTCGCGAAACAGTTCCTCGTGGCGCTTGGTAAGTTTCTTCGGCGTCTCCAGGATAACCTGCACGATCTGGTCGCCCTCGCCATAGCCCTGCAAGTGCGGAAAGCCCTGCCCGCGCAGGCGGAACACCTGCCCGCTTTGCGTTCCGGCGGGAATTTTCACCCGCGCCTTGCCGCGCAGGGTCGGCACTTCCAGGTCGGTTCCGAGCGTCGCCTGGCTGAAGGTGATCGGCACCTCGCACACCACGTCGTCGCCGCGCCGCTCGAAGAAATCGTGATCCTCCACGAACACGTAGCAATACAGGTCGCCGCGCGGCCCGCCCGAAGCGCTGGGTTCGCCCTCGTCCGGTACCCGCAGGCGCGTGCCGTCCTCGACGCCGCCGGGAATGTTCACGCGGATGCGCACGGTTTTGGGAGTATGCCCCTCTCCCCGGCAGGAGGCGCAGGGCTTGTCGATAATAGTACCCTGGCCGTGGCAGTTGGGGCAGGTGGTGGCGACTGAAAAGAACCCCTGATTGCGATAGACCTGTCCCCGACCGCCGCAGGTGGGACATTGTTTGGGCTTGGAGCCAGCCGCCGCGCCGGAACCGGAACAGCTTTCGCACAGTTCGTTACGCCGCAGTTCTATCGTTTTCGCGCAGCCGAAGGCCGCTTCCTCGAACGCGATGTTCACGCGGCACTTGAGGCTGGCGCCGGCGCGCACATTTCTGCCTCCAGCGAAGCCGCCGCCGCCCATGCCGCCAAAAATGCCGTCGAAAATCGACCCGCCGCCGCCGCTGCCGAAAATGTCGGAGAAGTGGGAGAAGATATCTTCGAAATTGCTGAAGCCCTGCGCCTGACCCGCCAGTCCCTCGTGACCGAAGCGGTCGTAACGGGCGCGCTTTTCCTCGTCGTGGAGGACTTCGTAAGCCTCGGCCGCTTCCTTGAATTTATCCTCCGCCTCCTTGTCGCCGGGGTTGCGGTCGGGATGGTATTTCATCGCCAGCTTGCGGTAGGCGCGCTTGACATCGTCCTGGCTGGCTTCCCTGCTGACGCCCAGCACTTCATAATAATCGCGTTTCGCCATGTTCTTAAATCCGTTATTTCAAATATATATGTAGTCGGGACAAGCCCTGATTCTAGCGCAAAAATGCGAAAAGTCGCGCGCAAATTCGGCCAAGTCAGATTTTTATTTGCTCGCCAACCACGCCGCTATCCTCCACCGCCAGGCTTTCGCGATATTCGATCCGACCGATTCTACAGCCCTTGCCGACCGTGATTTTATTGCCGCGCACCAGGGTGGCGTGGGTGTCCTGCAACATGATTACCTCGCCCTCGATAGTGTCTGCCGCCAGTCCCCGCTCCGACATGTCGGAATCGCCGCGCCTGACGGTGATGTGCTTGCCCGTGATTTCGACCGCGCTGGCTTTGCCGTTCAGCTCGCAGAAAATTATTTCCGCGCACAGCGACTCGCCGATCTCAAAACCGCCACTGGAGGAAAACTTCTCCGCCTTGACTTCCTTGTCGAACTCGGCGAATCCGGCGATTTCAATGTTGTCGGCGACAGTCTCGCCGCCGATCCTGGCGTAGCCGGAGAGTTTCAGGTTGCGCACTTCGGCGGTGTCCCGTACCGAAAGCTTGCCCGAAGCCTCGACCACCTGCGCCTGTAGACTGCCGGAGATACTCACCCTGCCTGCCACGCTGACCTTGTCCGCTTTAAGCGAACCGTCCACCGTGCCGCCGCCGATAAAATTCACACTGTTATATTCCCCGCCAGGCAGCGAGCCGCCGCCCATGATAACGGGATTCTTCCCGTCTGCCCCATTTTTCTTGCCGAACAAGCCTCCGCCAAACATGTCGCCCATTACTTTTCCCTTCTGCGGAAATCAGATTTTTCCTATAGTGATGGCGTCGATACGGCAGTTGTTTTCGGTTTGCAAAAGCTCGCCCCGATCCCGGCGCGAAACCGAGACCGGGGCGTTTTATATTCAGCGGCACCTGGTTTTCAGCTGACCGCGCCGTGGATGGCGGCCTTGTTTTTGTCGTCGGAAAGCTCAGTCACCATCGTCTCCACCGTCAGCAACAGCGTGGCGATAGAACCGGCGTTTTGCAAAGCGGAACGGGTCACTTTGGCCGGGTCGATCACGCCAGCCTTGAGCAGGTCGACGTATTCGCCGGTGAAAGCGTTGAAGCCGATGTTGCCACCTCTTTCCTCGACCTCGGCCGCGACGACAGAGCCGTCGATGCCGGAGTTTTCGGCAATGGTCATGATCGGCGTGCGGATAGCTTTCAGCACGATGTCCACGCCGATCTTCTCGTCGCCCTTGGCCTTGACGCGGACGGACTCAATCGCCTTGGTGCAGCGCAGCAGCGCCACGCCGCCGCCGGGAACAATGCCTTCTTCCGCCGCCGCGCGCGCGGCGTGCATGGCGTCTTCGACGCGCGCCTTTTTCTCTTTCATTTCAGCTTCAGTCGCCGCGCCAACATTAATAATAGCGACGCCGCCAGACAACTTCGCCAGACGTTCCTGCAATTTCTCGCGGTCGTAATCGGAAGTAGTGGCGGCTATGCGGTTCTTGATCTGCTCCACGCGCGCCTTGATGTCAGCGTTTTTGCCCGCGCCTTCGACGATGGTGGTGTTGTCCTTGTCGACGGTGACGGTTTTGGCCTGGCCGAGTTGTTCCAGTTCGACCGCTTCCAGCTTGATGCCGAGTTCCTCGGTAATCGCGGTGCCGCCGGTAAGGACGGCGATGTCTTCCAGCATAGCCTTGCGGCGGTCGCCGAAGCCCGGCGCCTTGACCGCGCAGACGTTGAGGGTGCCGCGCAGACGGTTCACGACCAGCGCCGCAAGGCATTCGCTTTCGACCTCTTCCGAGATGATCAGCAGCGGCTTGCCGGAGGTGGCGATCTTTTCCAGCAGCGGCAGGAAGTCGCGCAGGTTGCTGATTTTCTTTTCGTGAATGAGGATGTAGCAGTCGTTGAAGTTGCAGGTCATGGTTTCCGGCTTGTTGACGAAATAGGGGCTCTGGTAGCCCTTGTCGAACTGCATGCCTTCGACCAGTTCCATCGTGGTTTCGATAGTCTTGCTTTCCTCGATCTGCACCACGCCGTCGGTGCCGACCTTGTCCATCGCCTGGGCGATGATCTTGCCGATCTCGGGGTCGTTGTTGGCGCTGATGGTGGCGACCGACGCGATTTCGTCAAACTTTTTGCAAGGCTTGGACATATTGCCGATTTCAACGGCGGCGGCGGCGGTGGCCAGTTCCACGCCGCGCTTGATTGCCATCGGGTCGGAACCGGCGGTGACGTTTTTCAGGCCGATGGAGTAGATCGCTTCAGCCAGGACGCTGGCGGTGGTGGTGCCATCGCCCGCGATATCGGAAGTCTTGGAAGCGACTTCCTTGATCATCTGCGCGCCCATGTTTTCAAACGGATCGTCGAGCTTGATTTCCTTGGCGACGGTGACGCCGTCCTTGGTGACGCCGGGGCCGCCGAAGCCCTTTTCATAAATAACGTTGTGCCCGGTGGGTCCGAGGGTGCTCTTGACCGCCCGGACGAGCTTATTGACGCCGGAGAGGATTTTCTGCCGCGCGTCGTCACTGTACATCAACTGCTTGCCAGCCATATTATTACTCCTCTGTTTTTTTGTTCGCAAATACCGGGGGTAGTCTCCAGTCCCCAGTCTCCAGTCTCCAGTCTCCAGTTTTTTGGTACAAGTTTTAATCTGATTACGAAAGAATTTTACCGTTACTTTCTTATCAAAACCTTCCGGCCACCAGCACTGGAGACTGTAAACTGGCGACTGGAGACTTAGTTCCTAAAGCTTGGCGAGGATATCGTTCTCGCGCATGATGAGATATTCCTGTCCCTCGACCTTGACTTCGGTTCCGGCGTACTTGCCGAACAGCACCAGGTCGCCCACCACTACGTCAGGCTTGGCGCGCACGCCGCTGTCGAGCAGCTTGCCTTCGCCGACGGCGACGATTTTGCCTTTCTGGGGCTTTTCCTTGGCCGCGTCAGGCAGGATGATGCCGCCAGCAGTTTTTTCCTCGGCTTCCAGACGCTGCACCACTACCCGGTCGTCCAGTGGACGCAGAGACACGCCGCAAGATTCGCATTTGCAAGATTTTTTCGCCATGTTAATACTCCTGTCTATTTGTAAGAAAAATGCCATTTTTTAAGTTGCTTAGTTGCTGAGTTACTTAGTTGCTGAGTAAATTGCTTTTTTAGAAAAAGCGCCGCCTAAAACTTTTCCTCCCCTTCCAGGGGAGGTTAGGAGGGGTTAATGCCTTTGCCTTTTACCCCCTCTAACTCCCCCTGGGAGGTGGAGAATATTTGCTTTTGCGAACGCTCCTTTCCCGGAGTTGCCATAGCTCTTTCTCAGTAACTTAGCAACTCAGTAACTCAGTAACTCAGTAACTTGATATACGCCACCTTTTTCCAAAAAGCGTACGGTTAGTAATCCATATCATCCATACCGCCAGGCATACCGCCCTCGTCGTCGTCAGCCTTGGGAGCGTCGGCAATCATGCACTCGGTCGTCAGCAGCAGCCCGGCCACCGAACAGGCGTTGATCAGCGCGGACTTTTCCACCTTGGCCGGGTCGATCACGCCTGCCTTGATCAGGTCGGTGAATTCGCCGGTAAGAGCGTTGTAGCCTTCGCCATCCTTGCCCTGCTTGACCTTGCGTACCACCACCGCGCCATCGGCCCCGGCGTTGGCCGCGATCTGGCGGAGGGGAGCTTCGACTGCCTTGCGCACGATTTCCACGCCGATAGCCTCGTCGCCTTCGAGTTTCAATTTGCCCAGCACCTTGTCAGCCGCGCGGATAATCGCCACACCGCCGCCGGGAACAATGCCTTCCTCGATGGCCGCGCGGGTCGCGTGCAAAGCGTCCTCGAAGCGGGCTTTCTTTTCCTTCATTTCGGTTTCGGTGGCCGCGCCGACGTTGATCTGCGCCACGCCTCCGGCAAGTTTCGCCAGCCTTTCCTGCAATTTTTCACGGTCGTAGTCGGAAGTGGTGGCTTCGATTTCGCGGCGGATCTGCTTGACCCGGCCGGATACGTCGGCGGCGGAACCCGCGCCCTTGATAATTGTGGTGTTGTCGCTGTCGACCGTGATCTTGGCGGCGCGACCGAGGTCTTTCAGTACAACCTTGTCCAGGGTGAGGCCGAGGTCTTCGAAAATCGCCTTGCCGCCGGTCATGATGGCGAGGTCTTCGAGCATCGCCTTGCGACGGTCGCCAAAGCCCGGAGCCTTGACCGCGCAGACATTGACGATGCCGCGCATCTTGTTCACGACCAGCGTGGCCAGCGCCTCGCCGTCGATATCCTCGGCAATGATGAGCAGCGGCACCGCTTCCTTGCTGACCTGTTCCAGCAGCGGCACCATGTCCTTGGCGTTGGAGATTTTCTTTTCATGGATGAGGATATAACATTTTTCGAGTTCGGCAGTCATGTTTTCCTGGTTGGTGACGAAGTGGGGGGAGAGATAGCCGCGGTCGAACTGCATCCCTTCGACCACGTCCACGGTAGTCTCCATGCTCTTGCCTTCTTCAATCGTCATGACGCCGTCCTTGCCGACCTTTTCCATGGCGGAGGCGATGGTCTTGCCGACTTCGGGGTCGTTGTTGGCGCTGATAGCGGCGACGGCGGCGATGTCGCTGGACTTGTCCTTGACGGAGATGCTCATCTTGCCGATCTGCTCGACGATGGCGCGCACGGCTTTTTCCATGCCGATTTTGAGCGCCATGGGGTTGGCGCCGGAAACCACGTTTTTCGCGCCTTCGAGGTACATGGCCTCGGCCAGAACGGTCGCGGTAGTGGTGCCGTCGCCGGCCTGGTCGGAAGTCTTGGTAGCCGCTTCCTTCACGAGCTGTGCGCCCATGTTTTCATATTTATCCGCCAGTTCGATTTCCTCGGCGACGCTGACGCCGTCCTTGGTGACGGTGGGGCTGCCCCAGGACTTGTCAAGCACGGCGTTACGACCGCGCGGGCCCAGCGTGCACTTGACGGCGCGGGCGAGCTTTTTCACTCCCTCGCGGACGCTGTTGCGGGCGTCGGTGCCGAATAACAATTTCTTTGCTGCCATCTAATTTCCTCCTATAAAGTGACTGATGCCTTTTTAGACAGAATCGTTCTTTTCACAAATCAATATTAGCAGGCAATGCCAACCTCGCCGGGCTATTCTCCCAGAATATGCAGGCAAAGCAAGCAATCATCGTGCCATCCTTACTTTTGTCAAGCAGATACCGCCACCGGCGTTAAATCATTTTCCCTCTGTCACCATAACAGATTATTCCATAACAGGATAAGCGCGCGGCAAAACCCCTGTTTCCGATAACAGTTGAGAACAGCAGGCTTGTTTTTCCCAGCCGCGAAAGCAGTTTCATTTAAGCGGATTGTCATTATGACCATTCGGGCAAGACGGTTCAGGGGGCATAGTTCAAACTGACATAAGCATTGATAATCCCGCTTTTGCGCCTGACAAGATATCCTGTCTTTGTTTTTGACAAACTCACTCTGGTTGTTTATCCTTATCCTGTTTGGTAAAAATTCGATGTTAGGAGCGTCCTCATGCGGAAGAAAATCTTAAGCCGGTTTTCCCATCTAATTTACCTCGCTTTAATGCTTGCTACGTCGAACGGTTGCACCAGGCTCGAACCGGAAGCCATCAAAACCGCCGAATATCTCTCCAGCATTGAGTATGACACAGTCTATTTCGTGCTGCATCGCTTCCCTCAAAAAGAATATGACGAACCGTTATTTACGATAGACGGCAAGCCTAATCCGAAAGTGATCCAGACAAGTAAAGAAATTACCTACGAGGTTGATTTGGATATGGTGAAAAACCTTTTGAATAATCCGGAAAACTTCTGTGGCGGCCTTATTGAATGTAATCTTAACCTATATTCGTTAGTGTTTTACAAAAATAACTCAGCAATTATGTTGATCACTCCTAATCTTGCTGGAGGAGATTTGGGTATACGTCCATTTGCTTACGGAAATGATTTTGCATTTTCCTGGAGCGAAAAAGGACTGGGTAATTTCAGTACGATTTGTCACCTTAAATTAGAACTTATAGGAAGGAGTGGCAAAAACTTTAATCAAATGCCTCCCCCGGCCGGGAAAGACAGTCCGGTGTTGATAAATGCTGAAGATGAAGATGATGACGATCAGTCAGAGGAATAACTTCCCTTCACAAACGCCATCGCTTCGGCAGGAGTGGTGACTCGTTCTTCCAACCGTTCGTCTTCGACCGCGCGGAGGATTTCGCCGATCCGGGGGCCGGGGGCGTAACCCATTGCCAGCAAATCCTTTCCGGTCAGCAGCGGCTCCGGTTCCGGCTCGCGCGCCTGTTCCTCGCGCCATTTTTCCAGGCCGAAATAATAGGCTTCCAGCATCCCGTGGGAACTGGCGCAATCCAGCCGGTGCAACTCCAGGTGCAGCGGGAACCTCTCGTCCTGCAACCACTTGCGGAGTTTGGAAAGTTTCATCTCGCGCAAGTTGCAGAAGTGCATATGCCGCTTCACCACGCCGAATACCGCGTCAATAATTTTTCGGGGACGCTTCAATCTTTCCAGCACGGTTTCGGCAATTTCGGCGCTTTTTATGTCGTGTTCGTTGAAGCGGATGCGGTCGCTGACCGTAAGGGTTTCCGGCTTGCCCACATCATGCAACAGCACGCTCCACCCCAGAATCTCGCGTTTTCCCGACGAAAGAGCGTAATTTACCGCGTTGGTTTGATCGATTAAACAAGCACCGGACGACATGCACACGTCCATCATTTTCAGCATGATGAGGGTATGTTGCCAGACATCGCCTTCGGGGTGGAATTCCTTCGGTTGCGGCACGCCTTTCATCCGGTAGACTTCCGGCAAGAGGTGCGCGAGCAGTCCTGTCTCTTCCAGCATGACAAAGGCGTCGTAAGCGTAGCCTTCGGTCAGCATCCGCAGCAGTTCGGAACCGACGCGCTCGCCGCTGAGGGTGACGACCAGCCCCGCCATTTCGCCGATGGCAGCGCGTGTCTTTTCCTCCAGTTTGAAACCGGTGCGCCCGGCGAAACGCACTGCCCGCAGCAGGCGCAGGTGGTCTTCCAGAAACCGTTCCTCCGCCGCGCCGACGGTGCGGACGATGCCGTTGTCGATGTCGTCGCGCCCGCCGACGTAATCGATGATTTCGTCGGTTTCGGGATTATACAGCAAGGCGTTAATCGTAAAATCGCGGCGCTTGACGTCTTCCTCGGCGGAGCAGAATTCCACGCCTTCGGGACGCCGCCCGTCGAGCGAGCCGATATCCGCGCGGAAGGTGGCGACTTCAAAGTTCTGCTCCTCCTCGACCACGATCATAACGCCGAACGCCTTGCCGACAGGCACAGTGCGCTCGAACAAGGCTTCGACTTCGTCGGGAGTCGCGGCGGTGGTGATGTCCCAGTCCTTGGGAGCTTTCCCCATCAGCGCGTCGCGCACGCACCCGCCGCAGAAGTAGGTTTCAAAACCCGCTTCGCGCAGAGTGCGATAAATTTTTTCCGCCGGGGCGGGAGGATAAAGCTTCGGCATAAAATGGCTCAAGCAATTTGTGGTTTCAGACTGACAAACAGCGCCACCAGCGAAAGTGCTTTGCGGTTAGGCGTAGGCTCCCGGAGGGGCAATAAGTTTTTTCTGATAACGTTTGATCGATGGATTGGAGATTATGATAGATTGAATATCGGTGAGTATCCTTTGCGGGAAGCGCTCAGCGAAAAAAGTGACGTTTCCGGCGTCAATATGCTTGATTACCTCGGATTTGTGTTTTTTCTCAATCTTAGCACAATCAAGAATGCAATGTTTATGAAAAACCGGATAGGCACCGACCGGAAGATCAATCAGATCTTTTTCGCGTTCGGCAAAATAACGCCGCGTGTCGATTTTGGTGGAAGGAGAAAGCAACAACAGATATTCGTCGTTTTCGGGGCGGTAGTTCAGCACAATGAAAAAACGAAGCTTTTCCTCGCTTTCGTCGTAGGCGTGAGGCATGAGAAAAACGCTGCCGGTGAACAACTTTTTAATCAGGATTTCAGACGGTAACCAGTCAGACGAGGGCATTCAGCAAGTCCCTCGCCTCCTGGTCTTCGTGAAGGATTTCTATCATTCCCTCGCGATCCTTGGCGTCGAGGAAAAAATCCTCGTAAGGAATAAGCGCGGACGTTTTGCCGCCGGGGTAGTTTTTTTTCCAAAGTTCGTACTGGTGCGACTTGTCTTCAAGCTGCTGGCCGGAAAGCTCCCCCATCTCTGAAACCACGTTGTCTATCGTGGCCTTGTCGGTTTCCGACAGATAATCCCTGTCAGACTTGCGGAGCGCAACTACCCAGTTCCCGCTTCTGGCGAACGAATCCCCGGTGGTTTTCAGGCGGTCGTAAATTTTTGTCGGCACCGGACCCCGCGGCAGGGCGTAATATTCGTCGCTGGTAATTGGTCGCCCGTGCCTGACGAAATGGCGGAAATCCGCGAAAAACAACAACTTAGCCAGTTTCAGAATTTCCAGTTCACCGCCGAACTTTTCCAGCAGGTACAGGACGGCGTTATCGGCCTCGTCGGCATCGAAATTGAATTTTATGCGACTCATGCTATACTCCCACGGCATTTATAGTCTACACTCCTATTTTCGACATGCAATGAAAATAACTGTAACGAAAACCGAAAGTTTGCTTCGCGGCAGAGCCGCAATCAGTCGGCAGTTTCCGGTTCCGGGGCGGTGAAATGCAGGCGTCTTTCCGCCTTGTGTTTGAGAATGTAAAAGAACAACGCCATCAGGACAGCGTAAAACTCGGTAATCAGCGCCACTGCCGCGCCGCTGGCGAGTTTGCATGGATCGTCCATGCCGCCGGAAAGCATATTGATTAAGCCGATCATGGTTCCGGTTGTTCCAGCCAGAACCGAACCCCACACGCCGAAGGCGCAAGCGGCAGGCGCGATTTTGACAATGTGCCCGGGCGCGCATTTGCCGAAAGTCAGCAGATACGCCAGCAGCCCGTTCAGGTCGTTGCCATATGCTATGAAATAACCTCCGGCAAGTATGCCGAAATTGATAAAAAAAGACGGAGTATCATAAAAAACAGGGATGTTATCTACGCCAGTGCCGATAAGTACCACACAAACGAAAATCGTAACAATTCCGGAAATCGTATACATGATATCAGCATTCCTGTCCATGGTCTGCCCCTTTCACAATCAGCCTGCACCCGAGCATACCCGTCCCCGGCGCAGCGTCAATGTTTTTCGAATCAGGTGGCGGCCAGCCCCTGGCCTGCGCGGGAATGACGCGCGTAACTTGATTCTTAAACAGAAAGCTTTATCCTTAATGAACCGTATTGCATTTAAAGCCGACCACGCCAAAACATTCCTTCGGTGCAATCCTTCTTCACCGGTTCCTTAATTTCTCGCTCAGTCCCCGCGCGAGGTTCTGCATCACGATGAACCCCAGGCGCGGGTGTAGTTCCATCAGGCGCACCAGGCGCGGAATCTGGATTTCGATCACCTTCGACGGCTGGCTGATGACCACGTCGGCGGAACGTTTTGTCTGCTCCACCAGTCCCATCTCGCCGAAAATTTTCCCCTCGCCCAATTTCGCCAGCAAGTTGCCGCCGCTACGGGCTTCCGCCTCGCCCTCGACCAAGATGTACAAACAGTCGGCGTTGCCGCCCTCGCGGATTAGGGTGGTGCCGCTGTCGTATTCGCGCAAGACGGCGATGCGCGCAAGGTGGAACAGGTCGCCGTCGGGGAGGTGGTTGAATATTTCCGCCTTGCGGGTGCCGGCGGTGATTTCCATTCCGACCAGCCGGTCTTCCAGCGCCTGCTCGACGATTTCCTTCATTCTCTCCGCGCCTTCCAGCAGGCGGAGTTTGCCCAAATCGTACGCGCAGGAGATTTTCGCCATGCGGATCACATCCAGCCTTTCGACGTTGTCGAACACCATCGACGGGCAGTACGCCACCGGCACGAAGCCCAGCCGCTCGAAGGTGCGCTGGATTTTGGGGGAATAGGCCGAGACGTCGACCTCCTGGTATTCGACGTTGAACTCTTCGCGCGCGATCCGGTCGACCGAGGCGAGGAGATAGCCCTTGACCGCGTTGTCGAATTCGATCAGCTCGAAAATGCGCACCTTGCGGTCGATAGTGTCGTGGGTAAAGCCGACCGCGCCCAGCACCGCTGCGCCATCGCGCGCGACGAGATAGTGCGACTGCGAATTGCTGATGCGGAAAAAGCCGTGCGAAAGGCTGAAGTGACCGAAAATTTCGCGACTGCTGATGCGCCCACGTTCGATGCGCAACAGCGGCGTCACTCCGGTTTCGGCCAACCGCTGCACCTCGAAGGCGCGCCCGGTGGGATAGCCCTCGTTCTCGTCCTCGACAATCACGTCGACGGGCAGATTCAGGCTTTTCAGCACTGTCTGCGCGAGCAAAGCGCATTCGGGAATAACGCGCGGATTATTACGCCTGAGCTCGACCGCCAGTTCCTGCAGGTCGGCATACATCGCCACCGACTCGCGCCGCGCGAATTGGTATTTCATCGGCTCGAACCCCACCGGTTTCCAGCCGAACTTTTCCGCGATCCGCTGGGAACCGGGATGGAAGGTGCGCACTTCGCCAAACGCGAACTGCACCCGCCGCCGGATTTTTTTCAGCAACAGTTCTACCAATTCCGCCGCCGCCCCCGCCGCCGCGCGGGACGGCGCAGCGACCAGCCGCCCCAGTTCGCCGATCAGGTCATCCAGACCGCCGGTATCCAGCATCATCGAGCCGGTGGCGATAATGTCGTTGTCTTTTTCGGCAACGAGAAAGATCGTGTTGTCGTCGTAAACGGATTTTTTAAGCCATTCGGTGTCGTAGAAGCCGGGGAAGGGATAGTCTTCCCCATAAACCCGCGCAAACAAATCGCGCAGCCGGTCGACGTCGCTGTCCCTGGCTTCCCGGATTTCGAGCATGAGAAACTTCCTCTCCTAAGTTCGAGTTTCGCACTTTTTCTGAAGCAGAAAGATTTTTCCTTAATTAACCGTAAGCAAATCTGTTCTCCGGTATTTTGCATGACCGCCGCCTTCAACGCAAGCTTCGGCGGATTTTTATCTTCCGCTGTTGACGGATTGCGAGCGGGAGGTTTATAATCGCCTTAAACGTCGTGGTTTCCGGAGAATAGCAATGGCTGAAAATGAATTCATGGATCTGGTCAGCGATATCAAGGGACAGCTCGAGGAGCAGATCCTGCTGGACGAGGTCAACAAGAAGATCCTCTCCACGCTGGAACTGAGCGAGGTGCTGAAAGAAATCACCAACTCCACCTGCAAGCTTCTGCTCTGTGACCGCACGACGGTGTATATCGTCGAGGACACCGGCGCGACGGAGGGGCGGGAACTGGTCAGCCGTACCTTCGTGGGCACGGAAGTCAAGGAAATCCGGGTACCGTACAACCACGACAGCATTTCCGGCTATGTCGCCTGCACCGGCAAGACCGTCTGCATCAGCGACGTCTATAACGAGGCGGAACTGCGAGCGATTTCCCCCCTGCCCAAGTTCGACTCCACCTGGGACAAGAAAACCGGCTACCGCTCCAAGAGTATGCTGGTAGCGGCGGCGACTCTGCATGACCGCACGGTAGGCGTGATTCAGGCGCTCAATAAAACCGATGGCGGCGTCTTCGGAGCGGAAGATGTGAAGCTGCTGGAGAAATTGGCCAACTATGTCGGCATCGCCCTGCAGAACTCGCAGGCCCACACCCGCATGATCCGCAAGGAAAAGAAAAAACTCAACATCAACGACCTGCTGGTCGAAAACGGGCTGATTACCGAACTCAAGTTGAAGGAGGCGCAGGAGCGCGCCCGCACCGACCGGAAAAAACTGCTCGACCTGTTGGTGGAGCAGTATGAAATCAGCGAAAAAAGCATCACCAAGTGCCTGGCCGAAATGCACGGGGTGGAATACCTGGAATTCAGCAAGGATATGCAGATCAATCCCGAGCTGATCGAAAACATCACCGAACCTTATTGCAAGCGCTCCCTCATCTGCCCCTATAAGCAGACGCTGGATGAGAACGGCGATCTGCAGTTGCAGGTCGTCATGCACAACCCCAAAGATTTCATCGTTATCGAGGATATCGAAATCCGCACCGGTGCCAAGATCAGCAAGATACTTATGTCTTCCCGCGTCGAGATTCTGCAGATGATCCACCATGCCCTGCACCCGGAAGCGGCGGCCGCCGGCGAAGGCGAACCCGAGGCGCTGGGCGAACTCTTCGACCAGCTCGCCGACGACCTGGGCATCGAACAACAGGAAGAGGTCGAGGCGGTCAGCATCAAGGACGGCGCCAAGGAGGACGACGCGCCCATCGTCCGCCTCTGCAACCGCATCATCGAGGACGCCTTCCGCCTCGGCGGCAGCGACATCCACATCGAGCCGATGGAAAAAATGGTGCTGGTGCGCGTCCGCCGCGACGGCGCGCTGGAAAAAACCCTCAACATCCCCTTCCATGCGAAAAACGCCCTCGTCGCCCGTTACAAGATCATGAGCGACATGAACATCACCGAACACCGCGTGCCGCAGGACGGCCGTATACGCTTCAAGGAACACGGCGGACGCTACAACATCGAACTCCGCGTCAACATCTGCCCCACCGTCGGCGGCAACGAGGATATCGTCATGCGTATCCTCGCCGACTCGAAACCCCTGCCGCTCCAGAAAATGGGCTTCCTCGACTGGGTGATCAAGCCATACGAGGCGCAGTTCCTGAAACCCTACGGCATGGTGCTGTGCGTCGGCCCCACGGGTTCGGGCAAGACCACCACCCTGCACGCGACCGTAGCCAACATCAACACCCCCGACCGCAAAATCCTCACCGCCGAAAACCCGGTGGAAATCACGCAGGAAGGATTGCGGCAGGTGCAGATCAAGCCGGAAGTCGGGCTTACCTTTAAAGAAGCCCTGCGCGCGTTCTTGCGGCAGGACCCGGACGTCATCATGGTAGGCGAAATGCGCGACTTCGAAACCTGCTCCATCGCCATCGAAGCCGCGCTGACCGGCCACCTGCTGTTCTCCACCCTCCACACCAACAACGCTCCCGAAACCGTCACGCGACTGGTCGACATCGGCATTGATCCGGTCACGCTTTCCGACGCCATGCTGTGCGTGCTCGCCCAGCGCCTGTGTAAGACCATCTGCCCCAAATGCAAGGTCAAGCAGCCGATTCCCGACGAGGACATTGCAGGCATCAGCGCCAAACGCGAAGGAGACGTGGTGAAATACATCGACCGCGAATTCCGCCTGGACGAAATGTATATCAAGGGTCCCGGCTGCGAAGCCTGCAACGGCACCGGCCTGAAAGGGCGTATGGGCATTCACGAACTGCTGGTCGGCACCGAGGAAGTAAAGCGCATGATCGTAAGCGGCGCGCGCATTGCCGAAATCCGCGAGGCGGGAAAAAAACCCGACGAGAAAAGCGGCTTCCGCATGTACGAACTGTTCGAGGACGGTTTCTTCAAGTGCCTGATGGGTCGCGCCGACATCCGCAGCGTCCGCGGCGTCTGCATCGAGTAAGTGTGCGCCGCACGGGCATACTTTGCAGGCACTTTCGGACGCTGAAAACTTGCGCGCTTCCGTTGGTCGCGGCGAAGACGCGTGAGGAAATTTTCAAGTTGCAAGTTCGCTTGCATAAAAAGTCAGCAGGCACTGCTTGCCTATTCGTCCATGCTCAGGCAATGCGCCTTGATATTTGCCTGTCATAATTTCCGACCAGCTTCGTCAGCGGTCGGCCTCAATCCTGTACACAAAGGGCTTTTATGATTACCGTAAATTCAACCTCCAAAGCACTTATTCTGTCATACCTGGCGTTCATCCTGTTTGGTTCCGAGGCCATCGCCGCCGCCCAATCTCCATGGATCGATCACGGAAAAATCATGGTCATCTACAATACCACCCGGATGGATAGCGTCGACCTGGCGGAGCCTGACAGCTTCTCGCATGATATTGCCGCCTGGTATATGCAGCGTTATGGAATGCCCCTGACCCATCTTTTCGGCTATGACATGGGAGCTAAAGTCAAATGGGATAATCCCGGCACTTTCGGGTTTCTGCAGGCGGTGGCGGATTACATCAAGCAAAACGGCATACAGATAGTTCTGCTTGCCCCTGGCACTCCGATGATTATCCGCGACCTCAATAACAATCACGATCTCGCTCTGGACAGCTTGGTCGGGCACAGCCTCTGGTTCGCCCACGTCAAAAAGGAAGCGCCGTCATGCAGGGACAAACAGTCGGTCGCACCCCATAATTCAAACCTTTACTTCCCCTATCTCGACATGGGAGACGGCGCCAGCCCGTTTGTGGTGCGTACGCGCGATGCCAGCCGCTGGTGTCCCAAGGGACGCGACCTCATGATTGCCGGGCGGGAATGGTACGACACTATGCTGGTGAACTTGCGCAACCACCCTTCCGTCCGCCCCTACGGTCGCATCGGCATGCCCTATTACCTAGAAGTGTTTCCGGTCGGCAGGAATAACAAGCCGGACGATAAACCGGAGGAAAATCTGGCGGCGCTTGCCATACCGCTTGAAAACTCCCAGTTTGTCAAGGATCTGGTCGAGGGCGGAATCGCAGCCGTTACTTCCATCGAAAGTTTTAACAAACAATCTGAACGCTGCCTGCTCTTCTTTGGCCGGGAAGGGAACACCACTTCTTTCATCGACGTTGAATCCAGCATTTCCGAAGCGATGGCACAAGACGCCATCATGCAGGGCGTGATCCCGCAACGCATTGTCCGGATCAAATCCCAAGGCGGCTGGCAGCCATCCTGCCCCCTGCCGGAGCCGGCCTGGAATTACACTGCCGAAGAGTTCATGAAAGGGCAGATCAAGCCGGGTCTGAACCCGCTTATTTTTTCCGCCGGCGGCGTTAACAACACCACGGAAAACGTTACCCCCTGGCCCGACAGCCTTGACGTCAAGCCCGGGCTTGTCGCCGCGGTTTCCGTCAGCAACGGCAAGGCTTTCGCCGGCTCCCTGCTCAGGCGCGGTGCCACCACGGTTATCGTCAACATTCACCATCCGCAGGACGCCCGCCTGCACGCCTGGTTCAGCGTCTTCCGCCAGCTCGTCGCCGGGGCAACCGTTTGCGAAGCCATGGTGACCAGCGGCGGTTCCGAGCGGGGCGGCTATATCACCGGCAGTATCTGGGGCGATCCGCTCTACTCCCCCTTCGGGCAGAATCCAAACAAGGCGCTTTGGTTTACCGGTGAAAAAAAATAGGCTGGATCATCCTTGCTAGAGGGCTGTCGCGTTAGCCGTCAAAAATAGTTGCGCCCCAAGCCGCCATACATATCATAAGATACTGCGAATCGAATTGCGGGAGGAGATGATGAGCGGAGGCAGTGGCCTGGCGCGGTTGCGGTGTCCCGAGTGCGGCGTGACTATCAGCGGCGAGGAGGAGCGCTTCCGCAAGGAAACGCCCTGTCCCAAATGTGGGCGTGGCGTACTGTTCCGCAAGGTGGACGAAGTCGCCGCCGCCACTTCCGACACCGTCGTCAGCGACACCGTGGTGGTGAAACAGCCGAAAGAAGTTTCCCCCCTGTACATTCCCGAGCAGGCGCTGAATTCCATCGGCGTGGGCGAGAAAGCAGCGCTTTCGGCGGATAAGACGGAAACTCCCGCGCCAAAAAACACAGCTCCTTCTGTCGCCCAGATGGAGAAAACCTGGAATCCGTTTCTCGCCGTCATTCTCAGCGTGATTCCCGGACTGGGACAGGCTTATAACAAGCAATATCTCTATGCGCTGGGCTGGTTCGTGTCTGTCGTCGTGACGTTGATGTTCAGCACAGTGGCGGGCGGCATCCTCTGGCTGGGCGCGGCGATCATGGCGGGAGTCGACAAGTCCGAGGACTGGTAGTGAAACCTTTTCCCCGCCAGATGAAATTCACTCTCGGTGCCTGCCTGCTGGCGGTAGTGCTGCTCGCGGTCATGTATTGCTACCGTCTGATCGACGGCTTGTTCAGTCTCAGCGGCATTGTCGCGCTGGCATTTTTCTCGCTGGTAATAGTACTCTGGCACGAAAGCCTGCCGGAAATCCGCGAGCCGGTTTTGGACGCGGCCTGTTCCGGGGATTTTGAAAAAGTCCTTGCCCTGCTGCGCGAGAAGCCGGAATTGATCGAACGCCATGGCGAAACCCTGCTGGAGCTGGCGCAAGCTCTGGGGCAGGAAAAGACGGTGGCGCTGCTGAAGGCGAGTTTGGCTGTTGGAAAAGACAAGCGATGACGGCATATCTGGTTATTGCGATTATCCTGTTGCTGGTCTATGTTGCGACTTTGTGGAAAAAACGACGCTGCCCCCGGCTGTTGATGAACGCGGTTATTGTTTCCGCCAGCATTTTTGCATATGCAGCTTATGGTTGGTATTCAGCATATTTGGTAATTTCTCACGGCGATCTCCCAGTTGAAATAGACACTTGGTGGCCTCACCCAAATTGGTTTACAAACTATGTTGCAATAACTTGGCTGCTTGAATACTGTCATACAGAAGAGTTTCGACGAAGCGACTTGATAACCGCGGTTTATTGTTTCTGGAAATGCGCTTTATACTTTTCCGGAGCAGCTTTTGCCTGGGCGTCGTGCTTGCGGATTTGCACCCTTTCCTGCACGGATAAGGATAATTATGATTCGGTCAAAAGTAACTTATAGTCTTCTGCAAAAAGCGGATAGTGAAATGCCTGAAAAAAAACTGAGAAACTTACGCGCGTCATTCCCGCGAAGGCGGGAATCCAGGGGAGAAACCGTACGCAACACCGCCTGGATTCCCGCCTTCGCGGGAATGACGAAGCAAAGATAAATTGTTTCATACACAAATTATTTTTGAACAAGTCCTTAATAAATACTACCGGAGACCCAATGCCTCTCGAAATCGAAACCACCGAAATCGCCGGAGCGGTGCTGATTACGCCGCGGCTGTTCGCGGATCATCGCGGATTTTTCTCGGAAATATATAAAAAATCGGATTATGTCGATGCAGGAATTGTCGCCGACTTCAAACAGGACAATCATTCCCGCTCCTCGTTTGGCGTGGTGCGGGGATTGCACTATCAGTTGAAGAAACCGCAGGCGAAGTTGATCTCGGTCGCGCGCGGCGAGATTTTCGACATCGCGCTCGACATTCGCCAAAGTTCGCCCACCTTCGGCAAATGGATCGGCGCGATCCTGTCTGCCGAAAACCGGCAGCAGCTTTTCATCCCCGGCGGTTTCGCCCACGGCTTTATCGTCCTGTCGGAATACGCCGACGTGATTTACAAGTGCGACGACTATTACAATCCCGGCGACGATTACGGCGTGCTGTGGAACGACCCCGATCTTGAGATCGACTGGCCGGAAATGGAGGCGATCCTGTCGGAGAAAGACGCGGTGTTGCCGCGCCTGCGCGACGTGCCGCCGGAAAAACTGCCGGAATAGTCTTGTTGACCGCGCGCGCCTCAGGCGTTATGCTGTGCGTTTCATTTGAGAAAAATACCCATGTCCAAACAAGACGCAGACAGCCTGACTCCCGCCATGCGGCAGTGGCGCGAGACGAAAGACGCCTATCCCGACACGATCCTGTTTTTCCGGATGGGCGACTTTTACGAAATGTTTTACGAAGACGCGAAAGTCTGCGCGGAACTGTGCAACCTCACCCTCACCAGCCGCAGCAAAGGCGACAACCCCGTCCCCATGGCAGGCGTGCCGCACCACGCCTGCGAACGCTACCTGAAGGAACTGATCGGCCTGGGTCAGAAGGTGGCTATCTGCGACCAGCTTGAAGACCCTGCCACCGCCAAGGGCGTAGTCAAGCGCGGCGTAACGCGGGTGGTGACTCCCGGCACGGTGCTGGAGGATTCCTGCCTCCAAAGCCATTCCAACAATTTTCTCGCCGCCGTCATGATGGACGCGAAAGAGTCGGGGCTGGCGTGCGTGGATTTGTCGACGGGAGAATTTTTCGTCTCGGTGCTCGACCCGGAAACCCTCGGCGACGAACTGGAGCGACTGTCGCCCGCCGAGACGCTGGTTCCTCACGCCGCTTATGCGGAAGGCAAGCCGCTCAACCAGGCGCTGCAATACCGCGCGGTGGGGGTGGTGACGAAGCGCGACGATTATTTTTTCGACCACCGATTGAGCGAGAGTTTTATCAAGGAGCAGTTCGGCGTTGCCACGCTGGACGGTTTCGGCCTGACCGGCGCGACTTGCGCCATCGGGGCGGCTGGGGCGGCGCTGGAATACATCAAGGAAACCCAACCCCAGACCGGCCTGAAACATATTTCCTCGCTCCGGCGGGTTGAACGCAGCGAACACCTGATCCTCGACCGCACTACCCAGCGCAATCTCGAACTCACCCATCCGCTGATGGAAGGCAACCGTGGCAACACCCTGCTCGGCGTGCTTGACCGCACGCGCACGGGGCCGGGGGGACGCCTGCTCAAGAACTGGCTGCTGCGACCCTTGGCGGCAGTGGCGCCGATTCAAGAACGGCAGGCGGCGGTGTTCGAGCTGATGGAAAACCATTCCCCGCGCGCGGAGTTGCGCGAACTGCTAGGCGGCGTGGCCGACATGGAACGCATCATGGCGCGCGTCATCACCGCCCGCGCCAACGCCCGCGACCTGTCTGCCCTGGCAGGCAGCATCCGCATGTTGCCTGGCATCGCGCAGCTCGGGCGGGATTTTTCCGCGCCGTTGTTGAGCCAACTTTCCGCCGGGATTGATCTGCTGGAAGACGTGGCGGAGATTATCGAACGCGCGCTGGTGGAGGAACCGCCGGTGATTCTGCGCGAAGGCAGGATGATCCGCGAGGGCTTCAATGCTGAACTGGACGAACTGCGCGCCATTGCCCACGGCGGAAAGGACTGGATGGCGCGTTTCCAGGCGACCGAACAGGAACGCAGCGGCATCCCTTCCCTCAAAATCGGCTTCAACAAGGTCTTTGGCTATTACCTGGAAATCACCAACGTCCACAAGGACAAGGTGCCGGAAAATTACGAGCGCAAGCAGACGCTGGTCAACGCCGAGCGTTACATCACGCCTGAATTGAAGGAATACGAAAGCAAGGTGTTGGGCGCGGAGGAGCGGATTTTCTCGCTGGAGTACGAACTGTTTGTCGAACTGCGCGAGGCGGTCGCCCAGCAGGTGGAGCGGGTGCAGCAGGCCGCGCGGGAGCTGGCGGCGCTGGACGTG
>JAGUZQ010000029.1 GCA_020060765.1 Planctomycetota bacterium | reverse complement strand
ATACGATCGTCATTCCCGCGAAGGCGGGAATCCAGTGGGGAAACCGCACGCAACACCTCCTGGATTCCCGCCTTCGCGGGAATGACGGTACAAGTTTTTCCTTAATTAAACCGCATTGGAGTTAGAGGGGGTAAGGGGAAAGGCTCTCGCCCCTCCTAACTTCCCCTGGAAGGGGAGGGACTATTCGGCAAGTAATAGCTTGAACCGATATCAAAACAGAAAACTTGTATAAAAAAATTGGCGAATGGAGGCTGGAGACTACTCCGGCATGCGCAGGTCGTTTTCCAACACGGTGCGGCTCATGGTGCGGTTGACGCGCGGGGTTTTGGTGATGTCGTCGATGCGGACTATGCGCGGCTGCATGACAAACAGGCGCTCGACCTTGGACGACGACACGGAACTGTTCTTGAAGGCGTGGCCGAGGCCGGGAATTTTCTGCAGAATCGGCAGCCCCGAATCGTTGCTGCGCTTTTCCTCGTGGTAGTGGCCGCCGATCACCAGCGCCTGTTCCTCGCCCACCACCGCGAGCGTGTCGACCGTACTTTTCTTCACGCGCGGCAGGCCGTCCACCAGGCTGGAAGCGCCGCTGTTATCGGTGCCGTCCTCGATATGCACCATCAGCTTGATCTTCTTCCTGACGCCGTCGTTTTCATCTTTTTCCGTGATGATGTGCGGCGTGACTTTCAGGATAGTACCGGCAGTCACGTCCACCAGATCGACCTCGTCCTGCCCCTGCAACTTGACGTAGAAAGTCTCGGTATGCTCCAGCACCGCCTGGATGTTGTCCATGGTCAGCACCGCCGGGCGGCTCAAAACCTTGGCGTCGCCGGTCGCGGCCAGCGCGTTCACTTTTGCCATCAGCTTGTCCAGGCCGTGGGTGTAGATGGTCGAGTAGGAGAGGCCGTTAATGGCGGCGCTGGCGTCGGCGGCGGCGGGCTTGTTCAGCGTGCCGGTGCCCTGGATTTTCTTGCCGTAATCGTAATTGTTGACTTCCCAGTTGACGCCGAGGCTGCGGGAGTGGGTGATTTCCACGTCGATAATCGCCACGCGGATTTCGACCAGATCGACCGGCTGGTCGAGTTTCTCGATCAACTGGCGATAATATGGCATCCGCTCGCGCACGTCCCAGATGATGACAGCGTTGAGCCTGCGGTCGGCGATGATCTTGGCTTCCACCAGCTTGTCAGGCGCGGCATTGGCTGCAGCAGCGGCGGCTTTCTTCTTGCCAACCAGCCCCGATCCCTTGAGCATCTTGCCCTCAGCCGCGTCAGGCTGGGCGGGGGCGATGGATTCTCCTCCGGCCACGATCTGCCGCAGGAGAGCAGCCACTCCCGGCAGCACCACGTCCTTGCCCATGTATTGCACTACCTGGTCTTCCGCCCAGGCGTTGTTCAGCTTGAAGATTTCCGCTGCCTTCACTACCGAAACGCTGTCCGCAAATTCATCGTGAAGCTGTTTGATCAGTTCGATATAACGCGGCGGGGCGTGCAACATCACAAGTTTGAGCGAGGAGGAATTGCAGCGCAACGGGTAGCGTTCGTCCAGCAGTTGCATCTCGGACAGGGCGTGTTCTATCTCTTCCAATCCGACATTGCCCAAGCGCAGGATTTCGGTCTGCAATTCGTCCTGATGGTAGAAGTAGACCATGCCGCCGTCGTAGTACCAGATGATTTTTTCGTTGCGGCAGAGGATGTTGAGAAATTTGCCCGCATCCTCGAAAGTAAAGGTTCCGCTCACCGCGCCTTTGATCTTGTCGCTGACCAGAGCAGCCACGCCCTGCTTGAGGCAGAAATCCTTGAGCAGTTCGGACAGCGGCTTGTTGTCCAGGGCATAGCTGACCTTGTCGGGCTTGAGCCAGCGGCGGCTGGGTGAAACCGTTTCCGGATCGAGAACATGTTCAGGTAATTCCACGCCGGTGGTGTCAACGGCAACAGGGGCGGGCGTGACTCCGATGGGATTGGAATCACCGTCGAGGATCGTGGCCGGTCTGGCGCGACCGAAGGCAATGTCGGCGGAACGGCGGACATTGCCGAAAACCGGGTCGGCGTCGCGTTGCGCGGGCTGGCCGCCGTCGCAACCGTAAAGCAGCGCCAGCGCGGGCAATAGCAGTAAAGCGATTCGGAGTTTCAAATTACTATCTCCACCGCAGCCGCTACAAACAATCCTCGACCTTGTCGGCGATGGTCAGGAACGAGAGAAATCCGGACATTTTCAGGATGTCCATAATCGCGGGCACCACCCCGCAGAGGAACAGTTTGCCGTTGCGAGCCTTAATCATCTTGACCGCCAGCAGGAACACCCGCAAACCGGAACTGGACACGTAATTGACGTCGTTCAGGTCGAGTACAACCTTGAGTACGGTTTTGTCTTTCAGTTGTTCGTTGACGGCGGACTCCAGTTCGCCGGAAGAGGTGGCGTCGATCCTGCCGCTGGCAGCAATCACCACGGCGTCTCCCTCTCTGCGGGATTTTACCTGAATGCTCATGCTGTTATCTCCGCTAATGCCTGAATCGTTACAAATCCGCGCGCGCCGGGGCGCGGACTAGAAACGAGAATTGTTTCTTGACAACATAGCAGAAAAGGTAAATATTACAAATGTAAAAAAATGGATTTGCGCAAGACGGCAGACGGATCAAGGTTGACATGGAAAGAACGGCCTTATGTCTGACAGCATTGAAATAACCTTTTCCTCCACTCTGGAAGACATGGGCGACACCGCGCGGGAACTGGAGTTGTTTCTCGAGCAGCGCGGCCTGGCGGCTGACAAGGCCTATGCCGTCTCTCTCGCCTTCGAGGAATTCGCCACCAACACGATCAAATACGGCTACAAGGGCAAGTCTGGCAAATCGATCCGCGTCAGGGCGGAAGCCGGAGCCGACTTTGCCACTTTGATTATCGAAGACAACGGCCTCCGCTTCGATCCGCTGTTGGACGCGCCGGAGCCGGATATCGAGCTTTCGGCCGAGGAGCGAGACATCGGCGGCCTCGGCATCCACCTGATCAAAAAACTCTCCAAAGCCCTGTCGTACGAGTATGTCGACGGCAAAAACGTCATCACTGTAGAATTTTAGCGGCTCACTGCTTCTGGAATTGAAATCCGGGGACGCGGGTGCGGATATCCAGGCAAATGCCGGGGATTTTCGCCAGGTCGCGATTCACCAGATTCTGCAGCATCGCCACCTTTTCGGCGTTAAGCACCTCGTCGGGGAGGTCGCCACCGTTAAAAGTGCCCCACCGCACCAGCACGCCTTCGTCGGTCTCGATATCGAGGCGGGGTCGGCGAGAATGCAGGTTGCTGGCGACGTCGCGATAAACCTCCGTATGCACGATCACTCGCTTCACGTGCAAGTCCTCGGAAACCGGAGAGGCGCGCAGGGTCTGCAATATTCCCAAAGCATCTTTCACGCCGCGGTCGTTCCAGCTCGCGCCTGCTCCGGGATGGCGGCTGAGAGCGTTGCGGGTAGAACCTTCCACCACGACCAGTCCCGGAACCGGCTGGGAACTGCTGGTCAGTGGCAGTTGCATCCCGGTATCGTCGACCTGCCAGTAGAAACACCGCTCCGGCGTGATGTATGACTTCACCTGGGCCACCGGCATCCGCAATACGAACTCCACCGCCAGCCGGTCGGGATAAACGCGCTTCAGCTGGCAGACCTGCCGCACCCAGGGGCTGGCCTCGTATTTCGCACGCAGATCGGTAAGCAGGAAAGGATCGAGAATGCTGCGGGGGCGGGGAAATTTGCCCAGTTCCTCGATTTTATAGACAGCTTCCGCTGACAGGCGGCTGGGCAGAGACAGCGAAAGAGTGTCGCCGCGGATCATGAAACGTTCATCGGCGATCCCCGCCTGCCAGAGCGAGACCGCGCCATAAGCCACGCCGCCGAAAATCAGCAGCAGAGGCAGCGACCGCAGCAGGCACACGACAGTCAACCGCAGACAGAACGCGGTCGCGCGCCGTGCAAATCCGTGCTCGGTTTCTATGTCCCTGGCAGAGCGCCGCGACATGAAACGACCCCTTTCCCCCGGCATCCCCCGCCAGGCATGACAATCCCCGTTACAGTATAGATTTTCGACCAGAACACGCTTTCCTTTAGCAGGGAAACGCGCGCCTGCGCCACCTTTCCCACTTGCGTTGAAACCGGCATTCCTTTCGGAAAATATCCGGAACATATCGCCGTCCGATAATCCTCTTGCTCCCGCCCGCCTGCATTAATATCATTCAGGAGGCGGAGGGTTGTGAAAATGGCGATTTAGGGACTAGGGGACTAAGGGAAGAAGACATTTATTGCGAAAGTTGGCTCCTGTAATCTCTGTTTGCGGAAAAGTACATCAGTCGGTGAAATCACCGACCAGAATCTTAGTCCCCTAGTCCCTTAGCGCCTTAGTCCCTTTAACCAAACAGCGCCAACTAATTCCACGGTCGGAGAACATCTACATGCCAGAAAACGCCGATCCCAGGCCGGACTGGGACACCTATTTCATGACAATCGCACGCGAGGTCGCCACCCGCAGCACCTGCCTGCGGCGGCGGGTCGGCGCGATCCTGGTGAAGGACAAGCGCATCCTCACCACCGGCTACAACGGCGCGCCCCACGGCCTGCGCCACTGCGCGGAAGTCGGCTGCCTGCGCGAGCGGATGAAGATTCCCTCCGGGGAGCGGCACGAAATCTGCCGCGCGCTGCATGCGGAAATGAACGCGCTGCTGCAGGCGGCGACCCACGGTATTTCAGTGCGCGACTCCACGCTGTACTGCACCACCCAGCCCTGCTCGCTTTGCGCTAAGATGCTGGTCAACGTCGGCGTAAAAAAGATTTTCCTGTCCGAGGGCTACCCCGACGGGCTGGCGCTGGAAATCCTGGCCGAGGCGGGAGTGGAACTGGTCACTCTGAAGCCCAAGGGGTGAACAACTCCACATTATCGGAATCGGAAAACCGCGCGGCGGGATTTTATTCAGGAGTCAACAATGAACGGAAAGTTTAAACTTTTTTTCTGCCTGCTGGTGTTCTGCGCCTTCGCCGGGTGCCAGATGGACTCGTTCAACCCCAACAAAGGCAAGGTCGATAAGGTGCAGAAAGACTGGACGCTGGCCAAGGTGATCAAGACCATCGGCGACCCGGAATATGTCATCCTCGGCAAGGGCATCAAAACAGGTTCCGAGGAACTGGTCTATCCCACCGGCAGCGTGTTCCTGTACCGGCTGATCGTAGTTGAAGTTCTGGAACGGGACGAGGACGACCCCAAGCCGGAACAGCCCAAGGAGCAATGGGTGCATCCGATCGCGGGACAGGTGGAGTGAGGTCTAACCACGGCGGAAAAAATGGCTGAAAGCAGAAGTTCCGGATTTTTCGATACTATCGCGGTCTTGATCTTTATCGCACTGACCGGTTGGGGCGTGGCGCGCCTGTTCCTGCCGGAAACCCTGCCGCAGAAAAACCCGCCTCCAACGCTGCGGCCGTCCCGGATCAAACCTGATATGGAAGCGCTGCTGAAACTGATTCAGACGACCCCGCCTGCGAAGCCCAGCCCGGACTGGACTCCCTCCTGCCTTTCCAACCGCTGGCAATGGATCGTGATCCACCACAGCGGCACCGTCGCGGGCAACGCCGAAGCTTTCGACAAATACCACCGCGACGTGAAAAGCATGGAAAACGGCCTCGCCTACCACTTTGTCATCGGCAATGGCAACGGCGCGGGCGACGGCGAGGTTTCCGTCGGCGAACGCTGGCGGAAACAGCTCGACGGCGGCCACCTCCACGGAGACGACAACCACATCGCCCTCGGCATCGGCCTGGTGGGGGATTTCGAGAATTACCTGCCCACTCCCAAACAGATCGCCTCGCTCAAGGCGCTGCTCAATTTTCTGCTGGAGACAACCTCGCTGCCGGAAAGCCGCGTGGCAGGGCACCGCCAGATGAAAAACCAGAACACAGTCTGCCCCGGCACCTACCTCCCGGTAGAGGCAATCGTCCGCGCGCGCAAACAGTAGGTTCTTCGTCATTTTTCGCGAAAACACCGCAAGTCTCCAGTCCCCAGTATTGGTTTTCGAAAGTTTATTTCGCACGGAAAGAAAACTGGTTCCGTTATTCCATTCCAACGACTTGTACTACAAAAACTGGAGACTGGAGACTGTCAACTGGAGACTAAAAAAAAGCCCCCGCCATTCCTTTCGACAGGAGCGGCAGAGGCCGAAGCATGGTTTTAATGGTTGCGACGACAGTCAGTCCACCGGCGAAAACTCGTCCTTGCCCACGCCGCATTCGGGACAGCACCAGTCGTCCGGCAGATCCGCGAACTTGGTGCCCGGCTCAATGTCGCCATCGGGGTCGCCCACCGCCGGATCGTATTCCCAACCGCACACGTCGCAGATGTACTTCATACTCGTCCCTCCGAAAAAAAATACACTCCTGCCGCTATGCCCCAGGCATCAGCGGTGCGGGTGTGACAAATACCCGTGTGGCCAGATCCTTGTCCAGCATGAAAATGGCGTTGCCTTCCTCGCCGATCCGGGTAATTTTGCCCAGAAGTTCGGCGGCGTTGGCCTCTTCCTCCACCTGTTCGGAAATAAACCAGTCCAGCCGCGCCTTGGTGGCGTAATCCTTTTCCTCGATGGCCAGGGACATGATATTGTTAATCGACGAGGTCACGAGGCTTTCGTGCTCGCAGGTTTTCGCGAAAATATCCTTCGCAGTCTTGTAGCCCGAGGTCGGCTTGTCTATAGCGCCGAGATCAATCAATCCGCCGCGCTCGCTCACGTAGTTGTAAAAGATCATCGCATGCGCCGTCTCTTCCTGCGCCTGCACTTTCATCCAGTTGGCGAACCCGGGCAAGGTGTTGTGGTCGAACCATGCCGCCATCTGCAAGTACAGGTAGCTCGAATACAGTTCCTTGGTAATCTGCTCGTTCAAGGCTTTCAATATCTTTTTGCTTAACATGCTTTTCCTCCGTTTGCCCAATTTTACTAGGCAGATGCGCGACGGCGCAAATGCCGGAAAACTAACCAGTAACTTTCAACGCCCGCTCCGCCAGCAGCTTTCCCGCCTCGCGGCACTCGGCCAGCACCTTGCCATCCGGGAGCCACTTGCATTTCAGCGGTTCGCGCAGAATATCCATTTTCATGGTCTTGATGAATTCGTCCACCGCTTCCGCGCCGCCCTTGCCCCAGCCGGTGCTGCCGAAGGCGAACGCCGCCTTGCCGGTCGGTTTCAATCCGCGCAGATAAGTCAGGGTCGCGGCCATCATCGGCATCATGTCCTGGTTGAGAGTGGAACTGCCGAACGCGAAGGCCGCCGCGTCCAGCGACTCGGTCGCGATTTGCGTCAGGCCGGTCGCGCGCGCGTACAAAAGCTTCGCCTCCGCTCCCGCCTGCGACGCGCCCTCGACAATCGCCTCGCCCATGCGCTTGGTGCTTTCCCACATCGAATCGTACACCACCAGCACTTTCGGCACAGCCTGGCACACCACCCACTTCCTATACACCGCAATGATTTTATCAATATTGCTGCGCCAGATCACCCCGTGGGCGGGAGCGATCATTTCAATGTCCAGTTTCGAGGCCGCCTCAAGCACGCGCGCGATCTGTTTCCCGTACAGCATCACGATGTTGGCGTAATAGGTTTTCGCTTCCTCCAGGATGACGGAGAGATCGACCTCGTCGTCGAAGCGCTGAGCCGAGGCGAAGTGCTGGCCGAAAGCGTCCATTGAAAACAGCAGCTTTTCCTCCGGCACGTAGGTAAACATCGACTCCGGCCAATGCACCATCGGAGTTTCGATAAACGTCAGCGTGCGCGCGCCCAGAGAGATACTGTCGCCGGTCTTCACCACCTGCCATTTCCAGCCGGAAGTGTCGTTGTAGCTCGACAGGATATCCTTGCATTTTTCCGTGCAGACAATCGTCGCGTTGGGACACCACGCCGCCGCGAACGGCAGGGAGCCGGCGTGATCCGGTTCGGCGTGATTGGCAATGATGTAATCGATTTTTTTCAGGTCGGTCAGCGCCGAGACGTTATCCATGAGATATTTCGCATACGGTTTTTTCACCGTATCGATCAGCGCCGTTTTCTGGTCGCGCACTAGATAGGAATTATAGGTCGCGCCGCGCGCGGTTTCGTAGCTGTGAAAGTCCCGCACGTTCCAGTCCACGTAGCCGACCCAGTCGATATTCGGTTTCAATGTCGTGTTCATTTCATGCCTTTCAGATGATTTTTGCTTCGTACCCGGCGCGCGCCACCGCTTGCGTCAGTTCGTCGGCTTGCAGATTTTTCCCGCCGATTTCCGCCGTGCCTGCCGACAGGTTCACGTTTACGCCATTTACCCCGCCGCAAGCGGCCAAGGCCTTTCTCACGCCTTCAACGCAATGCGCGCAGGTCATGCCGGAGATTTTCAAAACAGTTTTATCTCCCGCCACTTCCTCCCCCTGGCTTTCCCCGCGTTCAGAGAAGTATGAATATGCCACCACTAACAGCAAAGCCACCGCCGCCAGATCATAATAAAACCCGCTCGCCTCGTGCTGGTGTTCGTGCATGGCAGGCAGAGCACTCAGAGCCAGTGGATACAGCCAGTCGAACAGCAATCCGCAGCCGACCGCGCTGAAGGCGACAGTCAACAGATAGATGACAGCCGTTTTCCTTCCCATCACCCGCCAGATCGTGGCGATAGTCGCGGCGTTGGTAGCTGGCCCCGCAATCAGAAAAGCCAGCGCCGCGCCGGGGCTCGCCCCGAAGTGCATGAAGCCCACCGCAATCGGAATCGACGCCGTCGCGCAGACATAGATCGGCACCCCAGCCAGCATCAGCAGCACAATCGAGCCGATCCCGCCGCCGAGATATGCCGACAGACTCTGCGCCGGAACCAGCGCCGAAATTAATCCCGCAATCGCCACGCCCGCCAGCAGCGCGCCGCCGATATCCTTGGGCAAGGTCACGAACCCGTACCGTAGCGCCTGCCGGATATTATTCTTTTTGCCTTTTTTATCGCAACAGGAATCCGTACAGACTGACGCGGTTTTTTCGGATTCAGCTATCTCTTCTTCCCCGAAAAAATGCACCAGCGCGCCGCCCAGCAAACCCGTAAGAAAAGCAGTCACCGGCCGGAAGATCGCAAACACCGGCCCCAGCAGCGCGTAGGTTACGGCAATGGAATCCACCCCAGTCTGGGGAGTAGACAAAAGAAACGAAGTCGTCGCCGCGCGGCTGGCTCCGTGCCGCCGCAGAGACGCCGCCACCGGAATCACCCCGCACGAGCACAGCGGCAGCGGCACCCCGAACAGCGACGCCTTGCACACCGCCCACAAGCTATGCCCGCCCAGATGCCGTTCTACTAATTCAGGAGAAATCCAAACCGACAGAATTCCCGCCACCAGAAACCCGAACAGCAGATACGGCGACATCTGGCCCAGCACCAGCCAGCTTTGAATTATGATTTCCCTCGCGGCTTCGTACATGGCAGCACCGCCAATCTATTTTAAAGCCGGAACATAAATCTGCATATTTTCTGCAAAGTCTCCGACTTCATCTTCCCCATCATCCACGTTTCAGACACTCGCTTGGTCAGGAAGCCCATCGTCGGGAACGAATGCTGCAACATCATTATATCGTGCATCCTGATCTTTTTCTGCACCGCCAGCGCCCACTCGTTAATCATCTCTCCCGAGCCTTCGCCGATAATCGTCGCGGCATAGATGCGCCCGGTAGGACTGACCAGTGCGCGGATAAAGCCTGTCTCTACATTCTCAGCAATCGCCGCGCCATAATCGCCGTATTTCACCTCGATTGCCTCGAATTTTACGTTATGTTCCGCCAGCCACGTCTCGCGCGGCCCCACCTGCGAAATCTGCGGCTCCGTGAAGACTGTCCACGGCACCACGAACTTGCGGTAATCCTGCTTGAACGGCCACGGCGACATGCTGTTCATGAGCGCGATCATGCCCTGGTGCATCGCCGCGTGGGAAAACTGCGCGAAACCGTTGCAGTCGCCGCAGGCATAAATGTGTCGCTGCGACGTTCGCAGATATTTATCCACCCGGAACGCGCCCTTGTCGGTCAGGGAGATTCCCGCGTTTTCCGGTTTCATGTCGGAAAAGTCGTACCGCCGCCCCGCCGCCAGCAGAACTTTTTCCGCTACGATTTCCGCGCCTTTATCTGTTTTCATCACCACCAGCCCAGCGGTGTTTTTGGCAAAGTCCACCGGCTTCTGGTCGCGCAAAATGGCGACGCCTTCCTTCTCCAGAGTCTGTTCGAGAATGTCGATTGCGCCCCGGCACTCCCGCCACATCAGCCGAGGCCCCCGGATAATCATAGTCACTTTGCAGCCGAGGCGCGAAAACGCCTGCGCCATTTCACAAGCAATCGCTCCGCCTCCAGCCACGATCATACTGGCCGGAACCTTATCCAACTTGAACATGTTTTCGTTGGTGAGGTAATCGATATTTTGGATGCCGGGAAAGTCCGGCGCTTCCGGACGGGTTCCGGCGCAGATGAAAATCCGTTGCGCGCTATAGTTTTTCTCGCCGACCTTGACCGTATGCGGATCGACGAACTCAGCCGCTCCCTGTTGGTAGACCATGTCCACTTTCTTGAACATGCCCATGGTCTTTTTGTCGGAAATGAATTTGAGGTGTTCCGCGATACGCCCGAACGGATTTTTGACGTCCGGTTTGGGGGCGTCGGCCAGTTCGTATTTCGCCAGTTTGTCAAACATCGCCCGTGTTTTGGCGATGCGCAGAAGCGCCTTGCTGGGGATGCAACCCACGTTCATGCACTCGCCGCCGACATTGTGCTTTTCAATGGCGCAGACCTTGAGCCCCATTTCCGAGCCCATGATCGACACCGCCATCCCCGCCGGCCCCAGGCCGATGCAGATCAGATCGTAATCGTGTTTCATATATTCTCCAGCTTAAGGCAAGACGGTTCCGTTAAGGATAATCGTCCGGTCAAACAACTAAACTTACGAATCGTCATTCCCGCGCAGGCGGGAATCCAGGCGGAGATATCTTCTCCAGACAAAGTGATTCGTATTCCCAAAAAACGTCGGCGAGTGTTTCACGAAAAAAACGTCTTTATCAATACAGGATTGCCGACACCTAGCCTAAAGCCACGTCCATCGTCATCATGATCGCGAACCCGAACATCACGCCCAGCGTGGCGAAGTCAGCGTTGCCTTTCTGCTGCGACTCGGGTATCAGTTCCTCCGCGACGACGAAGATCATCGCCCCCGCCGCGAACGCCAGCGCGTAAGGCAGAATCGCAGTCATCGACAGCACCGCCCACGCGCCAAACACCCCCGCTATCGGCTCGACAATGCCTGACGCTTGCCCGTAGAGAAAACACTTAGATCGACTCATTCCCTCGCGCCTAAGCGGCATCGCCACCGCCAGCCCTTCCGGAAAATTCTGCAAGCCAATGCCGATCGCCAGCGCAATCGCGCCGCCAAGTATCTTCAGTGTCTCGGGGTCGGAAAAGTCCGCCCCCGCTCCCAGAGCGCCGAACCCCACGCCCACCGCCAGCCCTTCCGGAATATTATGCAGCGTAATGGCGGAGACTAGCAGGACGCTGCGCTGCCAGGACGTTTTAATCCCTTCAGCCTTATCCATCTCCAGCCCCGGATGCAGGTGCGGCAGGATTTTGTCGACGCCATACAGGAAAAACCCTCCCAGCAGAAACCCGATTGTCGCCGGTTTCCAGTCGCCGCCCGACATCTCGATAGCGGGGTTCAGCAGCGACCAGAAACTCGCCGCGATCATCACCCCCGCCGCCAGCCCCAGCATTCCGTCGAGAATCTTCTGGTTGAAGCTTTTGCTGAAAAATACCGGTATCGCCCCCGCCGCCGTCATGAACCAGGTAAACAGCGTCGCCAGCAGCGCCATCGTCACCGGATGGTATTGCGAGAAAAAGTTTTGCAGAACCTCTTCCACGTTCTGGTTCCTTTCTCAACCCAATTTTTAATCACGCGCCGGAGGCGCATTCCTTGCGTGCGGACTTCGGCGAATAGCCGAAGCGCGTGCTCTGCACGCGGCACAAAGTGGAAAAGGCCCCAGCCTTTGGAACGTCCCAGGGCAGGCGGCGGTGAGCCGCACGAGTGAATTTCACTGCCGCATCGCCTGACCAATTCCTGAGGCGTACGGCTGCCAGACATCCCCCCTATATCCAAAATAGCATAAAATTACCGTGCGGTCTTACGCCCGCGACTAGTACCCTGTCAGCCTTAAATTACAGGATACAGATGAGCATAAACAGTGCAGATGTTAGGCATGACGACGCAGGCTATGCTAACCATAGTCAAATCGCAAGTTACAGTTTGTCAGGCACTATGCGATCCCATGCCCGCCCGTCTTTGCCCAAAAGTTGCGCCGCTTCCACCGGGCCGTCACTGCCGGTTTTGTAGCCGTGAAGCGGCAGTCCGCTTTCTAGTTTCCGCAGAATCGGCGTAATGTAAGTCCAGGCGTGTTCCACCGCGTCGCTACGGGAAAACAAGGTCTGGTCGCCGCGCATGGCGTCTATCAAAAGCCGCGCGTAGGCTTCCGGCGTCTCCCGCCCGAACGCCTCAGCGTAATTGAAATCCATCAGCACCGGGCTGACCGCCAGATTATCGCCGGGAGTCTTGCAGCCGAAACGCAGGCGGATGCCTTCGTCAGGCTGGATGCGGATAGTCAGCACGTTCGGCTCCAGCCGCTGGCAGACTTCCTCCTGCCCGAACAGGCAGAAGGGAATGCGGCGGAAATGGATATTCACCTCTGTCACCCGCGACACCAGACTCTTGCCCGCGCGCAGGTAAAACGGCACCCCCTGCCAGCGCCAGTTGTCGATCATGACTTTCAACGCCGCGTAGGTCGGCGTGCGGGAATCGGGCTTCACGCCCTTGACGTCCAGATAACCGTCGTAACGCCCCGCGACGACATTCTCCGCGATTTCGTCGTCGAACTGCCGGTGCAGCGACCGTAACACTTTTACTTTTTCGTCGCGGATCGGGTCGGCCTGGAACGACACCGGCTGTTCCATCGCGATCAGGCTCATCACCTCAAACAGGTGGTTCTGGAGAAAATCGCGAATCACTCCCGCTTCGTCGTAAAAGCTGCCGCGCCCCTCAACGCCGATCTTTTCCGCCGCCGTGATCTGCACATGGTCGATGTGGTTGCGGTTCCAGAGCGGCTCGAAAATCGCGTTGGCGAAACGGAAGACAAGAATGTTCTGCACCGTCTCCTTGCCCAGGTAATGGTCGATGCGGTAAATCTGGTTTTCGTGCAGCCGCGCGCGGACAAAGCTGTTCAACTCGCGCGCGCTGTCCAGGTCGCGCCCGAACGGTTTCTCGATAATCACCCGCGACCACGAATCGGTTTCTTTCTTCGGATAGACCAGTTTTTCTCCGTGCAGGTTTCCGATCACGGTCTCGTACAGGCTGGGCGGCGTCGCCAGGTAGAACAGCCGGTTGTCGCCCACGCTGCACCCGCACTCCATTTCCTCCAGCCGCTTTTTCAGCGAGGCGTATGCCGCCGGATCGGTGTAATCGCCCTGGTGATAATCAATAATTTCCGCGAATTTCGCCCACTCCTTTTCGTCAAAAACCTTGCGCCCGAATTCGCGCACGCTGTCTCGCAGGTGGGAGCGGAATTCCTCCGCGCTATTTTCACTGCGCGCAAAGCCGACGATGCGGAAACACTTGGGCAACTGTTTGTCGAGAAACAGTTCGTACAGCGCCGGGATCAGTTTGCGTTTCGTCAAATCTCCCGACGCGCCGAAAATCACCATTACGCACGGTTCCGGCCTCGCGCGCGGCAAGGCCGGAACCGGGTTTTCGCTGAAGGCAGTCACCGCTGTCAAGGCTTTACTCCAACTCGGGAATCTTCGGGAAATCCACCTCGGTCTTCACCAGCGCGTTAATGGCATTGGTGTAGACGTTGCAGATGACAATCGCCAGAGTTTCCAGAATTTCCGCATCGGTCAATCCCGCCCCGCGCGCCGCCGCCAGTTCCCCGTCGCTGAGATTGCCGCGTTTCTCGTTCAGCTTTTCCGCCAGTTTAATCAGGCTCTGAATCTTCGCGTCGGACGATTTTCCCTTGCGAAAGTCCACCGCTTCTTCCGGGGTCGCGCCAGCCATTTTCGCCTTGGCGGTGTGGGCGGCGGTGCAATACTTGCAGCCGTTCAGCTCGCCCACGCGCAGCGCGATAGCCTCGTGCGGCTTGCCGGTCAGCGTTCCTTCCTCCAGCGCGCCGAAAATCCCCATCAGCGCCTTCAGCGCGGCGGGAGAAGTGCCGAGAGTCGCGAAAATATTCGGCACCTTGCCGAACTTGCCCTTGATCTTTTCCATCACCGGCTTGCTCGCTTCCGGCGCGTTGTCTATCGTCTTGGCCGTGATTCTCTGCATGACATCCCTTTCGTAAAATTAATGCGCAACGCCAGTCGCGTAAAATTACCACTGTCGCTCCGACAGAATCTGCCCGGAAATGCCAATCGTAATTTCCTTCACCGCGAGGGTTGCACCCGATTCCGCCAGCGCCGTTTGCACCAGCGCGTTCAGCCCGCCGCAACACGGCACTTCCATATGCACAATGGTCAGGCTTTTCATTCCCGCCGTGCGGAATATTTCCTTGAGCTTGGAGACATACGGCTCGCGCGCGTCAAGCTTGGGACACGCCACCAGCACCGGCCGGTTGCCGGAAAGAAAACGCCGGTGGAAATCCGCGAACGCGAACGGCACGCAATCAGCCGCCAACAAAACCTCCGCGTTTTTCAAAAACGGCGCGGTCGGCGGCACCAGCGCCAGTTGCACCGGCCAGTGCGACAGTTGCGATGGCACAGCCTCCGCATTTTTGCAATCGCACGCCGGAGCAGGCGCCAGCGACTTGAGCAGCGTCCCCGGACAGCCGCACGGCAGCGGCGCGGCTTTTGCCATGTTTGCCTGCACTTCCTGCTCGTCGAACTCGTCGGCCTCGCGCTCCTCGATGGTGATCGCGCCCAGCGGGCAATTGCCCAGGCACGCGCCCAAACCGTCGCAATAACTTTCCTTCACCAGGCGCGCCTTGCCGTCGATTATTTGCAAAGCTCCCTCGGGGCAGTTGACGATGCATTCGCCGCAGCCGTTACACTTCGCTTCGTCGATTTTCACAATCTTGCGTACACTCATGCGGTTTCTTTCCTTTCACTCTCCAGCCCCCGCAAAACTCGCAGCGCAACTCCGAGCACCATTGGCACATCTTGCAATCCGGACACGGATGCTTTTTTTTCGGCTGGGTTTCCTTGCCGCCATCCGGCGCGAGGTCGTCTTTTTCCATTGTCATCGCCCCGCATGAAAATTTCCGCCTGGCTCTAAGACTTCCACAAACCATGCACGTTGCAGTATTCGCGCGCCGAAACGTTGGAGCATTCCTTGCACGCGCAGAAATACGCGATCGGTTCGTCGCCCGGTTTAAGGAAGCGGCGGTAAGCCTTGCCGTCGGCCAGCAGTTCGATCCATTCGATATAATGCTCCGGTTTCATCGGGTGCAAGGTGCTGCCGACCGTGACCTTGTAGCCGCCGTCGATCTTCTCAATCAGGGGTACATGCTTTTCCGTCGTCGAATCAGCGTTCTTTTCCACCTGCACTACCATCGGCTTGCCGCAGCAGACCAGTTGTCCCGTTCCGGCGGTTTCTACTTCGACAATATTTCCGCACAATTCGCACTTGTAGATTTCCAACAGTTTCGGCATGACTTTCTCCTAGCAAAAAAAGGTTCTACGTTATATTCCGCTCCCGCAAAGCAACACTGGAGACTATACCTTGCCTGTAACGATCATCCTGCGCGTCGTCCAGCCGATCAGCGGCAGCAGCAATACGAACAGCCCCGCCGCTATAAAAAATATCAACCGCAATCCGCCAAAGTCCGCCACTCCCGCGCTCAGGAGCGGAGCGAAGATCCACCCCAGCGAACGCGCCGTCACCGCCCAGCCCAACACCGAGCCGCGTTTTTCCTCAGGCGTCTCCCGCACCAGCCAGATCTGCAACGCCGGATCCAGCCCGCCCAGGAAAAACAGGTGCAGCGAACGCGTGGCGAACAACTGCCATAAATTCAGCGCCAGCCCCTGCCCGAGCATAAACAATCCCGAGCCGACCGCCGACAGCTTGCCCATCAACTGCGGCCGGAAGCGGTCGACCAGCCACCCCATCACCACGCCCGAGACTACCGAGGCCACACCTCCCGCTGCCATCAACTGCCCCGTCCAGTAACTGGCTTCCTTCGTGCCGGTGTTGAGCAGTTCCTTCACAAACAGCGGCAGCAGGGTACGGTCGAAGCACGAGACGAAAGCCACTGCCGCAACCAGCACCAGCAGCGGCCAGCCCGGGCCAATCGGCGGCAGCTTAAGCCAGCGCCTGTCCGTTGCCGCCTGCTCCGGCCTGACGAAATTTTCTTTCACCGCCAGCAGCACCAGCAAACCCGAAACCAGCAGCAGCAGCGAGGACAGCTTGAAACAATCGGCGAAGGAAAACAGTTTCGAGCAGTACCCGCCCAACGAATAGCCCGCGATCTGACCGCAGTTCACCGCCGCCGAGAGACTGCCGATAGCCAGCCCCTGCCGGTGGGCGGGAGTGCTGACCGCCACCAGCGTCAGCGCCGCGGTGACGGTGCCGGTAAACATCCCCTGCAGCAGCCGCAGAAAGATCAGCCATTCCACGTTAGGCACGAACCCCATCAGCAGCAGTACCATAAACCCGCCGAAGGTAGCCCGCAACATCATCATCCGCCGCCCGTACAGGTCGGCCAGTCTTCCCCAGAGCGGAGCCATGATCGCCAGCGTCACCGGCGAAGCCGCCATAAATACCGCAGTCCAATATTTAACCGCCGCCTCGTCGACAATGCCGAGGTCGTCGTGAATGTAAAACGCTGCGAACGGCATGGCAAAGCCGAATCCCATCAGGGAGAAAAACTGGCTCAGCCACACGAAAACCAGATTAGCTTTCCAACTCCGTTCTCCCTCGTTCCCCTCGTCCAAGATGTCGTTCCTTTTGGGTTGACTGGTTATCGGGTAGCCGGGTTGACAGGTCTTGGGACACTGTCCAGCTCATAATCAATAAACTTTGCGCCGCGTGTCAATTCCCTCTCCCCCTGAGGGGGAGAAGGTCAGGAGGTCACCAGATATCGCGCCCTACTTCATAACCTCCCGTCAATCTGTCAACCCGTCCTCCCGTCAACCCGACTTACCAGTTTTCCGCCAGCAACTCGAAATGCGCCTGGGCGTGGGAGCAAGCCGCGCAGACTTTCGGCGCCTCGGTTCCTTCGTGCAGATAACCGCAGTTACGGCAGCGCCAGACCTGTTTGGAGTCGCGCTTGAACACCTTGCCGTTATCGATATTGTTCTTGAGCGCGAGATAGCGTTTCTCGTGCTGCTTTTCCGCCACCGCGATAGCCTCGAAGGTATCGGCGATGTCATTAAAGCCTTCCTCGCGCGCGATCTTGGCGAAGGAGGGGTACATCTCGGTCCATTCGTGATGTTCACCGCCAGCCGCTTCGCGCAGGTTATCGGCAGTCGCGCCGATCACGCCGAAGGGATAGGCATCGGTGATTTCCACCGTGCCGCCGGTCATGTACTTGAACAGGCGCTTGGCGTGTTCGCTTTCCTGATTGGCGGTTTCCTCGAAGATGTCGGCGATCTGGACAAAGCCGTCTTTCTTCGCCTTGGCGGCGTAATAGGTATAACGGTTGCGCGCCTGGCTTTCCCCGCCGAACGCAGCCATCAGATTTTTCGCGGTCTTGCTGCCTTTCAGTTCCATCGTTGTGTTCCTCCTGTCCTTGCGAATAAAAAAAACGTCAGTCTGACGAAAAATTCCTTGGGTGAATGGGTAAACAGGTTGACGGGTGAACGGGTCAACCTATCTCTGGCATCGCGGGCAATAAAACGTAGACCTGCCCCCGATAGTTATTTTTTCAATTAGCTTTCCGCACTTCGCACAGGCGAGACCGGCTTTGCCGTAGACCCGCAGATCCTGTTCGAATTTTCCCGCCGTACCGTCCAGCGCCTTGTAGTCGCTGATAGTGGTTCCTCCCGCCGCGATTGATTCTAATAGCACGCTTTTAGTTTCGTCAACGATTAAATCAGCCTCGCGCCGCGTGACAGTTCCTGCCTCGCGCTGGGGTCGCACTTTCGCACGGTAAAGCAATTCCGAAACATAGATGTTGCCGATGCCTGCGACAATTTTCTGATTCAACAACAACTCTTTAACCGCGCAGATTCTTTTCCTGGTTCGTTCGAACAGGAATTTTCCACTGAAATCTTCGCCCAGCGGTTCGACCCCGAGACTGCGCAGAAACTCCGGCGTGTCGTTTTCATCGCCGAAGGTGAAGGATTGCACATTGCCGAATTTGCGGATATCTTCGTAACGCCAGTCCAACCCATTATCGAGATGGAAAATCAATCGCTCGTGTTTCAGGAGCTTGGTTCCGGTCGGGCATATGCGGCAAGCTCCGGTCATGCCCAGTTGCATAAGGACAGCCTTGCCGTTTTCGAGTTTGACGATAATGCCTTTTCCCCGGCGGGTGACTTCCGTCACTTTCGCGCCGACCAGGTCTTTTTGCAATTTCCGCAAGTTGAGTGGATTGCGCAAGGCGGGAACAAGATTCTTCACTCCCGTGATCTCCCAACCAACCAGTTGGTTGGAGAGTCCTCTGGCGATGGTCTCTGCTTCCGGTAGTTCAGGCATTTAGCGCTCCGTCAGGCAGGCACATTCGAGGCCGCATCCCAGTCCCCTTTTCTGCGGTGTTTTTCCCGTTCGGCTTCCGCCATCTGCCTGAGTTTATAGGCGCAATCCCTGACGATGCAATACATTACGCGACAACTGTCATCGGTGGCGAATTTCTCTCCTTCGTCGGCGAGAATAGTCAATCTCCGCGCCGCTTCCAGAACGTTCATAATTTGCCGATTACAGTCTCGCATCGCAAGTACCTCTTATATTAACCGACAAGAAGGAATAATATTCTCCTAAACAGCTCCCGCACCAGCCACACGGCCGGAAAAACGGGAGCCTAGGTGAGGGGTCATGTAAACAACTTTTCACAAGTTGCAATTATAGTAAAACAACTCGCGTGCCAGAAAAGCGCCATTGCGTAAACATCCGGAGCATAGAGCTTATATCCTTACTGCTTATAAGTTTAAAAATATGTGCAAGAAGTCTGAACCCGCCAGGCAAGAGATTGCCAAGCCAGATATGCGACACTTCCAACTGGCTTAAACAATACAGGTGCGTCAATTATGTTGCAAAAAAAAGCAGGGGAAGGATTATCCTTCCCCTGCCGTAACTGGTTGTGCGTGGCTGATTTGCCGGTTAGAACTTTACTGTGACCGGCTTTTTCGTGGTTGCTGATTTCATTTCCGCTTCGATCAGTTTCACGCTGTTAAGCGCGTCGGTGGTGGTGAGGACATCGGAGTTTTTGTTTTTCGCGATACATTCGAGGAAGTGTTTCAGTTCCAGTGTGTACCCATCTCCGGCGGGAACCTTGACTGCTTCGGGTTTGCCTTTCATCGGGAAAAGCTTCAGGTTCAGATCCGACGGGCAGTCAAGCGACGCCTTTTCCATCACGATTTTGAACGACATGGAAAAGGGGAACTGCGGGGCGTATTCCCACGCGCCTTCGGTAGTGACCAGTCCCGCGCCGGGGAATTCGTAGCTGGTGAGGATGTGGTCGAAACGGCCTTTCTTGAAACCGACGGCATGGCTGGTGACGCTCTTGGGTTTGCCGAACATGTAGCAGACAAAGTCGGCGTCGTGGATGTGCAGGTCAAGCGCGCAATCGCCGGAGCGCTTGGAGTCAAGCAGCCAGTTATCCCAGCTCCAGGTGGGCAGGGTGGAGACGCGGTAGAAATTAGCGCTCAACACCTTGCCGTATTTTTTGCTCTTCACGATTTCGCAAGCCTTGGCATAGGCAGGCCAGAAGCGGATGCAGTGCGACACGAACAGGTGGCGTTTGGCGGCCTTGGCGGCGGCGATCATGGTCTGCGCTTCCGCGCTGGTGCGCGCCATCGGCTTTTCGCAGATAACGTGCTTGCCTGCCTTGAGCGCCATCATCGCGTATTTCGCATGCAGGTAGGTGGGCAGGGTGATATCGACGACTTCGACATTGGGGTCGGCGAACATTTTCTTCGCGTCGTCGTAAACGGCGATGCCTTTCAGATCAACCTTCTTGCCAGCGCCGCCGATGTTGCCGGCGATGCCCGACCAGTCGCCGCTGCGCTTGACCGGATCAGTGTCGCAGATGGCGACGACTTTCGCGGCCTTGTTGGCGCCGTGGGCGTCGAAGTGGCACTTGCCCATGAACCCGATGCCGAGTACGCCTACTTTTATTGCCATTTAGTCTCCTTTCAGATAGATTCACAAACTTGTACCGTCATTCCCGCGCAGGCGGGAATCCAGACGGGGCTGTCTTCACGATACGGAATAACGTCTACTCCCGAAAAACTCCAGCAAAGGTTTCTCGAAAAAACACTCACGTCAATCGCCGTTTTCACCTCCTGGATTCCCGCCTGCGCGGGAATGACGCACGTAACTTTAATTATAAACAGTAAGGTTTTTCCTCAACTGAACCGTATTGCCCCTGGTTCTTAATACTGGTGCTTCTCTATGTCCGCGGGCAGCGCCGGGACAACCTTCGGCACGCCGCCTTCGCGCAGCGACATGCTGGCCAGATATCCGGCCGCGACCGAATAACGCGCCGCCTGCGGGGTAGAGGTGGTCTTGCAGCCGCTGCGGACGTGCTCGACGAATTCGCCGACGATAGTGTAATCGGAGCCGCCATGCCCCGCCGCCTTGGCCTCGGCCGACAGCTCGTCGCCGCGATAGACTTCGTCGCCGATAAGCTGGTAGCCGTGGCGCTTGTTCCAGAGCATGATGGGGCTGTCGGGATGATCGCCGTAATTCTCGATCCTGCCCTCGGTGCCGATGAAAGTGTAGTTCCGGCTGCAGTCGGGGGTGAAGTGGCACTGGAGATATGCGCCCAGAATGCCTTTTTCCATTTCCATGATCATGGTGGTCTGGTCTTCCACGTCGATGCGCGGGTTCATGCCGGTGCATTTTTTCGGCGGCCAGTGCTCGTCGGTCCACTCGTTCTTGCGGTCGAGGGTGTAGGGCGAGCCGTCCGGGCGTTCGGGTTTGCGCGGCAGGTCGCCGTAAACCGCGAGATTGCCGAAGGCGGAAACCTTGGTGCTGCGCGCGCCGCAGATCCAGTGGATCACGTCGATGTCGTGGGCGCCTTTCTGCAGCAGCAGGCCGGTGGCGTAACGCTGTTCGGCGTGCCAGTCACGGAAATAGGCGTCGCCGCCGTAGTTGATGAAGTGGCGGCACCAGGCGGATTTTACCTCGCCGATGCGGCCGTCGTCGACGAGCTTCTTCATCTTGCGGATAATGGTCATGTAGCGCATGTTGTGGCCGACGAAGAGCTTGACCTTCTTCTCCTTGGCGCGCTTCAGCATCCGGTCGCAGCCGTCGATAGTGATGGCGAAGGGTTTTTCCAGGTAGATGGCGATGCCGGCCTCGATGCAGGCCATACCCTGTTCCTCGTGCAGCCAGTCGGGACTGCCGATGATGACGCCGTCCAGACCCTGCTTGAGCAGATCCCTGTAATCGGTGCAGAAGAAGACGTCGTTGCCGTAGTCTTCCTTGCATTTATCAATAACCTTGGGGTTGATGTCGCAGCAGGCGACAACCTTCGAGCCCTTCTCCGGCAGGTGGGCTTCTTTCGCGATTCTGCCGCGGCCGCCGGGGCCGATTACGCCGATCCTTAATTCCTTGGACATTGATTTACTCCTGAAAAAAATAAGGGACTAGGGGACTAGGGGACTAAGGGACTAAGGGACTGAGAGTTCCGAGGGAAGAGATTTTCATTGTTACCGGAAGGCAGGTATATCTGCGTAAAACCGCCTGCCAACCGAAAGAAAAACCTTAGTCCCTTAGTCCCCTAGCCCCTTAGTCCCTCCCGCTCTACTTTCTGTTAAACAAGCCCTTCAGCTTCTTCGCCGTGTCCTTGGCCAGCTTCATGTCCGGCAACACCAGGTCGGGCAAACGGCTGAAGGGAATCATCTCGGCAGTGACGGCGCCGGAGTATTTTATCTTCGCCAGCGATTTCACGACGGATTTCAGGTCGACGTCGCCCTTGAGCAGGTCGTCGCCGAAACCGTGGATGCCGCCGCCGCAATCGCTGCGGGAGAAATTCTTGAAATGGATCGCCTTGATGCGCTTGCCGAGGATTTCGATCCAGTGTTCCGCGTAGCCGTTGATGGCGCAGTTGGCGACGTCGAAATAGACGCCGATCAGGGGAGACTTGAACTGGTCGACAAAGGTTTTCATCGCGATGGGGTCGGCCAGAAACCAGTTCCAGACATTTTCCAGGCCGATCGTCACGCCCAGTTTTTTCGCGGTGGGCAGAACCTGTTTAAGCGAGGCGGTCGAATTTTTCCAGACTTCGGCATACGGTGTCACCGGGCGCGAGGCGTCCCACGGCACGGCAACGGCGCCGGGCACCACCAGCACGGTTTTCGCGCCGACCCATTTCGCCACTTGCAGGTATTCCTTGGTGTAGGCGACCGCCTTCTTGCGTTCTTCCGCCTTGGAACTGGAGAGCGAACAGCCCCAGTAATAGCCGCTGGCGAGAGTGTCGATCTTCACTCCCAGTTGTTTCGCCGCCTTGCGGATTTCCTGGCAGCGCGCCTCGGTGATGCCGGGGCCGAATTCCTTGCCGTCGAAAGTCAGTTCCACGCCCTCGAAACCCATTGCCTTCGCTTCGGCCAGCGCCTGCTCGACCGGCTTCTCTCCCGCGAAACCGCCGATTGTCCAGTAGTTGATCTGTAACGTGTTTTTCATAAAAGTCTCCTGTTAGGGTTAAATGCTCATATAATCGAACTGCCGATGTTCGGCGATTTATTTAGTTACTGAGTTACTGACGCTAAAGCAATAGTATTCTCCCTCTTCAGGGGGAGATAGAGGGGGGGGGGAAAGGCACTCACCCCTCCTAACCTCCCCTGAAAGGGGAGGAAATATTTTTATGCTTCCCGTCAAAGCAGCGAAGCGCAAAAATCTCTCGGACGACTTCCAAGTTCGCGAAGCGAATCCCCACCCCCTCACCCCGACCCTCTCCCTCAGGGAGAGGGAGTTTCTGTTGCTCGCGTTTTCGCAGAAAACGCGAGCAACTCAGCAACTCAGCAACTCAGCCAAACCTCCCGCTATGAAAACATTTACTGATAACTATCCCCGCCGCGCCGCGCAGGGCGGTTTCCGTTTCCGAATCAGTGGCGACGATCTGCGGAATAGCGCCGGGAATGCCGCAGCACTCGTCGGAAATCTGGCGGAAAAGTATGGGGCAGATCTGCTCGGAAAATTCCCGGTCAGGGCTGCCCACAAGTATCAACTGCGGATCCAGCGCCGCGACAATGCCCGACAAGACGCGCGACAGCCGCAGCATTACCCGGTCGAGAATGTTGGGAATGACCGGATCGTCGCGCGAGAGGCGCGCGATGTCTCCGGCGCTGGCGACGGATCCGGGGCGAATTTTTTCGATTTCCTCAACCAGCGCGGGAATGCCGCAATAGGTTTCCAGACAGTTCATGCGCCCGCAGTTGCAGTGGCGCGCCGTGCCTTCGACGCGGATGTGGCCGAATTCGCCTGCCGCGCAACGGTTGCCGGTCAGCAGTTTCCCGTTCTGCAGAATCGCGCCGACCAGGCCGCGCGACACCACTACTAATAACACGTCGGTATATTTCGCCAGCAACCGGTCGAACCACGCCGCCGACCAGAGCTGGCAGCGCGCCTCGTTCTCGATTACGGCGTCGATGCCCAGCTTTTCGCGGAGGTAATCGCGCACCGGCACGTTGCGCCAGTTGGGGATATTGGCCGCGTGCAGCGATACTCCGCGAGCCGGGTCGACCAGTCCCGGCACCGCCACGCCCAGCCCCATGACTTTTTCCCGCGCCAGAAACTTTTCCAGGCCGCCGCAGAGTTTTTGCAGGATCGCCTCTTGTCCGGAAGCGGGATTGACCGCGATTTTCTCGGCGCGCGCGATCTGCCCGTCTGGCTGCACAGTGGCGAAGGTGAGGGCTTCGGTGGAAAGGTAAGCCGCCGCCGTGAGCGGGCCGGCGGGATTGATCTCCAACCCGCTACGGGAATTGCCCGGGCTGGTTTCACGCACGATGCCAATACCGAGCAGTTCGTCGACAATGCTGCCGACGCTGGATTTGCGGATATGACACGCGCGGCTCAAGGCCGAACGCTGCAACGCGCCGTCGAAATGCAGCGCGCGGAGAATGGAGTTGCGGTTGGCGTTGCGCTTTCGCGCCTGTTCGGTAGCCATGTCACGTCATTTCACTGAAAGACGCATACGATACAAAACCGACACATCCGATTATTCTATGTAACATATATGATACTTTCGCTTATGCAAGTGGAATCTGCATTTTTCATTTACTTTTCACTAAAAAAATCACATATTGGTAAGGCAAATCACCAAACCGCCCTTTCCGGCTCCGGATCAGGTGGTATACTCGCGTTAATATCCTGAAAGGAAACTTCACATGGCGACAAAAACCGACCGGAAATGGCAAAGCGCGAGTGTAGGATTTGATCTCAAAAAAGGCAGCTTCGACCTGTCGCTGCCGGGGTTCGGCCTCAAGGGCTGCCAGGTTCTGGTTAAGGCGGCTGTAACCGACGCGGCTAAACTTGCGCCGTGCAGACTGTCCTGGAAGCTGGAAGAAAGCGATGACGCCTGCCTGCGGCTATCGGCGAAAAACGCGCAGGGAAAATGGCTGCTGACTTTTTCTCCCGCCGACGGCGAGGGCATCGCCATCGATCTGCGCGGCGAAGTGACCGGCGATTTCCGCGCGCTGCAACTGGTTTCATTATATATGGAAAAGATGAAGGCAGATCACGTCCTGGTACACGGGCGCAGGATGGGCGGGTGCGATACTATTATGCTTCCGAGCAAGGAGGAAAAATCCTGGAGCAGCAGTTTCCAGCAGATGATTACCCGGGACGGCGTAACTTTGCAGATTTCCCATCCCCTCGCGCAGACTCACCCCGCCACCATTACCGGCACCGCCAAGGGCAAAGCGGTTCTCAATCTGATTGCCTCCAGTCTCGCGGATTTCGTGCCTGCGGGAGCGGAAGTTGTCGCGGCAACCACCACCCTGCGCGCGTCGAAAGACGGCCACTCCCTCATGACCGCCTGGGGCGACCGGGAAAAGACCCCCGGCACCAAACTCGCCCAACAGAAACACGGCTGGAACACCTGGGACTATTACCGCTGGACCGTCACCGAGGACGAGGTGCTGGCCAATGCCGAATTAATCAAAAATGATCCAGTATTAAGCAAGCATATCAAACGCATCATCGTAGACGACGGCTGGCAATACTGTTACGGCGAATGGGAAGCCAACCCGCTCTTTCCCTCGGGGATGAAGGCGCTGGCGCAGAAACTGACCGCCATGGGGTTCGAGCCGGGGCTGTGGTTCGCACCCTGCGTGATCGAGCCACACTGCCGCATCGCGCAACTGGACGACGACATGCTGGCGCTGGGCGAAGGCGGACAGCCGTGCCTGAGCTATTCCTGCATGAAACGCTTCGGCTTCGTGCTCGACCCCACCTCGGAAAAAGTGCGGAACTGGTTGCGCGAACTTTTCAGCCGTTACGCCGATTACGGCTACAAATACTTCAAGCTGGATTTTCTCTGGCAGGTGCTGAAGGCGCCGCGCTTCCACGACGAGTCGGTGCCGCGCGGGAAAATGATGGAACTGCTGGTCGGGCCGATCCGCGAGGCGACGAAAGGCAAGGCCGAAATTCTCGGCTGCAATTACAACTTTGAAGGCGGCAGCGCCCTGGTCGACGCGGTGCGGGTTTCGGGAGACATTCACGCCCGGTGGAAAAGCGTGATGGGCAACGTCTTCCCCATCGCCGCGCGGTTCTGGAGCCACAACCGACTCTGGATCAACGACCCCGACTTCGCGGTCTGCCGGGGTCGGGACACGGCCAACGATCCCGACCTGCACCGCCTGAAACCCTGCCTGGTTTATGTCGAGGAAAACTCCGACCCCGAATTCTGCAAGGTCTGCGCCGACAGCCTGGTCGACCTGTCGCTGGGCGAGGCGCGTACGCTGCTGGGGCTGGTGGTAATCAGCGGCGGGGCGATCAACCTCTCGGACAAGCTGACACGCCTGAACGAGACAGGCCTGGAAATGCTCCGCCGCACCGTAGCTGCGCCAATCGGCGAAGCGGGAGTGCCGCTGGATCTGTTCTCCTCGCGCCGCCCCTGTTACTGGCTGCAACCGGTCGGGAAAAAATGGCGCGCGCTGCTCATCAACTGGGAAGATAAAGCAGCGGAGCTATCGCTTGACCTTTCCAAGCACGGGATAACCGCCGACGCCGGTAAAAACTTCTGGACAGACGAACAAGTTAAAATCAAAAACAATGTCCTGCGCGCTAAACTGCCCCCGCACGAATCGCTGCTGGTGGAGGTTTAGCGCCAATACGGTTTAATTAAGGAAAAATTTGTTTTCCGAATCGAGAAATACGCTGCCCGGCCTGATCGCCTCGGCCAGCGACAGGCCGGCAAACCCCGTCGCCTGCACGGCGAACGCGCCATATGAGCGATTCGTATCCGACATGACGCCAGCCATCCTGGCGTCTCTCGGCGTGCAGAGAAATTGAACCGCCTGCTCGACAATGCCTGCCAGTTTGGCGTCAGCAGTTACGCGGCGGGCGCAATACGCCAGCCCGTGCGGTATGCCGCAGCTTTTTGCCAGTTCCCAGAAGAGGCGGATACCGAGCCGGGAAGAAGGCAGGAATTTCCTTCGCCTGACGCGCTCCTCGTCTGTCTCGTCGAGGATGGGGAGCCGGTTGTCCCACGCGCCGGGATGCGGGAAATTATCAGTCGAGTTGAAGTTAAACCAACCGCATTCCCATTGAGAAAGAATGCCGTTTTCGCCAGACACCCAGGCCTTGAGCCGAGATTCTATCAGTTGTTTCAGCTCTACGTCCTCCGTGACCGAGTGTGTCCAGCATAAACCCTCTAACAGGTAAAAAATGCGGGAATAATCATCGATTGCATACTCGCACGGCAGGGGATAGACGCTCAGGTTTACCGGACGACCGTCATCGAGCCAATGCTTCTGGCATTGAAAACGCATACAATTCTCGGCATGGGTTCGATATTCGCTTTCCCCGGTCACCCGGTAGAACATGGAAAAAGCGGTAGCGACGTTGCTCATAGCCATGGTATAGGGCGCGTTGATCTTGTGACCGTACCAGATGCCGTTGCCGTAGGCTCCGTCCGGAAGCGCCCAGATTGTCGCCCACTCGTCAAACCATCTCCGCGCCGCTTCGAGATAGCGTGTTTTCCGTTCGCCTTCCGCGCAGGCGGCGGCCTGGATCAACCCCGCCACGTTGGAGCCAGCGTCGGCGAGATTGACCCTGCCCTGGCGCACGATTTCCTGAAACTCGCGCTTGTCCAGCCGCGACGTCGGACATTGGCGGAAGTTGGAGGTAAATCCGCCGTTGGGCAACTGCTCTGAAACGTAGGCGTCCAGGCAGGGAAGCGCGGCTTCGAGATAGCACTTGTCTCCCAGAATGCGATAGCCGTGCAGCAGCGTGCGTAACGGGTAGAAAATCATATACCATTCATATTGCGGGACTTCTTTCTCAACGCATTTGAAAAACGGTTCCTCGGTGCGCCTCGCCAGTAACCAATCGCAGTACATTCTCAACGCTTCGCCGGGATCAAGCGTTTGACTCTCCGCAAGCATATCCATACGAATCTCCCATTAGCGCTATCAATATATTCCGTTTATGTTGCCGCAAGTGATTTGCCGATTTTTTCCGCCGTCCTCCGGGCGCAGGCAATAATGTCGTCGCGTTCCGTGTTCTCGAACCGCTGCCGCGGTACGGGAACCGCCAGCGCCGCCGCCACCTCTTCGCCTTCGCGGACGGGAAAGGCGACCTGTACAAATTGGCTCAGCGGCGCATTCAGAACACAGCAACCGTCGGCGCGAATGCGCGCGAACTCCGCTTCAATCTCGTCGCGTTTTTCGTTTTCGCCTAACTCGCGAAGCCAGCGCAGCCTCTCTTCGAGAGGAAGATGAGCCAAAAGCAGTTTGCCGGTGGCGGTTGCATAAGTGCCTGGCAGAAGCAATTTATCCCGGCGCATTTTCACTTCGGGGTTACCGTCGATGATGTGCAGCAAAATGCGCAAACCTTGGTGGATCCCGACCAGGATAATGGTTTCGTTTATCTCCACGGCCAGCTCTTCCATGAAGGGTTGCGCCTTCCGCACGATATCCTTCCGATACGGGCCGTTACGCGTAATGCTGAACGCCACGGAGCCGAGCCGGTATCCCTTGCGCGGGCCATCCTGTTCGGCCAGACCGCAACGCAACAGGCATTTCATCATATAGGCGCAGGTGGATGAGTTCATCGCCATAAGTTCGGCGATTTCACCCAAACTGAGCGGTTTATCATCCACCTCGGACAACAATAACAGGATTTTGCACGCTTTTTCAATACTTGACGGTTCCATAGCCTTCCTTATTCCATATATTTGAATACAATTCTAATATATTGCATTAGCCGATGTTTGTCAAATTATTTCTGGGTGAAACAGGAAAATTGATCGCGGGGAAGGGAGTTTCACACAAAAAAAAACGCCGTCCGGTTCACGGACGGCGTTTTGCATGACATGTCTGTTGCCCTCACCGGGGCGTATGTTCCGAGACCTTGCCGCTGCTGAAACCGGTGCGCAGCGCCTCTTCCACCAGTTCCCGGAAGAGTTTCATCTTGATCGGCTTGGTCATCACTTCCAGGCGTTCGACCTGTTCGCTGATGCCGTTGAGGGTGGCGTGCGGCACCTTATCGCCAATGAGAATCGCAGGCAGCTTTTTCGCCTGCTTGATCTCGCGCAGCTTCTTGACAAAAGGCAAAGCCGTGCCGGTCTGAGTGACCAGGGAAATTACCGTCAGCCGGAACTGCTCGCCCGATTCCAGCAGTTTCACCGCCTCGACGGGAGAGGATAAAGTCTGCACTTCGCAATCCATCGATTCGAGATATACCGTCAGCAGTTCCCGCAGACTGTCCTCGGGGTCGACAATCAGAACTTTACGCAGGCTTTTTTTCTTCGGCGACAAGAGTCTTTTAAGCAGTTGAACGACCATAAGTCTTCCCTCCCTGGTGTTTGCCTAAATCAAACGGTTAAAGTTTTTTGACAATATCGTAAATAATCTAGGCAGCTAGATAATTCGGGGATATTGTCGGGAAAACTTATCCCGCCCAAAATTACTGGCACCACTACCGGAAAGAAGACTACGTTATTTATTAAATTCTGTCAAGGACGAATTTCTCGAATGTCTCGAAAAAACATAAAAAATACACGAAAAAGAAAAATATATTTCCACTACTGCTTCAAACTTTTACTAAACAAATTTTTAATATCTTCAACAATCAGATAGAGACAGGGCACGAGGATAAGTGAAATCGCCGTGGCGAACAGGATGCCGTAGCCCAGCGACAGCGCCATGGGGATGAGGAAGCGCGCCTGCCGGGAAGTTTCGAAAATCATGGGGGCCAGGCCGCCGAAAGTGGTGATGGTGGTAAGCATGATCGGCCGGAAGCGGCGCACGCCCGCCAGGCTGATGGCTTCGTGGGGATTGGCGCCGTTTTCGACCTCGCGGTTGGCGAATTCGATCAGGATCAGCGAGTCGTTGACCACCACCCCCGACAGCGCGACCACACCCATCAGGCTCATCACGCTCAGGCTGTAGCCCATCAGCAGATGCCCCAGCACCGCGCCGACCAACCCGAAAGGAATGCTGACCATGATGATTACCGGCTGGACGTAACTTTTGAACGGCACCGCCAGCAGGGCGTAGATCGCGAGCATGGCGATGACGAAGCCCGAACCCAGGCTGGCGATGCTTTCCTCCATGTCTTTCTGCCTGCCCTCGGAGCCGTAGCTGAGGCCGGGATGCCGGGCGACGATATCCGGCAGGGAGGATTCCTCCAGCGCCGCCATGACCTCGTCGGTTTTCGGCCTGGGGTCGACGTCGGCGCTGACCAGGATGGTGCGTTTTCCTTCCCGGCGCTTGATGGAGGTGTAGGCGCGCCCACGCTCGATGCTGACCGCCTGCGACAGGGGAATCTCCGCGCCGTTGGGAGCGAGAATCATCATCTCTTCCAGGTCATATTCCTCCACGCGCTGGCTTTTGGGCAGCCTGACCATGACCTTGACTTCGCTCCGGCCGCGCTGCTGGCGCCTGGCTTCCGCGCCGTAGAAGGCGCTTCTGACCTGGCGGGCGACCGACTCGGCGGTCAAACCCAGACTGCGCCCGGCGGGCAGCAGCTTGAAGTCGTATTGCCGCTTGCCGGGGGAGAAGCCGTCGTCGATGTCCTTGACGTTGGGAAATTGACCGAGGGCGTCGGCCAGTTCCCCCGCCGCGCTTTCCAGCACGTCGATTTTCTTGTGCGCCAGTTCCAGCGACAGCGACGCGCCGCTGCCGGGGCCGCCCGCGTCGGAGGCGAAGGAGATGATTTCCAGCCCCGCGATTTTTCCCGTCTTATCGCGCCAGAGATCGACCACTTCCTTGGTGCTTTTCGTTCTGACCTCGGGATCAGTCAGATAGACCCGCACCTCGCAGGTGTTGGCTTCGATCCTGGCGAAGATGCCTTCGCACAGTTGGTCGCCGCCGTTTTCCGCCACCACCAGCTGGGCGGAGGCAACCAGCCGGTCGCAGACCGCCTTGGTCTTTTCCACCGCCGAGCCGTAGGGCAGGGTGACGTTGACTTCCGCCCGGTCGGACTCGATCTTGGGAAAGGTGGTCATGCCCATGCGCCCGCTTTTGACATAGCCCACCGCCAGCGCCATGATCATGATCCCGACCGACACGGTGACGTAGCGGTTGCGCAGGACGCGCGCGAGGAAAGGGCCGTAATAATCGCGCACCATGTGGAGGAACCAATGACTGAAGCGCTGTTGCTGGGCGTGAATTTTTTCGCCCAGGCGGGTGCGCTTCTTGTCCTTGTGATGGCCCAGATGCGCGGGGAGGATGAAGAGGCTTTCCATCAGCGACATCAGAAACACCGTTATCACCACCAGCGGGATGTTCTTGAAAATCTTGCCCATGATGCCGGGCATGAACAGCAGCGGCACGAAGGCAACAATGTTGGTCAGGATGCTGAACACCACCGGCATGGTGATTTCCGCCGCGCCGGTTTTGGACGCGCGCAGGAACGGCTCGCCGTTCTGGTGGCGCTGGTAGATGTTTTCGCCCACCACGATCGCGTCATCCACCACGATGCCCAGCGCGATCAGGAACGCGAACAGTGAAATCATATTAATGGTAACGCCGATGGCGGGAAGAAACAGGAAGGTGCCCAGGAACGAAACCGGAATGCCCATCGTCACCCAGAACGCCAGGCGCAGTTCCAGGAACAGCCCCAGCATCAGGAACACCAGTATCAGCCCGATGCGGCCGTTGCGGATCAGCAGGTCGACGCGCTGGCGGTAGACGTCGGAGCTGTCGGACTGGATGGCCATCTCCACCCCCGGCGGCAGTTGGGCGCGGTGTTCCTCCATGTATTGTTTCGCGGCGTCGGAAACCTGGATCGGGGTCTGGTTGCCCACGCGGTAGATTTCCAGCAGCACTCCCGGCTTGCCGTTGAAGGTGCCGAAGGTGTCGGAGTCCTCGAACCCGTCGACAACGGTGGCGATGTCGCTCAGCAGGACTTCCGTGCCGTCGTTGCCGCTGAAAATGGGGATGCTGGCAAACTGCCTGCCGTAGTCGCGCTTCTCCTTCATCCGCAGCAGGATTTCCCCGCCTTCGGTCTTGATACCGCCGCCAGGCAGGTCGAGCGAGGCGGCTCTGACTTTCGCAGCCACGTCCTGGAGGGTGAGGCCGTATTCGCGCAGTTTTTCCTTCGGCACCTCGACGCTGATTTCCAGATCGGGCAGGCCGGTGACGTCGACCTGGGTAATGTTGTCCATCAGCAGGAGGTCGTCGCGGGTGCGCTCTGCCAACTCGTGCAATACGCGCCGATCCTGGTCGCCGTAGAGCACCAGCGACAGCACCCGGCGGCGGTGCGTTACCAGCACCACCTGCGGGCTTTCCGCGTCCTCGGGAAAGGAGGTGATGCGGTTCACTTCCTGCTCGACGTCCTGGGCGATTTTCTGGTTGTCCTGGCCTTCCAGCAATTCGACCGTCACCACGCCCACGCCTTCGCTGGCGACTGAGCTGACTTCCTTCACGCCGTCCAGGCCGCGCACCGCTTCCTCCACCGCGAGGATGATGCCCTGTTCCACTTCCTCGGGGCTGGCGCCCGGATAGGCGACGGTGACGGTAACCATGTCCATGTCGAAGTCGGGAAACACTTCCTGCTTGATGCGTAACACCGTCATCAACCCGCCCAGCAGCAGCACGATCATCAGCAGGTTGGACGCGACGGAGTTCTCCGCCATCCAGGCGATTGCGCCGCGGGGCGTGGGATATTCATGGGGGTTGTTCATTATTTTCCGCTTTCGGTTTGCAGTTCCAGTCCTTCAATCGGCGTGGCGATGCCGCTGGTCACCAGCAGGCTTCCGTCTTCAAAGCCGTCGCGGACAAAGACTTCCTTGCGCTCTTTCCAGATCACTTCCACCTGCCTGATTTCCAGCTTGTTGTCGCTGGCTTCCTTCGTTACGTCTTTTCCTTCTTCCTGGACGGTTATGGTTTTCTTCCCCGTCTTCATCAGCCAGACCGTGTCGCCGTCGCGCAGCGCCTCGCGGGGAATGGGGTAGACGTTTTCCATCACCCTGCCTTCGATGGTGACATAAACATAACTGCCCAGCAGCAGCGGCAGCGGCGGCTTTTCCTCCCTGCCCAGTCCCAGCGGATCAGGCACCGCCACCAGCACCCGCGCCATCCGCCCCGCTTCCTCCAACTGGCTTTCGCAGCGGATGACGACGCCGTCCCAGGAGAAAGTTTTGCTGTCGGCGGTGGCCAGGGTTATCTTCGCCGCCGCGCCGACCTCGCCCGCCTTGGCCGGAATCCTGATCCAGGGCAGGCGGTCGACCGGCACGGAAACCTCCACCCAGAATTCGTCCGCGCCGACGAAGCTGCCCAGTTGCGTCTGGGTATTTACCATGGCGCCGCGGTCGGCGTTCTTGCTGCGGAGGACGCCGTTAAAGGGCGCGCGGATCACGGTACGCTCCAGGTCGATCTCTGCCTTGCGCAGGGCGGAGCGCGCCGCTTCCAGGGCGGCTTCCGCATTTTTCAGATGCGGCACCCGCAGCGCCAGCTCGCGGTCGAGATCGGTCGCCTGCTTGCCGTTGCCCAGTATTTCCCACTCGCGCTTGGCGATGAGCTGCTTGCCCAGTTCCAGCTTGTGATTGTTTTCCGCGGCAGCCACTTCGCTCAGCCTCTGCTTGATCGCCAGCTGGTAGTCGGTGGGATCGATTTTCAGCATCACCTCCCCCGCCTTGAACCGACCGCCGGGCAGGAACTCGGGCGACACTTCCACCACTTCCCCCGCGACGCGCGGCTGCAGCATGATTTCCTTCGCCGCCGCCACCGTTCCCGCCGCGCTGAGAAACGCCGGGCGGGTGACTGGCGTCAGTTTGGCCACTTCCACCACGGTCGCGCCGCGCGGGCGCGGCTTCTTCTGCGCCACCGGCTTGGTGATGATGTAATACGCCGCCCCGCCGCCGCCGAGAGCCAGCAGGCCGAAGCACACCAGCAGCCGGATCAGCTTGTTTTCCACCTTGGGTTCACTGTTGTCGTAGGTCTGCATCTTATTTCCCCGTGATTACGTCTGTCATGATTTCCGCCATCGGCTTGTCGGCCTGCATCCAGCGCCCGCCGAGGGCGCGATACAGGTTCAGGCGGTAAGCGAGAGCCTGTTTACGCTTGGTGATCAGATCCAGTTCCAACGCCTGCACCGACAGGAGCTGGGTGATGACCGGGAGGTAATCGCTGGCGCCCTTGCGGTAGCGTTCGCGCGCCTCGTCCAGCGCCTTGCAGGCGAAGTCGACCTGGTTCTGCAGCTCCTCCAGATGCGCAAGCTGTTTGCGTTCGTTCATCAGCGCGTCTTCCACTTCTTTCAGCGCGTTCAGGATAGCGGAACGGTAAGACAGGAACGCCTCCTCCGCCGCGCCTGACTGCCGGAGGACTTCCGCTTTTTTCACGCCTCCGTCAATGATGGGCGCGGTCAGGGAAGCGCCGATAGTCGCCAGCCAGTTGTTGAACAGCCGTTCCGCCCGCGCCGCCTTGTAATAGGAAGAGCCGGTCAGCTTCAGCGCCGGGAACCGGTCAGCCTTCGCCGCCGCCACCGACCAGTCCGCCGCGCGCAAGCGCAGGAACGCGGCCTTCACGTCAGGCCGGTTTTCCAGCAGGTGGGCGGGAAGCCCGGTCATGGGCAGGGGCGGCAGTTCCGGCAGAGCCTCGCCGGTAAGCGTCAATTCCTCCAACGGGCTTTTGCCCAGCAACACCGCCAACTGGCGCAACGCCTCCTGCTCCGCCGCTTCCGCCAGGGGAATCTGCCCCTTCACTTTCGCAACGTTCTGTTTCTGTTGAAAGACATCCATCGCCGTTGATTGCGACTGGCGGAAACGGAGTTCGACCAGTTCCAGATAAGTCAGGTTGGTTTCGGTCTGCCGGGCAAGCAGGTCGAGTTTCGCCCGCTGCTCCAGCACTGTCAGCCACGCCTGCGTCACCTGCGAAGCGAGAGTGACAGCCGCGCCCTGCAAATCCTCGGCGGAAGCCTGTGCCGACAACGCGGCGGCGGCGCGGGTGTCGCGCACGCGCCCCCAGAGATCCAGCTCGTAACTCGCCGCCAGCCCCAGGCTGTGGGTTTTGGCGGTGAGGCCGACCCGCTCGGTGCCGGAGGCGGTTTCGGTCTCGGTAACACTGCGGGTGCGGCTCGCGCCGCTGTCCAGCGACAGGGAGGGAATCAGCCCCGCGCCGGATTTCGCGGCGGCAGCCTGCGCCTGCAGCAGCCGCGCGTAAGCTTTGCGCAGGTCGAGGTTGTCGTAAAACGCGGTGTCCAGCAGCGCGTCCAACTCGGGGTTGTTGAATTCCTTCCACCAGAATTCCGGCTTGGCCACGCCCTGGCCACTGGTGAAGGAAACAGGCACGATTCCCGCCGCGGGGTCGCCCCGCTCCGGCAACAGGCGCGCGCACGCCGCCAGACACAGCGGCAACAGGCAGAGCGATAAGAGGAATATTTTTTTAGTCATAAGTCGTATTCTTCCGACATGGCTTTGGAGGCTTTCAGCCCCGCGAGAGAAAAGGCGGTAATGTGCCGCGCCAGCAGTTCCTGTTCGGCCGCCGTGGGATTGTCGCCAACGAAAAACCGGTGGCACTTGTGGTCTTTATGCGGATGCTGGCGGCGGAAATTGTAAGACAGATACTGCGGCACCACGCTGCCCATGCAGAAACCGATCTGCCTGGCGGAGGCCTTTCCTCCCAGCAATCCGTTAATGATTCCCTCTAGCCGCGCGGCCATGGGGCGGATTGCCTCGTCGAAAATCAACTCCTTGGCGAAGGACGGGTCAGACATCTCCTTCAGCATGAGCTTAGAGAAATAACCGGGAGAGCCGGGATCGAAAATGGCGCGGATCTGCGCGCGGATATAAGCGCCAAACTTTTCCTCGGGCGAGGAATTTGCCGTGCAGCCCTCGTCCAGCGGATACGCCTTCAGCTTCAGCTCCAGGGTGTAACGCCAGACTTCGTTATAGAGGTTTTCCTTGCTGCCGAAATGGTAGTTCACCGAAGCGATATTCGCCTGCGCGGCGGCGCAGATATCCTGCACCGTGGCGCGGTTGAAACCCTTTTCCGCGAAAATCTCCGCCGCGCTTTCCAGCACGCGCTGCCGGGTATCGCCAGTCTGTTCGGCCATGAAACGATCCTCTTTAAAACAGTTATTTCAAACGACCATTTAAATGCGTTCGCCGTTTTTGTCAACGAAAAAAATACGGAATATAAAGCATTTCTGATTGACCGGGGAAGGCGGCGGGGGATAATTGTGATCTTTTAAGGGACTGAGGGACTAAGTACAGCGCTCCATAATAAAGGGGGCAAATCGGATTTGGGACTAAGGCTCTAGGGGACTAAGAAATTTCTTTACCGGCGCGGCACTGATAACTTCTGATTACGAAAAACTTACGGCAAGCAGGGAAATTTTCGACCAGTGCCTTAGTCCCCTAGTCCCTTAGAGCCTTAGTCCCTTGCATGTTTTGACCCCTTATTTGCGGGGAGTTGTACTTAGTCCCTGACCAACAACAGGAGAAGACATGCAGGAACTGATTTCGCGCCTGGAGGCGCTGCGGCTGGTGCCGGTGGTGAAGATCGACAAGGCGGAAGACGCGGGCGCGCTGTGCGACGCGCTGTGCGCGGGCGGGCTGCCGTGCGCGGAAATCACCTTCCGCACCTCCGCCGCCGTCGAAGCGCTGGGCATCGCCGCCGCGCGGGGCGACATGCTGGTCGGTGCCGGCACGGTGCTGAGTGTCGATCAGGTCAAACAAGCGGTCGATCACGGCGCGAGTTTCATCGTCTCGCCCGGCTTCAATCCGAAAGTCGTGAGTTACTGCGTGGAGAACGGCATCCCCATCACTCCCGGCACCAGCAACCCCACCGACATCGAGATGGCGCTGGAGTTCGGGCTGGAGGTGGTGAAGTTCTTTCCCGCCGAGGCGTTTGGCGGGTTGAAAACCCTGAAGGCGGTCAGCGCTCCCTACGGGATGATGCGCTTTATCCCCACCGGCGGCATCAACCCCAGGAACCTCGCCGATTACCTGCGCTTCGACAAGGTGGTAGCATGCGGCGGTTCCTGGATGGTGACTGGCGATCTGCTGGCCGACAAAAAATTCAGCGAGATAGAACGCCTGACCCGCGAGGCGGTGGAACTGGCGGAAAAAGCGTAACGTATCCGGAGACTAAGTACAGCGCCCCATAATAAAGGGGGCAAATCGGATTTGGGACTAAGGCTCTAGGGGACTAAGAAATTTCTTTACCGGCGCGGCACTGATAACTCCCGATTGCGAAAAACTTACGGCAAGCAGGGAAATCTTCGACCAGAGCCTTAGTCCCCTAGTCCCTTAGAGCCTTAGTCCCTCCCAAGGAGATAGACATGCTTACCTGGACTCCCTTTCCCGGCACTGAAATCACTTTCCCCAAAAACTCCGGGGAGGAATGGAAATATAACGGCAAGACCATCGCCCTCGGCTTTGCCCACCTGCGTCTGCGCGAACCCGGCGACGAATACGGGCACCGCTATTTTTGCGACAAGGTAAGCCTCGAAGACGACCAGGTTGTCCTGTCGGGAAATTCCCCCTGCGGCGGGTTTGAAATCCGGCTGCTGGCGCGGGAAGAGTCGATCGAAGTTTCCGCCTCTTTGGTTTTCTCGCAAGCGTGGCGCGGCGGCGCGGATCTGCTGCTGCTGCAACGTCCGGAGGAATTCCTGCGCTGCCGCTTTTACAATATGCTGGTCTCTGGCTGGTCGGACGAAAAAACCGGCATCGTATTCACGCCCCTGTTCAAAGGCAAAGCCGCGCTTACTTTTAATCACACTGACGCGGGCGCGGTGCAATGCCTGGGGCTGTCCTGCCCGGCGGGAATTTTTTTCGGCGAGCGGGATTTCGCGGCGGGAGAAAAAATCACCGGCGCGATGATAGTCGCCCTCGGCGAACATGATTTATGGAGCCCCGATATCGCCGGACAACCGGAAGAGCACAAAGCCGCGCCAAAGCCTGCCAAGCCTTATGCAAAATATATCGAATTATGGCATTCCTTCACGCGCCAGCCCGGCCTGTGGCTGGAACTGGGCGAGGGGATGGGCCTGTTCCACCGGGGCTGGTTCAATTTCCTGAAACAGAAAAAAGTCTCCGGCGTGCTGTGGGAAAACCGCGTGACCTGGGACGCGCCGCTGTGCGAAATCGCCTGGGGCGGCTCGGCCAACGCCGTGCTGATGGAAACCATGTTCCGCCTGGGCGATCCGCGGGGCGAAAAAATCTTGAACGCGCTGCTGTATTTCAAGAACGGCGGCTTCATGCACGAAAACGGCTCCTGGATCAACGCCTACCAGGCCGCCGAAGACAAATTCACCGACCGCTACGGGCGCGAACATTCCGAAACCGCTACCGGCGGCGTAGTTAATATGATGCTCTGGCGCTGCCTGAAAAGGGGGAACATGCCGGAGCGGGAGAAAGCGGTTTTCACCGAACGGCTGCAAAAATTCTGCGACGTGTTTCTGGAAGATATGACTTCCGCCAAAACCGGCGGCGTGGCGTTCGGGCGCTACTGGGACGGTTCGCCGGGGCAGACGCGCGGGTTTGTCGAATATCCCGAGGACTGCTATCCCGTCAGCGACGCCTTCGCCGCGTTCAGTTATCTCGTGGCGCACCTGCTTACCGGCGAATCGAAGTACCAGATAAAATTCGGCGACATGCTGCGCCATCTACTCGCGCACCTTAAACGCAACGAGTGGCGTTTTCTGGAATACGACACTCTCGGCGCAGACGCGGTGGCGCCGTCGTGGATTCTGCTGGTGCTGGACGAGGTGTTGACCTATCCCGAATTGCTGGACGGGAAACTCAAGGACGAGGTCTGGGAGCAGTACCACCGCACCTGGCGCGTGATCCATTCCTTCCTGCGCCTGCGCGAGGACTATCCCGACGCCGAGTGGAAGGCGGCCGAAACCTGGGGCGGCACCACCATCACCCAGGGCGGCATTATCCACGGCTCCACCGCCGGTTCGATCCAGGGCGCGCACTCGGTGCACCTGCGTTATGATTTCCCTCTCGCGCTGGGAGCTTACGCGCGGCGCACCGGTTCCCGGATTGCCGCCGCCAACTGGGAATCGTACCTGAACTGGACGACCTGGCTGCAATACACCGACCCGCGCTGGCCCGACATCATCGGCGCGTCGACGGAACACATCACCTTCCGCCAGGGCTACGTCCAGGACACTGCCCAGATCAAACACGGCAACCCGATCGCGATGCTGGAATGGCTGGAATGCAGACAGGAAAAATAATGCGTAAGTTCGCCTTAACGTTATTGCTGATGTCGTTCATCTGTGGATGCGCGGACAGCGAAACCGCTTGGGAAAAAAATAACCCGACGGTGAAACCGCCCAAGGGCTGTAACACCAGTCAATACACGGTAGTCCGGTATTATTACTGTAAATATGTTGAATCCATACCCTCGGACGCACCGTTTCGGATACGCGAGAATGGATCCTATACGCTTACGCATGCCGACGGCACTTTGATTCGGGCAGATATTCACTACGTAAAAACCTTCGGCGGCGATTATGGCGCTATCAGGCTGTACTGCGTCAACAGCCGGTTTCTTTATTATCCGGAAACCATCCCCGATTCGGAGATTAGAGGCAAAATGTTTTATCCCATGTTGGGAAAGACTAATATATATGATCTGCAAGAACGCAAGCTTATCTGGTCATCGCCGCCCTACGAATACACTCACGATGTCCCCGTGCAGCTTATCCTAAATCCGATCCGGGACGAGGATTAGCTACCCCGGAAACCGGAACGTCTTCCGTTCGACCAGGGAGAGGCTGATGCGTTCGATCCGTCCGGGCGCGCCCTGTTCGACCATCTCTTTCAGCAGCGCGAACCCCTGCCGACCCAGCCGGTCTGAGGAAACCGCCAGGGTGGAAATCTCCTCGCGCGCGGCCAGATCCAGCCCCAGCATCCCGACCAGGCCGATGCTTTTTCCTCGCGCCCGCAGACAGCGCAGCACCCCGTAGGCGATCCAGTCGGAAAAACAGATCACCACTTCCGGCGGGTTGGAAAAATTCAGCAGCATCTTCGCCGCCGCCTCGACCCGCTCCTCGTCATTGGCGTCGTACCAGGACGGATGGCGCAGGTCGTACACGGCGACTCCTTCCGCGTCAAGCCGACGGGAGTATTGTTCGGCGGCGAGATGGATTTCCTGGGACACTTCGCTTTCGTCGCCGAAGGTCAGCACCGCCACCCGCCAGATTTCCGCCTGCCGCAGCCGCTCCAGGAGCGAGGTCAGACCGTCGCTGAAGTTAGGCGCGACGCACCCCGTATTTTTCAGACAGAAAGCCCTGCCCAACACCACCAGCGGCACGCCGCAGCGGGAAAGCAGGTCGAGTTCGGCGTCGGAAAAATGGCGGGACAGCAGCAGCCCGTCCGCGCGTTGGGCGTGCAGATATTTCTCCAGCGACTCCACGCCTTCCTCCCCGCTCCAGCGCTTCACCAGGAAAGCGGCGTTGCCGTCTTCCGCCGCCGCCTGCGCCCCCCATAGCATGGCGCTGTCGTAGTTGTCGGCGGGGTCGGCAGTGAGGCGCGCCTTTTCCGGGGCGAGGTAGCAGACCGTCTCCAGCTTTTTTGTTTTCGCGCCGCCTTCCGGCACGGAAATGCCCCTGCCCGGCAGTTTGCGCACCACCCCGCGCCGGGCCAGTTCGTTCATCACGAGCTGCACGCTGGAGCGGGAGATGCCGTATTCCTCTGCCAGCGAGTGCTGCGACGGCAACAGCGAACCCGGCGCGAACGCGCCGTCCCGGATCGACTTCTCCAACTCGGCGGTCATGCTTTGGATTTTATTCATGCTTGCTCCGTTTGGTTGACGGGTTGTCGGGTTAACGGATTAACGGGCAGTCGGGCTAACTGGTTATTAGCTTATGCGTTTACCGACTTCATATCAAGTCCGGTTTAAGTAAGGAAAAAACTTGAACCGTCATTCCCGCCCGCATTAGGTCAAAAACGTTCTCCCCCTTTCAGGGGGAGTTAGAGGCAATACGTTTAAGGAGATAAGCTTTCTGTTTTGCGAATAAAGTTACGTACGTCATTCCCGCGAAGGCGGGAATCCAGGGGAGAAACCGTACGCCACACCTCCTGGATTCCGCTGGCAACCAGCCCCTGGCCTTCGCGGAAATGACGGTACAAGTTTTTTCCTTAATTAACCGTATTGGGATAATGGCCAATGTGGGCTTCGCCCACAACCCACTATTCAATCATGCGCCAAAGGCGCTTTCCTTGCGTGCGGACTTCGGCGAATAGCCGAAGCGCGTGCTCTGCACGCGGCACACAGTGGAAAAGGCGCCAGCCTTTGGAACGTCCCAGGGCAGACGGTGGCGGGTCGCCACGGACTTATTGCGCAAGCGTGCTTGTTGCCTTAAGACTTCCGCGCTCCCTTCGTTCGCGGCACCGACGCGCGGATGCCAGCTTGCGCAAACTTACGCGCCGCCTGACCAATTCCTGGTGCGCATGCCCGCCAGACATCCCCCCTCTATCCAAAGTGAAATCTTTCGCCAGTTGTTCGCAACCGAATCCATAATTCGCAGTGCTTGCCTCGCCCCCCATCAGGGCTATCGCATTAAAAATAGCTGTATTTTGTGAATTATACGCCCAAGTGGCATCCATAATTTACCGTGAAAGCTTCACTGAAGGGCAAAATAAGTT
>JAGUZQ010000036.1 GCA_020060765.1 Planctomycetota bacterium | reverse complement strand
GTTCGACCTTCCAGGTCACGCGATCAACTCCGCATGGCGCTTGGCGGCGCGCTTGAGCCTGGCGTTCGGCTTGATGTCCTTATCGAGCCGATCCAAAAACACGCGGCTGGCCTCGGCATTGAGCGTGATGGCCTCGCTTTCGGCAAGGATGCTGTTGGCTTCGCGCACGAGCGCGGCGACGGCGAAAGAACTGACGCTTTGTCCGGTCACGGTGGCGGCGCGTTCGATCCGGAGCTTGATCGAGCGGTCCAGCCGGAAATCCAGGCGGTCTTTTGTTCTGTTCATGGCAGTCCTCCAATCTTTTCCTCTTTCAATATACAGCATGTACGGCAATATGCCACACGTTTTTCAAAAAAGGTTTCCGCATGAATCTCCGTTACGCCTCGCTCTGCTCCGGCATTTCTTGCGAATCGGTCGCGTGGCGGCCACTCGGGTGGACGCCGGTGTTCTTCGCCGAGATCGACCCGTTCGCCTGCGCGGTGCTTGCGCACCATTACCCGGACGTGCCGAACCTGGGCGACATGACGAAGATCGACGGCGCTGCGTGGCGCGGCAAGGTCGACGTTCTGATCGCCGGTAGCCCGTGCCAATCTTTTTCAACGGCCGGGAAGCGCGGCTCCCTGTCGGACGCGCGCGGCAACTTGGCCCTTGTCTATGCGAGGATCGTGAACGATGCAGATGTCCCTGTTTCCGTCTTCGAAAACGTGCCGGGAATCCTTGCCACCAAGGACCAGGCCTTCGGCCACTTCCTCGGGGAACTCGTCGGCGCGGACGGGCCGGTCGAACCGGAAAGGCCAAACGGGAAATGGCCGGGTGCGGGTCTGGTTGCCGGACCCCGAAGAATTGCGGCATTCAGGACCATGGATGCTCAATTTCACTCCTTGGCCCAGCGCCGGCGGCGGGTGTTCGTCGTTAGCGTCCGTGCTGGAGACGGGATCAATCCCGGCGCGATACTTTTTGAGCCGGAAAGCCTGCCAAGGGATTCTGCGCCGGGCCGCGAAGCGGGGGCGAGCGTTGCCCGCAGCCTTACAAGCAGCACTGGAGGCGCAAGCGCGAAGGAGCAGCAACTGACTTTCGTCTCCGGCTCGGGCCAACCGCTTAATGCGCTGCCCGCAACGGTTGGCACTTTGTGCAGCCAGAAAAAAGGAGGGTTGGCCGGACAGGATGCGTTGCGCGGCCATCTCGTGCCGCTTGCGTTTTCGGCGAAGAATTCCGGCGGCCGCGCGGACGAACCGCTGAACGCCTTGCCGGGCGATGAACCGCTGTGCATGGCTCATGGACAGGGCGGTGCCGAGGTGAGGCACAATCAATGCCCGACACTGAACTGTAATCACGAAGCGCCTATCGCCTTCTCTGCGAAAGACCATGGCGGCGACGCGGGCGAAGTCGCGCCGACCTTGCGCGCCATGCCGCACCACGAATCCCACATGAACGGCGGCGGACAAGTGGCGGTGGCCCAAGTCTATCCGCTGCAGGAGATCGGCCGACGCCCTTCGCAGAACGGCAGCGGCGTCGGTTCCTCTGATGATCCGATGTTCACGCTACAGGCGGGTTCCCAGCACGGGATTGCGCACACCCTGCGCGGCGAGGGGCACGACGCCTCGGAGGACGGCACAGGCCGGGGCGTGCCACTGGCAGTGGCTCTGCGCGGACGAGACGGCGGCAACACGGCGGAACTGGGCGGAGAGACCGCGCATGCCCTGCGTTCGGGAAACGGCGGCAGCGACAAACCGCACGTGATGACGGAACTGGCGGTGCGGCGCCTTACCCCCAGGGAGACCGAACGGCTGCAAGGTCTGCCGGACGACTACACGCTCATTCCCTACGGGAAAGGCGCCAGGCAGAAGGACATCGCGGAGATGGCGGCCTACTGGGGCATGACCGTGGAAGAGGCGGCGATGCTGGCGGCGGATTCGCACCGCTACCGCGCGGTCGGCAACGGCATGGCCGCGCCGGTGGTGCGTTGGATCGGGGAGCGAATCGAACGGATCCTATTCATGCAATCTGTATTCCGTTGTGATCAGGGATGAGCGCGGCCGGGCGCTGGAGACCGGCTGGTTCGTCAGGCTGAAGGCCTGCACGATCTGCTTGCCGAGTTGGCTGTGAATCTCCTTGCGCGAATGGCCCGCCTCCATGAGTTCAAGATAGCGCTGCATCAACTCGCGGTCGTTTTCAATGAAAAGAAACAGCCCGTCCGTAAGGTTTTCGCGAAACTCGCGAATCGCCTTGTCCACAAATTCGCTGACCTCCGACATCACATTCTCCCTTCGTTCATTTCAACAGGTACCACTATATCCCGTAGGAGATTCTTATGCAAATGCGCATTCAGGAAATGCCGATCGACAAGGTGATTCCTTATGAAAACAATCCGCGCGTGAACGACCAAGCCGTAGATGCGGTGGCCGCGTCGATCAAGGAATTCGGTTTCAGGACGCCGATCCTCTGCGACGGCGAGGGCGTGATCATCGCCGGGCATACGCGGCTGAAGGCGGCGAAGAAACTGGGCCTGAAAACCGTTCCGGTGATCGTGGCAGACGATCTTCCGCCCTCGAAAGTGCAGGCGCTGCGGATCGCCGACAATCAGCTTTCTACCCTCGCTACGTGGGACGAATCGCTTTTGGAAATTGAACTCTCGGCGCTGCAATCGGCGGATTACGACCTGTCCGTTCTCGGCTTCGACGAGGAGGAACTGGCGCGGCTGCTCGCGGGCGATAGCGGCGAAGCCGACGAAGATGAGGAGGTGACGCCGACGGAATTGGCGTCGGTGAAACCGGAGGCGCTCTCGATCATCGAGGAATCAGACCGCGTGGTGCTGCAATTCTCCGGCGGCAAGGATTCGACCGTTGCCATCAACTGGACGCGCGGGGTCTGCGAGAAGTTGGGGAAGCCATTGGAGGCGGTATTTTGCGAAACCGGCGCGGAGTTTCCGGATCTGACCGCGCACGTGATCCGCGTATGCGAACGGCTCGGCGTAAAGCTGGTTCTATTGCATCCGCGTGAAAACATCCTTGCCCACTACATGGCGAAGCGAGAATGGCCGAACAGCATCTTCCGCGACTGCCTGCATAAGTTTATCAACGACCCCGTCAACCGCCACCTGCGGCAATATGAAGGGGAAAAAGTGATCTGCGTGCGCGGCGGACGCAGCGACCAGAAAACCTCGGTCAGCAAAAGCGATATCTACCAGGAGGTCAAGGACGGCAACCGCGTGGTCAGGTTGCTGAATCCGTTCTTCGGTGTGGACAAGACCGAATACGAACGCGCGCTTGAAGGGGTGAAGCCGCTCTTGTGGCGCGGATACGAATTGGGGTTCATTCGTACCGCGTGCTGGATGTGCCCCTTTCAGAAAGTGGATCAGTGGGAAACTCTGAAACAGCACTATCCGATGTTGTGGGAGGAGATGCGCCGCCTGGCGGGAGAACTCGAATATAAGAAATTCGAGGGGGATTCCACGCGGCGGCGGTTCACGGAGTATTGGAAAAAGCAGCAATAGCTTCGCATCGGTTATCCCTCAGCAAAAAAGTCCTCCCGAGCAGCAATAAAGGATTGGATCACGCCCCCGCACCGGAGTTAGACGTGAACCCGCGGGGCGCCGACTCGGAGGCCTTGACCGCCAAACCGCTCTGTTCGAAAGCGTATGCTTGCAGAGCGGTGGCCGAAGACGAGGCGCTCCGCCGCTGAATGGTTTGCGGGATGCCGACGCTCCGGACCGTCCTACCACCGCCCTCTGTTCGAAGGCGTGAGCCTGCAGAGGGTGTGGTCGGAGCCGAGGCATCCCGCGTTTTGTTTTACGGAAGGAATCACCATGCAAACAATCCTGATTTCCGCCTGCCTCCTGGGCGAACCCTGCCGCTGGCACGGCCGCG
>JAGUZQ010000012.1 GCA_020060765.1 Planctomycetota bacterium | reverse complement strand
CCGGCTCGAAGACGGCGACGATGCGCAGCTTGCCCTTGGTGGCGTGGTGGTATTCCAGGGCGTGACGCTTGCCCATTTCGCCGAAACCGATAATGCCGATTTTCAATTCAGGATTTGCTTGCATGGTCTCTCCAGTAATAAGGGAAAATCGTTCCAGCCGCGAGGCGCGCTTACTGATGCAGGTGCGCCACCTTCGCCGGATCGAAGCCGTTGAAGTGGGTGGCTGAAGCAATGCTGTAGGCACCGATGTTACGGCTGAAAACCAGATCTCCGCGCTCCAGGGTCGTAGGCAACTGTTCCGCCATGCTGATTACGTCCAGCGCGTCGCAGGTCGGGCCGAAGACGGTGCATATCTCCTTGCGACCCTTTTTGAACGATTCGATGCGGTAATGGCAATGGTCGAAAATGACGCCGGAAAAAGTGTTGTATACGCCGTCGTCGATATAATAGCAAAGCTTGCCGTCTCGCACCGCCTTGCCGATGATGCGGCACACCGAGGTTCCCGCCGTCGCGACCAGGAACCGGCCAGGCTCGGCCAGAATTTCCACTTCCTTGGGAAAAAGCCGGTCGAGTTCGGCGTTGATGGTGCGTGCCAGTTCCGCGAAGGGGCGGACGGTCGCGTCGTAGGGGGCGGGGAAGCCGCCGCCGATGTCCAGCAGGTTCATCTTGTGATAACCGCGATCCTTCACCTCCTGGTAGACGTTGGCCGCGAGGTTGATAGCCTGCACGAAATTCTCGAAATTGGTGGTCTGGCTGCCTACGTGAAAGCTGATGCCATCGACGGTCAGCCCCGCCCGGTCGGCGGCGAGGATCAGGTCGACCGCTTCGCCCGGCGCGGCGCCGCACTTGGAGGAAAGCTCGACCATCGCGCCGGTATTCGGCACCTTGAGCCGGAGCGCGAGGCCGGAATGCGGGGCATAGCGTTTGATCTTTTCGATTTCCTCGGCGTTGTCGAACGTCACCAGCGCCTTGTAGCGGTCGAGCTGCCGCAGGGTCTCCTCGTCCTTGATGGGATTGGCGTAGATGATCTTGTCCCAGATCCAGTCCTGCCTTTCCTTGGCCGGCAGGTTCTTGATGTGCTGATGCACCAGCTTGAATTCCGGCATCGAGGCGACGTCGAAACTCGCCCCGGCGTTAAACAGCGTGCGGATGATTTCCGGGTCGGGATTGGCCTTCACCGCGTAATAAGCCTGCACTCGCGGGAGATGCTTGCGGAAGGCGGCGTAATTCCGGCGCAGTTCCTCGTGATCCACCACGAACAGCGGGGTGCCGTGTTCCTTGGCGAGCTTCTGCAGTTCTGCTTGCGTTGCCATGCGGTCTCCTGTAAACGTAATCGATAATCCGCATCCCCTCTCCCCGGGGGAGAGGGGACATTTTCCCTGACTCCGACATTTATCCCTTCGGCTGCCGCGACGGGTCGAGCGCGATCAGCGGGTTGGCGGCCGAGACCGTGACCGTGGCGGTGGATTTTTTCAGTTCTTCCTCAAGCGCGCCGACGGTGCCGTTAAAGGATTCAGTTGAACCGGGAGCGATTTCCTTTACCTCGGTCGGCAGACCGATCTTGTCCAGCAGGGCGATAAACGGCTCGGGGTCGAGTTCCTCGACGTTGACCATGGTCTTCGGTTCCCAGGTGCCATCCGCGACCAGCATGGCGGCGGCGATCGGGGGGACGCCCGCGGTGTAGCTGATGCCCTGGCAGCCCAGTTCCTCATAGCAGGAGTGATGGTCTGACACTTGATAAATGAGAACCTCGCGCTTCTTGCCGTCCTTGGTTCCCTTGACGAAGTTGCCGATGCAGGTCTTGCCGGTGTAGCCGGGAGCGAGGGTCTTGGGGTCGGGCAGGAGCGCCTTTACCACCTTCAGCGGCACCACTTCCTGACCGGTGCTGAGGGTGACGGGCAGGTGGTTGAGGAAACCGAGAGTGCGCAGCACGGTGAAAACGTTGATGTAGTGGTTGCCGAAACCCATCCAGAAGCGAATGGATTTGGCGTCGATGTTTTTCGACAGCGAGTGCAGCTCGTCGTGGCCGTTCAAATAGACCGGGCATGCTCCCACCACCGGGAAATTGACGGTGCGCTTGACCGAGTGGGTGGGGTATTCCCGCCACTGCCGGTCGATCCAGGTCCAGACCTTGATGAACTCGCGGAAGTTGATCTCGGGGTCGAAGTTGGTGGCGAAATACTTGCCGTGGCTGCCGGCGTTGACGTCGACGATGTCGATAGTGTCGATGGTGTCGAAGTAACGCTTGCGCGCCAGGGCACAGTAAGCGTTGACCACTCCGGGGTCGAAGCCGACGCCAAGGATGGCGGTCACGCCTTTTTCCTTGCAGCGGTCACGGCGCTTCCATTCGTAGTTGCCGTACCACGGCGGATTCTCGCAGACCTTGTCCGGGTCTTCGTAGATAGCGGTGTCCATGTAAACCACGCCGGTTTCAAGGCACGCTTCCAGCACCGCCATGTTGACGAAGGCGTTGCCGAGGTTGATGACGATTTCGCTGTTGGTCTCGCGGATGGCGCGCACGGTGGCGGGAACGTCCAGCGCGTCCAGCGCGCGGCTGGTGAGAGTTTTGCCCGGGTCCTTCAGATGCCCCATCTCGCGGATGCCTGCGATAATCTCGTCACACTTGGCCACTGTGCGGCTGGCGATGCAAATGTTGCCCAGCACATCGTTGTGCATGGCGGCTTTGTGGGCAGCCACATGCGCCACTCCTCCCGCGCCGATGATTAATACATTCTTTTTCATGTCAGATTCTCCTATTGGTTTAGTATTTTTTTACGAAAGGCTTTTTTTGAAATCCTCATAGGTAAAGCTGCGCACTGTTTCCACCTTCCCGTTAAGACGTCGCACCGCGATGGCTGGCATGGGCAGGCCGTTGAACCAGTTTTTCTTGACCATGGTATAGCCTGCGGCGTCGGCGATGCGCACCGTGTCCCCGACCTTGAGTGGATGAGCCAGCTTGGTCGTGCAGAACACGTCGCCCGCCAGACAACTCCGCCCCGCGATTGTCACCTGATGCGCGCCGGGAGCGGGATGGGCGATACTCGCCTCCAGCCGGTAGATCAGCAGATCCAGCATGTGCGGTTCGGTCGAGGCGTCGACAATCGCGATTTCGCGGCGGTTTTTCACCACGTCCAGCACCGTGGTCACGAGTTCGGTCGAACGGGTGATCGCCGCCTCGCCCGGTTCCAGATAAATCTGCAACGAGTATTTTTCGGAAAACGATTTCAACTTCCGGCAGAACTGCTCCAGCGGATAGCCTTCGCGGGTGAAGAAGATTCCGCCGCCGAGGCTGATCCATTCGAGTTGCTTCAGCATCGTGCCGTAGCGTTTGCCGATGAAATCGAGCGTATCGGACAGTTGCGGAAAGTCGGCGTTCTCGCAGTTGAAATGAAACATCGCCCCGCGGATCAGCGGCAGAACTTCCGCCAGAGATTTGCGGTCGACCACGCCCAGCCGGGAATATTTACGCGCGGGATTCGCGAGGTCGAAATTGGAATAACTTACGCCTGGATTGATTCGGAGACCGAGATTCGTTCCCTCCGCCACGCGCTTGTAGAGCAGCAGTTGGGAGACGGAATTAAAGATGATCTTGTCGGCGAAGGAGGCGAGGGCGCGTACTTCTTCGGGAGGATAGGCCACGCTGTAGGCGTGGGTTTCCTTGCCGAAAGTTTCATGTCCGAGCCGGGCTTCGTAAAGAGAACTGCTGGTCGTCCCGTCCATATATTCGCGCATCAGGTCGAACACGCACCAGGTGGAGAAACACTTGAGCGCGAGCAGGGATTTGGCACCCGAGCGCTCCCGCACCTCGCGAATCAGTTCGAGATTGCGCACCAGTTTTTTTTCGTCGATCAGGTAGTAGGGAGTCGATGGTGTGGGCATTACACAAGCCTCGCGTCAAGTAAAAAACGGACCCGTAGAAAACGCCTTGTCAGAAGCGCCTGCGCGCCAAGTTTAACTCAATTGCGGGGGGCAGTATATAAAAAAGCAAACCGCGTGTAAAGGCGGGGCGGGCTTTTTTTCAAGTCGGGGAAAAAATAAACAAACGCCAAACAGGATAGACATAATTCGGTTGAGTGAGGAACGGCATTGCTGATGAAATCGCCTGGAGTAAGGGTTTTTATCCTGAGCCAAAAGCTTTTGCAGAATAAAAATTTCGGGGATGGAGCGTACAACAAGAATCGTCATTCCGCCTGCGCAGGAATGACGATTCTTTCCAGATTGCGAAACTCGAGTTCAAGGCAGGATGCCCGAGGTCAATCCGTCACTTCCGCCGGGTTGATGATTTTGCCCGTATCGGCGGATTTTTCCGCGGCAAATACCAGCCTCATGGTTTCCAGGGCGTCGCGCGCGGGAGTCATGGGCGGTTTGCCCTCAACCACCCGCCTGACGATGTCTAGAGTCTGGTCGGTGGTGTTGTGAAAATGGATATGATCCTCTTCCCGCGACCAGTGCAGGGTTTCCACCAATTTGCTGGTCATGCTGACAGGAGAGTCGCCGAACTCCCAGCGCTTGACAGTGCGGTAGAAAACATCGGTAGACGCCGCGCCCTTGGTGCCGACGACGATATAGCGAAGCTGGTGGCCGTCCTCTTTCTGTTCGTCCACCACGTCGGCCAGCGCGTCCTTGCCCCAGGTCTGACCCATCGCCATATGGAAGGTTAAATGGCTGACTGCGCCGTTGTCAAATTTGTAGGAGGTGTGATAATTGTCGCGTACTTCGTAATACGGAATCACGTTGGGCGCGCAGACGGAATATACTTCCTTGACTTGTCCGCCAATCCACCAGCGGGGCAGGTCGACATAATGGCTGAGTTTTTCGCCAAACATGCCGCCGCCGGTTTCAAGTTTGTTGCGCCAGGAACCTTTTTTATGGAACTCGCTACAGATGTAGATGCAGTGGGTGTTGTTTACTTCACCCAGAAGTCCGGCATCTATCCAATCCTTGACCTGAGTATAAAGCTTGCTGTAACGGCACTCAAAGCCGATCTGCAAGAACGCGCCCAGCTCCTCGGCTTTCGCCACCATTTCCTCTGCATCCTTCAAGGTATTTGCAATCGGCTTTTCGCACATTACCGCCTTGCCAGCGGCGAGAGATTGCATCACCAGCGGATGATGTCCGGCATTTGACGAAGTCACAAACACTGCCTTGACTGAACCGTCAGAAAGGATTTCTTCGAGATTTGTCGTTGCATGAATGCCAAATTCGGTTTTCAACTGCTCCACGCGCTCGGGGCGGATGTCCTGAGCCATGATTTTATCAACCAGTTCGCTTTTTTTCAGGTGACGGATAACCGTGGCTCCCATACCCCCAGCCCCCAGCACCGCGACATTGATTTTTCCAGACATTTCGTTTGCTCCTGCATAAAAATGATGACAGATGACGATTCGCTTTCGGAAGACTACAACACAAAATCAGCATCTGCAAGAAAAAACACTAAAAAAGATAATAATTGCTATGACATTAATATCGTTGCTTTTGCGGCGGGAATTATTTACAGGTTCGAAATGGTGGCATTGGAAAAGTTGTAGAAAGTTGTATAAGGGAGATACCATTTTCCTAATCCTGAAGGCACCTGAAGAAGTGAGGAAATCAGAATCTTCCACCGGGGAAAAGTTGTTCGGAGCAAAACCGATTACACGTTGTGGTGGATAAGTTGGGAGAGACATGGTTAGGCAATATTTTTCGTGACTAAATTCACGGATTGTATACCCTTGCGCTTCCCACAAGACATATAATTTATTTGTGCCTATTTTGTATTTCAAAACCAGATAGAAAAAAATGCTTGCAGGCAAGAGGAAAATCCCTAGAATCCTCCCGCACGTAGTACTGGCTATCGGACATTCACAATATCACAAACCAACAAGAGGGGGGAGCTTCATGCTGCACGAACCTGCCGCAAAACCGTCAGGCCCGGATCACGCGTCCGGCTACAAGGCAAAATTGGGCGTATACATGTTTATTGTATATGCGTTATTCTATGCTGGATTTGTCGCCATTCCGCTGATTGACCCGGAACTGATGAAAAAACAGATTGTCGCAGGACTGAACCTTGCCACGGTTTACGGTTTCGCCCTGATAGTTTTCGCCCTCGTCCTGGCTTTGATTTACAACGGTCTCTGCAGTGCCAGGGAAGCCAGCGAAGAAGCCAAGGCTGCTGACGGGGAGGGCAAATAATGGCTGTGACCATCTTCCTCTGCTTTGTCGGTTTCGTTCTGGGTCTGTCTTTCTATCTCGGTAAAAAAGCAAAATCCGCGGGCGGTTACTTCGCCGCGGGTGGGCAGATTCACTGGGCGGTTAACGGCATCGCTTTCGCGGGCGACTATCTCTCCGCCGCCTCCTTCCTCGGCATCTGCGGCATGATCGCGACCAAGGGATATGACGGCTTCCTCTACTCCATCGGCTATCTCGCGGGCTGGATCGTGGCGCTGTTCGTGGTGGCCGAGCCGATGAAGCGCATGGGCAAATACACCTTCACCGACGCGCTGGACGCCAAGTTCAACTCCAAGGGCATTCAGCTCGTGGCGGCCCTCAGCACCTTGATTGTCTCCATCTTCTACCTGATTCCGCAGATGGTGGGCGCGGGCACGCTGGTGGAGCCGCTGCTGCACCTGCCGCATTACGTGGGCGTGATTATGGTCGGCTTGATCGTGACCTTTATCGTGGCGACGGCTGGCATGGCCTCCACCACCTACGTGCAGTTCCTCAAGGGCGCGCTGCTGATCGTCTTCTCGACCTGGCTGACTATCAGCGTCTGCCAGCGCGGCCTCACCACCTCGCCCACCCGCGTGGCGCAGGACGAGAACGGCAAAGTGCATGAAATACCGCATCATGATTACGGCAATATAACCTATACCGAAGCCGAGGGCGGCGCGATTGTCCCCGGCGACGGGAAATATTCCTTCACCGGCCAGACCCAGACCGTCAAGAACGAGACCACCGGCAAGGTCAGTGATTTCGTCCTGCTGAAAAATCCCGACGGCAACGACAACTGGTGGCTCAAGGTCACGGGCAAAGACGGCGAGTTGATGTTGAGCGAGACCGCCACTCAAACGGTTCGCGCCGACAGCTCCCGGTTTATCAACGGCCGCAAGGCAATCGGTGACGAAAGATTGCAGGCCAGTTATCTGAGCAAGATCAGGGGCAAGGCAAACACCTCTACCGGCAGTGTCGGCCCGTTCGAATTCCTTGCCACCATCTGCGACGAAGGCACGGAAATCAAGCATGCGGGCAGCCCCATCAAGTTCGAGCATGACGGCAACCAGATCACCGCCTATCCCATAGTCAGCACCGCCGGTAGCGACATGATGGTGCAGGGGCAGAAATTCAAGACCAAGACCTTCTGGGAGAAGATCAACTTCGTCTCCCTGATGCTGGCGCTGTTCTGCGGCACGGCGGCGCTCCCGCACATCCTGATCCGCTATTACACCGTTCCCAGCCAGGCGGCGGCCAGAAAGTCCACCATCCTGGCTATCGCGGCAATCGGTTTCTTCTATATCCTGACCATGTACATGGGCATGGGCGCGATGCTTAACTGCACGGTCGATCCGTCGGACGGCAACCTTTCCGCGCCTCTGCTGGCCAAGGGTTTTGGCATTTTCCTGTTCGCAGTGATTTCCGCTATCGCCTTCGCCACTGTACTGGGCACCGTCAGCGGCCTGATCGTCGCCGCTTCCGGCGCGGTGGCGCACGACATCATGGACCGTTACGCAGGCATGGAACTAACCGACCGGGGCAAGGTGCTTTCCGGCAAGATCGCGGCGGCGGTGGTGGGTGTGATCGCGATTATCCTCGGCATCCTCTTCCAGGGTGTGAATGTCAGCTTCCTGGTGGGCTGGGCCTTCGCGGTGGCGGCCAGCGCCAACTTGCCTGCAATTATCATGATCCTGTTCTGGGACAAGACAACGGCGAAAGGCGTGGTAGCCTCGATCCTGTCCGGCATCGTTTCTTCCTTGACCATCATCCTGCTGTCGCCCGACATGTACGCCAAGTACCTGGGCATCAGCGTGACCGAAGCGGTGAAATTCGCGCCGATGGGCAACCTCAGCAACCCCGGCCTGATTTCGATCCCGCTCAGTTTTATCGTGCTGGTGGTGGTGTCGCTGATGACGGGGAAAAAGGAGGCGGGGGAAGCGGCTTAGGGCAAAACCATAGAAGGGGAAGATAATTCCTCCCCTTTCAGGGGAGGTTAGGAGGGGTGAGTGCCTTTAACCCCCTCTACCCCCCCCTGATGGGGGGAGAATATATAAATCGCGTTTGCCTCTTTGTTTGCGTGGCGTTGCGCTTTGTGAATAAATGAAACCGTTTTGATGATGCGGGAGGAGGAATTATGTCGGCAGACCAATACGAGGTGAACCTGTTCAAGCCCAAGACAGCATACACCAAGGCGAACATGAAGATTATCATCGTCATGATCGGCATCTGGGCAGTGGCGGTGTTCGGCTTCCAGTTCCTGATGATCGCGATTAACAAACCTACGCCGGAGCCGACTTATCAGGAGTTCACGGCGGTCTGGCCCGCAATCGAAAATGGCAACGCCACCACCGCGCAGAAACAATCGTTCGCGCGCGTGGTGTTGATGGTGCTGGGCAAGAACCACATGCTCAAAGCAGGCGCCGGGGAAAATAATCACAAAAACGTCCTGAAGGAAGCCCTGAGCGTAACCGTGAATGAACTGACCGCGGCTACCGGCAAGGAAGACCCCGCCGCCGCTATCGGTTTGGGCACCGACAAGTTCGATCCGCTCCTGGCAGATGTGCTGGCGTCTTCAATCGTCCCGATCGAGAACGGTGCGCTTCCCGACGAAGCCAGGAAAGCTTTCCCCGCGATGATGGAGCGCTATCTGGTGCATAACCAGTCGGTTTTGACCGACTCGAAGTTCCTCGGGTTCCCGTTCCATTACTGGTATACCGCGCAGTTCCTGCTGATCCTGTTTGTCGCCCTCTGCGGCATATTCTGTTACGTGATAGACAAATACAATCACAAATTCCAGGTGGAAAAAGACTGACTGGCCATTTAGAGGGAAGGATAAGATGACTGGCATGTTGAGATATTTCACGTTTGCGTTGTTCGCTTTTCTGTTTGCCGCTTCGGTTCAGGCGGCTGACTCGGCCTCCAAGCTGGAGGGGGAATTCAAGCTGATTCCCGCGATCATCCTGATCGGTATCCTGCTGGTGTTTATCGTGGTGGGGCTGATGAACCGCGCCAAGGGTACGGCCGACTACTGGGCGGCGGGAAGGAAAATCTCCCCCATTGGCTCCGGCATGGCTATCGCGTCCAACTGGATGAGCGCTGCCTCGTTCCTGGGCATGGCGGCGATGATGTACGCTTCAGGCTACCACGGACTTTCGTATGTGGTGGGCTGGACGGGAGGCTACGTGCTGCTGCTGGTGCTGATGGCCAGCCAGATCCGGCGCTACGGCAAGTACACCGCTCCCGACTTCATCGGCGACCGGTATTACAGCAAGGGCTTGCGGGCGGTGGCGGCGCTGCTGACGTTCCTGATCTCAATCAGCTATTGCGTGGGTCAGTTCGCGGGCATCGGCCTGATGTTCAAGTGGATCTTTGGCATCGACCAGGTCTGGGCGATTATCATCGGCTCCTCCGTGGTGCTGGGTTATACGCTTATTTCGGGAATGCTTGGCGTTACCAAGAACATGCAGATTCAATACGTTATCATTATTGTCTCGTTCATCATTCCCCTGTCTATACTTACCTATAAATTCGGCTATTTCTGGTACCTGCCCCAGGTGGGCTACGGCCAGGCCGTGAGCGACGTAGTTACCGGCCTGGAACCGGGCGCGCTGGTAAATTCAATGGGGCAGAAGTTTGCCACTGTGCCTGCGCCGGAATACGCCATGCCGTGGGACGCGGCTTCGGGCATGACCTCGTTCCAGTGGCTGGCGGTCTGTTTCTCGCTGATGATCGGCACCGCCGGACTGCCGCATGTGATCCAGCGTTTCTACGTCGTGCCCAACGCCCGCGACGCGCGCTGGTCGGTGGTTTGGGGACTGTTCTTTATCTGCTTACTGTACTGGAGCGCTCCCGCCTACTCGGTATTCGGCAAACTGCTGTCGTCCGACCCGGCGACGGGAATGCTGGCCAAGGACGCGATTGTCATTTATTGCGCGCAGTTGGGCAACGTCTATCCGCTGATTGTCGGCCTGCTGGCGGCGGGAGCGGTATCGGCGGCATTTTCCACGGTTTCCGGTCTGCTGCTGGCGGGAGCATCCGCGTTTTCGCACGACCTTTATTTCAAGGTTATCAATCCAGAAATTTCCGAAGCCAAGCAGATGTTGCTGGCGCGTGCCGCGACTGTTGCCATGTCGATCATCGTCGCCGGCATTGCTCTGTTGAAACTGGGTCTGATCGCGCAACTGGTGGCGCTGGCGTTTTCGCTGGCTGGCTGCACCATTTTCCCGCTGTTCCTTTTGGGCATCTGGTGGAGCGGCTCCAACCGCACCGGCGCCTGGGCGGGGCTGGTGGCAGGCGGTGGGGTCGCGACGATATCGCTGGTTTATTTCATTTGCGGAAAATACAGTGTAAATCTGCCGGGCGCGGATTTCGTGAGCTATTATCTGGACGCCTGGTATTTCGCCTGGCTGGGCGCGCCGCTGGCTATCCTTGCCAACATCGTCGGTTCGCTGCTGTCCAAGGACAAGACTCCGGAAGAGATCAAGAAGTTCCTGGCCGAGAACGTGCATAATTATTGAGCGGGCGATCTGCGTTTAGCACAATGCCTCAAAAAAAAGAGAACCATCGGATTTGGGACTAAGAGACTAAGGGACTAAGGGACTAAGAAAAATTCTTTGCAGGCGCGATATCTATAACTACTGAGTGCGAAAAATTTACGGCAAGCAGGAAAACCTTAGACCAGAGTCTTAGTCCCCTAGTACCCTGTCAGCCCTAAAAGGATGAATGAGAAGGCGGCAAATGGTCGATACATACGGTGGAAGGATTCAGCCTTCCTCTAGAGGAGACGACTAT
>JAGUZQ010000123.1 GCA_020060765.1 Planctomycetota bacterium | reverse complement strand
GTCGCCCGCGCGCGCCGCCTCGACCGCCGCGTTCAGGGCGAGGAGGTTGGTCTGGAAAGCGATTTCCTCGATAGTCTTGATGATCTTGCTGATCTGGTCGGATGACTGGCTGATCTCGCCCATGGCGGAAGCCATGTTGTTGACCGCGACCGCGCCGTTACCGACCTGCGACTTGGTTTCGCCCATCATGGTGTTGGCGTTGCCGGCGTTGTCGGCGTTCTGGCGGGTCATGGAAGCCATTTCCTCCAGCGCGGAAGAGGTTTCCTCCAGAGACGCCGCCTGTTCGGTCGCGCCTTCGGCCAGACTCTGGCTGGCAGAGGAAATCTGCCCCGAAGCCGCCGCCACCTGGTCGGAACCTTCGCCCAAGTTGGCGATGATGCGGTTCAATGCCTTGCTGAGAGAGACGCTGAGGATGATGCCGAAAGCCAGGGCGATAATCACGCCTAAAACTACTGCGGACACTGTCATGAAAATGGCATTTCCGCCGTCCTTGCCTGCCTGTTCCACCGCCGTCTTTGCGGTCTGATTGTTGATCTCAATCAATCCATCCAGCAATGGCACAGCAGCTTCCTGTTTGGCGCGGGTCACGACCATGACATGGTGTCCGGTTTTGTCGATAATATCCTGCGCTTTGGCAATTTCACCGCTCATCACTCCAAATTCTTTAAAGGTTTCCTCTGCGGCTGCTTTTATTTTATCATAAAGTTCCTCCAGCTTTTTAGTGCGCTCGGGGCTTTCGGGTTGCTTGACCTCGTTCCTGATTTCAGCCACAGTAGTGTGGAACTGGCGGTGAAAAGGCTGAATACGCTGCACGGCGTTAGCAACTGTCGGATTCTTCGCCTCGTCGGTTTTTTCAAAACCCTGTAGGTATTTTCCGAAGGCGCAAGCGGTATGGTCATCACCGCCCTCAAATATTTCGTGATGCATGATCATTTCGCCGACTGAGCTAATTGCCTTGTAATGATCACCGCGAAAAACCTGGAATTTACACTGCAAAGCATTGGGGTTGAGAATATGCGTGTCATCCATATCATGACCAAGCTTGAACCCCTCGTCGTTGCTGACTTTCCATTCGTTCAATAGCGGCAGGAATTTGTCCCATATTTCCTGTTCCTTGCCGCGCTTGGGCATAGCCTCATAAATCTTGAACTGTTCGCCGTAGACTTTCCGGATCGCGGCCAACCGTTCATATTGACGCTGGCGGTCGGCAACGGTCAGGCTTTCACTAAGCAAGGTGCGCTGCACCACGCGTAAACTTTCCAATTCCTTCTTAACGTTCTGTATGCTGCTCAACGCAGGCATCACTTCCGTGCCGATAACGTTGACGTGACCATTCACCACGCTTACGCCCCACCAGCCGATGCCGCCCACAGCGGCAGCAATGGCAGCAACAATCACAAACCCCCCGATCAGCTTCGTGCTCAGCTTCATGTTCTTTTTCATGACAATCCTCCCATTCCGATCAAGTAATCAAAAAATGTCAGCGCCAAAGTTTAAATTGTTAAATCTGTCATTCGTCCGCCATGCCAGTCACCACCACCAGTTCCTCACTGGAAAGCACCCGGGCGATATCGAGTAGGATTTTCACCTTGTCCCCGATCTTGCCCATGCCGAGGATAAAACTGGTGTCGACTTGTGTCCCGAAACGCGGCGCATCCTCTATCTGGCTGTCGGTTATGTCCAGCACCTCGCTTACCGTATCCACAATCACCCCCATCTGCACGCCGTCCACCTCTACCACAATAATGCAGGTCTCTTGCGTGTAGTCTACGGCAGGCATCCCGAATTTAAGACGTAAGTCTATGACGGGAATGACTTTGCCGCGCAGGTTAATGACGCCCTTGACAAATTCCGGCGTCTGCGGCACCGGGGTGATCGGCATCGTGCCCAGAATCTCCCGCACCCGCAGGATTTCCAGCCCGTACTCCTCCGCGGCCAGCACGAACGTAAGGTATTTACCCTCGCGGGTATGCTCCCCAGACGAATTTCCGCTAACCTCTTCTTTCCTGGCCATTGTCTTCTCCTCTATTTAATCAGCCAATCCCGACCAGCGGGAGCAAAACATAACTTGACCTGGTTGGAAGCAACTTCCATTCCAGATAAATCCGGTTAAATCCTGCACATCAGGCCATAAATCTGTGCAAAAAAACACAATCGCTGTCTCATTTGTGGAAAGAAACACGCGGATTTTATCCACCTCGCCGATATTCACACAATAAGCAACTTCAGGTTTTTGGGGGATTACTACGAATTGCGATAAGTAAGGACTCGATCAAAAATAAGTTGCGCGCTAAGCCAGTATTCTATGCTTTGTCATTCCCGCGCAGGCGGGAATCCAGGGGTGAAACCGTGCGCAACAACTCCTGGATTCCCGCCTGCGCGGGAATGACAATTCGTAAAAAATGCGCAACTCAGCAACTCAGCAACTCAGCAACTCAGCAACTCAGCAACTCAGCAACTCAGCAACTCAGCAACTCAGCAACTCGAAGCAACCTCACTTGCCTTTTTTCTTCTTCCCGGCGATGCCCTGCCCTGCCGAAGCGCCTTTGATTCCGGCTCCGGCCTGTGCGGGTGCGGCGGCGGCGGCGGCTTCCTCGGCGTTGAGCTTGCGCTTGATGAACCAGTGTTCCGTCACCGTGTACATGCTGTTGATCGTAAAGTACAGCACCAGCCCCGAGGGCATGTTGTAAAAGATGAACGCGAAGATGATCGGCATGAACTTCATGGTCTTCTGCATCTGCGCGGCCTGCGGGTCGGCCGGCGGGGGTTGCATGTTCATCTGGAGAATCTGCATGACCAGATAGATCAGCGGCAGCAGATTGAATTCAGAGCCTAGCATCGGCAGGTCGTAGCTCCAGGAAAACAGGCTGTCAGGCTGGGAGAGGTCGTCGATCCAGCCGGGGATGAAAGAGGCCTGGCGTCCGGCAAAGCCGCGCGCGAACGCCCCGTACAGCGCGAAAAAGATCGGCATCTGGATCAGCATCGGCAGGCAGCCGCCCATGGGGCTGAAGCCTTCCTCGCGGTAGAGGCGCATCATTTCCTGCTGCAGACGCACCTTGTCTTCCTTGTATTTCTGCTGCAGTTCCTTCATCTTGGGCTGCATCTTCTGCATCCGCTGGCCGCTGGTAAGAGCCTTGCGCGTAAGCGGATGCATCAGCGACTTGACCATGATGGTGAGGATGATGATTGCCAGCCCGTAGTTGGGAATGACGGCATAGATCCAGGACAGGATTCTAATCATCAGGCGGCTGATGGAATCAAACCAGCTGGTCATCGGCACGTATTCCACCAAGCTGGACAGGCGGGGATCGAAGTCGAGAAACTCGCTGTCGGCCGGGCCGCCGTAGAAAATGAATTTCTGCGCGGCGAGACTCTTGGAAGCGACCATGGTTTCGAAATTGACCGCGACTTCCGCCGTCAGTTTGTGACAGGCGGCGATTTTTTCGTAAGCCGGGTTACGCTCGCCGAAATCGTGATCCACCTCCAGCGTTCGCAACTCCCCGCCCATCGAAAGTCTCGGCTCCTGGATCAGCAGCGCGGTCGCGAAAAACCGGTTTTTCACTCCCAGCCACGTCAGCAGCGAGCGCGTATCTTCCGCCTCCGCGGCCACCTCGCTGTTGACCGCGCCCTGCAACTTGACCGCTCCGGCCTTGTCCAGTTTTCGCCACGGCGTGGCGTCCAGCATCGTGAGCGGATAGCGTACGATTTCGACTGTCTGATTTTTTTCATCCGACAGACGCGCGCTCATTTTTTCCAGCGCGCTCCAGCGGTCGGTGTCGTCAGCCATCGCGCCCGAGGGGCCGATCAGGCTGTACTCCAGTTTGCGCGGCGCTTCGCCCAGGTTTGCGAACTCGATTTCCAGTTCAAAACCCAGTTCGGTTTTTGCGGAAAACGTATAAATCTTTCTGATCTGCCAGCCGTCAACTTCTGTCGAAAAAACCAACTGGTTGGTTGGGCTGCGCTCCACTTCCTCGCTTCCTTCCGGCAGTTTGGCGTTGTCGGGTGCTGCGGCCAGTCGATAGTTGCGGTTGCGGATCAGGGTCGAATCCAGCTTTTCGATAGCCAGACTAAGGCGATTAGCCGCCATTTCGTCTACGATCACCACGTTCTGCCCGTTTTTCGCTTTTTCCTCGGCTGTCAAGTAATATTGCAATAATGTAAACTTTTTCAACGCGCCCCCGCGAGTGGAAAACACTGCTTCGTAGCGGTCAGGCACCGTTACCAGGATGTTATCGCAAACTACTGCCGGTTCGGGAGTTGCATCTGTATTTGCTGACTTTCCCGGCAGCTTCTCCGCATTGGGTACCAGTTCAGCCGGTTTTGTTTCCGGGGTTATCTGCTGTTTGGTAACTTCTTTATCCGCATTAGCTTGCGGCGGCGGAACATCCTTGTACATGTACTGAACAATCACCATCCAGGTTAAAAAGATGGCGGCAAAGATGAGAATTTTCTGTTTGGGGTTGTCGTTCACGTATAAGTTCCTGTCCTGAAAGAAGTAAGATAAATCATTTGCGCGGCGGCACCGGATCGAACCCGCCCCGGGCAAAAGGATGGCACCGGCAAATCCGCCAAACCCCTAGCGCCAAACCCTTTAGCGTCCCGTGTGTGCGGATGGCGCTGATCATGTAATGGCTGCACGTAGGCTCGTAAATACATGTCCCATAAGGCAATAGACGACTGAGCGTCTTCTGGTAACACTTGACCAGAAAAATGAGAATCGTTCCCATACCGACTCATTTTACATTAATTGCACGACTGGCGGCGTCAATCATTTCCCGGCACAAGTCGCCGAAATCCGCGCTGTCGACGCCGCGCCGGGCGAGTAAAACCAGGTCGAAACCGGCGGGGAAACCGCTTTTATTCAAGCGAAACGCGGCGCGGAGACGGCGTTTGATCCGGTTCCTGATGACTGCGTTGCCAGCCGCTTTGGCGACTATCGCCGCTACGCGCGCGCAGGGCAAGCCGTTAGGCAACGCACGGACAATCACCAGCCGGGTCTTGCCGAAAGCGCCTTCGTCAAACAGGCGGCTGACAACCTTGCCGCGCAGGCGCTCGATTTTAGGCAAAGTCTGATCCGGCAACTGGCGTCCCCGTTTGCAGAAAGACAAAGCCCCGTATTTTTGCGAGAACCCGGCCAAAGTCAAGGAAAAAGGCGCACGCTTCGGCTACGTAGAGCCAATGGTATTAAAAAAACGCACACGCACGTTTAATGTATTTCCAGTTATTCTCAGCTTCGTGATGCGATTCCCAACTGGATCGCCCCGGCGGAGCAGAGAAAAACATTGCAAAAAAATAATCCTGGGCTTATACATATCTAATTGTTTTTCGTATAGTTTGATTTTTTAACCCGATAGATACTAAGCCTATGAACCAGAGCATTCAAGAACCGGAAGACGCGCCTGTCCCCGGAGAGCAGCATGGCGGCTATTTAGCCACCTTCCTCGACCAGCCCTACATCAAGCTGATCCGGGAAAGCGTACACAAGAATCTGCGGCGCATCATCTTCATGGGAGTGGTCTCAGGCATCGCCAACGGCACCATCGTCGCCATCATCAACGCCGGCGCGACCAGCCAACAGAAAAACGAAGGCGACCTGATCCGCTACGTCCTCATGTTCGCCATAGCAGTAATCACCTATCTCTACGCCTCCAATTATCTCCTGACCCAGTCGGTGGTGCATGGCGAGGCAGTGGTGAGGCGCTTTCGCACCAGCATCGCCGACCGCATCCGCCGCAGCGAACTGACTGCTTTCGACGAACTGGAAACCACCCAGGTCTTCGTCGCCCTTTCGGACAACACCAACCGCATCTCGCAGGCGACGCTGCCGATTTTCAATGCCTGCGGCGCTATTGTCATGCTGAGTTTCTGCCTGTGCTACATCTTCACCATCTCGCCAGCCGCGTTCATCATCACCATCGTAATCACCTTTACCATGGTGATGCTGTACATGCAGGTTTCCGAGCACGTGGAAGCCCTCTACGGCCAAGCCTACTCCTCGGAGAAAAGCTACTTCCACATGGTTCAGCAACTGCTGGGCGGCATCAAGGAAGTCAAGATGTCCCGCGCCCGCAGCGACGACATCTTCAACAATTTCATCCAGCCCCGCGCCATCGAGGCGCAAGGGCACAAGGTCAACGCCAACGAGCTTTACGTGCGCAACCTCCTCAACACCCGCCTGTTCATCTTCCTGATTACCGCCAGTTTCGTCTTTGGCCTGCCTGCTTTTTCAATGATCGAGAACAATGACATCATGAGCCTGACGGCGGTGGCGCTGTTCATGTTCAGCCCTATCGGCGCGGTGGTGGAGGCGATTCCGCTGCTGGCGCAGGCGAATGTGGCGGTGAACAAGCTGCGCGAACTGGAAAAACACCTGATCGTCTCCGAGATACCTGTCTCTGAAACCCAGGAAGAGGTGGCGACCAAGGCCGAAGGCATGTCTCTCCAAGACGCCAATTTCAGCTTCCGGGATCACGAGGGCAACCCCGTATTCACGGTCGGCCCGGTCAACCTCGATATCAAGCCGGGCGAGGTCACTTTCCTGGTCGGCGGCAACGGCAGCGGCAAATCGACCCTGCTCAAGATGATTACCGGCCTGTACCCCCTGTCGTCTGGCAGCCTGACAATCGACAGGCACGAAATCACCGACGAAAACCGCACCTGGGCGCGCGAACACTTTTCCGCCATTTTCGCCGACTTCCACTTGTTCGACCATTTTTACGGACTGTCCGACACTCCGCCGGAAAAAGTCAACGCCCTGATCGAGCAGATGCGTCTGTCCCACAAAACCCAGTACCGCGACGGCTCCTTTACCAACCTGGAGCTTTCCACCGGGCAGAGAAAACGGCTGGCGCTGATCGTCAGCCTGCTGGAAGACCGACCGATCTATATCTTCGACGAGGTGGCGTCCGACCAGGATCCGGAATTCCGGATGTACTTCTACAAGGAAGTGCTGGGCGAACTCAAGGCGCAGGGCAAGACCCTTCTTATCGTCAGCCACGACCGCGAGTTCTTCGGCATGGCGGATAAGATTTACCGCCTGGATTACGGAAAACTGGTAAGGCCGGATATTTAGGACGAGAACCATGCTGAATCTACGGGAAGGCGCGGACTGGTCGGGCGTATCGACAGAGACTCTCTGGTCGGGCGTCATGGCGTCCCCGCACGAGTTCCACCATCTCCCGCCGCGCTTCAAGGAATCAGCAAAAGCGGGCGTCGCCGCCCCCAGCACCAATCGGTTTCTGGATCACGCCGCCATGCGGCGGCTGTCTCCGCCTGCAAAGCGCAAATGCTTTACCGTCGGCATCCAGAAAGGCGGCGTGGGCAAAACCATGATCGCGCTCAACCTGGCCGCGACCTGGGCCACCGCCGGGTTGCGGGTGCTTTATCTCGATCTGGACCCGCAGGCCTCGGCGACCAACTTCCTGCTTCCGCCCGAGGCTGACTACGACCGGCTTCTCACTTCGTTGGAAGTCTGCCTGCAACCGGAACTGACCTTCGCCACGGCAGCCACCACCACGCGTTTCGCCGGCCTGGATCTGGTGGCGTCCAAGCCCGCTATCCGCAAGACAGACCCGCTGCTGCGCGACATGGGCGCTTTGGCATTTCTAGAATCCAGACTCGCCAACGCCCCCTACGACTGCATCATTTTCGACGTGCCTCCAAGCCTGAACGAGCTGATCATGGGCGCGTATTGTCTGAGCGACGAAATCCTGATGCCGATCCTGCCCGATATCTGGTCGATCGAATCGGCTGTCCTGACCATCGCCAACGTCGAGGAGGAACTAGCGCTGCACAACCGCCCGGTTCCGCTCATCCGCCTGATCCGCAACCGTTTCCGCCCGGGCCGCATCGCCAGCGCCGAGGCGCAGGAAATGCTGGAAAGCGAACTGGCCGGACGCCTGCTGCCGCATTGCATTCCGGAAACCGCCGCGATCCAGAATCTGGTCAATGACGGCAAAACCGCCCTGCAGGGCGGCTCTGCCCCTCTTCGCGAAATATTTCTGAAACTTTCCGCCACACTCTGGCATACGGGAGAACCACATGCGCAAACCGCGTAAACCAAATCAGAACGATGCAATCGAACTGGAAAACACCTCGCCACTCGAGGAAACGGCTGTTGAGCCGAAACTGGAAAAAAACAAAGATGCTGCCAAGGAGCGGAACCGGGCAAGCGAGCCTGTCCCGGAGCCCGCAGAAAAGGCTGCGGCCAGCCCTGAGCCGGTCAAACACGAGCTGGCGGTCACGGCAGACGCAACCGGGAAATCGATTGCCTTCATGGCAAGCGAAAACATACTGAAGCGCCACACCCTGGCGGGCGGCGCGGTCAGCCTGATCCCGCTTCCCGCCGCCGATGTGCTGGGGCTTACCGGCATTCAGGCCAACCTGATCGAGGAAATCTCCCAGGCCTACGGCTATGCCCCGACGCCGGGCTGGTCCTTGCGCCTGGCGGGGCTTTTTGCGGTGTCGGCCGGTTTTCTGGGCGTGGGAAAAATCGCCCTGAGTTCGCTGGCCAAGCTTATGCCCGGCGCAGGCACATTAATAGGCATCGGCGGCATGGCGGCGTATTCGGCGGCGACCACGTATGCGCTAGGCAGAAGTATCATGTCCCATTATGAAGACGGCGGCCATCCCGACAACCTGGTTTCCGCCAGCCTGATCGAGTCGGCCAAGGCCAGTATCAGCGAGGGACGCGAGTTCTGGCAAAATCATCGTCCGTCCCTGGGTGGAAATTAAAGATTTTTTCAGGTTGACAGGAATCAGCATATCCAATAGGATTCCAGCGCGATTGGTTTTTCAAAGGGTATTTGGGACATATATAGTCTGAGTTATTTTTTTTTAGGAGAAGATTTTATGGTTACCGATAACTGTGCCGCTGCGAAGGAAGTAGAAGTCAAGGAAGTCTGCGAAGAGAAGAACTGCTGCCGTTGTCACAAGGCGGAAGACATCGTGCGCAAGCACATGCTGGTCGCCCTGGGCACCGGCATCGTCCCCCCGATCGCGGACATCGCCGCGCTGTCGGCCGTGCAGATCCGGATGCTGTACCTGTTGGCAGAGAACTACCAGATCAAGTTCAAGAACGAAATCGGCGTGTCGGTCATCGGCACCTTCATCGGCAGCTACGGCATGGCCAACATCGCCACCAGCACCGTCTACAGCCTGATGAAGATGATCCCCGGTATCGGCACCATCGCCGGCGGCGCCTCCATGGCCGTCGTCGCCAGCGCCTCGACTTACGCGCTGGGCAAGGTTTTCATCTCCCACTTCGAAGCCGGCGGCACCCTGCTTGACTTCAGCCCGGAAAAGATGCGCGAATACTATTACGAACAGTACAAGATGGGCGAAAGCATGGCCAAGGAATCCCAGAAGGCTGGAAAATAGTCTACCCGATTGAGCATTCAGAAAAACTTCCCGGTGCAGCCTGTACCGGGAAGTTTTTTTTCTAAAGTGGCCGAAAGATGCGGCAATTAGCCGGATGTTTTGCCTTGACAGAAAATATTCCTCCACCTATACTTCGCAAGGTTGTTTTGCAGGAGTTCCCCCAATATCATGGCTGTATCCATGCCGGAATCGCGTCCGCCACATCTGCAAGCCCGCCCTCCCTTCGCCTGGCGGGTGCGGGAAGCGCTGTATCGCATCTGGCTGCGCACCGCGCCTAACCTGATTATCTGCACGCTGCTTTTTTTCTTCCTGCTGCTGGCGCTCTGGTCGCAGATCGTCTATACGGTCAATCCCGGCGAGCGCGCGGTTCTGTTCCGGCGTTTTTCCGGCACCGATCTCTCGCAGAGTTACGGGGAAGGCATCCACTTCATCAACCCCATCAACTCGCTTACCGTCTATAACGTCCGCACCCAGGAAAAGCACAGCACCCTGGTGATTCTCAGCAACAACGGCCTGGATATCCGCATCACGGTGGTCTACCGCTACCACCCGGAACTGGAGCATCTACCCGAACTACACCAGCGGGTCGGCCCCAACTACGAACAGGTGATCGTGACGCCAGCGGTGTTCAGCTCCATCCGCGAAGTCATCGGCAAATACAAGCCCGAGGAAATTTACACCACCCACACCAACATCATTCCCGGCGAGGCGTTCCGGGAGGCGGTCGAACGCGCCAAGCTGGATTTCATCACCATCGACGCGCTCATCATCGAGAACATCGCCCTGCCCCCGCCCGTGCAGGAAGCTATCGCCAGCAAGCACGTAGTCGAACAGCAGCTGCTGGAATACGAATTCAAGATCAAGCGCGAGGAAAAGGAATTCCTGCGCAAGGAAATCGAAGGCAAGGGTTTCCAGCGCTACCACGAGCTGCTCTCGTCCAACCTGAACCAGGAGTTGCTGGTCTGGAGCGGTATCCGCGCCACCAAGGAACTGGCCGAGTCCCCCAATGCCAAGGTAATCATCATCGGCGGGGGAGGAGGCGATAAGGGAGGCATCGGCCTGCCCCTGATTCTCGGCGGACAGATGGGACTGGACACTACCGCCAACGACAAGAAAGCGCCGGAACCAGCGGCGGAAGAAAAGCCCGCGCAGCCGGAAAATAAGGAAGCAGCCTCGACTCCCGCCGCCGCCAAAGCGCCTGCAAAACAAACCGAACCCGGAGCACACAAGCCATGATACCCTATGCGATTCTCGGAGTTGTCGCAATCTTCGCGGGGCTGGTCGCCCGTTCGACCGTCTTGAAGTTCTGGGGCGGGTTCTTCATGCAGAGCCTGCTGACGGTGGTGCTTTTCCCGCTGATCGGCCCGGCCTGCATGTTCCCCGGAGTTATCGTTATCCTGCTGCTGTGGCGCTTGCAGAGACGCAAGCGCGTGGTTGATCCCCGCGCCTGCCCCTTCGCCGACAGCATCCGCGAGGAATGCCAGCATTATCACGAGGAACTCTGCGCCAAAAATCCCCAGGCCGACTGCGCCTACCAGACCCGGCTGCAGCGGAAAAATCTGGTCTCGCGCTCCCAGAAAATCGTTTCCCTCCTGATCATTGCCCTTCTGGGGGGCTATCTGTTCACGCAGTTCGGCGCCGAAGAAAAAAAAAAACTCCTGCCCGTGCCGGTTCTGATTATGTCACTTTCGGCAGCGGCAAGGTAAACGGCAGCTACTATCCGGTCATCAGCGCGATTGTCGATCAGATCAACCAGGTTCCCGGCGGCCTCCTCGGAAAAAGCGCCCGCATCCACTGCGAGCAGGGGTCGGAACGGAACGTGCTGGGCGTGGTCAGCGGCAAGCTCGACATCGGCGTGGCTCAGTCGGAAGTGCTCTACCAGGCCTCGCAGGGTCTCGGCCGCTGGGCACCCTACGGTCGGCTGCGCAACCTGCGCTCGATCTGCACCCTCTTCACCAAAAGCCTGACCATCGTGGCGCGCGACGACTCGGGACTCGTCAACCTGACCGACCTGGCCGGCAAAAGCATCAACATCGGCGAGCGCGGCACCGGCACCTACAGCAATTCCCTCCAGCTACTGGCCTGGCTCAAGAGTAAAACCGGAGTGGAGCCGGGAAAAACCCTCGAACTCTCCTTCGAGGACGCGCTGGTCGCCTATCGCGAAAACCGGCTGGATTCCATCCTCACCAACCTGAGCCATCCCGCCCCGTACCTGGACAAGATTTTCAAAACCGGCGTCCCCACGCATTTCGTCAAAATCGCCAATATCCGCGAGTTCGTCAAGGACTATCCCAGTTATTCCGAGGAAGTCCTCAGCGCCAAGCTCTACCCGGAGGCCACCGACCTGCAGGATCTTGACGTCATCGCCACCCCGACCATTCTGTTTACTCAGGAAGGTTTCTCCACCCCGATGGTGCAGCACCTGACCTACCAGTTCATCATGAACCTCACGTACCTGCGCCGCGAAATCCCGGAACTGGAAACAACCCGGGAGGAGAACCTGTTCGCCGACTCCATCCTGCCCGCCCACGTCGGCGCGATCAACGCCTTCTACGACGCGGGTCTGATCCGCATGAAAGCCCCGTCCGCCCGCAACCCGCTGATGGCTATTTCCTTCGAGTCGGCAAACCCGGTCGCCAGCCAGCTCTCGGCGCAGCTCTGCAAGCGGGTCAACGAAAAGCAGCTCCGCGACACCCGCCTGGTCATGCTGACCTGCGAGGACGAGAATGAAAGCATCTGCCGCACGGTCGCCAACAACGCCCACCTCGGGTTCGCCTCGGCCAGCGAACTCTATTACGCCTGGAACGGGCAGGAGAACTGGCGCTCGACCGGCGCCATGCAAAACCTGACCAGCATAGGCAAGGCCTATAATATCGCGCTGCTGCTGCTGACTCCGTCCGAAAAACCGGCGGAGAACCTGCCGCTGCTGCTACCCCAGGCGACCGCATCGAGCAGGAACAAGGCGCTGCTGGATTATGTCCAGGCCTGGCGCGGCGAAAACGGAATCGTCAAGGCTCTGCCCATCGCGGAAGCATACCACGAATTCAACCAAGGCGCGGCGGTGCTGCTGCTGCCGGTGGAGGTTTCCCCGCAGGACACCGGCAACAACGAACATGCCTACCTGACCCGCCTGCTGGCGCACCTGTCGGAAACCGGCCTCAAGGGGCGGTTGGAGGCGGTACCGCCGGAACCGGCCGCGTTGAAGGCCTGCCCCTGGTTTGACCAGGTCATGGTGGAACTGGACGGCAAGAAGGTCGCCGCCGCCTGTATGCCGGTCATGCTTTATGCTTCGCTCAACGCCCCGTCCGAGCGCCTGCTGCCTATTCTCGAAAGTCTGGTGGGAAAGCTGAACGTCAGCGACACCCCGCGCTTGAGCGAGCGGTTGCGGTATCTGGCGCAGAAGCCGCCGATCCCCTTTCATCCGGTAGTGGAAACCCTGATGGAGAAACTGGTAAGCCAGAACGAGGCGCTGTCCCAGGTGATAACCGACCCCCTGCCCGCGCGCAAGGTCTATCCCCTGACTATCGCCGCCGACAAGAGCAGCAGCGGCGGCCTCTATTGCGCCGGCATCCTGTCCTACGTCCTCTCCCAGGCCGACGAAACCATGCGCCTTCTGGCTTATTGCGCCCCCGCCGAATCGGAGGAAATGGCGATAAACCAGGTCGTTTCCGGCAAGGTGGAAATGGGGATTGTACCCGCCACTCTGCTTTACGAGGCGGTTAACGGCCTGGGCGCCTGGGAAGGGAGGCCGCAACAGCGCATCAAGGTCGTGGGCAGCATGTTCACCGTTCCGCTCGCCCTGTACGCCGCCTCGCCCGATCTGCTGGAGAAAAACGATCCTTTCGCCAAAAAAGCCAACAAGAAGACTCCGCCTCCGACGTTGCGCAGCTATATCGGCAAGCGCGTCAGCGCCCCCGACGTGACCCAGCGCCTGAACCACCGGGGCAAAAGCATCACCATCTTCAATCCCTCCCGCTTCCGCGACGCCCTCTCCAACCGCACCATGATCAACACCGCCGAGGGCGGGATGAACGAGGCTTTCGACATGTACAACAAAGGCACGATCGAAGGCTTTTTCGTCACCGCCATGCACCCGTTCGACCAGATGAACCGCAGCATCCTTCCCCGGCGCGCGGGCTACTTCATCCCCATCAACGAAGGTTACGACTTCGTCATCTCCATGCCCTATTACATTAACACCGTCCTGCAGCCGGGGCTGCTTTCGTACTACAAGCTGGCCGCGCCGCAACAGAGCGCGATCCCCACCCTCGGCGTGCCCATGATGCTGATAACCAGCGACCGGGTGCAGGCCGATCTGGTGCAGGGCGTCCTGGAAATCATCGGCAAGAGCAGTTCCGACATCGGCGAAACCCATCCCTTCTTCGAGGGCTTCAACGTGTTCAGCCTGCTTAACGGCATCAGCATCGCCCGGATTCACGAAGGCGCAAGCAAGTTTTATCAGGATGAGGGGCTGATCGCCTCACCGGGCAAATCCAAGGAATACATTTTCCAGAGCCTGGGCACCGGCACGCCCGACGGCAGCTTTTTCGGGCTGGGCAGCTATCTGGAACGCGTGATCAACGCCCGCATGATAAGCATCGAAAGCGATTATCGCATCACGCTGGAGACTACCGACGGCTCCCAGGAGAACTGCATCGCGGTAAACAGCTTCGCCCTCCAGCTGGGAATCAGCCAGGCCGATCTGCTGGCGCAGGCATATTACCACCAAGGCGGAATCTTCGAACAGCCCCTCCCCTCGCTCCGGTCGGTATGCAACCTGTCGGACATCCCGCTGCTGCTGGTCGTGCGGGAAGACCTGCCCGCACAGTCGATCCGTGACCTGAAAGGAACCAAACTCAACATCGGTGCGCTTGGCTCAGGCACCCGCGCAACCGTAGATCCCATCCTCGACCTGCCGGGCATCAACCTGAGAGGGCAGGCCGAACTGCGGGAAGATCCCGACACCGTGGCGCTGGACAGGCTTTACAGCGGCGGTCTGGACGGCATATTCATCGCCATCGGCCACTCGTCGGTTTCGATAAAACTCATGGCGGTGCGCAGCGGCTTCCGGGTTCTGCCACTTAACACGCCGGAAATCCTCAAGGCCAGTCTCGCCAAGCCTTACCTCCTCAGCAAGCGGCTGTATCCCGGCCTGCCCCAGGACACTCCCACCATCGCCACCAGAGCCACCCTGATCGCCAACAAGGATGTGTCGCAACAGGTGATCGAGGACTTCCTGACCGCCATCATCAAGTTCCGCCAGTTGGTTACGCCTACGCCCATAAACCTGCAGAACCTGACGGACGCCGGTCTGGCCGCCGATCTGACCATCCCGCTGCACCCCGGCGCCAAGGCTGCTTATGAAAAAGCGGGAATTTCCGTACCGGCGATACCGGAATAATTTAGCGGGCGTTCTCAATTAATTGGGAACGCCCGCTGGCTTCGGCTCAAAATAATCCTCAGTTTCCGCGCTTGCCTCCGCGGCGAAAGTTTGGTTTTTTCGCCGCGCGGTGACCGGGGGCGGGTCGCGACGGCGCGGGCGGAGGCGGGGCGTGTTCCTTCCGCATGATAAACAGGTAATTGAATCCGCGCAGGAAAAAATTCCCCTCGTCGGCGGCGCGGCGATAGTTGCCCATCTCCAAAGTCTTGTTATGACGCACCACGCTGACAATATCAACCGGGGTGAAGTGCTGGCGCAGAAGCCCGAACAGTTCGAACCCGATCGGATGAAACGCCTTGTCTTTCACGAACGAGTCGCAGACGTACAGCGCCATGAATTTCCCCGGTTTCAGCACTCGGTCTATTTCGCCTATCACCAGCGCCATCGCCTCGTAATAGGCGGCGGTGGCAGCGTCCAGCTTGCCAATGCAGCGCGGGTCGTTGGAATAATCGACGTGCGTTGAATAGGGCGGGTCGATGAAAACGAAATCCGCCTTGCCGGTTTCCAGCGGGAGTTTCCGCGCGTCGACGCGGAAGATGTCGGGGCGCGTGGGATTGAGATCGTACCCCAGCGCCCGCCGCGAGAGGTCGCGCGCCACGTCCAGCGTGGTGCCGCTGCCGCACATGGGGTCGACCACCAGGTCTTTCTCTTTCGTATAACTCTGCAACAGGTTCCAGACGATATAACTTGGCGTCGCGCCAACGTAAGCGGTGTCTCCCTGTTTCCCCTCGCCGTAGTTCTGCGAGGGATAATCCCACAGGGTCGTGACCTGCCGCTCCGGGGCGGGACGGTCGAAACGGGGACGGGGCGTTCTGCTTTTCATATTGCCTCTTTCTGATTTCGGCCTATACTTACGAATAACCACAATATAATCGATCCCGGTCTCCGCTACAAGGCTGTTGTGAAATGCTGAAAATACTCACCGTCGTGGGCGCGCGCCCGCAATTCGTCAAGGCCGCAGCCGTCAGTAAAGCTATCGCCGACCGCAACGCGCAGGCGTCCTCGCCTCTCCTCCGCGAGGAAATCATCCACACCGGCCAGCATTACGACGACAACATGAGCGCAATTTTTTTCTCGCAGCTCGGACTCCCCGCCCCTGCCGCCAATCTCTCACTCGGTGGCGGCTCCCACGGGGAAATGACCGGGCGGATGCTGATCGCGCTGGAAAAGGAATTAGTCTCGCGCCGACCTGACTGGGTGCTGATCTACGGCGACACCAACAGCACCCTTGCCGGGGCGCTGGCGGCGGTAAAGCTGGGCATGCCGGTCGCGCACGTGGAGGCGGGACTGCGCTCCTTCAACCGCGCCATGCCGGAGGAAATCAACCGCATCCTCGCCGATCGCATTTCCCGCCTGCTGTTCTGCCCGACGCGGATCGCAGTGCAACATCTCGCCGCCGAAGGCATGAGCGCAGGAGTTTTTCACGTCGGCGACGTGATGTACGACGCGGCGAAAACGTTTGGCGCTATCGCCGACCGCGACAGCGATATCCTCTCCCGCCTTGCGCTAAAACCAGGGAAATATTTTCTCGCCACCGTGCACCGCCAGGAAAATACCGACGATCCCGCGCGACTGGAAGCGATACTTTCCGCGCTGTCGGAACTGGAAGGCGCGGTTGTCCTGCCGCTGCATCCGCGCACGCGCAAGACAGTCGAATCCTCCAGCCTGAAAAAACTTTTGCTGAATATTATCACAGTAGACCCTGTCCCGTTTCTCGACATGATCGCGCTGGAAAAACACGCGAAGGTCATTCTCACCGATTCCGGCGGCGTGCAGAAAGAGGCGTATTTCCACGGCGTGCCCTGCGTGACCCTGCGCGACGAAACCGAGTGGACGGAAACCGTGGACGCGGGCTGGAACGTCCTCGCCGGTGCTGATCGCGAGAAGATCATCTGCGCCGCAGCGAACGCGAAAACCGGCAGCCTGATCGAAGATTACGGCGCGGGCGACGCGGCAGGAAAGATCATCGACCTGTTATTGCAGGCGTAAACGAATCGGCTATCGGTCCGATTATCTTTTGAAACAACGGTTCCGCTTCGTACAGGCCATTATGCTCGCAGGCGTATTCGGCGTTGAGTTTGCGGTCTTTCCATAAACGGTAACAGCGCAGCAACTCCGCCGCAACCGCGCCGGAATCGACCGGACTGACGCACACGCCGCAGCCGGTTTCCGCCACAATGCGCTCGGCTTCGTTCCCTTCCGCCAGCGCCAGCACCGGTCGCCGCGCTTTCAGATAATCGAAAATCTTGCGCGTGGCAATCGATTTCAACCCCGGCGGCGTCACCAGCAGCAACATATCCGCCCCCGCCGACAGCGACAGCGCCTCCGCGTAGGGACGTTGACCCATGAATTCCACGCAACCGGAAAGCGGCGCCCCGCTCCACAGATTTTTCTCCTCCGCGCTGTAATCGCCCACTAACACCAACCGGAAATCCCGGGCGAAATCCGCTTCGGCAGTCAGTGCAGCCTTCATGCCTTCGACAAAAACCGCAGGCGTGCGCACCTTGTGCGAAAGCGAAAACCGACCGGTGTACATCAGCCGGAAATAATTATTATCCGCTCCTCTCGCCGACGGCACGCCGGAGTCATATCCGGTCGCCAGAAATTTGACTTTTCCCGCGTCGGCGATTTTTTCTCGCAGGTCTTCCGCAATCGGTCGCGTCGCGGCGGTAATCCAATCGCAACGGCGCAGAACTTTTTTCTCCAGCCAGCGTTCTACCACGCGCCGCCCGAAAATTTTCGCCTCTTCCCGGTGCGGCTCGAAAGTCCAACCGTCGCGATAATCCACCAGCCACTTGCAACCGCACGCGCGCGCCAGCCGCCAACCGATCCAGTGCGCCGATTCTGGCGGCGAGGAAGTCAACACCAGGTCGACGGGATTATTCCGCGCAAACTCCAACGCCATCCGCGCCGCCGCCAACGCCCAGGGCGCGAATACGTCCGGCAGCGCCACGTATTTTTTCGCAAAGGATTTTAACCGCGATTTCCCCGCGCCAGCCCCTCCGGTTGCGCCTCCGCTTTTTTTAGGTGCCAGATATCCTGGCAACGGCACACGCAGAATGTCTCCGCCCTTTACTCCTGAATCCCTTTCCTGGGGCGTAAGAACAGTCACACGCCACCCCCTCCTGATAAAAAAATCCTCGAACAGGAGCGCCCGCGGCACGCCGCCGCTGATCTCGGGTGGATAATGAAAAGCAGTCAACAGCAGATGCGGCATATATTTTTCCGTCAACAATAATCCGGTAACGATCCCGCTTCCCCGGCAGAGTAAAGACAAAGCCAAATTTATGGTAAACATTATGGAGCCGGGTCGCAAGATCGAATAGAATAAACGCTTTATCTTTTTTTCAACACTTCACGAAAGGATCAGTCATGAACAGGAAAACTATCATCGCGGGAATCGTGCTGGGTTGTGTATTGGGGGCGCTGTTGCCCTACGCGTTCCGTTCCGGCAAGGCGCTAGCCGAGGGCGACGACTCGGGCATGGGTTTCACCGACGGGAAGTACCGCCTCTTCTCCGGCGAATACGAGATCGTGATTCCCACCGGCAACAAGATCGGCGTCGATGGGCGAACCAACGCCGTCTCCGTATTCCGGATCGATACCCAGACCGGTAAGACCTGGGTCTATCGTAACGAACAGGATCGGCGCGGACCGCAGTTTTACAAGTGGATTCCGGTTTCGGAAAACTAGTAATTCCGGCCAACTCATTCGTCTTCCGCTATCCCGAATTTTTTCAGATAGCGGTAAAGCGTCGCGCGGTTGACCCCGAGCAGGCGGGCTGCTTTCGCCTTATTCCCGTCGGTGCGTCCCAGCGCCGACAGGACATCCTCTCGCACAACCTTGCGCCCCGGCTGGGGTGCGGGTTGGGCGTTCGCGACTGGCGAGGTCTCTTCCGAACGTCGTTCGGGATAAATATTCTTCGCCGCCGCGATCTGCGGCGGAATGTGCGCCAGTTCCAGCGCGCCGCCCCGGCATTTCACCAATGCGAACTGGATGGCGTTCTGCAGCTCACGGATGTTGCCCGGCCAAGGATAATTCATGAACGCGTCCATCGCCTCGGCCGAAAGCGTGATCTCACCCCTCCCGTTCTCCGCGCCGAAACGCTTGAGAAAATGACGAGCCAGAAGCGGAATGTCGGTGGCGCGCTCGCGCAACGGCGGCAGTTCAATCGGCATCACGCACAGCCGGTAAAAAAGATCCTCCCGGAAACGCCCCGACGCGATTTCCTCGCGGATGTCCTTATTTGTCGCGCTGATCACCCGCACATCGGTCTGGATGGTCTTAGTGCCACCAACGCGCTCGAAGGTTCCTTCCTGCAGAACGCGCAGCAATTTAACCTGCATGGCGGGCGAGATGTCGCCGATCTCGTCGAGGAAAATCGTGCCGCCATCAGCCAGTTCAAAGCGGCCTTTCTTATCGCGGATAGCGCCGGTGAACGCGCCGCGCACGTGCCCAAACAGTTCGCTTTCCAATAAATTTTCCGGCAGCGCCCCGCAATTGATCGGCACGAACAGCTTGTCCGCGCGCAGGCTTTCGTTGTGAATCGCCGCCGCGACCAACTCCTTGCCGGTGCCGCTTGCGCCCTGCACCAGCACCGGCACGTTCACGTCGGCGACGCTGCGGATAAGGTCGTACACCTCCAGCATTTTCTTGTCGCGCCCGATGATGCCGGAAAAACTTTCGATCTGCCCCAGTCGCCGTTCCATCTCGTCCACTCGCGTCAGGTCTCGGAACGACGCCAGAACGCCCATCATCTTTCCGCCGTCGCCTTTGACCGCCTGCACCGACATTTCGATATTCCGCGCCTCGCCGGATTTTGTCACAAAATCAAGCGAGTATTTCACCTGCTCAAATTCCGGGCAGTCGGCGCAGAAAGCGCATTTCGCCCCGCAAAAATTTCCCGGAAAAACCTCGTGGCAGTCGCGGCCGATTACTTCCTCCCGCGCGTAGCCGGTGATCTTTTCCGCCGCCTCGTTGAAATAGGAAATCCGACGGTTGATGTCGTGAACGATAATTCCTTCCGACAGACTATTCAAAATGAGATTGGCTTTTTTATTCGCCCAGGTCAACGCCTTCAGATACCCGCGTTCGAACAGGTTTTCCACCAGCCCCGCGACCTGATCGCGAATTTTCCGAAAGGTAGCCAACTCTCCCGCCACCGGGTCATCGATGCGCCAGTCCACCTGCGTGGGATGCCCCGGCAGCGCCAGCGCGCATTCGTCGGAAGCGTCGGCGCAGAGAGTGATCACGACGTCCAACTCCTCCGCCTTGAATTCGGAAAAAGAAGCGCTCTTTGCTCCGGAAATATCCAGGCCTATCTCCCGCATGACCTCGATAGCGAGAGGATTAATCTCGCCCGAGGGATTGTAGCCCGCGGAGGCTATCTCCATCCCCTCCGGCGCAATCCGCCTGGCCAGCGCTTCCGCCATCTGGCTGCGCGAGCCGTTTCCGCTGCACAGAAACAACAGTCTGGTCAAAACTATTCTCCGCTTAACAACCTCTTCGCCGCGCTCACGATATCCCTGATTTGCGGCAGCACCGCCCGCTCCAGATGTTGCGCCGTCGGCACGGGGCAGTCTTTAGCCGCCACCCGCAGCACCGGCGCATCGAGATAACCGAAACATTCCTCCTGCAACCGCGCGGCGATCTCCGCGCCGACCCCGCCCGTGCGCGTGCCCTCCTCCGCCACCAGCACCCGCATCGTCCGGCAGGCGCTTTCCGCCACTGTCGCGAAATCCAGCGGCGCGAGCGTACGCAGGTCGATCACCTCTGCCGAAATCCCCGCCCCCGCCAACTCCTCCGCCGCCAGCAGGGACAGGGAAACCATATGCGAAAAAGAGACGATAGTCAAATCAGTTCCCGCGCGAATGACCCGCGCCCGGCCTGCCGGGAGTGCCTCGCTGGAAACATCCAACCTCCCGCGCGTGCCATACAAAAGCTTGTGCTCGACAAACGCCACCGGCGCGTCGTCGTAGATCGCCTCCAATAATAAATCGTAAGCGTCCTGCACGGTGGCGGGACAGAAAATTTTCAGCCCCGGCACGCCTATCAGGATTTTTTCAAAACACTGCGAATGCGTCGCGCCATAGCCGCGCCTGCCGCCAGCGGGCGTCCGTAGCGTCAGCGGCACCCGCGCCTGCCCGCCGAAAATATAGCTGAATTTCGCCGCGTGATTGACCAGCTGATCCAGCGCCAGCAGCAGGAAATCCATGAACATGATTTCCACCACCGGCCGCAACCCCGTCAACGCCGCGCCCACCGCCGCGCCGACAATGCCGTTCTCGCTGATGGGGGTATTCCGCACCCGCTCGCGCCCGAACCGCTGATATAAATCCCTTGTCACCCGGAACGCGCCATTATAATCAGCGATGTCCTCGCCCAACAGAAACACGTCCCGGTCACCCAACGCGCGCTCCATTGCCAGATATAACGCCTCGGCATAAGTGACTTCCCCCGCTTCAGTTTTTGGCGCAGGAGGAATTTCGATTTTTCGCTCTTCGGGATATGCCAATATCTCCGCGTCGCTCACCGGCAAAGACTCACTCTGTTCCGCGAAGGCGACCGCCGCCCCGACCTCTGCCTCGACCTCGCCTTCGATCCGCGCCAACTGATCGCCGCAGTCAGGAGCAGCAGCCAGCATTTTTTCTCGCAACAGCTTCAGCGGGTCGCGCTCGCGCCAGATTTTTTCCTCTGTCCCGTCGCGGTATTCGCACATGTCCGAACGGCTGTGCCCCCCTGCCCGCCAGGTCAGTGCCTCGACAAATACCGGCCCGTTCGAGCAGTCCCGCCGCGCCTCCGCTACCGCCACGCGAACCGCTTCCGGATCGTTGCCGTCGACAGTCACTGATTTCATGCCGAAACCAGCCGCGCGTTGCGCCAGGGTAAAAGTCGCGCAAGTGTCGGAGACCGGCGTACCCATCGCATACTGATTATTCTCGCAAAGGAAAATCACCGGCAGTTTCCACACCGCCGCGAGGTTGGCCGCTTCGTGAAAAGTCCCTTGCGCCGCCGCGCCATCGCCGAAAAAAGACAGACACACCCCGCCGGTTCCGCGCAGCTTTTTCGTCAAGGCCGCGCCAGCCGCGATCGGCAGCCCGCCGCCGGTGAT
>JAGUZQ010000092.1 GCA_020060765.1 Planctomycetota bacterium | reverse complement strand
GATCTCAATCGTCGCGCTGCCGAAAGAGACTACGCCAGCGTAACCACTGGCGATGGTGAAAGACGCAATGCTGACATTGGCGTCTATGGTGCAGTTTTTGGATGATGTAGAATCAAAGATAACATTATCATCGGAAGTGGGAACCGCGTCGCCAGACCAGTTGGCTGCCGTAGACCAGTTATTGTCCCCGCCGCCGCCGTCCCAGATCACGTCTGACGCGTACAACGCACACGGAAAAAGCAGAATAAACAATATCGCATCGAAAAATCTCGAAACAGATTTCATATCTTCTCCCTTAGAATAATTTATCATGATACTTCCGTTAGTCGGATAAAACTGTTAATCGTCGAGAATGAGATCAATGCATTTTATTCCGCACCACCAGATGTAGTTACGCTGGTACGGTTGCCTACTTCATCATATCCGTACGTTATGGTGGTCACGCCGTCGTAGGTCTGAGTCACCCAGCCGCGTGCGCTATATTGGGTCGTGACTGTACGCCCGGCACCGTCGGTCACGCTGGTGCGGCGTCCCACCGCATCGTAGCCATAGCTGGTTGAATTGCCCAACGCGTCTGTCACCGCCGTCAGGCGATTGCCGGTGTCATAAAAATAATTAGTGGCGTGGCTCAGCGGATCAACCGATCTGGTCAATCTTCCGCCATTGTCGTAATAAGAAAAGCTGGTCTGGCCCGACTGATCGGTGGTGGCAGTCAGACGATAATCATTGTCGTAGGAATAGGAAACAGTGGAGCTGTCTGCCTGAGTCGTCCGCGTAAGGTTGCCAGCCCCGTCATAGGCATAATCGGTAGCGCGGCTCAACGCGTCCTCCGTCCTGGTCACCCTCCCCGTTGAGTCGTAGTATGTCGTACGCGAGCCGCCCGCCGGATCGGTCACCTGCGTTTGCCGCCCGGCCGTGTCGTAGGCATAGCTTGTGGTTCCGGCTGCGGTGGTGACGCTGGTCAGCCTGCCCATTGAGTCATAGGCGTAATCGCTGTGGTTGAGGCTAGCGTCAGTCACCCGGGTTAACTTGTCGTCGCCGTCGTACGAGTAAACGGTTTCGTAACTACGGGCGTCTATTATCTTACTCTTGCGCCAGGCGGCGTCGTACAAATACGAAGTTGAGTGCCCGTTCAGATCGGTGAATTGCGTCAGGCGACCGACTGTGTTGTAGGCATAATCCCCAGGTTCCCCGCCAGCACCCGAGGCGCTGCCGCAACTTGAGCAGCCGCCTCCTCCTCCGCCGGTTCCGCTGATCCGGGTAACCTGTCCGAATCCGTCATATTCCCACGTGGTCGTGGCACTGGTGGCGTCGGTCTGACTGGTTTTCTGACCGCGCCAATTGTAGGTATAGGAGGTGTCGCAGCCCAGCGGACAGACCTGCCGGGTCAGGCGATTGGCAACGTCGTAATAATAATGCGTTGTGTTGCCGTTGGCGTCGGTAACGCTGGTACGGTTGCCCCACGAATCGTAAGCGGCATAGGTGATGAATCCCATCGGGCTAGTGGTCTTTGTGACCTTGCCCTGGGAATTGTATTCGTACAGAGTTTCTTTGCCGAGATTGTCCCTCACCTTGGTCGTAAGTCCATCGGCGTCGAGAAAATAATCCGTAGTTTGGCCGTTGACAACATTCCTGGTAAGTTGGCAGGTGCCGTTGTAATAATACTCCGAAGTGCGGGAAGGACTTTGTTGTCGTGTAAGGTTATTTCTATTATCGTATTCATAAATTATAGATTCATCGTCAGCGGTGGTTTTGCGAGTCAGTCGATAAAGGCTATCATAAGCATAGCTGGTGACATTTCCCAATGTGTCCGTCTTGCTGGTCATAAAAATTCCGCTATAGTTGCGCATGGTTTCGGCACCCAAGCTGTTTGCGTGGTAGGTTGTATTGCCAGAGCGTCTTTTCGTACTGATTTTTCCATCAGGCCAGATGACTGTGATAATTCCGGTATCGTCATCATAATCGTAAGTGGTGATTCGAGAGGAAACATCGTTTGCAGAATCAACTTCTCTAGTTAACCTTTTGGTTACTGCATCGTAATAATACTCCTGCCGATAATATGAACTTCCACTCCACGTCTCCCATCGCTCGATATAACCGGCGGCATTATAATAATAACCACGCGTCAAACCAGTAGGCGTAGTTTCGGTAAAGCTGGTAGCAGTTGACGTATAATCCCAGTTTTTTCCAGCAACGGCAATCCGCGTGATGTTACCATTGCCATCAAGGGTACATACATGCGCTTGGCTGGAGCCATCGGTAATCGTTACTGTCGGAGTAGCGCTTTCCAGGTCGTAGGAAATATTCATCTTATGACCAGCGAGATTTCCACGCTCAATAGCACGAAAATCACACCCCCAGAGGTATCCTTCACTTACTTCAAAAATTATGTAAAGACCGCTGGGGAAATCCAAGCGCAGAATGCATTGAGTATAGGTCAAGGTCACGCCATCCCAGGTCGAATCGCCTACCGGCTCCCATTTATCGGTAGACGTATTATAAAAAAAATCAGGCACTTCATCATCCATGTTGACTATTCCGATCAAGGCTTTGGCATTCTTATACCAATCTGCATCGCCTACTGTTCTTTGATGCTCAGCATCCAATACTAAACGAACTTTATCAAGATACCTCAAGCGTGCGCCAGCACCAATTTGAATCTTTGGTAACCACTCCGCTCCTGGTGCCGTAGCACAAGGAATTACCGCAAGCTTAATCGGCATCATTGCGGCAGGCAAGGCATCGGGACAAGCTGTCGGTTTGATTTTCGAATCTTCTTTCGGTGCATCTTTTGTTTCACTACTTTCATCGGTTGGGTTCACACTCGCACGATCAGCTTTTTCGCACTCATCGCAGGCACTTTCAGTTCCAGGATTGGTAGGTTCGCTTGAACATATATCAGGATCCTTGCTCTTTTCTCCAACATCGGTATTGATTTTTCTGTTAGCCCCGCTGGTGGGAGCTCCAGAAGTAGAATCTTCACCAGAAACCTTATCGCTTACAGATAAAAAAATCAACAGCATCGCTACAAGTGTCCATCTGTTGACCCCATGAATATTCAACATAATACATCCCTCTCATATTTTCAGAATAAAATATACATCGCATAAGAATAAACGCAAAAAGCTTGTCAGGCCGCTGTAATCTTCCGTATCAATCTGTAGATGCTGTCGTAGAATATCTTCCATGATGTGACTGCTTTGCGTAAATCTATCCGAAAACTATTGAGCCGTCAATAGCTTTCCGCTAAATATTTTGCTTTACGCAGAAATTTTCTGCGATCAACACAATACTCGTAAAGCATTTAACATCAAACGATTACATTAAAACATCGAAATCTATTCGCCAAAATTAATATGATACTAACACCCTCCATTGAGTTTGCTAATGACACTTATCTCATCGGATTCTGGTAGCAATAAGCAAGCGGAATAGCGCCTTGAGGGACACACGCTTCAGCAGGTAAATGAATCCGCGCCAGCCAAAAGAGCGGCTGGAAAAACACCTTCCCTCTTCCTGCAGGTGTACCATGGCGGTGCGGATGTTGGGGGCGATGCCGGTAGGAATGTTGTGTCTCACCACTGCTTCCCATTGTCTGGCGAAAACCGGCGACAATTCACCGGCGTTTGGTGGAGACTCGTGTTCCAGATTTGTGCCGATGCAGGGGCGGAACACGCAGACCGTCGCTACCGCGCCGCAACTGCCGAGAAAGTCGATTGCCTGGATGCTGCGCTCGGGTGGTTCCAGTCCGGCAATGATTTCTCCCGCCACCGGGCCTTTGCCCCACAATTTCCGGCAATACAGCAAAGCGCGGTAGAAAATCAGTTGTCCCGGCTGCGGTTGCGTATCGCCAAGATGTTTGACGGCCAGCGTTTTTGCCTGTTCCAGCAACGGGTCGCCTGCGAGTTTTTCCGCCGCCTTGCCGAAGGTTTCAGCCTTGCCTGGGCAGATTTCCTGAAACCTCTCCGGGTCGAAAAGTTCGAAACAGAACGACACGTGATCGGCTCCAGCCGCCTTCAGTCTGTCATACTTTGACAAGTCGGCGGCAGGAGGGCATTGCACGCCCACCAGCAGACCGGTTTCTTTCTTCACCTCTTCCACATAAGGGATGATCATGTCCAGCGAGGAGTCGTTCTCGTAGAAACCGGTATTAAAATGGACAAACGTGATTTTTTCAAACCGCCGTGCGGCCTTGACGGCCTCCACTACGTCCTGAACCGATTTCTCCTCGCTCTCGGTCTTGCCATAACAGATTCCTACCGAGCAGAACCGGCAACTCTGTTTCGGTTCCGTTTTCCAGAAGCCACACAAATCGGAAGGATAGATTGCGAAATAGGTGCCCTGCATCACGCCGATATCGCCGAGGCGCTTGCCCGAGGAAGTGGTTTCATCATACCACCTGGGTCGGGAAGGAAGTTTTAGTTGGCATATCAACTGCGCTTCATGCCAGAGAGAATACTTACCCGCCACCCGGTCGATCACGAAAGGCGACTGTTTGGCAAAGGGTTCCTCAATCGGCACGTTGACCCAGACGTTACCGGGGAGAATGAGATCAAGCCCGCTGCCCAAACCGCCGCGCGTCCGCTTGATGGGGCGGGTATCCTCCTCCAGGCGGCAGTTCTGATGCACCCGTGCGCCTTGGCAGAAAAGTTCCAGCTTGAGTTTTCCCGCCTCCCTTGGTAAGTCAAACATACGACTCCATGATCTCTACAAAATCCATGATTGCTCCGTCTGCAGCCGCCTTTCCGGCAAGTTTTCTGGCCTGGGATATCTCTTTATGAAACGCTTGTTTCGCTCCGTCCCTGCCCAGCAGCAGCGCCACGTTGACCGAACGGCGCGGATTGTCTTCGGTTTCATGATCCTGCAGGTCGTCAGCGATCTGGTAGGCGATCCCTAGATGCAGACCGCATTCAGCCAGGAGCAATGCCGCTTTGTCCGGCGCGCCGCCTGCTACCGCACCGCAATAAGCCGCAGCCCGGAAGAGATGCCCCGTCTTCCATTCCGCCACCAGGAGCGCATCGTAATCATTATCGATCACTGTGCCATCGAGATCGTCGGCCTGACCCGCCGCCATGCCGTGGGGGCCGATGCAGGAGGAAAGTTCAGCGATGATTTTCCGGCAGGCAGAGTCTGACAGTTCCGACTGAGTGGGAAGATGCAGCGCCTGGCTGACCATCCCGTGCCCGCACAATACCGCCAGGTGCGGGGTGTAGAGTTTATGCAAAGTCGGCTTGCCGCGCCTGGCGTCGGCGTTGTCCATCGCCGGCAGATCGTCAAAGACAAGAGACGCGGTATGCAACAATTCAACCGCCACGGCCACCGTCAGCAGCGCGTCGGTGCGTTTGCCGAAAAGTTCGCCGCATGCCAGCGCCATGATCGGACGCAGGCGCTTGCCGCCAGGAAACAGCGCCAGCTCAAAAGCATTTTCCAGTGTCGGTGCCGCCGAGAAAGGACGAAGCGATTCCAGCTTCCGGTTTACCGCCTCGCGGCATTCGAGAAAGCAATCGACCGCGATCCCGGTCTTTCCGTTCACTATGTCCATGCCACGCCTTTCAGATCAGATAGCAGACGACCAGGCCGACCTGGGCTGCCATCATCATCAAATACATGTGTTTCCACGCCGGATGGTTGCCTTCGATTGACGAAGCCGAAGCGTTTTTCATCAGCCTGCCGATATGGACGCCGTATCCGGCCAATACAAGTCCTAATGCTATTGTCGGGATCATGGCAGTATGCAATACCGGGCTTCCGGTGGAACGTTGCAAAAACACCCCCGCAATCAGCGCCAGCCAGGGCATTATGAAAAACGGCGCAATCAGGCGCGCCGTCTTTTCCGCTCCGTAAATCACCGGGAGAGTGCGGATATTCGCTTCCCCGTCGCCTGCCATATCGGAGAAATCCTTGCTCGACGCCGCGCCCAGTAGAAACAGCATGAAGACAAAACCGATAAACCACGGCTCCACGTCCCAGGCCGAAGCGACGCAGCCCCATCCCGCCACTTTCAGCAAACACCCGCGCGGCACGGCGATAGTGATGTTGGCCCACCAGCCGCGTGACTTGGCGTAGACCGGCTTCACCGAATACAACACCGTCGCCACGGCGGCGGCAAGCGAACACCAGAAGGTATGGCGTACGCCTGGAACAGGCTCGACCAGCCACGCCAGCAGCATGGCAATTGCATAGAGAAAGATCGCATAACCCGTGGCGGTCTTTATGCTCATATCTCCCCGCGGCAACACGCGGTCAGGTTTGTTTTTGCGATCCACTTCCACCTCGGTTACCTGGTTCAGCACGTTGGAGGCGGCATTCAGGATTGAGGCCATCAATCCGCCCATCAGAATATGATGCCAATGCGACAATATCCCTTCAACAAGCGGCATCTTTCCCGTCGCCGCCATGCTGCCAAGAGCGGCAAACGATCCGGAGACGATACCCAAGAATGGCGGCATGAGCGTGAAGGGGCGAGTAATGGCGACAAAGTCGCCAAGTTGCTGAGTTGCTGAGCGACTGAGTTGCTGAGTTTGTTGTATCGGACTGTTCACGATTGCGCCTTCACTTTGCGGAGCAACGCCTCCAGCATGGCTTCCACTTCATCAACCTGATTGGCAAGCGTCAAATGTCTTTCTTGGTCGAGAAAGCCAATTTCCCTAGCAATAACGAGTTGCGTTTCCATTTCAAACAACGAGCCGAGAGATATCGTCAAAAAACGTCCAAAATCAGCATCGGAACGACGACCGTGCCCCTCGGCGATATTTGAAGGAATCGATACGGCGGAGCGCCTGATCTGTGAAGTCAAACCGTACATCTCGCGGGACGGGAAACCTTCTGTTTCAATGTAAACGTCCTTCACCAGTGCGATCGCCTTCTGCCAGACAATCAAATCCTTGTATGTGGCCATCGATATCCCCATCTCTCAGCAACTTAGCAACTCAGCAACTCAGTCCCTTCCAATATTTCCGGCACCTTGATTCCGAACGTGCCAAGCACGGTCGGCGCGATATCCATTACCGACGGCCACACACCGCCGCCGAGGATGCGTTCCGATTTCGGCGCATCGGACAACGGTCGGTTACTGAAAAACACTCCCGGCGTCATCGCCGGATCAAGCGAGCAGTGGTCGCCCGACCATTTCTTTTCATTTGGTTCGATAATCTCTTTTGGCGTGCCGCCGAGTGCGGTCTGCCAGGAAATGCGGTATCCCTCATGAAAGCCCACCACCACATCGGCGGCGTCCTCTGCGTATTTTCCTCGATAGAGTTCCTTGCCGAAATAAACCGAACGCACGATCGGTTTGCCATCGTCGCGAAGCGCCAGCAACCCTTCCCTTAGCTTGCCAAGAACGGTTTCCGCCATACCACCGGGGCGGACAATGCCTTCCGGTTCGCGTCCCTGCATATTCAGATAAACGTTGCCCAGTCCCATCGAATAGGCGTAGGTGTTGACCCAGTCCACTCCTTCCCAGAACTGCCCCCTGCCGGTGAGGTCTTTCATGATTTTGCGCGGAGCGTCAGGCAGCGCCTCGCCCTGGAATTTCAGATAGCCGTTTTTCCACAGCCAGGTATTGATATTGACCGCGCGGTCGAAGCCATGAAAGCCGTGATCCGACAGCACGATCAGCGTGGCTTTGTCAGCAAAGCGCCTCATCACTTCGCCCACGAAGGCATCGGCTTCTTTATACGCTTCCAGCAGCGCCTTATCGCCGCGTTCGGTGCCTGCGCGGAAGACGTGTTGAATCTGGTCGGTCGGGGTGAAGATAGCGGTTAAACAGTCCCAGTCGTTCTTCTCCAGTTCCGAAAGCGTAACCGCCTTTTCCATCCGCATGGTTTCGCGGTAGTCCTCGAGGTAAACTTCGTCGGGAATGTGTCCCTCATTCAACGCCCAGGTATCGGTCGGCCAGCCGAGAGTCTTGTAAAAACCGTTTTCCCGCGCCAGCTTACTTGCGTAACTTTCCGGCGCGGAAAGGCGGAGATTCGCAGGCAATTTCGCCGGGTCGAAGTTCAGCGGCGCGAGATAAAGCGTAAAAGAATTCAGCGACAGCAGGCAGAACTTTCCCTTGCCACGCAGGTTCACTAGCGGACTGGCGGAAAAAGGAATATCGAGCCACTTTGTCCATTCGCCGGGTTCAAGCTGAACTGAATTCCCATCAAGTTTCAGTTCAATGCCTGTTTCTGTTTTGCGGATGCTGAACCGACATGACAACGATTCACCGGAGAAGGACAGCACGTCAGTCGGCCCCATGATTTCGGCAGAGGCCGTGTTGTTCTGAAACAACACCGGCGCAAGGCGTCCGCCCATTTCGGTATTCTCGTCCTTGCAGTCTTCGCTATAGATCGTATAGGTGCCGTTAGTGGCACGCACGTCAGGCACGCCCAGCCCCGACAGCACCTGGCAGTTCTGATATTCCCGCGCGGGAAACTCCACCGGTATCCGCAGCACCTTGCACCGCACTCCCGCCTCCCCGAGGTACGCCCAGAACGGCGTGCCGCCGGTGCGGTTGATGGGTGTCGGCACTTCCTTCGGCAGCCACGAATAGATTGCCGAAGTTACGCCTGTAGCCACGGGGATTCCTACCGCTCCCGCCAGAAACGCCCGCCGTGAAAACCGAGTTTTCCGCGCCGCGCCGAATGCCGCCAGCGCCCCCGCCGCGCCGATCAGGCCGCCGAACGCCAGCCGCTTCCAGTCTTCCGCCAGAACCGGCATCACGCCCCGTTCGACCGTCGACATGTCGGGCAGATAGGTGCCGGGGATTTTGCGCAGAAAATCGAAAACCCCGTGGTTGCCGGGATTGACGCCGGTCGCGAAAGTGCGCCACGCCACCGGCGACTGGCAGGGATACGACGTATTCAGTTCCCTGAATGTCCCCAGCCCCGCCAGTTTCGCCAGATGCGGCAAATCTCCGGCGTCCATCCATTTCCGGCACAGCCGCGGGTCGAGTCCGTCAAAGCCAAGGATGATTGTTCGCGTGCTACGCAAGGTTGTCGGTTCCTTTTTCCGAGTTGCTGAGTTACTCAGTAACTCCAACTAATGCACATACCCCATCGCTTTCAGCGCCTTGATCTGCTGCGCCGTCAGTTGCGGCTTGGCTTTATGCTCAGCCTTGCGCTTGCTGAACGCTGTCGCCGCCTCGCTGTTCCACTTGACCAGTTCGGCTGCAAGTGGCGCCAGTTGCGCGTGCTGCCTGAGCGCTTCTCCCGCCAGCGGCTCCTGCTCGAGGGGATCGTTTCTCAGATCAAAACCACTGACTTCGCCTGAACCCAGCTGCTCGATCACTTTCAGCTGCGGCGTTCGCACTGCCGCTACCCCTTGATTAAGATGGGTATGCAGCATGATCTTTTCCCGGTCGAGAGTACCGCTGCCATTCAGTAACGGCGACAGATCCCGGCCGCCAAAACCCTGCGCGGCTGGCGCTCCGATCAATGACAACAGGGTCGGCGCCAGATCAATACTCTGCACCTGCGCGGGGCAGACCTTCCCCGCCGGAATCCTTCCCGGCCAGCGCATGACTAACGGAATGCGCACCAGTTCCTCGTAGAGGGAGTGGCCGTGGGTGGAACCGCCATGCTCGTTGAATTCCTCGCCGTGATCCGCCGTTACCACCATGAGGGTGTTGTCGTTCAGTAATTTTTCCGCCTTGGCCAGTTGCAGAAAACGCCCGAGTTCGTCGTCGGCATAGCGGATTTCCCCGTTATAGAGTGAGATCACGTGATCCCGGTCAGCCTTGTCCGGCCACTGGATTGTTTGACAGTTTCCACCCAGGCCGTAAACCTGGCCGGAGGCTTTGCCATGGTAGCCAGTATCAAACATGCGCGCGTAGCGGCGGGGCGGGACGTAATCGGCGTGGGGGTCAAACAGCAGCACAAACATAAACCAGGGCTTGTTGTCAGGTGACTGGCGCAGGTATTTCAGGGACAGATCGGCGATTTCGCGGGAGGTGGTGACGGTATTGATCGACCGTTGCCCTGACTCTCCCATGACGTCAAAAACATTCAGCTCGGTATTGAGCAGAATGGTAAAATCGTCATATACGTCAAATCCGCTGTCAAAGCCCATTTTCGCGCTGGCGCATGGGTTGCACAGCACCGCGCAGGTATGATAGCCGTGTTGCCGCAACTGCCCGGCAAGGGTAGTAACCTTCCCCGGCAGCGTCCGGGTAGTGTCTACCACCCCGTGCTCGCGTGGCAACAGCGAGGTAAAGGCAGACATGACTGACGGCGTGGTCCAGGATGAGGCGGAGAAGGCGTTTTCAAACCTCATCCCTTCTTTAGCCAGGGCGTCGATGGTCGGAGTCGTCGGACTCCCGTAGCCGTAGCAGCCGACGTGATCCGCCCGCAAGGTATCCACCATGACCATGAGGATGTTGGGCCTGGTTTGATTCTCTCCAGCCAGTGCTGAGCCGACCAGGCCGCTCGTGGCCAGCATTCCCGCCGCCACGCCGCCAAGTTTGAGAAAGTCGCGACGGCTCAGGTTATCAGCCGGGTTCATCGGGAATCCTTTTCTTTGAGTTACTGAGTTGCTAAGTTACTGAGTTACTGAGCAAGAGCTGCGCAAGCGTAAATCATTGGAATATTGAAAATCCTCCGCGCGCAAACTCAGCAACTCAGTCGCTCAGTAACTCAGCAACTCCCTTAAAAAGTCACTTCCTCTTCCGCATGCACAAACGGCTGCAGGCGTTGGATGAAGTCGCGCGCCCGGTCGGCGTACTGGCTTTGCGGATACTGCGCGATGAATAGCTCGAATCTGTTCAGCGCTTCCCGCTTGTCCCCGGCGGTGAGAAACGACCAGGCCAGCAGGAATTGCGCCCGGTCGAGGCTGTCGGCGTCGGGGTATTTTTCAATCAGCGCCTGCAAAACCTCCCGCCCCTCTTCCAGTTTGCCGTTCTGGAAATGCGCCATGGCCGCGAGCATCAGCGCGCCGCGCCGGAGTTTTGTGCCTGCCTGGATTCCTCCGCCGTCAAGCGTCTTCAGCATCTGCGCCACGATCTGCTTGTGACCCGCCTTCTGCGCGGCCTGAGCCAGAGCCAGCACCAGCCAGCCCTTGTTTGCCGGATGAGCCGCCGCCAAGGCGTTATCCAGCACCCCGGTATAGGTTTCCGGCTTGTCTTCCCGCAGGATCAGGGTGCTGAACAGCAAGTGCTTGACTACCGCGTCCACGTCCTCGGCCTGGCAGGGTTCCCGCAGCAGCCCGTGCAGGAAAGCGATATCCCTTTCCGGCGCAACGTCATGCCCGAACACCTCCCAGTCCTGGATCAGCGAGACATAAACCCCCAGCAACTGCCGGGTGGTTGAATGTTTCTGTCCGGCCAGCCCGGTGGCGGGATGCTGGAAAAAAGCCCTGCTGGAGGAAGAGGCCAAAGCCGCGTCACTCATCTCCTCCGCGCGACGATGTTCGACCGGTCGCAGGCAGAAACCAGGACGTAACCGGTTTGCCTCAGGCAGACAGGCCGCGTCCAGTCCGGCGTTGCTTAAACGGAATGAACGCGCCGCTACTGTTTCCCGGATGCCGCGTCCCGGACATTCGGGAGCAGTAACTTCAGCCAGTTGCATGATTACCGGCGGGGCTCCCGCCAGCCTGACCGATGTCCCGCGACAGGTGACGGCAGCCGGTGAAACCGGTTCACCGGCAAACTTCGGCGCGGTTGGCAACGTGGCCTGCATTCGGGGTAACGCAATGTTGTCGGCCGGAACCGGCAGATTAGGTCTGGCTGTTCCGTTCAGGCGGGAAGCCAGAAAACGCGGTGAGGGAGTATCGCCTGCCTGGTTCAACCCGGCAGACAGCGCGGGAATATGTGCCAGCGAACGGGAGAAAAAACGTGAAACCGCGCGGCTTTCGACCGGATTGATTTGCGCTGTCGCGGCGATTCTCAGCGGAGAGGAGCGGACTGCCGGTTCTTTCGGCAGATCAGGCGGAACCAGCATGGCCGGGCGGATCTCGCCGAGAGTCAATCCCGTGACGCGAAACCGGGGAGACGTTTCCTCCCTGATCTCCGGCAGCGAACGCGGGAGCGCCGGAGTTACCGCCAATTGCCGGGAGTAAACCGTCGTCCCCCTGACCGCGCCGGTAATATCCAATTTTAAGGCTGTATTATCGGTGGCAAGGCGACTCGTTCTCGCGACGGGAACGCGGAAATTTTCCAGGGCAGTCTGAATATCAGGCGTCTGTTTTTCCTGGTTACCCAAGTTATGAGTCTGCCAGCGGAAGCGGCAGGCACTGAAGGTCTGGCTGACATACGCGCGCGCCAGTTCCGCGATCACGGGATGCGGCGCATCCTCCAGGTCAGCCAGGCAGGAACCGCGCGCCAAACAGGCACGCCCCAGGTCATTCTGCGCCTGCCGGAATGACGCTCCTCCAACCGGCGCCAGTTCAAGCACCTGGCGATAGAAATCAAGCGATTCTTCCCGATTTCCGCATTTATCCCGTATTTCCGCCAGGCTGAGCAGAACCGCGCGCAGGCGGGATTCGTTTACCGGCTGCTCCGCCAGCAGCTCAAGTACTCGCTTTTCGTGAAACCTGAGATCATCGCTGCTGACTGAATCCGTCTCGGCGGCATACGCGGAAACAACAAACAGGCAAAAAAGAGCGCCGATAAACATGCTGCATTGGCGTACCATATATATCGATTGCGCGTTATGCGGTCTCATGCGGAATCCGTTTTTTATAGTTGCTGAGTTGCCTTGAGGAAGTTGCTAAGTTACTTAGTTACTGAGCAAGAGCTGCGCAAGCGTAAATCGCTGGAATACTGAAAATCCTTCGCGCGCAAACTCAGCAAACTCAGCAACGCCCCCTTACTCCCCCGCCTTTGCCACTTTCCCGTCATTCAGCAATTCCGCCAGCGGGTCTTTCAAATCGTCGTCGTTACCGGTTTTGCCGTCTTCTCCCGCCAAGCCGTATTGCTGGAATTTCAGGAAAGCGTCCGCGCCGCCGTTATGGCCGGACAGGGCGCGCAAGGCCGCCACGAAATCCAGCGTCATCTGCGTAATCGCGCGGTTGTCGAAGGAACAGAGCGCCCGCGCCTTCATCAGCAGGGGCAGCGCCTGCCGGGGCTGTCCCAAGTAGATCAGGGCGTAAGCCGCTTCCCGGTATTTCCTGCCTGCCGTCAGCACCGGCACCCGTTCACCCAGCCACACTCCCACCGGCGAGGAGGGAAAATCACGGGGCGTCTCTGCCAGGGGATTGGCCAGATCGTCGTTGGAACCGGCGATGCCGTCTTCCCCGGCGGGGCCGTAACGCTGGAACTTCAGAAAAGCGTTGGCGGCGAGAACTTGATGATCCCGCGCGCGCAGGATCGAGGCTACCGCCGCCGCCATGTTATTGAGACTGCGTTCGTCCCAGGCGCCCTCGTACAGGGACAAGGCTACCGACAGCGCCTGCTGGTGTTTGCCGCAGCGCGTCAGGGCGCTGGCGTAACGCACCCCCGCGTTCTGGGTGTCCTGGGACACGGGATTCCAGTACAAGGCTTCCTTGAACTCTTCCCGGGCGGCGGCGACGATCTTTTCGTCCAGTGTCGGCACGTTGCCGAACATATCTTTCAGATCGTCCTGGGTGCCGGTTTCCCCGTCCACTCCCGCCGTTCCCAGTTCCTGGAAGTCGAGGAAATCCCTGGCCGCGAACAGAAAACCGGAAGACGCCCGAAGAGCGCTAGCCAGTTCCCAGCCGATTGCATCAACTTTACGCACGTCAGCCACTGCCGAAACATAGGCCTGCCGCAGCAGCGGCAGCGCCTTGTCCGGTTCGCCCTTGAGCAGATACAGGCAGGCGTTGGTGCGAAGCGCGTCGGTATCCAACAAATCAAGGCTTTTTTCGTTTTCCGCGATTTGCTCCTGCAGTTTGGCTTTGTATTCTTCGTCTTTCGCGAAAAATCCGGTAAAAATTTCCTCTACCGGAGCAAGGTCGTCGGCGGTTTTCTCCACGCCGTCGGGACCGGCGGCACCCCATTTCTGAAACAGGATGTAGTTGTTGGCGTTGGTCAGATTCCCGTCCCGGATCGCCAGGCAACGGGCAATGCCGCGTACCGCCTCGCTTACTTCCTGTTCTGAACCGGCGATGTCGAACAGGGTGCGGGCGCAACCGACAGCGGTTTCGCTATCGCCCTGATCCATGCCCGCGTTCATCAGCAGCCTGAGAGCGCGCGCGCTGTTACCGAGCGGATTTTTCAGAATCAGGGCTTTAAGCTCTGTGGTCGCTTCCGGCAATTTATCCAGGGCGATAAGGGCTTCGGCTTTGGCAAAATTCCATTCCTGATAGTCCGGATCGATTTCCAGCATCTGCCCGGTGACTTTAAGGATTTCCCCGTTCTTGCCCAGTTCCCCGTACAAGGCCAGCATCTGCTGGAAGAGAGGGCGCTTTACCCCCACGCTGGTCTTTTCGTTCATGTAGGGGAACAAGGCTTCGGCCATCGACAACAGCTTTTCCTCGCGGATTTTCAGCCGCGCGCGGTCGCGGAAAAACTCGCGCAGCAGGTTGGTGGGATTGCCGATGGCGTTGGGGTCGGCCTGGTTCAACTGGGACAGCAGATAATCGTAGGCGGCGAAGGTTTCCTCCAGGGAACCGAGCTTCGCATAACCCCGGCAGGCTTCCATGGCAATGCCTTGCAGGAAACGCCCCGCGTCTTCCGTTCCCTCGAACGACTTGCGCTGCCCGGCGTAGATTTCATCCAGTTTTTCCTTGTTCAGGCCAGCGGCGGCGCTGGTCAGGCGGGACTGGAAACCTGGCAAAAGGTTGGTATCGCCTGGCAGCAGATGATTGAGCGCAGCTTCGGTTTCGGCGAATCTGTCTTCCGGCGTACCCCGGCGACGCCAGGCGAAATCCATCCGCAGGAGGTAAATCTCTTTCAACGCCCCAGCGTCATTTTTATAGCGTTCCAGCATCGGCTCGGTGACGGAAGCCACCTGGCTGAAGAGAAGCGTCCCCCGTGGATCGTTCAGGTCGTTACGCAGCATCTTCAGTTTTGCCGAGAGGGGAATCTCTTCTTCCGCTCCGGCCTGACTCCCCAGGCAATTCAGGACGGCAAACAATAATATCAGTCCCGCCGCAGGGAATCTTCTGTCTCTCATTTTGGTCTCCATTTTAGTAAATGATTACATGCACCCGAGGGCATGACTTTACCCGCTCCGCGGAATATGTCAAAGTTTTTTTGGATACGGTTGAAAAACATTTGACGAATAACGTAAGTACCTGTACCGTAGTTCTCCGCGTCTGGCAAGAACACTGTAATTCCATAATTTGCCGCGTTGTTTGCCAGTGAAGAGGGTTACGCGCTCCGGTAACGGCAAAACATTTTATCAGGAAAGGAATATCGATGCGTCATGTATGTTTCTGCCTCATCTTGTGCTGTTTTTCCGGATTCGGGCAACTTTCAGCCGGAGAAGAAGTCCAGAAAAAGCCGGAGGTAACCGTGGAAAATGGCAGCACCCCGGCAAAACCCCAGGGCAAAGCCGAAGAAGCGAAAGAACCGGCTCCGGCAGGAATAGTTCTGGAGCCGAAAGTGCTGGATTACGGCGAATTCCGCGAAGGACAACTGCGTCAGCGACGCATCACCCTCACCAACCAGAACGAGCAGCCCGTCACCATCAGCCGCGCCTACAGTCCCTGCCCCTGCATCAATATCCTGCTGAGAGAACGCACCATTCCCGCCAAGGGGTCACTGGCCATAGACGTCGAGGTGCATTCCCTCACCCTGTCTGGCGAGGAAACCTGGAAACTGTTTTTTCAGCTTAAAGGCGCGGTAACCGGCGCGGTCATGGCCGAGGCCAAGACCAATGTCAAGCGGGTTCCCGCCCAGATCATGGTACATCCCGAAGCCGCCCACCTGGGAACGGTAACCGGCGACAAACTCGCTTCCGCCGAGGTGCGCTTTTTCAACCTGACCAAGAAGCCTATCCGCATCCTGCAGGTGGAATGCGACACGCCGGGACTCACCGCCACGGTCGAAGGCGTAGGCCCGGTGCAGGGAGGAATGCATCGCCTGATCAGGGTGGTAGCCGAGAAGGAGACTTTCAAGCCCGGCCCCATTGCCGCTACCTTGAAAATCCAGACCGATTGCGGCCTGCATGCCCTGATCCTGGTGCCGGTACAGGGAACGGCGTTGGCTGCAGGAGAGCCTGCCGCAGAGACTGAGAAGAAATGAGTGGGAAGAAGAAGTTGCTGAGTTACTGAGCAAGAGCTGCGCAAGCGTAAATCGTTGGAGTATTGAGAATCCTCCGCGCGCAAACTCAGCAACTCAGCAACTCAGCAACTCAGCAACTCAGCAACTCAGCAACTCAGCAACTCAGCAACTCAGTAACTTCTTCAAGCAACTCAGCAACTTTCAAAGACAGGAGAACAACCGTGCCGGATGCGAAGATTGATCAAAAGGCCGAAACCAAACCGGAAAATGGCGGTACGAAAATCCCGCCGTTCCTCGTGCTTGTTGCCGTTGTCCTGATAGGGGCAATAGCCTGGTGGTGGCATTCCCGCCCGGCAACATCGGAAAATCCCGCACAAAACCCGCCAACGCAGGAGCCGCCGACTTTGCTGGCACTGGAACACACGGTTCTGCGCCAGCGCGACCCGCTGATAGACAGCGGCACCTGCCATCTGTATGTGCGAAACATTTCCGGCGGTGAAGTCAGAATTGCCGATATCCTGGTGGATGGCCAATCCGTCACCGCGTTGGAGCAGGGCGAGAAAGAGAATATTCCCTACCTGCGCCTGCAGCATCCCACGGTGATATGGGCCACGGCTTTTCCGCCGCGAGTTACGCCGCAGGCTGTCAGCGATATCAGGCTGCGGCTGCACAGCAGGCAGCACATGCCGGAAAAAATCACGATCCTGCCGGAAGGAGGAAAACCGCTGGAGGTGGATTTCGCGCGTGATGCCGTTGACAGTTTAAGGATAGAGGATATCGCCTTCAGCGAGGATCTGACTACGGCTTATATCTATGCCAGCAATGTCGGTGAAAAGGTGCTGGAATCTCCCCGCATTTCCTTCGATCTTGCCGGAAACGCGCCTGCTCCCGTTCTGGCCTGGGAAAAACTGGCGCCGCAGGAAAAGAAAGTGGCGATTTTCCGCTTTGCCCATCCCCTTAAGCGCGGCAGTTGTCTGAATGTGAAAATACAGGCGGAAAACACGCTGGCTCTGGCCAGCGTCCGTGTTTTCAGCCTGTTTCCTGTTAGCACCTGGCCACACGGCGGTTACGCCGGAGATACGAGAGCGGAACTCTGCTTCGATCCGACGCCGTTCTGCGTACCCACTAAACAGCCCGGCGCCGACCCTGAAGAAACTCCCCCGGCCAGTCCCGCCGCAGACGATGACCCCAACCAGGCAATCTATGTCTACCGCAACACCACCTGCCGCGACTCCAATCTCGGACAGGCGCTGGGTCAGGGCGCGAACATCTGCTGGCGGCGGGTCTGGGAGTGTTATGAAACAGACCCTCAGCGGGCGTGTTTCGGCCATATCTGCATGTACCAGAAGCTGCGATCCTGCCATGTTTACGGTGAAGTCATGGATTTCGCCGCCTATACTCCTTTTGAAGTAACCGGCTTCCCTGCCCACGGCAACCGCCGTTATTCGGGTAACCCGCTTCGCAATACTCTTTACGCCCGGACCGCCGTGGCGGGAGCGGCTCCCGGTCACGCGATCCTGAACCAGTTCTGCCGCCTGCTGCCGCAGGAACTACAGATCAGCGTCATGGCGCAAGTCGGCGAGGGCGTGAAAGGCGTGCTGTATTCGGGCAGCAAAAGTATCGCGCCAAACACCCCCCTGGGTCAGTCCCTCACCCGGATCAACGGCATGTTGCAGGCACTCAAGCCCTATCTGCGGGTAGGCGCTCCCTGCCCCATGCAGGCGCAGACTCCCAACCAGGTACGAGCCTATACTATTCTTGGCGGCGAACGCGGGATTGTGCTGATCGTTGTCAATGAACGCTTCGCCAACCGCTTCCCGGAAAGCAAGGGCTGGATCGAACACAATGGCGAGACTAAACCAGCCTCCCTGGAACTGACCCCCGGTGCGGAAAACACCGGCGCCCACCTGAGCCTGGAACAGATGATACCGTCGGCGCTTGACGAAAAAGACCGGGAGTTTCGCGCCGATCCCAAACCCCGGGTCAAGGTGGAGTTTCTGGCTCCCCCCGGTGTGGAACTGCAAAGATGCGTCGATGTCACCACCGGGGAGCCGGAAGGTGAAGTTACGTTCTCTCCTTGCGCCGACGGAACCAAAGTCGGCCTGACGATCAAGCGCCTGACCACGGTCAAGGTGTACCTGCTGGGGCCAGAGGCGATATTGGAACGGGATCAGGATAATGACGGCGCTCCCGATCTGGTGGAGTTGTTTGCCCTTCACACCCATCCAGCCGTGGCCGACCGGTTTGACGAAGAAACACGGGGCAAAATCGCCGCCGAAAAGAAACGGCTGACAGCCAAACCGCAAAAAGAGGGAGAAGCGTTCTGAAAGTTGCCGGTCTTTTGAGTTACTGAGGTTCCAGGTTGCCGAGTTACCGGGAATTTTGGAGCGGAAAATTCCTTTCTTTGCATTGCGCTTACGCCAGCCCTTACTCAGTAACATAGCAACTCAGTAACTCAGCAACTTCTTCACTACACATATATAAGGAAACGCACATGTCCCGCGAACCAAACCAGACAGATGAACAACCCGTAATGCTGGCTCTGTCCACTTTCCGGCAATCGGAAAAAGCGGTGGAACTGGCTCTGGAAAAGTCCAGACAGGAAAACCGGCGATTGGTCGTGGTGCATGTGGCTGACCGAAATCTCGCCCGTTACCTGGTCGGACAGGATCTGGCGGTAATCGACGGCGGCGTCTTTACCGGACTGCGGCAGAAATGCGAGGAAGACCTGCTCCGGGAACATGAAAGCCAGGGCAGGGAAAAAGCCGAGGCGATTGCGGCTCGTGCGCGCGAAAAGGGAATCGCCGTCTCGGCGTTAGTGGAAACCGGGAGATTCGCGCTGGTCTGCCTGGCAGTGGTGACGAAAGAAAAACCGGCGGTGATATTCACGACCCGCTCCAAACGCCCGGCCTGGGTCAAACTGTTTTTTGGCGCTCCCGTGGATAAACTGATCGCCGAAGCTGGTTGTCCCGTGATCGAGGCTTGAACCATGACCACGCTGACAGCAGCCATTACCGGCGACAGGTGTATCCGGCGGATCTGGGACGCGGCGCTCATCCTGGCCGGAATCTGCATGATTTACCTGAGTTTTGTCAACAGCGCGGATTTACAGATCGACGGTGCCTGGCGTTTCGCCCTGATCGCGGGAATGGCGTTTGTCTGCGAGTATATCGACTCTTCCCTGGGCATGGGCTACGGCACCACGCTGACGCCACTCCTGCTGCTATTTGGTTATCAACCGCTGGTTATAGTACCCTGCGTGCTGTTGTCGGAACTGGTTACCGGCCTCTCCGCGGGTTTGCTGCACCATCGTCTCGGCAACGTCGATTTCAGCCAGGGAACGCGCTCACGCCGGATCATGCTGACCTTCGCGGGCTGTGCGCTAGCGGGAACCCTGCTTGCAGTTGTCGTCGCCTTGAACGTGCCGCCGAAAATCATGAAAACCGCTATCGGCGTCATGGTGCTGCTGATCGGGCTTTTTCTGCTCTGGGGAAAACGCCTGGTCGGCAAATTCGCCTGGTGGAAAATAATCGTGCTGGGAGCGGTAGCCGCCTTTAACAAAGGCGCTTCGGGTGGCGGCTACGGGCCGCTGGTCACTGGCGGGCAGGTGTTTGCGGGAGTACCGGAAAAACCGGCAGTCGCGATCACTTCGGCGTCGGAAGGTTTGGTCTGCGTGGTAGGATTTATTCTCTACGTAATCCTGCAGGGCTGGCCGGACTGGAATCTGGCCTTACCGCTGCTGCTTGGCGCCCTGGCTTCGGTGCCGGGAGCGGCTTGGACGGTGAAGTTGCTCCCGGAAAACATCTTACGCAGCCGCATCGCCGGTGCCACGCTGTTTCTCGGGTGTATGACGCTGGCTAGGATTTTCACTTAACCGCAACTTGACAGTCACGGCAAAGATGACGGACTGCCTCCGCCGGGAACCGGCGCGCCTGGCGGCATGGGAGCGCGAGGGATTTCCGGCAGCAGTGGTGCGGGATGGTCCGGATCGGCATGTTCGTGCGGCTGCGAGGAATGCGGTGCGTGTGCGGTGCCGGGTTG
>JAGUZQ010000079.1 GCA_020060765.1 Planctomycetota bacterium | reverse complement strand
TTGTACCGTCATTCCCGCGAAGGCGGGAATCCAGGAGGTGTTGCGTGCGGTTTCCCCACTGGATTCCCGCCTTCGCGGGAATGACGATCGTATGTTTTTCTTTAACACAGAAGGATTTTTCATTAATTAGACCGTATTGCCTCAAAACCGGAAAGCGCGAGGGAAAGACACCCCCGTTCCCCCGCGCCTTCCTTAACCGGGGGGCTAACTCAGGTAATTGAGCAGGCTGCTTTCCTCGCTGGTGCTGAAATTGGAGTAGACCGATTTCAGCAGATCGCTGATGGAAGTGGAAGTCGACTCCTCGTCGTCCGAACTGTTGAGGTAATCCAGCAGGCTCGTGCTTTCGCTGTCGATCTGCGAGGCGCCGGAACCGGCGGGCGGAGGCGGGGGCGGCCCCTTCTTCTGCATGTTTTTCTCAAACGCGTCCAACTCGTCGGTCGAGACTTCGCCGCTGCCGTCGGTGTCGATTTCCGCAAACATCTCGTCGCTCATTTCCGGCGCCCCTTGCCCGTCTTTGGCACGGCTGACACCGCTGGCGGAATCCATGGCGGTTTTCATGCTTTCGCCAAACGCCTGCATTTCCGTCTTCGACAACCCGCCGCTGCCATCTGCGTCGGCGTTGGTGAACAACTCCTGCCGCGCTTCGGCGCTGATCTGCGGCGGCCTTTGACTCTGTCCGTAACTCTGCACGTAGGAACCCATTGATGAACTGATTTGCATGATCTTCTCCTTATAAAAAAAATTGCCCAATCTATGTAAACCCGGTATTTTCAACTATCTCACACTTGCTTAATGTCCATGAACGCAGACGGTAACAACATTTTTTTCCGCTGCCGCGTTTGACGAAAATTCTGGCTGGAAAATTAGTTTTTTCATTAAAGAGATATAGTTCCGCCGCCGATAATATTAGTTGCCGCTTTCATTCAATACGAGTACCCGCAAGAAAGCGTCCACCATAAATTCATTGCTATTCCTTGCAAAATAAGCCATTACGCAAGAACCTCATTCATAACACCAGCATCTACCCATCTCGGCAATGCCTGCTACCTCCCTGAAATTTAAATTTATAAAAAATAAAATTAAAATATTTTGTTACCTTACTCCAGCTTGCGCTATTATCCTTGTAGGAACTAAAAGCACGAGCGACAAGAGCCTGGATTGCGGCGGAAACGGCGGTTGTGGATATTGACTGGGAAGACATCCAGGCGTGTCTCCGAGGCGAGGATGAAGCGTATTCGCGCATTATCCGGCGGCATGAATCCGTCATCGCCACCCAGATGAGGCGCTTTGCCAATACCAGCGCCGACCGCGAGGATCTGGTGCAGGAAGTTTTCGTGGAAGCGTTTTTCAGCTTGCCCCGTTATCAGCCGCAAGCGCCATTTTTACACTGGCTGCGGAAAATCGCGACCCATGTCGGTTACCAGTATTGGCGGAAAAACGCGCGTCGCCCCAACACGGTGCAACTGCAGGAGCACGACAGCCAGCAGGCCGGGGAGGAAGAACAGCGGCTCGATCCGGAGCAGGCGGAACTGCTCCTGAAAAAAATGCTTGCCCGCCTCTCTCCCGCCGACCGCACCATCATGACGCTGATGTATTTCGACAACTGCGCCTTGTCGGAGATTTCCGAACGCACCGGCTGGAATCGGACAGTCATAAAAATGAGGGCGTACCGCGCCCGGAAAAAACTGAGGAAAATCGCCCAAGAGGAAAAGCTGCTGGAGAAGCTGTCATGGATGAGCTAGAAGCTATAGGCCGACTGGCCGCAATCGCGCAGGAAGCGCCACCCGCCGCCAGCAACGTCGCCGCAAAGGCCATGCGCGCTATCAACATCAGGCGGCGCGCGGAACAGACTTACTCGCTCTGGCCGGATCTGGCGCTGGCTGGCGGTATCGCCGCGGTCGCTCTGGTTCTGGTCGTCTGCGCCAATTATCTTTATCCGGCGGAAACCGTCTGCTGCTGGAATGATCCCATCACGCAATGGGCGTCGCTGCTTTAAACAATTTACCGGAAGAGGAATCATGGAAGAAACCGCACCGGAATCTCCGCCCATGCCGCTGAAACACCGCTTAGGCTCCCGGCTGGTAATGGTCGGTATTTTTCTGCTTGGCCTCGCCCTCGGACACGTGGCGACGGTTTTTCTATCCCACCGCCATTTTCGGGAGCATCCCGCGCCTGACAGGATTCCCGACCTGATTATCCGCCGCCTGGACGAGTATCTTGGGCTCAACCCCGGGCAAAAGGAAAAAATCAGAACCGTCATCGCGGAACGGCACACGGCCATCGAAGCCCTGCACCAGGAAACTTTTGCCAGGATGAAGTCGGAGATTGAAGTTTTGAAAAAAGCGATAGCCGCCGAACTCGACCCCAAGCAGGCGGAGATATTCGCACGCGATAACGAAAAAATCCTTCCTGGCCCGCCCGGAAATCCGGGGGAAGCCCCCCCGCCTCCGGGGAGTTTTGGCGGCAGACCCGGTCACGGCTTTGACTGCCCACCGCCTCCGGGAAGACGTTGAAAAATACTTCATCAAGAGAATTATTCTAACACCGGGCAATTTCCGTTGCGACAAGAACTACTACCAAACCAATGACAAGAACAATAGAATAGAAAATCACTTTTACGCAGCGGCGACGTAATAATCTGGCTACCCACTCCGGGGTAAATATACACCAGATAAAACCAAGGGCAAATACCGTAGCGAATAAAAACAAAGCATCCGCCACCAGATATTTCACGATTTTGGTCGGAATATCTAGGGGAAGCCAGAGATAGTGAACCGTCAGGCATGAAATGCCGAGAAAAAGCACCAGAAAAGGGCAAGCCAAACCGTACAATATCCGGTCGCTTCTTTTCGTCGGAAGATACAAATTTCCGTTCCTTTTCGCGAAGATATCCCCGCCTGGATTCCCGCCTTCGCAGGAATGACGTTCGACAATCAGATCGACAATATCTTCACCAGATCGAGCAGTTCCGGCGTGACTTTCCGGTGGCTTTCCCAACTATTGCAGAGTTTGGTCGTTTTTATTTTGCCACTCACCACGCCGACCATCACCCCGCTGTTTCCGGCGCGCAGTTCCCGCACCGCCGCCAGACCCAGGCGGCTGGCCAGCAGCCGGTCGGCGGCGGTGGGAATTCCTCCGCGCTGCATGTGACCCAGGACAGACACGCGCGCCGGAATCTGCGCCAGCTTGCCCACTTTTCCAGCCACTTCAAACGCGCCGCCCTCCTCGTCGCCCTCGGCCACGACCACGATGGAACTCATTTTCCCCTTCGCGCGACCCTCGACCAGCTTTTTGGCCAAGCCCGGAACATCGCTGGAGGTTTCCGGAATCAGCACGTCTTCCGCCCCGCCCGCTATGCCGACTTCCAGCGCGATGTAACCGGCATGTCGCCCCATTACCTCGATGAAGAAGATGCGATCATGACTGGCGGCGGTGTCGCGAATTTTGTCCAACGCATCCAGCGCAACGTTTACGGCGGTATCATAGCCGATGGTGAAGTCGGTGCCTTCCAGGTCGTTGTCGATAGTGCCGGGCACGCCGATGGTGAGTACATCCGACTCCTTGCACAGCGCCTCGGCTCCGTGAAAAGAGCCATCGCCGCCGATCACGACCAATCCGCCGATGCCGTGCGCGTGCAGATTTTTGATCGCCTTTTTGCGACCGGCTTTGGTGAGGAATTCCTGCGAGCGGGCGCTGCCGATGATTGTCCCGCCGCGATTGCCGATGCCGGCCACATCGCGACCGCACATGGGCTTGATCTGATTTTCGATCATGCCCTGATAGCCGCGGTAGATTGCGAACGGCTCGATCCCGTAATAGATGGCGCTACGCACCACCGCGCGCACGCAGGGATTCATCCCCGAGCAATCGCCGCCCGAACACAACACGCCGATCCGTTTCATTTTTCTTTTTTCCGCAGCCATCATCAATCCTCCGACTTCTGTAATTCGTCGACGACCCGCATCATAATTTCAGCGAACGGTTTCCGCCACTTGAGCGAGTAAGCCGTGCCATGACGCGCGTCAAATCTGCTCCACCATAAACACGCAGTCGCGCAACCGGTCCAGCGATAGGTGGTGATGGCATAGCGCCGGAGCGAATCCACCAGGCTGAACAGCACCGGCACCACGATCAATGTCAGCAGCGTCGCCAACCCCAGGCCGAAAATCACCGCCACCGCCATGGATTTCCACCACTGGCTGGACTCGCTCATCCATTGGATGCTGAAATTGTGGAAGTCGTAACTGACGCCCGTCACCATCGGCACCAGACCCAGAACAGTCGTGATCGCCGTCAGCAACACCGGGCGCAGACGAGTGGCTCCGGCCGCGACAATAGCGTCATCCCGTTTCAGACCGCGCTCCATCAACTGCTCGGTATAGTCCACCAGCACGATAGCGTTGTTGACCACCACCCCTGCAAGGCTGATCACCCCGACGCCGGTCATGATAATGCCGAAAGGCATCTGGTAAACCGCCAGTCCCAGGAACACCCCCGCCAACGACAGCATGACCGCACTCATAATCACCAGCGGCATACTGATGGAATTGAACTGCCCCACCAGCACCAGAAAAATCAACATTAGAGCTACGCCCAGCGCCTTGAACAGAAAATCTGTCGACTCCTGCTGTTCCTCGTTTTCTCCGGTAAACTCGTAATGGTAGCCACCAGGCAGGGGAAAATCCTTCATCAGCTTTTCCGTCGCTAGGCGCGCGGTGATGCCGGTGGTCATGGCTTCGTCCACATCGGCCTTGACAGTGACCACGCGCTGGTAATTAATGCGGCTGATGCGCCCCACCCCGCCGACATAGGCAATCTCCGCCACCGTGGTCAGCGGCACCAGGCCGACCTTGGGACTTGGCAGGAAAATCCGGCGCAGGGTGTCGATCTGTTTGCGGTCGGCTTCGAGAAAGCGCACCATGATATCGTAGTCGTCGTCCTGCTCGCGGTAGGTGGAGACCTCGATGCCGTTGATGGCGGCCTTGATGGCGAAGCCGATGGCGTCGGTCGTCAGCCCCAGCAGACCCGCGCGCTTGCGATTGACTTTGATGTTCAGCGTCGGCGCGCCTCCCTCGAAATCGGAAGTAATGTTGCGGGTGTGTGGAACCTGCGCCAGCAATTTCTTCACCTGCTCGGAAATCTCCCCCAGCACAGGGAAATCGTTACCGGAAATTTCAATATTAATAGGCGCGCCGGTGGGCGGCCCTTCCTGGGCTTCCTCCACCGTGATATCGCCGCCGGGAACGCCCTTGACCAGCCGGTCGATTTTTTCAATCACCGACCTGGATGAAATCTCCCTGCCCTGTCCGTCGACGCGGTCGGCGAAGTCGAGGAAGTTGACCGCCACCTGGTTGTCGCTGCCGCCCTCCATCTGGAAGCCGCCGCTGGCGTTGCCGATGCTGGATTTCTCGTACACGAACTTCACCGCAGGCAGATCGGTGCAGACGGAGTATTTCTCGCCGGTGTTGAAGTTGGTCTTTTCCCGTGGCTTCAAGGCGGCGCCATAATCGATTTTCTCACCGGGGCGGATATTTTCATCGCCCAGAAAAACCCTGCCGCTGCACTGCTTGACGATGGCATCGAGATACTCCAGATCGGCGCCTTCCGGCGGATCTATGTTGATCCAAGCGGTCATGGGATCGATGGACGGAAACAGTTCCGTCGGCGTCTTCAATCCCACCAGCAATACCCACAGCAGCATCATCGCCACCATCACCACCCCGCCGAAAGCCACCACCGCCAGCCGGAACCGTAGCGCCGTGCGCAAAACGCGCCGGTACGTGTCAATAATCCTCCCGCCGCCTTCCAGCATCGGGTGTTCTCCGCCGCTCATGACGTCCTCGGCGGAAACCGGTTCGCCGTTATGCTCAACCTTCATCAGCGCCGCCGCCAGCGCGGGGTTAATCACCAGCGCCACGAACAGGCAACTGGCGAGGGTGATGATGACGGTCTTGGGCAGGTACGACATGAATTCGCCCATGACTCCGGGCCAGAACATCAGCGGGAAAAAAGCGCAGATGGTGGTCAGCGACGAACCGATGATCGGCCAGGCGACTTCGCTGGTGGCGCGCTTGGCCGCTTCCAGGCGGGAGACGCCCTGCTGCATGAAGCGATAGATGTTCTCGATAATCACGATGGCGTTGTCCACCAGCATCCCCAACGCCAGGGTGAGGCTGAACAGCACCACCATGTTCAGGGTGATACCGAGCAGGAGCAGGACGATAAAGGAAATCAGCATGGAGAGGGGAATGCTGAGGCTGACGAGAATGGCGTTGCGGAACCCCATCGCCGTGCAGACCACTATCACCACCAGCACCAGCCCGGTCAGAATGTTGTTTTCCAGATCGGCCACCATCTGGTGGATTTCCTTGGCGCGGTCGCTGACGCGGATGATCTCCACGCTGGCGGGCCAGCTTTTTTTCGCCTCGTCAATCGCGGCGTCGACCTTTTCCACGATCTTCACCACGTTCTCGCCGGTGCGTTTCTTGATATAGAGGCTGACCGAGTCGCGCCCGTTGGTGCGGGCATAGCTCTCCCTATCCTTGATGCCGTCGACCACGGTGGCGAGATCGCGCAGATATACGGGCGAATCGCCCACCATCGCCACGACGATGGACTCCACCTCCTCCACGGTCTTGAATTCGCCCGGCGCGCGCAACTGGTAGCGCCCCTCGCCGGTGCTGATCGAGCCGCCGGAAACGTTGGCGTTTTCTCCGCCGACCACCGCCTGCAACTGGGTAAAAGGGATGTTGTACAGAGCCATCCGCTGGGGATCGACCTGAATCTGGATTTCGCGCGTGACGCCGCCGGCGATGTCCACTTCCAGCACGCCCTTGACCGCCTCGATATCCTCCTCCAGGTCTTCGGCGATTTTCGTAAGCTGCCGCATCCCGCCCTTGCCGGAAAGCGAAATAACCAGGATCGGCATCTCGCTGAAATTAACCTCGAACGCGATGGGATCGTCGTCCAGGTCGGAAGGCAGATCCTTCTTGGCCAAGTCGATCTTGTCCTTGACCTTGATTATGGCATCGTCGATATCGGTGCCGGTGACGAATTCAATATTGATGGAACTGACGCCCTCGGACGAGATACTGGTGATTTTCTTCACGCCTTCCAGTCCCTTGAGCTTTTTCTCCAGTTCGATGGTGATCGATTTCTCGATATCCTCAGGAGACACGCCGCGATAAAAGGTCTGGACGAAAACGTTGGGAATGCTAATGTCGGGAGCCGATTCCAGCGGCAGGCTCAGATACGACACCAACCCCATGATCGTGAGAACCGCGGCCAGGACGTAGACGGTGACGCGTTTCTTGACTGCCAAATCAGAGATAACCATATATGTGAAAATTCCCGGGAAGTGCGTACTATTCTGACTGACTGACGATTTCCACCGGCGCGCCGTCGGAGACCGAACGGTGCCCCATTACGATCAGTTTTTCTCCCGGGTTCAACCCGGAAAGTATTTCCACGTTCAGACCCTGTATAACTCCCAGTTCCAACTTGTCGCGCAGGCGCGCCACTGTCTGCCCGTCCTTTTCCTCCGCGACAAATGCGAACCGATGGTCGCCCTTGGCCAGCAGCGCGTACAGCGGAACCATGAGGGAACCCGGCCTACGCCCCTTGACGATATCCGCCTCCGCGAACATGCCTGGCCGGAGCAGCCCTTCCTTATTGTCGATTTTCAGCTCCAGGCTGTAAACCAGGGCTTCCTCGCGCGGTTGCAGGCTGAGGTAACTGACCGCGCCGGGAAAGATTCGTCCGTTTTCGACAGAGCTGACCTTGACCTCGCATTCTTTCACCTTGCGCACCGCGTCGATGTCGATTTCGGGAATGCCGATTATCACCTTCACTCTGCCGCAATCCAGCACCGTAGCCACATGCGCGCCGACATTAAGAAATTCCCCGATCTCCGGCAGGATATCGTCGACCACGCCGTCGCTGGGACTGGTGATGGTGCAACGCGCCAAAGCCAACTCCGCCGCCTCAACTTCGGTCTCGGCCTGCTTGAGCGCGTTGTAATCGTTGTCCCGGTCGGAAGGCGTGCGCACGCCCTGCTTGAGCAGTTTTTCCGTGCGCGCAAAATTCTGCCTGGCCAGATTCAAGGTGGAGCGGGCGCGGTCAAGAGCGATGCGGTAATCCTTGGGATCAATCCTGAGCAACACCTGTGCCTTTTTGACCAGAGCGCCTTTATCGACCGGTTTTTCCAGCACCTGCCCCGACACCTCGGCCGGAACCTTGACCTCGATCCAGGGACGCACCATACCGGGCAGGCGGATCCGATCCACCACCGTTTCAGGCGTCAACTCGCGCACGACTACCGAAACCTTCTCGATTTTCCGGTTTTTCGCGCTATTGATGCTTTCCTCCGCCATCCACCCCGACTTAATCTTTATCGCCGTTACCAGCGTGCCTATCAACAGCACCCCACCTGCCAATACGATCAGAAGTCCCAGCATTTCCCACCAATAAGCTTTTGATCGAACACCAGTAGCGTCCGGTTTGTTGCCTGAGTCGGTACCCATTTATACTCCAATAGCTGTATCCACTAAAACCGTAGTTGCAATACTCTGCATAGCACCCGGTTAAGCATAATTGACGCCCAGTTTTTTTCAAGTCTTTTCGGATAGAGTGTCGGCAAATACCGCAACTCTTTTCGGAAAGTCGATTCTTTGCGAAAGAAAATACACCGACAGCCGTAATTATAATATGTATAGCCGCGCGGCTCATCTCTGCAAAGGAACCGACATGTTCGTACAATGCTGCGTCTGTAAGCGAATCAGAACCGATGGCAAGTATCGCCTGCCGTGGCCTGGGGAATTGAGCGGGGAAATCGCCGAGACCTATTGCCCCCGCTGCGCGCGCGAGACCCTGCGCCTGATCCAAACGGGGGAATTGGCGGCCATCGCCGACCGCCGCGCCGCGCGGCGCGCCTGAAAATACGTGTGCTTGCTCGTATGAAATATTCCGGCGCGGCACGCGCCAATGAAAAATCATTACGTGAAGATCCCGCGCCGCAACGAAAGTTGCGGTTTTTCGTTTTATCCCCGCAAAGGAAAAATAATAATTTAACTGTTGCAATGCCACTGGCGCAGGCATAAATTATTGGCAATATTTTGTTTTTCCGAAGTCGGAAAAATCGGCAATTTTGCTTTTTAGGAGAAATCAATGGCTCACGTGATTACCGATGATTGTGTCTGCTGCGGTTCCTGTATCGACGCCTGCCCGGTCGAAGCGATCAGCGAAGGCGATTCCAAGTATGTGATCGACGCCGACAAGTGTGTCGATTGTGGCGCCTGCGTCGGAGAGTGCCCCAGCGAGGCCATCAAACCTGCGTGAATGGCTTTTTCCCAGCTTACAATAAAAAACGAAACAGGTCGTACGCCTGTTTCGTTTTTTATTGGCCGACAACTCTTAAATATGCAGTTTCGGCAGCGGCGGCGTGTCGGGCAGGGACGACTCGCCCATCAGGAACAGATCGACCTGTCGTGCCATCCTGCGCCCGGCGGCGATTGCCCCCACCACCAGCCACGCGCCGCTTGCGGCATCGCCTGCCGCGAAAACCCGTTCCACGCTCGTCATCATCGTCCCGTCATCGATCCTGATATTGCCGCGCGCGTCGTATTCCAGGCCGAAACTGTCAAGCAGACCAGAATGCACCGGATGCACAAATCCCATCGCCAGCAGCACCAGATCGGCCTCGACCTCAAACTCGCTGCCGGGAACAGGCGAGAAATTCATCCTGCCGGTCTTGGCGTCTTTTTTCCACTCAACCTCCACGCAGGCAATTCCGCTGACATGGCCGCCGTCGACGATGAACTTGGAGGTATTTACCGACCACGCCCGTTCGCCGCCTTCCTCGTGCGCGGCGCTGGTACGCAGAATCTGCGGCCACAGCGGCCAAGGCGTTTCCTCGTTATAACCCTCCGGCGGTCGCGGCATGATCTCAAGCTGCCGCACCGACAATGCCTTCTGCCGCAGGGCTGTGCCCAGACAGTCGGCGCCGGTGTCGCCGCCGCCGATGATAAGGACTTTCTTGCCGGTGGCCAACAGCGGCTTTTCGCCCTGTCGTAAGGGTTCGTCCATATTCCGCCGCGCCTGCTGGGAGAGAAATTCCAGCGCGAAATGAATGCCGTGGGCGTCGCGACCGGGGATGTTGATGTCGCGCGGCTGCCCTGCCCCGCAGGTCAGGCAGACGGCGTCGCACTTTTTCAGCAGATAGCCGGAAGAGACGTCGTTGCCGGCCTCAACCTCGCAATGGAACTGCACCCCTTCCGCCACCAGCTGTTCGATCCGCCGGTCAAGAACCCATTTTTCAAGCTTGAAATTGGGAATGCCGTAACGCAACAACCCGCCCGGCTTTTTCTCTTTTTCAAACACCACCACCTCGTGCCCCGCGCGGCGAAGCTGTTGCGCGGCGGCGAGACCAGCCGGGCCGCTGCCGACGATGCCGACAGTCTTGCCGGTTTCCTCCAGCGGCGGCCGGGGCTGAATCCACGCCTCGGCAAAAGCTTTTTCGATCACCGCCAGTTCTATCTGCCTTACCGTAACCGCGTCGCCGCCGCACGCGCCCACACACGCCGCCTCGCACAACGCGGGGCAGACGCGACCGGTGATTTCCGGGAAATTGCTGGTAGAATGCAGAATCTCTGCCGCTTCCCGCCAACGACCGCGATAGACCAGGTCGTTCCATTCAGGAATGATATTGCCCAGTGGGCACCCAGAGCCATGACAGAAAGGTGTGCCGCAACTCATGCAACGCGAAGCCTGCTGCCGCAACTCGCTGTCGGTCAGGTGGCGATAGATTTCGCCATAATGTTTCAGGCGTTCGTCAACTTCCTGCCGCGAAGCGGTGAGCCGTCCCACTGTCAGATATCCGTCTGCCTTGCCCATGTTTTTTTAGTCTCCAGTCTCCAGCCACCAGTCTCCAGCATAGCTTAATTGACTTTATGGCTTTTATTCATTGTTTCCGCAAAAGAAGGAAGCGCGGACATCTTTCAAGCTGCAAGTATGCGTTCGATAATTGATTGGCGACCCATCCACCGTCTTCCACCGCAAATCTCCCAAAGATAAAAAACTGGAGACTGGAGACTGTGCCTCACGCCTGATCGACGGTTTCCGCCTCGGTACGACGTGCGCCGACTTCCACCTTCGCCAGCAGCCCCAACGCGCGGCGGTATTCCACCGGCATCACTTTCACAAACAGCCTCAGTGCCATGTCCCAGTTGTCCAGCATCCACTGCGCGCGCTTGCTGCCGGTGTATTGCAGATGTTTTCCGATCAGCCCGCGCAACTGCGCTATATCCGCCGGAGCAATGACCTGTTCCAAGTCGATCATGCCCAGGTTGCAGCGCAAGTCGAAATCCTGCCTGGGGTCATAGACATAGGCAATGCCGCCTGACATGCCTGCCGCGAAATTGACGCCGGTATCACCCAGCACCGCCACCAGCCCGCCGGTCATGTATTCGCAGCCGTGGTCTCCCACGCCCTCGACCACCGCCGTTGCGCCGCTGTTACGCACGCAGAAGCGCTCACCCGCCAGGCCGCAGAAATAAGCTTCGCCTTCGGTCGCGCCGTATAATAAGGTATTGCCGACAATCACATTTTCCGCTGCGTCGAACTTCACCGCCGGATTGGGTTTGACGATGATCTTGCCGCCGGAAAGAGACTTGCCGACGTAGTCGTTGGCGTCGCCCTCCAAGATCAGGGTCATGCCGTGAGTGGCCAGCGCCCCGAAACTCTGCCCGGCGGTACCGGTAAAACGCAGGGTGATCGTATCTTCCGGCAAACCCGCCGCGCCCAGCCGCCGGGTGATTTCCCCCGCCAGCATGGTGCCGACGGTGCGGTTGACGTTGCGGATACGGTAAGCCTTGTCGACCTTTTTCTTCTTGTCGATAGCAGGCGCGCAGTCCACGATCAGCGTCTGATCCAGCGCGCCGGCAAGAGCGTGTTCCTGACTGCGGACGCAGTGAGCCGCTCCTTCGCAAGGTATGGACTTGAGCAGGTCGCCGAAATCGAGCGTCGACGCCTTCCAGTGGGAAACATTGTCACGCTTCTTCAGCAGATCGGCGCGCCCCACCAGTTCCTCGACCTTGCGGCATCCGAGTGACGCCATGATTTCGCGCAACTCCGCCGCGACGAAATGCAGATAGCTGATGAGATACTCCGGCTTGCCGGTGAAGCGCGCGCGGCACTTGGGATCTTGTGTCGCCACTCCGACGGGACAGGTGTTCAGGTGACATTTTCGCATCATCACGCAACCAATAGTGACCAGCGCCGAAGTGCCAAAGCCGAATTCCTCCGCTCCCAAAAGCGCGGCGATTGCCACATCGCGGCCGGTGCGCATCTGCCCGTCGGTCTGCACGCGAATACGGTCGCGCAAACCGTTCAGCAGCAACGTCTGGTGCGTCTCCGCCAGCCCCAATTCGAAAGGCAGCCCCGCGTGCTTGATCGAACTCCAGGGACTGGCACCCGTGCCTCCGTCTCCGCCGGAGATGAGCACCATGTCGGCCTTGCCCTTGGCGACGCCTGCGGCGATAGTGCCGACACCGCTTTCGGAAACCAGCTTCACGCTGACCCTCGCGGCGGGATTGGCGTTTTTAAGATCGAAAATAAGTTGCGCCAAATCCTCGATCGAATAGATGTCGTGGTGCGGCGGCGGGCTGATAAGGCTGACTCCCGGCGTGGAATGGCGCACGCGGGCAATGACCTCGTTCACCTTGTGGCCGGGAAGCTGGCCGCCCTCGCCGGGTTTCGCGCCTTGTGCGACCTTGATCTGGATGTCGCGGGCGTTAGAGAGATATTCAATCGTAACGCCGAACCGCCCCGACGCCACCTGCTTGGTCGCGCTGTTGACGGAATCGCCGTTGGCGCGCGGCTGGTAACGGGAAGCGTCCTCCCCGCCCTCGCCGGAGTTGGACATCGCACCGATGCGGTTCATGGCGATAGCCATGGTCTCGTGCGCCTCGGGGCTGAGACTGCCGAAAGACATCGCGCCAGTTACGAAACGCTTGACGATCTCCTCCACCGACTCGACTTCGGCCAGCGGCACCGGTTCACACTTGGCGAAGTCGAAATCCAGCAGACTGCGCAGGGTAATGTGCCGGTTTTCCTGGTTATTGATATTGTCGGAGAATTTCCGGTACAGGCCAACATCGTTGCGGCGGGTGGCCTGCTGGAGAAAGTGAATCGCTTCCGGCGTCCACATGCGTCGCTCACCGTCGCGGCGATAGGCATAGACCCCGCCAACCGGAAGCAGCGGCAGTCGCCCGCGATGCAGACCGAAAGCCTCATGGTGGCGCGCCATGGTTTCGCGCGCGATGTGCTCGATGCCAATACCGCCGATGCGGGAGACGGTGTTGGTGAAGTACCGGCGCACGAATTCGCGCCCCAACCCCAACGCCTCGTACACCTGCGCGCCATGATAGCTGCGGAGGGTAGAGATTCCCATCTTGGATAGAATTTTCAGAATGCCCTTGTTGACAGCCTTGATGTAGTTTTCCAGCGCGTCATGCATACTGAGATTTGCGGCAAACGCGCCGTCCTCGTGCAGCTTCGCCACCGATTCGATGGCGAGATACGGATTGATCGCGTCGGCGCCGAAACTGAGCAGTTCGGCGAAATGGTTCACCTCGCGCGGCTCGCCGCTTTCCAGAACCAGACCCACCCGGTTGCGGATGCCACGCTGCACCAGATGCTGGTGAACGCCGCTGATAGCCAGCAGGCTCGGAATCGGCGCACGGTATTCGGAGACGTGGCGGTCACTGAGAATAATTATGGAGCGCCCATCGGCCACCGCCGATTCCGCTTCCAGGCACAACGCCTCCATCGCCCCGGCCAGACCGTGTTCGCCGAGAGTGATGTCGAACAGGCTGTCCAGCGTGGCCGACTGTAATCCCTCGGTAGTACTGCGCTTGATGCGGCGGATGTTGGCGTTGGTGAGAATAGGCGTATAAAGTTTCAGCCGTCGCGCGTTTTCCGGACGCTCCTCCAGGATATTTCTCTCGCGCCCGAGATAGGTGGTAAGCGACATCACCAGATCCTCGCGGATCGGGTCTATGGGCGGATTGGTAACCTGGGCAAAATGCTGCTTGAAATAGTTGAACAGAAGCTGCGGCTGGTCGGACAAAACCGCCAGCGGAGTGTCGTTGCCCATCGATCCCACCGGCTCGGAACCGTCGACCGCCATGGGATGGATGATCAGGTCGATATCCTCGCGGGTGTAGCCGAAAGCGAGTTGCCGCGCGTGCAGCGTTTCCACGTCGCACCCCACCTCGCCCATCGCGCCGAAGTCCTCGACCGAAAGGCGATTGGCCGTGAGCCAGCGGCGGTAAGGGCGGCTGCGGCAGACTTCCGCCTTGATCTCGTCATTCTGGACGACGCGCCCCTTGGCGGTGTCGACCAGCACCATCTTACCCGGCAGCACACGCCCCTTGGAGCGGATATTGGCCGGGTCGACATCAAGCACCCCGGTTTCGCTGCCAAGGACGAAGAGGTCGTCGTCGGTGACAAGATACCGCGCCGGGCGGAGACCGTTGCGGTCAAGAATGCAGCCCACCTGCGTGCCGTCAGTGAAAGCCATCGCCGCCGGGCCGTCCCACGGCTCCATGAAGGCGGCGTGATATTCGTAAAAGCCACGCCGGTCGTGACCCATGTAATACTTGTCGCCCCACGCCTCGGGAATCATCATCAAAATCGCATGCGGCAGACTGCGCCCGGAAAGGACGAGGAACTCCAGCATGTTGTCGAAACACGCCGAATCGGAGCCGCCTTCCATGATGATGGGCATCAGTTTTTCAATATCGGTTTTCCAGATCTCGCTGCTGAGGGATTTGCGCCGCGCCATCATCTTGTTGATATTGCCGCGCAGGGTGTTAATCTCGCCGTTGTGCCCAATAAACCGGAACGGCTGCGCCAGCGGCCAACTGGGAAAAGTGTTGGTGCTGTAGCGCTGGTGCACGACGGCAATGGCGCTTTGGATATCCTCTTCCGACAGGTCGGGATAAAATTTCATCACCTGATGTGCGACCAGAAGCCCCTTGTAGATCAGCGTGCGCGCGGAGAGACTGGGAATGTAGAAATTCCTGAATCTTTCCTTCGCCCGATTTTCCGCGATGCGCCGGATGAGATAGAGCTTGCGTTCAAAATCGATTTTGCTGATTCCCGGATTTTTCAGAAAAGCCTGCGTCACCGCCGGGCAGTTCTCGCGCGCCGTAGCGCCCAGCACCTGCGGATTGGTCGGCACGTCGCGCCACCCCAAGACCGGACAGCCTTCCTCCGAGGCCACTTGCTCGAACATTTCCCGGCATTCGCCCGACTTTTCCGGCGTGAGGAAAAAAACGCCGACCGCGTATTGCCCGGCGTCAGGCAGTTTGAATCCGAGCGACTTCTGCCGGTTGCGGAAAAAACCGTCCGGAATCTGCATCAGCAGCCCTGCCCCATCGCCGGTGTCCGGGTCGCTGCCGACCGCGCCGCGATGGGTTAGATTGACCAAAACATTGACCGCGTTTTTGACGATATTGTGCGACGCCCTGCCTTTTATGTCGGCGATGACGCCGATTCCGCACGCGTCGTGCTCAAAGCCGGGAAGATACAATCCCGTCGCTTCGGGTTGCCAGCTCGATGCCATTATTCAACCCCTTCAAACAGGCATAAAACAAGGCGGAGCACAGGGAGCTTCCGCCTGAAAACTTATTTTCCTGAGTAATATAAAGTAAAACAGGCGGGCGCGCAACAGTAAAAAACCGCCCCCCCCACCGCCACCGAGTTTAATCCGAAACCGAAATTTATGCCAACCCTAGATTAGGGAATCATGCTTTGGCGACTGCTATTTTTAAGCGAATTTTATTCCCACTCACGCCTTTATCGGCGACGTAATTATAATTTATGCAAAAACTGTATTTCAACCAAGCGCCTTACAGAATCCAAGGTCAGCTTCCGGAGCCAACCGCCTCCCGACAACAAAAAAATCAGACCATCTCCAAACCCTTAAATTTACTGATGGAATCCTTAATGAAATTCTGACAGGATGTTTGCATATTATGATTAAAAATATGCTAGGATATGATGGCCGGAAGAGAGACACGAAATAGGAATATGGTTTGCATACGGTTTTCAGCAATGACCGGATTACAGACAGTGTTTTTTTTCATAGCCTGAATACCAGCAAAATTCAGGGACAACGTTGTTGGGACAAGATTTCAAAGGGAGATCACTGGGTATCTATGCACAGAATCTGTGTCTTTTTGCAACATCAAGTGTCGGCCAGTAGTGGAGATGACGAAATGATTGGCGAAAAAAGACTGCTGTCGTATTTCAAAAATCTGGAAGATACCTATAACTCTATTCTGGTGAAGATCGAGTCTGCCCACTCGCTGTCCGGCCTGCTTAAAAGCGCCTGTGTCAGTCTCTCCGAAACCGACGATATTCATACAGCCTGGATCATCCCTTCCGCCGAAAAGTCACTTCTGGTTGGAACCATTGTCCGCGACGACAAATCTTCCGATGATTGCATCCCTTCCACCATAACCGAAGCAGTGTTTTCCGCCTCCAGGATTGTCTGGAGTCGGGATAAAGACTGCAACCTCATGGTGATGAGAATCTCCTGCGAAAACCATGTTTACGGAGTCCTGTGCGTCAAAGCAAAGATCGGGATCAGGGAAAAGGCTTTCGAATCACTGCTGACCAGCATTGTCCTCGCGCTGGGCGCGAAAATCCGCCTGTTCGAACTGGAAAACGTCCGCGAGAGCAACAACTACGAACTGCTGGATTCCTTGAATGCGGCGGCTTTTGTCGTCGACTCCGACTGGAAAATCATCTTCTGTAATTCCGCAGCGGAAATTCTGATGGGGTTCAGGAAAGAGGAAATTGCCGGTTCTGCGGCGTCGGACCTTTTTGTCGATCAGGCCAAGAATTATTTTTCTGAGCACGTCACCGAACCAATGAAAATGATGGGCAAGGTTACGGTTGAGGCAAAACTGAAAAGAAAAGATAGCCCGTCGTTTAGTGCTTCCGTCCACGCTTCCGTTCTACGCGACCGCGAGAACGGCCTTTGGGCAGCGGTGTTCACGGTCACGGATGCTTCCCGCGAAAAGCAGCTGGAGGAAAAAGCGCAGGAAATGGATCGGCGCATCCAGCAATCGCAGAAGATGGACGCGCTGGGACAACTCGCGGGGGGAATCGCCCACGACTTCAACAACCAGTTGGCCGGAATTCTGGGCTATGCGGAAATGATGTATCTGCAACTACGCGACGACGAGACCTTGGGAATCTACACCCAACGCATCATCCAGGCGGCGGAATGCTCACGCGACCTCACCCGGCAGCTGCTTAGCTTCACCCACATCGGCGAAATCGAAAAACGCCCGGTCGATATTCACTCGATCATTGACGATGTGATTAACGTCCTGTCGCGCACCATTGACCGACGCATCGTCCTGCGCAAGGAACTGAAAGCCAGAAACGCGGTGGTGGTGGGCAATTCCGGACAGATCGAAAGCGCGCTGCTCAACCTCGGGCTTAACGCCAGGGACGCCCTGCCGGAAGGGGGCGAGATTGTCTTCACCACCCGCCAGGAACGCTTGCGCGAAAGCGATTGCAACAGATATCCCGACCAGCCCCAGCCGGGCAAATATGTAGAAATCAGCGTCAGCGACAACGGCACCGGCATTCCGCCGGAACTCCTGACCCGCATCTTCGAGCCGTTCTTCACTACCAAGGACGTGTCTGAGGGAACCGGCCTGGGACTTTCGGCTTTTACGTCCATGACCCGCAATCACAACGGTGTATTTTTTGTCGACAGCGAGATGGGCAAGGGCAGCGTATTTACCACTCTACTGCCGATTTATCAGAATGCGGAAGAGCCGAAAAAGCGGGAGCCGGTGTCAGACCTGGTTCACGGCAAAGGAACCATTCTCGTAGTCGACGACGAGCAACTGGTGCGTTCGCTTCTGGCCGACTGGCTGGATTACCTCGGCTATGAAACCATCCTGTGCTGCAACGGAACCGAGGCGCTGGAGAAATACCGTAACAAAGGCGGGAACATCGATCTGGTCATGATGGATGTGATGATGCCCAATATCAACGGGCTGGAAACCTTCAGGCAATTGAAAGCCATGAACGACTCGGTACGTGTCCTGTTCCTGACCGGATACAGCGATAACCGCAATTTCCAGGATATCCTCAAAGAAGGAGCGCTGGGCATTCTGCGCAAGCCCGTGAATATTTCCCAGCTTTCCCACACCCTGGCCTCGACGATGGCGTCGGCGAAAAAAGGCAGTTGAAGTCGCCGCGCAGGGGTTAAGCGCCGCTACCTCGCATAGACTATCTTCCCGTCGCTATTCAACTGGAAGCGGCAGGATTTGGCCTCGTCCTCGACGACGATGCGGGTATGCCCGATGCCGATTATGACCGAAGGCACAACGTGGTGCTGAACGTTGACCACCACCTCCCGCAGATCGTCGGCATAGGCTTTCTGTTTCATTTCCTCGACCTGCGCCTGTAGACTTTCGCGTTTATTGGCGGTTTCGCGCAACTCAAGCAATATCTGCTTGGCGCGCTCCTTCTGCTTGGGCGTCATCCGGGACAGGCGCTGCAGCGCCGCGGGCGTCGAGGGGTCAAATCCCAGCGAGGATTGCAGCCGGATCATCCGCTTGGCCAGCAGCGGCAGCGCCTTTTCCGCCTCGATAATCTTGGCCAGCATCCTGTCGTCGACGCCGACGGAAAGCGCCGTCCGCGCCAGTTGGGTGCCAACCGAATGAAGCTCCAGCCCCAGCAACGCCGAAACGTGGCCGCCCATCACCGCGCCGCGCCGATCGCCCCGCACCGACCTCCCCTCGACCGTCAGAATACCCCGGCAAAAAACTTCCGAATCCTGTACGTAGTCGTGTACCAGCAGCTTGTCGCCTGCTATCAGGCGGCTATCCTGAATAAACCCTACTTCCGCCGCGCCACTTACATTGATCTCGGTTCGCTGGCCGTAGACTCCGCGCAGGATTGTCAGATTGCCCCCGCATTTCACCTTTGCGCCGTTTTCCACCGATCCCTTGATGGTGAGGTTACCGCCGCATTCGACTACATAGCCTCCCCGCAGATCACCTTCGACCAGGATGTCCTTGCTGAACCGCAGATTGCCAGATTCCGCTCCCACATCGCCATGCACGACAAATGCCTCGTCGACGCTGACGACGTTTTTATCAAACCGGACAATGCCACTTACTTCCGCCTTGTACAAGACAGTCGGCCCCGACTCCTCCAGAACGATATTCGCCCCCGCCTCGGGAAAACCGTCGTCGCCCGTTTCCGGCGGAGGGATTTCCTCCCCGCGCACATCCCGCCCGGGAATACCCGGTTCCGCCGGAAAGGCTTCGCAGATGATATCGCCTTCCCCCACCTCGACGTAGGGAGAAAGTTCCGCATAATCGACTTTTTCCTCTTCCTGATTTTCCAGAGGCCGCGCCGAGAGATCGATCCGCCAGTCAAATCTGCCCGGCTTGCCCGGCTGCGGCGGCTTGCCCCGGGCGATCAACGTTTTCTCAACCGCGCCCTCCGCCATCCGCACCAGGCAATATTCGCGTATTTCCCCGGCTGGAATCTCTGGCGCATTTTCAGCACTGTATCTTTTTATCCTGGCGATCAGGGCATCAGCCACCGCTTGCGCGCATTCCTCCCGCACCGGCAAGGCGACGAATTCCAGCAGCATCCTGTCCGGAGAAACCAGCTCCGGCGAAACGATGGAAACAAGCCCGCGACCGCCAATCGCCACATACCCCTCGTCTTCCGCCAGATAGGTACTGTCGGTCGCCGTCATGTCCAGATGCACGCCCTGACCGGCCAGCAGATTTATTTTCAATCCCGACCGCACCGGAACCTTGTGGCCGAAAATATTCAAGCCCTCGCGCGGCTGCTCGACAAACAACAATCTCTCGCCAGCCTTGATGTATCTGCATCCCGCGACCGGAGCGCTGAAATCGCCGCTGCTCAGGGCTTCGCCCGCCCATTTTCCCGCCTGGAGAAAAGCCAGCAGTTCCTCCTTCCGACAAGGGCTTGGCGAATCACCCAGGAAGCAGCGCGGCTCAATGCCCGCCGTGCCCTGCGCTACCAGCACGTTACGGGCGGGCACGCCGGAGGAAAGCACAAGATTGACCGCATCCTCGATCGCGTCCCAGTCCACCCCCGCCACTACGCCGACCCGCTTCAGTTCGTACCTGACGTCGTCGACGGTGATCTCGCCTCCCCGGGGAGAACGGGGATAAAGATAATCCAGGATCGCCCGGGAGCCGTCCCGGGCGCAACGGACTTGCGCGCCCAATTTTACATTGGGATCCGGCATCAGGATATCTCCCCCAGGAGTCTGTCGATGTCGCCGACCAGACCCGGAGATTCCTGCATGATCTTATGCTGGCTGAGAGCCATGGAAAGAAGAGAAGCCGTGGTTTCCCAGAATGACAGCACCTCCGCGCCCGGCTCACCGCCGGGAATTTCTATCACCACTTCCCCCAGATGCGTTCCCGCCTTGGCCAGCGCCAGAGCCAGCACGCCGGACTGTTTGACAGCCTCTCCTTTCTGCCTGCATTGTTCCGCCGCCGCCGCCATCGCCGGAGTAGGTTCCGCTCCCGCAGTCAGCTTTTCAAAGGAAACGGAAAGCGCAACCTTGCCTGTTCCCGGCATCTTGCCGATCACCTCCAGCCCCTGAGCCAGCACCTCATCCAGTGAAGTGTCGTCGAGAATCATCTGCAGGATTTCCGAACGCGCCCGCAGCTCCCAGGTGCGCGCCTTGACCTTTTCCTCCAGAATGGCGTTGACGTTCGCCAGTTGCGCGTTTTTCACTTTCAGGTCTTCGGTCAGGCGACGGCGCTCCGCCTCGCTTTCCCATAAATCGAGGCCGTTCTTGATCGCAAGTTTCAAATCCTCCGGCTGCCAGGGCTTGGTGATGTAGCGCCAGACGTGACCTTTGTTCACCGCCTCCAGGATCGACCCCACTTCCGCATAGCCGGAAAGAACCATCCTGATCGAATGCGGATTCACCTCCGCCGCCTTGCGCAGGAACGTCACGCCGTCCATTTCCGGCATTCGCATGTCGGAAATTATCAGGCACACATCCTGCTTCCCCAGCAGTTCCAGTCCCTCCGCTCCGCTGGTGGCCAGATGCACATCGTACGGTTCGCTCATGATCTGTCGCCGGACGGATTTCAGGACGTTCACCTCGTCGTCCACGATCAGGATAGCATGTTTCATGATACTCCTCCGTGCCTCATTTTTCCATGTCCCGGATGATTTGCGTCATGGTCGCGCAAAGTTTATCCGCTTCCCAGGGCTTGGTTATATAGCGTTCGATCAGGTCGCCTTCCAACGCCGTCAGCGCGACCGCCAGATCAGCGTTCCCGGTCAGCATCATCCGCCTGGCTTCCGGCCTGAGCGACTTCGCCTGCCGCAAAAAGTCAATGCCATCCATGATCGGCATCTGGTAATCCGCGACAATCACGTCTGCCCGGTTTTCCCGCAACCACTTGATCGCCTCATTTCCGGAAACTCTCGTAACCACCTTCGCTCCCAGCGGCAGGAGATTGCGATGGAGGGACTGGCAAACGTTTTCCTCGTCATCAACCAGCAGTATCACGGCTTCATTCGGCCTCATCGCCCTTCCTCCCCTCCGCTTTCGCTCTCTGAAGCGGCAGCTTGATACTGAATCTCGCGCCCTCGCCCTCGGTTGAATCCAGGACGATTGTCCCGTTATGGGAGTTAACTATCTTCTGGCAGATATGCAACCCCAGCCCAGTGCCCTTCCCCACCGGCTTGGTGGTAAAAAAGGGATCGAATATCTTGGTTCGTATTTCCTCGGGAATGCCCGGGCCGTTGTCGGCGATTTCGACCAGCGCCATCCCGGCGGCGGTAGAAGTGGCGATCTTGATCACGCCCTGCTTTTCAATCGCCTGCGCGGAATTGACCAGAATGTTCAATATCACCTGGCTGATCTGCCCGCCGTTCAGAGGCACCGGCGGGAGAGAGCCGTATTCCCTTTCCACCACGCACTTGTATTTCAGCTCGTTCCAGGCGACGTTGATCGCCTTGTCGATCAATTCGTTCAAATCGCATTCGGAGACTGAGTCCTCCTTGTCGATATGGGAAAAATCCTTCAGGTCGGTGACGATCCGCGCGATCCGCTTCATCCCGTCCAGCGATTCGGCCAGCAGATCCGAGATATCTTCCTCGATAAAGTCGAAGTTGATCCGTTGCTTGACGGCCTCGATTTCCTCCCGGAATTTTCCCTGCGTAACGGTTCCTGCCGCAAGCTCCTCCGTCAGCCTGTCGTTGACTGCGGCCAGTTCCATCAGCCCCTCGGAGTACTGCTTGAGGGTTTCCAGATTGCCACTCACGAAACCGGCGGGATTATTGATCTCGTGCGCGATACCCGCGGCAAGTTGGCCGATCGAAGCCATTTTCTCCGACTGCAACAGCATGGAGGTGCGATCCTTAACCCGGTTTTCCAGGTCGCGGTTCGCTTCTTCCAGCAGGGTTTCCACTTCTTTGCGGGAGGTGATGTCGGTATGGGTTCCCACGATGCGCAGGGGTGCCCCTTTGTGGTCGCGGCTGATGCTCCTGCCGCGAGCCAGTATCCATTTCCAGCCGCCGGGTTTGGTACGGCAGCGGAATTCGCTTTCGTATGTTTCGCTGATTCCGGAAAAATGGTCTTCCAGCATTTTTCTCACGTGCGGCAGATCGTCGGGATGCACCAGGTTTTCCCAGGCAGAAATATTGTTTTCCACCTCTCCAATACCGTATCCCAGCATCTCCAGCCAGCGCGGACTGTAATAAACGGCTCCGGTCTGATAGTTCCAGTCCCATACGCCGTCGTTGGTGGCTTCCAGCGCCAGCGACAGGCGTTCCTCGCTTTCCTGCACCGCCAGGCTCATGCTCTTGTACTCGAAGTGCCGCAGCAGTCCGATCATGGCAAACAGGAAAATCGCCGCCACCGCGCCCACGCCGATCAGTTGCTGCAAGGGACTGGCATTGCCGAAAATTTCCTTCTTAGGCGTAACCATCACGAAGTCGAAAGGCGTGCCAACAATATGCGCCTTGCTGAAAATCCTCTCGCCATTCACCTTCACTACCGATTCCTGCCCGGCGATATCGCCGGGGATGGAATGCTCCCGATAATTGCCCGCTGGCAGGGTGTTGCCGCACTTGAAAATGTCGACCCAGCGGCTGTGCGAGGCGTCTTCCTTTTTAACCGTATTTTCCAACAGCGGAGCCAGATCCACCCAGGCCATGATCCTGCCGACGGTTTTGCCCTTGAATATAACCGGAACCGTAATATAGGCAAAGTCGCCCCGGTTTTCCGGATCCCAGCCCAAATGCACGCCACCTTCCCGTTCGGCGACAAAATTCTCCAATTGGCGACCGGTCGGCAACTCGTCGTTCTCTATCAGCACCTCGCCGCCGTCCTCGACCAGCATCAGGCTGGAGAACATGCGCCGCCCCCCCAGCGAACGGTCGTACAGAATCTGTCCGAACCGCTCCCGCGCCTGTTCCAGCGTGGCGCGCAAGCCGTATTTAAGCGACATGCCCATGGATTTGTTTTCGAAATATGCCAGTATTTCCTGGTCGTAGGCAAGAACCTCGATGTCGTGCCTGCGTTCCGCCAGAAAACTGCCAATCGCGTCTGCCTGCCGTTCAGTCTCCTTGGCGATCCTGATTTCAGCGGCTTTTCTTATGTCCCGTTGCGAAAAATAATTGGCAACCAGCAGATGAATGACATAACCCAGCAACAGCAGGTTCGCCACCGTCAGCGCGACTTCGTAACTCTGCCATTTGTCTTTGCCGGAATCATGTTTCATGTCGCCAGCTCCGCCTGTCGGACTTAACCCGAGCCCTCAGCCCGCTTTTTTCAAGCCTTTTTCCTCAATATTGTCCGCATCCTTGCAATCGCGGAAGAACTCCGGGTAATAGATGAAAACGTCGGGATAATATTTCCGGATCAGCCGCAGGTAGGTTCCGTCCTGCTTGCATTTCGCTAGGAATTCCTCGAACGCCTGCCGCAGCTCCGGCGCGTCCTGGCGGAACGCAGCCGCCATGTGCTGCTGTTCCGACATCGGCCCCAAAACCTTGATTTTTCCCGGCCACTTCCGCAAAGCCACCAGACAATCAGGCACGTCCAGCAACAAAACGTCGGCCTCTCCCTTCAGCAACGCCGGAGCCAGGTCGTTCAAACCGCCGTCAAAACACTTCTCCGTCGCGCCCGCCTTGGCGATATCATAAAGCGCGGGATCCAGACAAGTGGCGGCTTTGCCCAATACCGTCAACCCCTTAATAAGCTTTCTGGTTTCCTCGATATCCTTGGACACGTCTCCCGTCGGAACAATGGGGTTCAGTTTGGAATCAGACGAAGCCACCAGCCAAACCTGGGTCGGAAAAGTCTTGGTTGAAAACGACACCGCCTTTTCACGCCACGGCAAAACGGTAAAACCGTTGGCAATAATATCTCCCTTGATTTCCGCCGTGCCGGTTATCTCTATCTCCGCGCCTTTGGGCTTGACCTTTTTGCCGGTGAGATCAGCGATAATATCGCTCCACTGGGTAGGGACATACTCATATTTAACTCCCAGTTGCTCGGCGAACAGCTTTACCAACTCGACTGAAAGCCCGTCGCCCGCGCCGGTGTTGAAGTTGGCGTAGGGAATGCCCAGGTGCCGCAACGATCCCCGCTCCTTCACCTGCGGCAGATCCTCGCCAGCCGATACGGTCTGCGGCAGCACCAGCGCGAAAACGGTCAACACAAACAGATTTCTGACAACAATTTTCATCTCTCTCTCCCTAAAAAAAAAACACTTACCGTTTCCTCTCCCCAATCAACTCCCTAACGGTTTCCTGCAGTTTCGCGTTCTGAAAAGGCTTGCTCATGACCTGATCCGCTCCCGCCGCCAATGCCTCGCGCAGCCTTTCTGTCGGCAAAGCCGAAATCACCAGCACCTTGGTATTTTTCAAGTCCTCCCGTTCGCGAATAAGCTTCAGCACTTCCAGACCGCTCATCCCCGGCATCGACATGTCCAGTGTGACCAAGGCTGGCTTGATCCGCTCCAGCATGGATCCGGCCATGAACCCGTCAGAGGCGATCTGAACCTTATAGCCCCCACCCATCAAAGCCCGCCGGATAGCCTTGGCCAGATTCGGTTCGTCCTCGACAATCAGCACATCGGCACTTTCGTCTTCAAGTTCCGGGGGAATAGGAAAGTTGTTTGTGCGCATGAATGTCAATAGGTCTTCCCGGGTCACCCGCCTGTCACCCCGGCCTGGAAGCTGATGGGCGGGCAATTCCCCCCGGTCTATCCACCTGACCACCGTCATCTTGATGACGTTGCAAAATTTCGCCACTTCGCCGGTAGTGTATACCTGAATATCAGCCATTGCACAAACCCCCTCATTAAAGCCTATAAGGCATCTAACATATATAAGGTATCATCAGATCATCCCCTTGTCAAAAAAAACAGTCGAAAAAGGCAGGAGGCGCAGGTCTAATATGCTTTAAGTAAAGGCGTTATGAGAAAATATTTATCCCGGATAGTTTAAATGTCTTGCATCGACGCGCACGGCATAATATCATTTCTGCATCTTCAACTTATGCAAAGGACTCCGCATGACCAGGTTCGACGAGCTTTGCCACGCCCTGTCCGCCGCGCGCAAGAAATACCTCCGCTGGCGGTCTGACTTTATCGTTTTCGCCGAGGAACTGCGAGACAACCTGCAGGAATATCTTTCCTCTCCCATCGACAAGGTCAAATTCGCCCCACTAAATGAGCCCCGCCATCGTGACGCCGTATATTCCGTGCGAGAAGCGCTGTTTCTTGACGCCGACACGGTCTGGCATCTCGGCATCGCCATTACCCTTTACGAAATGCCGGGCGGCGTCGGTGAGGAGACCCATATTCTCGATATCCAGATCACGAAGAAAACAGGAAAATATCTGCTTCAACTCGCCCCCCATTCGCAGGAATTCACCGTCGATTCCGGCGAACGGGCAACTTTCCAGCCGTTTTTCGATTTCATCTTCGCGGAGCTCACGCGCTACTACGACGAAGGGCTGACCGACTTCCTGGAACATGGCGAAAATGTCCGCCACATCGGCTTTACCCACTGAACCCGGCGCGACTCATGAACCCGATTCCCTTTCCCGAATTGCTGGCGTCTTTTCGGCGCGACCCGCTTTCCCTGGTCGGCCAAGTGCCGGGGATTTTTCCGGTAAACAAACCCGAAGGCATCAGCAGCCACCAGGCAGTGGCGATTGCCAGAAAACGCCTGAATCTGCGCCGAATCGGACACGCAGGCACGCTTGACCCGATGGCCGACGGGTTGCTTCTGCTGCTGGCAGGAAATGCCACGCGTTTATTTGACGAAATCCAGACCATGCCCAAGACCTATCACGCGCGCCTGCGTTTCGGCTACCGCACCGATACGCAGGATCGCACTGGCACGACCATAGAAACATTCGACCGCGCGCCGCCGACGCGGGAACAGGTCGAACAGGAACTCGCCTCTTTCCGGGGAGAGATAATGCAGACCCCGCCCATGTACAGTGCGCTAAAGAAAGACGGCGTGCCGCTGTATAAACTGGCGCGGGAAAATATCGAAGTAACCCGAGAGCCGCGCCCGGTTACGGTTTACGAACTGGCGCTGACCGACTGCGACGGGCGGGAGGCAGGCTTGACCATGACTGTTTCAAAAGGCTTTTACGTCCGCACCCTGATCGACGACCTGGGCTTGAAACTCGGCATGGGCGCGACCATGACGGCGCTGACCCGTACCGCGATCGGCATGTTCCAACTTGAAACCGCTTTTATCTTGGACGAAATACAACCATGACAACCAACACCGCCGCCGTCGGCGATACGCCAGCCGAAACTCCTCTCGATTCGCCCCATCCTCTGCACGGCTGGCTGACGCTGGGGGGAGCGATGCTGTGCTGGGCGCTGGTGCCGGTGCTGGTGAAATACTTCACCCAGTACTTCGCGCCGGTGGAGCAGAATTTTTTTCGCTATATTTCCTCCACTATATTCCTGTGGCTCGTGGTGGCGATTTTCCTGCGCGACAAGCTGCGCGCCTCGACCGTGTCGAAAAAAGGGATTCTGCTGGCGACGGTTTTTAATACCATGTACCAGATGACCTGGGTCAGCGCGATCTATTTCCTGATGCCGACGCAGACGCATCTGATTCTGAAAATCAACGTGGTGTTCGGCGCGCTGCTGGCTTTCATTTTCGAGCCGGAGGAAAGGCCGCTGATCCGCCTGCCGCGGTTCTGGATTGGCGTGTTGTTCAGCCTGGCCGGAGCGTGCGGCCTGATCCTGGGCGGAACCGGAAAAAGCGACGCCCCCGCCCCGACGGGCGGCTTGTCCGGCTACGCTTTCGGTGTGGGGCTGTGCATTCTCGGCGCGATTATCTGGCCGAGTTATTCGCTGACGGTAAAGAGAATCTCGCGGGGACAACACCCGGTGATAGTTTTTACCTGGATATCCACCGCCACCACCTTGGCGCTGCTGGCGATCACGCTGCTCGTTGGCGACATCACTTCGATCCTGCGCGTGCCGCCGCCGATGCTGGCGCTGGTTTTCGCCAGCGGAGTGATGGCAATGGCGGTGGCGCACGCGCTGTTCATGATAGCGCTGCGCCACCTGGGAGTCGCTCTCTGCCTGTTGGGACTGCTGGTTTCGCCGGTCTTTACCTACGCCTTTTCCTACCTCATGCTGCGGGAGGAACTGACCCCGCTGCAAGCGCTGTCGGTATTGCCTCTGCTGGGCGGCTGCGCGCTGGCGGTGCTGCGCCGCCCGAAATAAGTGCGGATGTTTTTTACCGCACCAGCGACTTGACCGCTTCAAATTCCTTTTCCGTACCGAGGAACAACAGTTTTCCCGAACCCGGTTCGACAGACACCTTGCAGGAGTTTTCCCCGTCCAGGGAAAGCGCCTTGCCTGTGGCGAGGTCGAATATCTTATCGCCGGGGTTCAATTCGGTAACTTTTAGCGTGGCGTCCATCGCAGCGGTTAAGGGTTTATATCCGATCATATTGCCTTCCTCATCAATGCGGATATCATCGTCGTCCGTCAGCATGTAATTGTTACCCGGCCAGGTGCCGACGTTGCCGTTATGCACGACGATCACGTTGCCGTGCAGACGGGGGAAGGAAAAGCTGCGGTTATAGAAGCGCTGCTTGCTGTCGGTCTCGACCCGCGATTCCGGCAGTTTGCTCATGCGGGTGATGATGCGCTCGTATTTTTTGATTTCGCGGCTGGCCTCGGCAAATTCAGCCAGTTGCGGATTCGGTTGACCCGGCTTGCCCGCGAGTGTGTAAAGTGTCATGTTGTTCTCCGGGCAATCGGAAAACATGGTGGCGGTTTTTTCCTTTGTCGGCGGGGAATAACTCCAGCACATGAACAGCCGCGCGCCTTCCAGCACTCCCGTCCACGCCAGCGCCTTCATGCAGTTCCGCGGCAGGCGATAATATTTCCAGTAATTGTATTTCGTCCCGTCGGCGGTCTTCACTTCTTTCCACCCCATGCGTCCTTCCTTCGCGAAGCGGCGGATTCTTTCGCAAAGCTTTTTCTGGGCGTCTTCGGTTTTCGGCCAGGTGATTTCCTTGCTGCGGGTCGGGTCGCACCACTTGCCCGCGTTCTTGCTGCCGCCGATAAATCCTCCTTGGGTAACGACGAGCCAGAAGTCTGCCCCGCGTTTCGCCGCCTGCGCGTAATATTGCGAACTTTCCTTTCGCACCCAGTCAAGCGAGGAGGTGGGACTGGCCATGTAGCCTTCGCCGGAGAATTCCCACCAGAAACCGTAGCGGTCGGTGCCGTCGATGACGGGGTCGGGTACGGCCTGATCGGCTGCCGCGCCGAGATTGCTGTGAAGCGTAAAGAAATCTGCTTCAGGCACATGCTCCTTTATCATGAAATAATACCGGCAAAGCAGGTTGATTTTTTCGTGCGGCACTTCCTCGCGCACGCTCCAGGCCAGGATTCGCTTGTGGCCGTCGTATTTGCGGATGAATTCGCCAGCCTTCGCCGCCTTCTCCCGCAATGTCTTGTCTGATTCGTTGCCGTTAAAATAGGCAAAATCAAGTTGCGGCAGCAGATAGAAATCATACTTGTCGCACAGCGCCAGTACCGCGTCGAAGTCGTTCCTGCTGAATGAAACCGCATAATGCAGGGAATTGGCTCCATTTTCCTTTAGAATGTTAAGATGCTTTTCAAAAAAATCGAAGTAAGTCATCCCTGCTTCTTCTGCAGGTTTGGTTTGGGCATAATCATACCAGTAGACGCCCATCATGAAGGGCTTTTCCTTGTCCCAGCGGGCGGACGTATCCTCGGCTTGCGGGATATTTTTTCGCACAGGTTCCTCCCTATCTTTCCCCTCGCAACCGCCAAGCAAACTTGCCAGAAAACATGCCGTGATAACGGAACAAACGGTAGCCGCTTTTGTCTTGGTGATTGTCGCCTGCATGGTCTTTCTCCCTATAAAAGCAAATTTGGCAATATTTCCTGCGTTATCGGTAATCGCCTTTCCATTGATAATCCGCATCAAATGTTTCGTAATCTTTGATCGCGCCGATATGGCCGTCGACAAAGAGGAAATTAGCTTTGCCATTGTGGCGGTCAAAGTCCACATTGGTCTGTATTTGGGTCGATCCATTGATACTTCCGCCGACGCAGTAATAAAACGGGGTGGAATGGACATGCGTGTTGCCGTCTACGGCGAGAATGTCGAAAGACGCCTTTTGCAGACGGCTCAGGCGTTGCATCTTGGTACTGGACTGCCAGCCGGAATTGTTCAGGTAATTATAAAACCACCAGATATAGCCCTGATTCACGCCCTTGTGCCAGGAATAGTTATAGTAATCCCCGTTTATTCCCGGCCAGGTCGTGGTGCTGGGTTTGCGGGTGTTGTCTGACGGGCAATCGTACAGGGAAGTGTCTGGCAAATAGTTGTGATAGGTAAACATCTCCCACGGGCTTTGCTTGTAACCAGTCGCCAAGTTCAAAGCAATAATCAGCGCCCCGCGGTTGTCGTCAGCGTAGGCCTGAGTGGGGATAAGTAATTGCTTGAGCGAATTGCGGCAGACGATGTCGCGCGCCGCTTCCCGCGCCTTGCCCAGCACCGGCAGCAGCAGCGAGGCGAGAATAGAAATTATCGCCACCACCACCAGCAGTTCCACCAGCGTGAACGCCGCCATCGACCCGAATCGCCGGGAGCTGTTCAGGCGATAAACGTTGCCGCCCGGCAGCGTCAGCAACTCGGGCTTTTCCCCTGTCCGCCGTGCGGAAAACAGCGACCGCAGTCCCGACAGGCTATCGCCGGAAAGCTCTGGCGTCTGGCCGTAATCGGCTGAGGTGAAAAGTCTGGCCAAACCGTTCTCCAATTCCCTGTCAGTTCCGAAAAAATGTTTCATCGCGAAAATCCTTTGCTTTCACTACGAGATACGCGCCTGCCCGTCGATTCGTGCAGCGACAAAAAAATTATTTGAAAAATTCTCTGAGTTTTTCCAAGGCGTTGCGTTTGGCGCTGCGCACGGTGGCCTCAGTGATGACGAGTTTTTCCGCTACCTCCCGGGGAGACAGCCCCTGTCCGAAAAGCAACTCGATAATCTCCCGTTCGCGTCCGACCAGTATTCCCAACGCGGCATCGAGAACCAGGTTGCTCTCTATCCGCGATTCGCGATCTTCGATTTCTTCCGGCAGGCGGGAAAACGCCTTCGCCTTGAGGCCGCGCAAGCGGCTCAGAAATGCGGAACGGGCTATGACGGTAATATAATATTCCAGGGATGAAAGTTCGGGTTTGTATTCGCGCAGCAGGCGGCAGTCGTCTTTCAGCAGCTTGACAAAGACGTCCTGCAAGGCGTCCTCAGCCTCGGCGCGACCATAGGTCTGCCCCACCAGTCGCCAGGCCAGCCGCCACACCACCGGCGCCAGGCGCTCGACCAGGCGGTTCCATGCTTGCTCGTCGCCGCCCAGGCAGGCTTGTAAAAGTTTTTCCTCTTCCGGCAAAGGCGCACCTCCCGGCATATCAATACTCCATTTGCCGGAAGATGTCAAATCGCGATTATCGCACCAGAGTCATGCGGTCAGCGTCGCGGAGGTGGGACTGGCCGCAGCGGGGGCAGCGGCTGAAATGGACGCTGGTGGACGGACCCTGCCAGAAACAATGGGGGCATTTCATGATATGCGCCTCTTCCGGAGTGGCCAGAACGTACAGTAACACCGAGGACAACAGCAGGAATATGACATGATGAAACGTTACTCCCAGCGCAGTAACAGGATTGTAAAACAGAAAATACATGAACAGAAGCGTACCGGAGAGCGCCATTACCACCGCAGTCTCGCGCGGCAGAGCGCCACCCACCGCCAGCAGCACCGCGATCAGATACCAGCCGGAATGACTGTAAACACCCACCTGCGAATCCCATAAAGCTGCCAGCAGGCAGATTCCGGCAATACTGAGAATTATTTTCGATATCTTGCGAGCAGTCATGGCTAACCCTCCCAAACGCCTGTCTCTTTCACCAGGCGTTGTGACCTATCTTTTTGCCTTTATTGGCCTTACATCAATTAAGCGAATTAGATATAGCAAGCGATATGCCAGATAAACCAAGAAAGCAGCGATATATCGCAATACCCTGCAGCATAATGATTAACAAGATTTGCACTGGTTTATGTTTGATTTATATAGAATAAGGAAGTGTAATGAAAGGTTGTAGTAAATGCAAAAGTGCGCATGAAACTTTACGAATCGAAACGTTTCTTTCTGGCTTTCAACTCATCCTGTTCAAAACGTTTGCTTCGCGCGCGGATTTTGGCTTGCTTTAGTTCGATTTTGGCATTGTTATAAACTTCCAGATTGCGTTTTTTGATTAACAGATTGATGTCGTAGTCGCTGAAGCCGAGTTTCTTGCCCACATCAGCCATCAGCTTTTTCTCTTCCTGGCTGATCGCGCCGTCGCTGAGAGACACATCCACCATAGCTGTAAGCCACTGCTTGGCCTCGGATTTATCGCGTGGCTGGGGAATTTCCAGCTTGTTTTCCCGCGCCGCCTCCAACATGGTTTCCAGCATCTGGAGAGGAATTTTTCGCGCCTTTGCGGTCTGCTCCAGTAATGCCCGTTCACGGTCGTCGATCACCCCATCGGCAAGGATCAGTTTAATCATCCACGCCAACAGCCCCGCGCCGCCTACCGTTACTTCCCCGTGCTGTTCAGCCACCGCGTCCTGCACAACCACGCTCTGGGTCATAATGCGCACTTCTTTCAGCAAATCCTGCGCGGCAGGGTCGGCCCAGGCTGGCGCCAACAGCAGCACCCAGTCGTTGCCGCCGTCGTTCAGCACCGCGCCGCAATATTGACAAGTATGAGTATCTCCGCCGGATTCAGGCGCGCCGCACTTGGGGCAATGGGCGGAGGATACGGATTGGGTAATGTCGCTTTTCACCCCGGCCTTGCGCCCCAGCACGAACAGCGAGCGGGAGACAGCCTTCTGCCGGGTGCGGCGGGGCTTGCCGTCCTCGCCGTAGGCGAAGCGGGTGCCGTTCCACCGTACCTCCACCAACGCGCGGTCGAATTCCGCGCAGGTGCGGCTGCACGCCGCGGGGAGCACGCCAATAGTGTCGACCGAACCGACGATGCACTCGCCGTAATAGCCGTCCCTGGTGCGCAGCCGCAGAGTTTCGGCGTAATTTTCGCAAAATCCCGGTGCGGCGATTTTTCGCAGCGGTTCCAGGCTGCCCTGGCGGTCAGCCATGGCGCGACGCCAGAACATGACCGAGGCGCGGTCTTCCAGATGCTGGGCGGTGAAACCGGGGTCTAAGTCTGACATTTCCTCCACGCCGGGAATCTGTTTGGGAATCACGAAGACCCATTCGCACGCCTGCGTGATTTCGCTCAAAACCCAGTCGTAGTCGCCGCCGCGCAGAATCGCGCCGCAGTAACGGCACTTGCTGCCCTGTTCCTTTTCAATCACCGCGCCGCAGTTGGGGCAATGCCCCTCGATCAGGCCGGGCTTGCCGGGAGTGGTCTGTGCACCGCTGCGGCGGATGAAAGACCAGTATTCCACGAATTCTCGCGCCTTGCCTTTTCCGTTAAGCGGCTTGCCGTCCTGCAGCGACACGCGATAATCGAGAGCCGAGGCAACGACCCGGACGTTGGCCACGTCGAAGATTTTTCCCGGCAGCGCCTGCACCAGCATGGCGTTCTGGATATTGATTTCCTCCATCTGGTCGCGATAGCCGAGGTCTTTCTGTTCGGCAAACTGCAGAAGAAAGCGCTCGTGGATGCTGTCGGAGATAAAGGCGCGCACCTTGTCGGCGTCCTGCTTGCACCACGCCTGCTGTACTTTAGTGAAGGCGGTGCGGATGCGTTTCAGAAACGCCGCTTCGTCGAAGTTAGTGTCTTTCTCGCGGATGGCGTAGCTGGCTTCCTCCACGCGGTTGGCATCCAGCGCCCCGCGTGCGCGCTCGATTACGTGGCCACGGTAGGAATCACGCGCCTTGATATGGGTGAGATAATAGACATATCCGGCGACGACCGTGGCGGGAATACCGATGTAGGGATAGCGGAAAATCAAGCGGATCAGCAGGTAGATAATGTATAAGTCACCGCCGTCGTGCGAAGACCCTCCGCCGGAATATCCTCCGCCGGAAGAATACCCCCCTCCCCCGCCGGCTCGGGCAAAGGCTTCGCTCTGGGTCAGACAGCACAGGGCGATAACGCCAAGCAGAAAGCAGGACGCAAGCAGAATGGCTTTGAGATAAATGCGCTTGTCACTGTTCACCCTTGATTCCCCGGCATAACCTATTCGCAACAGTTTAACCGCCATGTCAATAAACGCAAGCGCGGTTTCGCGATTCCGGGGAATAAACAGGGTGAGCGCGTTAAAATCCCCCTCTCCACTTATAAGGGGAGAGGGTCGGGATGAGGGATAACAGTTTTTCTCGCAAATCTTGCAAACTAACAAACCAAGGAGATAGGAGCAAAGAAAACAGGTTAAGCGGGCAGCTCGTTGCTACCCGTGTATTTCGCAATAGCCGCGCGCATATCCTCCGGCAGCGGCGCGTGCAGGCAGAGTCTTTCACCGGTGCAGGGGTGGAAAAAACATAGCTCCCGCGCGTGCAGCATCTGTCTGGACGGGCGGTTTGCAGTTTGGCCGTTTTGGTCAAGCGGGTTGTAGTCCTTGTCGCCCTGAATCGGCAAACCGAGAGCGGCGAGGTGAACCCTGATCTGGTGGGGACGACCGGTTTCTGGCTGGGCTCGAATCAGGCTCCAGTCTTCCCCGGCCTGCTCGACGGAAAAATGCGTCCTGGCTTCCTTGCCGCCGTTTGCGACTTCCACCACGGCGCTGCGGCTGTTGTCTGCCGGGTCTTTGCCCAGCGGCAGATCGACAGTCTTTTCGGCAAAATCTGCGCGACCGTCAGTAAGCGCGAGGTAGACCTTACGCACGGATTTTTCCGTAAACTGCCGCACAAGCCCGCCATAGGCTTCCCTTGTACGGGAATAAATTATCGCCCCGCTGGTATCAAGATCCAGCCGGTGCGGCGGGCCGATAGTAGCCAGCGGATTTTTCAAATCTTCCTGGTAACGAAACAGCACCCCGTTCTGCAGCGTGTTGTTGTCGAGGTGCCCCCGGGCGGGATGCACTACAATCCCCGCCGGCTTGTTCAGGACGAGGAGGTGTCTGTCTTCATATAATATATCCAGCGGCATTTCCACCGGCCGCATGTACTCAGGCCAGGTCGGGGGAATTTCTATCTCAAATACTGTCCCGCTACTGGCATCGACCAGGTTTCCCGGCGCACAGGCTTCGCCATTTACGCGGATTCTACCTGTCGCCAGCAAGGCCTGCGACCATTTGAGAGGCATCGACATGCGCGCGGTGACATACTGCGCCGGTTCTTTTTTGCCGACGGAACGCCGCACTGTAAACGAATGTTTACTGCCGGGAATAAACCGCACTCGCCCCATCGACGCCCTTTTCGCTCATTACTGTCGCAAATGCGACGCCGAAACGACACTCACGCATTAGCTTCAATCGCGCCGATCAGAACAGATTTCTGCTGTACTCCGACAAAATTCTGCACCAGTTCGCCGTCTTTCAACAGTATCAGGTTGGGAATGCTTTGCACCCCGTACCGTGCGGCAGCTTCGTTATTATCGTCCACGTTGACCTTGGCGATCTTGGCCTTGTCGCCGACCGCCTTTGCAACCTCTTCCAGAATCGGCCCTTGCATCCGGCACGGCCCGCACCACGGCGCCCAGAAATCAATCAGTACCAGACCCTTGGCCACGAAAGCCGCAAATTCCTTGTCAGTAAGTTCAGTTACGCCAGCCGCCATGGTAAACTCCTATCCAGAAAGGAAATATGATACTCGCCAACTCTCGCCAAAACAATCCACTTTAATGATATCAGCAGGATGAATTTTCGCTAAACATGATACAACTTAATCCGTCTCATGGCCTAGCGACGCTGATTTACCGCTTATCACCCGCCAATACTGTTATAACCTTTAGCAGTAAGTATGCCAGCCAAAAACACTTTCGTAAAAAAAAACTGAAGATTTTTCTTCCGATTGTCGTTGAAATATATAGAATACTTTTTCACGGGGGAAAGATTATGGTACTGGTATGCTGCGTCTGTCACAGAGTCAAGCAGGACGGGGACTGGGTGGACAAGTCGGTTCCGGAGGGGGAACTGGCGTCGCACGGTTATTGTCCTGACTGCGCGTCGATCGCACGGGTGGAACTGGCGTTGCTGCGGCTGAAGGATCTGGTGCGCCGCCAGCGCGAGAATCTGCCTATCTCGGCAGTGGCCTGACTCTCGCCAAATATTGCTCAAACTCCTGCCGAATGCAGCCGACTGCGTTCGTAAGCTTTATCATCAGCCCCGCATCTTATTTCTTATGCACAAACAGCAGTTCTTTCAGGTATGACAACACAAACCCCGGATTTTTGAACAGGCCGAAGTCGTGCGCCAGCGCCCAGTAGAAACGGGGTCTGACAAAGAAGTCCTTCAGCATACTGCGGCGGTTGAGCCGGTTGCATTCCCCTAGCGCCCACTCCAGCACCTCCTCGCGTTTATCCGGCGGCATAAGCTCGGAAAAATCCGTTTTGAGGTTGGAGTAGAACTTGTCGCGGAATTCGCTGTAGCCTGCCGGATTCTTCTGCTGCATGATGGTTGCCAGTTCGGTTCCCTGCGCGGGCGTAGTGATGTACGGAAACACGATATAGGGGTCTATCTCCCGGGTAAGCTCGACAGTCTTTCTGATATCCTCCTCCCCTTCCCACGGCAGACCCAGCATGATGAAGGCGTTCAGGTAGAGGCCAGCCTTATGCACTGCCTGGGCGCATTTACGCACATCCTCGACCGTGTTGCCTTTGTTGAGCAGCTTGCGGACTTCGGGACTGCCGACCTCCACGCCCACGGCGACATGCTGGCCGCCCGCTTTCTTTATCAGCCGGAACAGTTCCTCGTCGCAGATTTCGGCGCGGGTCTGGATGGAGAAGTAGATATTCAGCTTCTTTTCAATCAGCAACTCGCAAAAACGCCGGGCGCGCTCCTTGTCGATAATGAAAATATCGTCGCAGAAGAAGAAATAATTGACGCCGTAGTTGCGATGCACCAGTTCGATTTCCTCGACCAGTTTTTCCGCCGAACGCAGGCGCGCCTTATAGCCCATGCTGGTATGGCAGCCGCAGAAGATGCACTTGTAGGGGCAGCCGCGTGAGCCGAAAATAGACTGAAACGAATGCGGGGTAAGCTTATCCGCGTCTTCAAGCAGATGCCGAGCAGGCATAGGCAAGATGTTGATATCCTCGATAAACGGCCGGTCTTCGTTATGGATAATTTCGCCGTTTTCATTTTTCCAGCTAACGCCCTGAATGCCGCTCAGATCGCGGCTACCGGAAGCGATGCGCTGCACCACCTCGACGGCGGAATAATCCGGCTCCCGGCGGAGCGCCGCGTCCATCACGGCGAAGTCGCCGAGTTCCTCCGGATTGCAGGCGCTGCGCAGGCCGATGTTGAACGCTCCCTCGAAAATCGTGATAACGCGCGGGTTCATCTCTTTGGCCATGTGCGCGATTCTCGTCCCGGCGGTGGCGGTGGGGGTGAAGATGCTGATAATCAGAATATCGGGGTTATATTTCCGCAGTCGCCCCTTGATTTCCTGCCAGATGGGATCGTTGTCGTCGTGCAGGCGGCGCTGGTATTCCTCGTGCTGCTCGATCAGCGCCTTGGTGTTCATGTGATTGGTATTGCCTACCAGCGTACGCCTGGTGCCGTCGTACTCGGCGTTATATATGACCGAGGTAAAGCCTGCCTCCTCCAGCGTGGCCGCGGCGTAGCAGCAACCGGGGGGAAAGGCGTCGTACATTTCGCCCATGAAACGGTAAAACGGGGGGTTGATAAAAAGTATTTTCGGATTCATCGACTGTTTCCTTATTTCTCCAGCCCCTTGAGCAGACCCGGCCAGAAAGCGAGATACCAGGCCGCTCCTCCGGCTACCAGCAGCCTCGCGCCGCCGCTGACCATAAGTATCACGCCCAGCACTACGAGCGCAACCGAAAAGATGACCGCGCAGACCTGAACGGCAAATAATAATGCAAGCAGAGCCACCACCACCAACGCCAGACCGGTCAGCAGAAACGGCAATTTCTGAATCAGGCGAAAGACGCCGTATTCGCGCACCAGTTGCCCCTGCACCTTGCCGTAGCGCCACATCATTTTCAAAAAAGATTTGAACGATTCGGGGCGGTGATGGCGCACGACCGAACGGTCGGTATAGAGCAGCTTGTTGCCAGCCTGTTTCAAGCGATAGTCAAGCTCGACATCCTCGCCCGGCCACAGTCCCTTCCTGAACCCGCCGACCTGTACTAACGTTTCGCGCCGATATATCACATTACAGGAAGCGTTATGATCAGTTTCGATCGCTTCGACCTCCTGCCGACCTTTGATATAATCGGTCAGAAAACCGACCCGCTGCATGAATCCGGCAACCCGGCGCTCGAACGGCGTGGCGTCGTCCGGCAGTTTCTGCATCCCGCCGCAGGCCGCCGCATCAGGCCGAGCCTGCATGACAGCCAGCAGTTTCTCCAGCCAATCGGTTTCCGGCAGGCAGTCAGCGTCGATAAAGGCGACGTATTCGGTGGCGGCTTTTTCCACGCCCAGGTTTCTGGCGTCGGACGGCCCTGCCCCGGCGTTACTTACTATGGTCAATTCATAGGAGACCTGAATCTGCCCGATCTTCTCCAGAACGTCGGGAGCAAGCCCATCGTCGGCTATGATGACGGCTTCGGGTCTGACAGTCTGCTTGTCGATGCCGACCAGACAATCAGGCAGATATTTTTCCGCGCCCTTGGCGGCAATGACGACTGTTACGCCCATGTCGGATTCCAGTTCATACACCCTCCGGAGATTCCTCGACTCCGGGAAGTTCCGCCTGATCGCAGACAAACGAAAACAGGAAGCCCCAGAAAGCGGTCTTCAAACCCATGGCGAAAAATGCGGTGGCTACCGTCATTTCGCGAATTTTGGCCAGATTGTGATAGTCGACTTCGGTCCAGGTGACAACCACGTTGACGAGAAACAACACGCCGATGAGGCAGAACAGAAAACCCAGCGCCAGGGCGTTTTCAACCGTCAGGGATTGCGCGACACGCAGGCGGAACCTGGTCATCACCCGGTAATGCCGCCAAAGAGAATAGAAAAAAGTGAACGCCCCCAAAATCAGTGCGCTGTAGCCAGCGCCCAAAATCCCGCCCGCCAGTATCACCCAGTGGTCGCCGAACCAGATGGGGCCGATCCGGAAAACCTCGCCCGGAGGAGTCAGCAGCAGGGCGGTGAAAATCGCCAGACTGAAGACGACCATAAGCACACCGGGAATGATGTACAGCCAAAGCGGGCTGAGCAGCAGCAGGAAACGCAAGTGACGCCAGCCGTCGCGCCACGGTTGCAGATGCGGCGGGCGATTGCGCTTATCCTTGTGCAGGGTAATGGGAACCTCGGTGCGGCGGGTGTTACGTAGAGCGGCCTTGACCACCATTTCGCTGGCGAATTCCATTCCGGTCGAGGTCAGGTGCATCCGGTCGAAAAACGCGCGCGTGAACGCCCGCAACCCGCAATGCGCGTCGCCCAGGCCGGAACGGTAAAAAAGATTAAGAATGCCCGACAGCACGGGATTGCCGATATACCGGTTTTTCCAGGGCATCGCGCCAGGTTCGATTCCGCCGGCAAAGCGGTTGCCCATGCAAAGCTCGTAACCTTCCCGCAACCGGTCGATCATCGGCACCGCTTCGCGGAAATCGTACGACGCGTCGGCGTCGCCCATGACGATGAACTTACCCCTGGCTTCCCGGCAGCCGTGCATGAGAGCATTGCCATAACCGCGCGCGGGACACTGCGTCACCCGCGCCCCACCGTCGCGCGCGATTTCCTGGCTGCCGTCGGTGCTGCCGTTGTCGGAGATAAGTATTTCGCCGGTCAGATTTTTTTCAGCCAGCCTGTGCAACGCCTCGCGCGCCGTCTCCAGACAAAGCCCCAGCGACGACGCTTCGTTGAGACAAGGCATCAGGATCGTCACGTCAACTTCGTATTTTTTATCAGACACTCATTCGCCTCCGATACCGCATTTTTCCGCCGGATAATCCAGCAATGGATAATCGCCGGGCGGCAGCAGCCACACACTGCCGAATTCATCTTCTTTCGTTTTGACCGCGGCGGGGAAATACTTCTCCATCAATTTCGCCTGATAAACTTTTCCCGGAGCCGCCAGATAGATTACCTTGCCCCGCAGGAACGGATCGTTCTGCACCAGATCGGGAGTATAAAAACCGGTTCCGATATCAATCAAAATAAGTTGGCGCTGCTCCGTGTTCGCGACAGATTCTGGACGCTGGCTGAGATGGTGATCTATGAAATTATTGATCTGGGCAAAATGCAGAACGGTAAGAACTACCAGCGACAGCACAGCCGAGTTTGCCATGAATCTCCGAAACGATTCCTCTACACCCTCGCCGACCATCGCCGCCGCAGCCAGCAGCGGAACCACCCCCCAGGAGGTAAAGAAGTAACGGTAGCCCCAACCATGCCCCTGCGAAAACGTGATAAACATGTAGGCAAGAAAAGTCATGGCTGCGGAAGCAAGAAACAGATTGTGCGGAAATACGGTGCTATGTTTCCGGTAGCCGTACCACGCGCACAGCAATAGCCCCGGCACGCACCAGACCCACATCTTCGCCGCCGCCAGCATCCGCAGTGAAAAAGTATGCAGACTGGGCAGGGTAAAGGTGGCGTCGGATAACTTTTTAAACACCGAGGAAAAGGTATAGCCCGTCGCCGCAGTTTGAGCCGTGACCGCTGCCTCAGACGGCAGATGCAGGGTGTCGATGCGCAGCAAAAACCAGCCGATGCAGCCGAACACAACCAGCGGCAGGTAACCGGCGATAATCACGGCGAATTTCTTTACTCCCCCTTCCCGGGTAAGCAGCCACAACACCCAGGGTGCGCCAAACGCCAGGTGCGGCAGGGGATTATGCAGGATCATGGCATAACTACCGACCAGCCCCGCCAGCAAAAGCCGCCCGGTGGTCTGCCTGAGCAACAAGGCGACATAAAGCAAATTGAAAAAAACGTGGGCAGGCATCGCATAGAACGACATGCCGTTAGCGGTAAAATTGGCCGACGCCACGGCAAACAACACCACCCACCCCGGCGCGTCGGTAGCGGGAAACAACCTGCGGGCGAGGTGCCACAACAACAGGACGCTGCCCGCGCACAGCAAGGGATTGAGCAGCCACGGCACGCCCAGCATGATGAACGGCGTCAGCATTAACGCGTAGCCCGGCCAGTAATCGGCAATGACCTGGCCTTTTTCCGGGTTGGCGATCAGAAACATCCTGCCGCTGAAAGGGATCAGATTCTTGAACAGTTCCGTCGGCACGTAGGTGGTCGCCCTGCCTTCGGCAAACACCTTGGCCTGAAATTGCGGCGCATACTCGTCCATGCTAAGAGGATGGTTTTTGTACACCAGCAGCGTGCTCAGGACAAGCCCGACAAACAGCAGCAAAGCTATCAGCCGTGGCCTGTCATTGCAGAATCCGACCGCACGCAACGTCAGCGGATTTTTTCTGAAATACCAGGCCAGCGACAATATCGGAAAAAAGCAAAGCATGACATAATGGTCATGATGACGCAACAGGTAGAAAAAAATGCTGTTCACGGGCATGAGCGGAACAAGGCGGAAGTTGACCAGTACAATCACTATCAAGACACACGCCAACGTGCCTGACATGCAGTATAGAAAGAACTTGCGGGTTTTGTCTTCCATGGCACCCCTGTCCGTCAACGGCAGGTGAATATAACCCGCAGACCAGATACTGTCAATGTTGCATCAAGCGGACAGAATCTTTTTAACTGCCTGCTCCCAGGTATGGTTTGCCAGAATCAATTCCCTCCCCCGGCGCCCCATTGCCAGGCGCGTTTCGGGGTGATCCAGCAACAGCGTCAATGCCCCGGCTAAAGCGGAGGGATTCTCCGGCTGCACCAGCAGTCCCGCTTCCTCCACTTCAACAAATTCAAATCCCGCGATGCGGCTGGCCACTACCGGGCGCGCACAGGCAAGATACTCATAGAGTTTGATCGGCGAATAACCGCTCTGCAGAGGCCGCTTGGGAGCGACGCAGATATCGCACGCGGCAATCAGGCCAGGCGCCTGCGACCAGGGAAACGCCCCGATCCGGCAAACCCTCTGTTGCAGTCCCGCCTCTTGCAGCCGCCGCAGAAACGCACCGTCATCTCCCCGCCCGGCCAATAGCAGATATGCGTCAGGACGAGTCTGCGCCACCTGGATAAAGGCATCCACCAGAATTTCCACCCCCTGCCACCAGTCGAGAGTGCCGCAGTAACCGATAATGCCCGCGTCAGAAGGCAGACCTAATCGCTGGCGTGCTTCAGCGCGGTTGCCGGGAAAAAATGCCTGGGGATTAACCGCGTTGGCGACCGTGATTACATTGTGTTCAGGAATAGTATCGTCCCGTTGAAGCACATGACGCCGGATGCCTTCGGTCACGGCAATAATGCGATCGGCAACGTTCAGGCAATCCAACTCGTGATCCAGAATGATTTTTTTTGCTAGGAAGTTTCTGCCTGCGCCGCGCAGATGGTCTTCCGTAATGCCGTTTACCTCGCAGTACAGCGGACAATTCCAGCGGCGCTTCAGAACAACGGCGGCATGGGTCCAATGACTGACCCGGCAATAGATCAAATCCGGCGGCTTGCTCCATTGTTTCGCAATAAAACCAGCACTGGTCAGGGCAAAGAGCGGACGCATGACCAGGGGCAATCTGGGCAGCGGAACCGAGACCACACCCAGTTCCGGAGACACCGGACCGGAAGGCGGCGGACAATGGATTTTTACATCATGACCCAGACCAGCGGCGGCGACGGTAAAACCGGTTACATGGGCAACCGGCCCATTTGAAACGCCAAGATCAATGTCAGTCAGATAGAGAATGCGCAATTTTAAACCTCATTATCCCGGCCGGTTTCCATAACACTTATTTTTACCGATTTCCGGCTTAATTGGAATACTTTTTGCAAATGCTATTAAGGCTGTACATAAACCGACATGGGAATATCACCTTGGGGAGAGCATGACATGAACGCCTGCAGCTATCATGCCATATGTCCGTATTACAAGGAAAGCTTGAATAGGATTTCGGCGCTGGCAGCTATCACCAGATACCGGTACTGCCTGGGAGCAAGCAAAACCTGCGCGATACGACGCCTGCTGGCCGAAGGATGGGAGCCTCTTGCCCTGCCTGGCAGACTTCGTCCTTACGACAATCCTGCTCCGGCGGTTTGGGTGGCCAAGAAAACCGGCTAGAGGCAACACGGTCAATTAAGGAAAAATCATTCGGTTTAACAATTAAATAAACGAATCGTCATTCCCGCGCAGGCGGGAATGACGATACAAGTTTTTTCCTTAACTTAACCTCATTGCGGCTAGAGGCTGGTAACTGATGAAACAAGTTGTCTAGATCACACTGCTCGATCCCGCCGGAAACGGCAGGCCCGGACGATTCCTTCCGGGGGAAATGCGGAGGCGGGATTTTGACTATGTTTTTTCTACGGTTGCTCAGTTATCGGAGTGAGTCAGGACATAACTGTCCAGGCGGGAAGGCGTGGTCGCAAGCTGCATGGAATCTTTTTTCGGACGGGTAAACCCGACCATCTGCAGAATCGAGGACATGCCGGAAGATAAATTGCGGAGGCTCACGACGCCGTGCTTGTTATGCGCGCGCATACATGCGGTGATGATGATGCCGATGCAGCTGGAAGACAGGTATTCGATTTCCGAACAATCCACTTCGACGTCCCTGGTTCCCTGCGCAAGCAGATGACGGAAAGTGCGGTTAAGTGCTTCCGCGCTGCGGTTGTCGAGTTTTCCCCTCAACGACACTACCGCCGCTCCGAACCTGCGTTGTGTTACCCTGATTTTCAATCTCTCCATGAAAGATTCCCCTTATTTACCAAAACCGGCAAATCGCCTTTGCCCCAACTATATCCCCCAGAGTTAGGAAAACATAAGCTTGCGGCAAGAAGCTTATGTTTTATTTACCGTCTGGAAACGAAAAACGGGAGGGCTTGCACCCTCCCGTGAAAACCCGTTGCGGTTTTTGCTAAAAGGTCTGCACGTCTACCTTTGCTTCAGCACCGTCCTTGCCTTCCTGAATAACCACGCCGCCCTGCGCGCCATTACCGTCCATGAATATCATCTTGCGATGATTTCCGCCATTGCCGAATTGAATGGGAGGCATGTTGTTCATGCGGTTGCCCCGCTTGCCAAACGCGCGACCACCCAAGATAGACTCTTCCTGCAAAGACTCCATATCTTTTTCTAATTGCCGGTATTGTTTGTCCGCATCCAGCAGTTTTTCGTAAAGCGCATTCACTGCCAGCACTGCCTCTTCAGCCGCGTCTTTTAGCTTTTTCAACTCGGGTTTTTCCAGCGGGAGCTTGCGCAAAGCATTGTTCAGTTCCGCCTGCTTTTTCCCGGCTTCCCGCATCCCCTCACCGTGCATCGCAGCCATCAGTTCCTTGCGTTCCTCGGGAGTAGCCTTTCTCATCGCATCCATCTGCTTCTGCCTATCGTTATTGATTTCTTCGATCTGCTTGTTCAGTTCGATATACTCCGGGTCGGCTTCCAGCGCCTCGCGGTAAGCGATATACACAGTCGACGCGTTGTCTGACTTCTTGACCAGCTCCTCGTTTTCCATAATGTCTTCTTCTATATCCTCCAGCCGGAGCCGGAGCATCCTGATCTGTAACTGATATGCTTCACGAACCAGTTGCTCTCGGCTTTTCTCCGGTTCTTTTTTGGCTTCGGTAACAGCAACCGTCTTCTTGACCGCATCCTGTTCGCCAGCCAGAAGGCTTTTCGACTCGCCATAGATACCTGTTACCAGCACCACGCCCGCGACTACCTTAACCAACATTTTTTTCATGTTCGCATCCTCCGTCTCATCCAACAAAACCGAAAACTCCGTCCCTAACGCCTGAGCCGTGCCGCATTCCGTCCGCACCGAGAACGACCGGTTCATCCCCGCCGCAGCCGGAATCACGCGGCAATGCACGCCGCCTCTTTCCAGATATACCTGTTCGTTATTTTTCGCGCCTTCGATCAGGCACACGCTTTCCGGCGCGAAATCCACCTCCGCGTATCCGCCCAAGGAGAGAGTCGCCTCTCCCTTGTCGGCAACAATCCGCGCGCCTCTGTCCAGTTCGCCCTCAACGCTGCACTGTCCCTTGATCCGCGCCGGGGGATATGCCGCCGCAACCTTTTCGCTGTCTGGCCGACCGCCAGAAATTTTCTCCGGCGCGAATCTCCAGACAAACACACCCAGCGCCACCGCCGCCGCTACCGCCAGCCCTGACGCTATCCGCACAATCCGCCGACGCATCTGCGCCGCCCGCGCCCGGAGCAGGATTTTTTCCTTACAACCGCCGGGGCGGTCTCCGCCCAGCTTTTCCTGCAATAACATGTTAACGAAGCGGTCAGGCCATTCTGATTTCATTTTTCCGCCTCCCGCTCGCGCCTGATGCAATCAGCCAACCCCTCTCGAATGCGCCGTAAGGCGCTCTTTATCCCGTCGGGAGTCATTCCCGTCAATTCCGCCATCGATCTTCTGGAGATGCTTTTGTCGTAACGCATGATAATCAGCTCGCGTTGTTTGTCCGGCAGTTTTTTCAGGCAACTGTCCAGCGCCAGCATGATCTGGTCAAACCCGGTCTCCGCCGTTTCCCGCCAGTAACTCTCCGCCGCCGCCAGCGCCGCGTCGTCGAACAGGATGGGAGACATTTTCCGTTTTCGGCAATGCTTGCGGAAAATATTGCGCGCAATTCCGCGCAGCCACGCCCCCACTTTCGCCGGATCGTTTTCCGGGGAACGGTTCTGGTACGCCGCCAGAAACGTGTCCTGCAATACATCCTCAGCCGCCGCGTGCCCCGCGCCGAGATAGACCAGATACCGGTAAATGCCGCTCTCGTGGGTATCCACCAGGGCAGTCAGGGTTTCTTCATTCACAAGCCGTATTTCCGGAAAAGGCCGTTAGCGATATTGATGCCTTTCATCTATCCATACCCGAAAGACAATGAAAGGGTGCGCACGGTTGTTGTTTTTGTTTTTTAAAAAAAATCCCTCGCGCCTCACTTCACTTTTTCAACTATTGCGCCGCAGCCAAATTATCATATAATCATAATTAGATACAAGGAAAATGCCATGTCGGATCAGACCTCAAATCCCACCTGCCCCGTCGCCCCCTCAACCGTGCTGGTGGTGGACGACGAACCCAGCATCAGGCAAATGTTGCGTACCTTTCTGCTGGAAGATAACTATGAGGTGCTGGAAGCGGAAAGCGCCCTGCGCGCGCGGGAAATCCTTGAGGAAAAATCATTTAAAATAAAAGCGGTGCTGCTCGACCTGGTTATGCCGCAGGTCAGCGGTGAGGAATTTCTGGAATGGCTTTCCATCGCCGCGCCGCAGGTCGCCGTGGTCATCATCAGCGGCAGCCACGAGGAGGAAGTCGTCATCCGCTGCCTCCGCCACGGAGCCAGCGACTTCCTGAGCAAGCCCTGCGACATGAAGGACGTCCGCGCCGTGGTCAGGCGCGCGATCAAGCGCCAGCTTTCCCGCAAAGCCACCACCGGCGAACTGAAGGCGCTGCACCCCACCGAAGGCTGGGTGGAGCTGACCGCGCCGTCGGAATTTGAATATCTCACCCGGATGCAGCGCTTCAGCGATATCCTCTTCACCAGCCGTCTGCCGCAGGAAATCTGCGAAGACTTGCGCATGGCGATGGAGGAACTTGGTCGCAACGCCATCGAATGGGGCAACCGTCTCGACCGGGACAAGCAGTTCCGCATCTCCTATTGTTTTTTCGGCGACCGGATCGTGCTGAAATTCGAGGACGAGGGCGAAGGTTTCCATCCCGAAAAAGTCCCCGACCCTTCTCTTGATCCCGAGCAGCATCTCAAGAACCGCGCCGATCAGGGCAAGCGCCCAGGCGGCTTCGGCATTTTTCTGATCCAGCGGATCATGGACGAGGTGGTCTATTCGGAGAAAGGCAACGTCGTGCTGATGACCAAATTCCTGGTCAAGCCGACGGGGAAAAAGTAGGAGATCATAGCCATGCAGACACCCTCTACTCCTCGTTTCCGTTTCCGCTTTCGTGTCAGCCTGGCGGGGCTTCTTTCCGGCATGGTTTTTCTCACCGCATTGTTGTTGCTGACGGTTTCCTATCGCGCCGCAACCGACACCACCCTTGAGGTGGCCGATCAACTGTTGGAGGCCAACGCCTCCTCCGTGACGCAGCGCACCAACGATTTCATGGCTCCGGCCGAACGCGCAGTCAGGCAGTTCACCAGCGTCACCACCCTGCTTACCGACCAGGAACTGATTCCGCTTTTCCTCGCCACCTTGGCCAGCACCCCCCAGATCACCCAAATTTATCTGGGCGATCCGCAGGGGCGGTTCCTTTCGCTACAGGCGCAACCTAACCGCACTTTCCGGCTGAAAAAAATCGAACTGACCGGCGAGGGCCTGATTGAAACCCAGGCCATTCTGAACGAGCAGGGAATTCCCGCCGGAGAAGCCAAGAAAGCGTCTGCCGTCTACGACCCCCGGACTCGCCCCTGGTACCAGCAAGCCACCTCCAGCGACGAATTTTCCTGGACGGAACTCTACGTCTTCGCTTCTACCGGACGCCCCGGAATTACCGCCAGCGCCCCCGTCCACCTCACCGACGGCACCCTGCGAGGCGTCATCGGCGTAGATGTGTCGCTGGATTCGCTTTCCGGTTTTCTGGTCGCAGCCAAGCCCTCGCCGCGCTCTTTTGCCTTCATAGTCAATGAAAAAACCGAACTGGTGGCGTGGCCTAACCCCGAGGAAATCATCAAGCTGGTCGGAGAATTCTCCGGCCCGGTCAAGGTAGATGACCTGCCTTACGACTGGGTAAAACCCGCCGTCGCCGCTTATCTGAAAGCCAACGCCGACCGGTTCTGCTTCAGCCTCGGCGACGAGCGACACATGGCTCGGATTCACCCGCTGAAGGCGCGCAACTGGTACGCGGTCGTGATCGCGCCGGAAGACGATTTCGTCGGACACATCAAATCGATGCACCGGTCGATGGTTCTGTTCTGTCTGGCGCTTTTGCTGGGAGCGATAATAGTGGCGCTCCAGACCGCGCGGCGGCTTTCCCGCCCGATCGAAACCCTTGCGCACGAAATGGAGTACGTGCGCAATCTGGAGCTAGACCGCGAAGTTTCGGTTTCCTCCTCCATCCGCGAAATCCAGGACATGACCGCCAACTTTTCCGCCATGAAAACAGGCCTCATGGCTTTCCGCAAATACCTGCCCATGGCGCTGGTGCGCAGCCTTATCAACCGGGAAAAGGAAGCCTGCCTGGGCGGCGAGCGCCAGGAAGTCACGGTTCTCTTCTCGGATATCAAAAGTTTCACCACGATTTCAGAAACCATCCCCCCGGAGGAGTTGATTTCCCTGCTGTCGGAATATCACGCCATCCTGCACGACATTATCCGGGAAGAGGCAGGCATCGTGGACAAGTATATCGGAGACGGCCTGATGGCGCTCTGGAACGCGCCGACGCCTGTCGAGCATCACGCCTGGCACGCCTGTCGCGCCGCCGTCAAGATTCAGCTGGCGCTGGATAAAATGAACCAGGATCGGCTTGCCCGGAGCCTGCCGGTGTTTATCACGCGCATCGGCATTCACAGCGGAGCCGCAGTCGTGGGCAACGTGGGAACGCCGGATCGGTTGAGTTATACAGTCATTGGAGACGCGGTGAATGTGGCTGCCCGGCTGGAGGCGCTCAACAAGGATATCGACAGCGCGATTCTCGTCAGCAGCCAGACCCACGCGCAAATCGACCTACAATTCGAATGCGGTTCCTTCACCTCCTGCGGTTCTTTCGCGCTGAAAGGCCGGAGCGAACCGATTGAGGTATTCCGGCTGGAGCCGAATCGCGTCTAGTCTGCGCCGTTTTACCGCCAATAAGAACTAAAAAAACGCGGCCGGTTTCCCGACCGCGTTTGCGTTTCTTGCCAGGTTCATTATATCTGCCTGACGGAAATTTTCAGGCTTTCGCCTCCGACCTCCGATTCGCGGGTCTCGCCCAGTTCCTCGAATTCCACCTTATAATCGTCGCAGAGAGTTTCCGCGCAGATGGTTTTAGCGTGCTCCACCGCCGCGCGCGCAAGCATCCCGCCGGTGCCGACCCGCACGGCGATGCGCGCCTGATAGGGCAGATCCAATTCCTTGCGGATGCCCTGGATGCGGTTGACCACTTCGCGCGCCAGCCCTTCCCGCTCCAGTTCATCCGTGATAGCGGTGTCCAGCGCCACCACCACCCCGCGACCGTCGGCGGCGGCGAAACCGTCTTTGGCATTTATCCTGACTTCGATTTCCTCCGCGGTAAGTTCCAGCGTTTCCCCGCCAATATCCAGCAGATATCTGCCGTCGTTACGCAAGGCGTTGACGATGGAGGAAGCGTCGGCCTTGGCTAAAGCCGCGCCGCAGGCCTTGACGTTCTTGCCCAGCTTGGGTCCGAGAATCTTGAAATCGGGCTTGACGGAATACTGCACGTAAGTCGCCGCATCCTCGGCAAAGACCAGTTCCTTGATGTTCAACTCTTCCCTGATAACGTCGGCGAGCAGTTCGACATTTTCCTGCTGGGAATGGTCGCTCAGAATCACGACAGCTTTCGCCAGCGGCTGGCGCACCTTGATCTTCTGCGCGGCGCGGGCGGAGAGCCCCAGCGACGCGATTTCACGCACCATGTCCATCTGCGTTTCGACTTCCGGAACGATGGCGCTTTCCCGCACTTCCGGCCAGCGGCAGAGGTGAACGCTTTCCGGCGTCGACTGCGGCCAGACCTCGCGGCACAGATTCTGGTACAGGTCTTCAGCCATGAACGGCGTCATCGGCGCAGTCATGAGCGCGATGCGGGTCAGGCTTTCGTACAGAGTCCAGTACGCCGACAACTTGTCCTCGGTGATGTCGCCCGCCCAGAAACGATCGCGGCTGCGGCGGACATACCAGTTAGACAGCATGTCCACCAGATCGTACAGCGCACGCGCGGCGGCGAGGATATCCATGTTTTCCAGGCTTTTCGTCACGGTAGCGGTGGCACTTTCAAGCTTGGAGACCATCCAGCGATCCAGCAGCGAACGCTTTTCCACCTCGACATAATTCGACGATCTGGCGAAATCCTCCGGCGAAATTGCCGAAAGCGACGCGTTGCCTGCCGCGGGATTGAAACCGTCGATATTGGCATAGATGACGAAAAAGCTGTAAACGTTGCGCAGGCGGATGAGGAAATCCTTCTGCGCGTCGCGGATCGCTTCCTCGAAAAACCGGACCGAAGTCCAAGGATGGTTGGAACTGTAGAAATACCAGCGCATGGCATCGGCGCCGTCGCGGTTCATGACCTGCCACGGGTCGAGATAGTTCTTCTTCGACTTCGACATCTTGAAGCCTTTTTCGTCGCAGACGTGTCCCATCACCAGACAGCGCTTGTACGGCAAGGGATACGGCTTATCCAGCCACGGCTGCAAGTCGCCCAGTTCTTCGCCCTTTTCTTTTTTAATCTTCGCGCATTCCTTCAACAGGGTGCTGATGGCGAGCAGGGTATAAAACCAGCCGCGCGTCTGGTCGATAGCTTCGGCGATGAAATCGCTGGGGAAGGCGGCGGCGAATTTTTCGTGGCTGCCGCCGACAAAGGGATAGCCCCACTGCGCGAAAGGCATGGAACCGGCGTCGTACCAGCAGTCAATCACCTCCGGCACGCGGTGCATGACGCCGCCGCACCGGTCGCACTTGAACTTGACCTCGTCGACATAGGGCTTGTGCAGTTCGATGTCGGCGGGAACGTTTTCGCCTTTCGCCAGCAGTTCCGCGCGGCTGCCGACGGCGGTTCGGTTGTCGCACTTTTCGCAGCGCCAGATCGGCAAAGGCGTCCCCCAGTAACGTTCGCGCGACAACGCCCAGTCCACGTTGGTCGCGAGGAAATTGCCGAAGCGGCCTTCCTTGATGTGATCGGGGAACCACTCGACAGCGCGGTTGTTCTCGATCATCCGATCCTTGTATTTCGAAGTTTCAATATACCACGCCGGGCGCGGATAATACAAAAGCGGGCTGTCGCAGCGCCAGCAGAAAGGATAATCGTGCTTGTAACGTTCGCTCTTCAGCAGGAGGTTGCGTTCCTTCAAATCCTTGATGATGAGCTTGTCCGCGTCCTTAACGAACATGCCTTTCCACGGCGTGACCTCGTCCATGAAAGTGCCGTCGGTGTTGACCATGTTGATGACCGGCAGATCGTTTTCGCGGCCGACGCGGTAGTCGTCCTCGCCGTAGCCGGGCGCGGTGTGGACGATGCCGGTGCCTGCGTCCAGCCCCACGAAATCGCCCGCGATGATGCGGAAGGCAGGCTTGTCGACCTTGGCGTAGGGGAAAAGCTGCTCGTATTCCAGCCCCAACAGTTCGGAACCCTTGACGGTTTTCGCCACTTCGTGTTCGAGCTTGCCGAGAGCCGATTCGCGCAGAGCCGAAGCCATGACCAGCGTCTCGTCGCCCACCTTGACGTAATCGTAATCAAACTCCGCGCCGACGCACAGGGCGGCATTCGAAATCAGCGTCCAGGGCGTGGTCGTCCAGGCAAGGAACAGGATTTTCGGATCGGCCTTGCTGCGGAAAGCGACATAAACAGACGGGTCTTCCACTTCCTTGTAGCCCTGCCCGACCTCGTGGCTGGAAAGCGCGGTGCCGCAGCGCGGGCACCAGGGGACGATCTTCGCGCCGTGATAGATCAGTCCCGCGTCCCAGATTTGTTTCAGGCTCCACCAGACGCTTTCGACGTAAGTGCCGTGATAAGTGACGTAAGGGTCGTCCAGGTCGATCCAGAAGGCGATGCGCTCGGTCAGTTTCGACCACGCGTCGGAATAGCGGAACACCGAATCCTGGCAGCGGGTGACGAATTTTTCAATGCCGTAATTTTCGATACCCTGCTTGCCCTCGATGCCGAGTTCCTTTTCTACTTCGATTTCTACCGGCAAACCGTGCGTGTCCCAGCCCGCCTTGCGCGGCACGCTATAGCCCTGCATGGCGCGGAAACGGGGGAACAGGTCTTTCACCACGCGAGTGAGGACGTGCCCCGGATGCGGCATTCCGTTAGCTGTCGGCGGGCCTTCGTAAAAGACATAGGTAGGCTTGCCTTCCGCCCGGGCGCGCTTTTCACCCAGGGCGAGCTGCTTGTCGAAGATACTGTTTTCCTTCCAGAATTCCATCCAGCGCGTCTCGGTAGCGGGGATGTCCTGGTTGCGTTCGATCGGTTTGAATACAGTCATGAGGCCGGTTGCTGCTCCTGAAAAACGTTAAGCAAAAAACGGGGCGCGAAGGGCAACCCCGTGTGAGGGACTAAGGCTCTAAGGGACTGGGGGACTAAGACTCTGGCGGGAGGGTTCCATTCTTTCCGTAAGTTTTTCGCAATCGGGGGTTATCAGCTCCGGTCTGCAAAAATAAATCTTAGTCCCCTAGTCCCAAAAAGTTAGTACTTCTTCTTATAAATATTCCCCATCGCCTTATCGAGGAAATCCCAGTAGATGCCGGCCTCGGGATTGGCTTTCTCTTCCAGTATCACCTTGTTCTGGAGCTTGGCGCGGTTTTCCGCCAGTTCCTCCAGCCATTTCTTTTCCTGCTCCAGCGTGCGCGCCAGGCGCTGGCGGATGCCGGAGACAGCCTTTTCGCGTTCAGCTTCCGCGACGCCGGAAGCGCAATGCAGTTCCACCATCACTCCGTGCGCGGCGAGGCAGATTTTCGTAAACGCAACCTTGGCAGTTACCGCCGGCTTGTTTTCGGCAATAACCTTTTCATCATCGTCAATTTCAGGCTGAATCCTGGTAGTACCGGAAGCGGAAACCTCAGAGCAGATTTCCGCCACTCCGCAAGCGAGACCGTCAGCGCCGCGCTCCCATTTTTCCACCTTGTTTTCCGGCAGATGCTCGTCTTCACCGAGGGGAAGCGCAGGGTATTTCTGGAAATAGAAATAGGCGGTCATGGCGGGGAAAAGCGCGGAGTCCTTGCCATAAGTGACGGCGGACACGATCCGGCACGGCCCCTCGGGAACAAGAAAACCACGGGCAAGAGCAGGGAAGTCTTTCAATGCTTTTTCACAATCGGCAACCTGGTCAAGCTCACCGTACCGCGTGCGCGCGACAATAACCCGACCCAGTTCCACCCAATCGTCGCCGATGTCGGAAGCGGCAGGCAGCATGGCCTCGACGTACATCCGCTCCGGGCTGACATGGGCGGCCCGGTCTTTCAGCGCCGGCTCCCCGGCGCAACCAGAAATCAGCAGAGACGCGCAAGCGAACAGGGAAAAATACAAGTATTTCACGGTCAAACCTCCGCAAGAAAGTTGGCAATGATTTTTTCCAGTTTCGGCCCCGCCTCGTTGGCGACGGCAATGATCTCTTCCAGCTTCACCGGTGCCAGCGCATCGGGGAGACAGACGTCGGTCACCACGCTCATGCCCAGCGTCTTCAGTCCTGCGTGCACGGCGACGGTAACCTCGGGGACAGTGCTCATGCCCACGGTGTCGGCTCCGAGGATGCGCAGCATCCGGTATTCCGCGCGCGTCTCCAGGCAGGGGCCGGTCAGCGCCACGAAAACGCCCCGGTGCGCACGGATGCCGTTTTTCAGCGCAATGGTTTCGGCCAGTTTCAGGTACTTGCGGTCGTAAGGCTGGCACATGTCGGGAAAGCGCGGCCCCAGGGTTTCGTCGTTAGAGCCGATCAGGGGATTGACTCCCATCAGGTTGATGTGATCCTCGATCATGACGATGTCGCCCTTGTCGTACATCGGGTTCATGCCGCCGCAGGCGTTGGTGACAATCAGCCCTTTCGCGCCCAGCGCCTTCATCACCCGCACGGGAAACGTGACCTGCTCCAGCGAATAGCCTTCGTAAAAATGGAACCGCCCCTCCATCATCAGCACCGGCTTGCCGGAAAGTGTTCCGGCCACGATCTGCCCGGCGTGGCTGGCGACGGTGGACGCGGGAAAATGCGGAATATCGGCGTAAGGGATTTCCTCCGCGTTTTCCACCTTGCGGGCGAGGTTCCCGAGACCGGTGCCGAGAATAATGCCGAATTCCGGGACGAGACCGCCGATCCGTTTTCGCACAACGCCAGCCGCTTCATCAATTCTTTTTTTTAACGTACTCATGACTTTCCCTTAAGCCCAATACAGTTTATTAAAGAAAAAATCTTTCTGTTTTCAGAAAAAACTTACGGTACAAGTTTTTTGCTTAATTAAACCGTATTGGCTTTAACCGGCTCCTAACGTTTTCAAGACAGCCTGTATTTTAGCAGCAGCTTCTTCCGGCGCAATTCCTTTAAGCAAGATTTTTTTCAGCTGCGAGGTTTCGCCGGAAAGCAGTTCCAGCTCGGCCTGCCTGAGACCGAAAACGCCTGCCAGAATTTTCCTGATTTCCTTATTGGCCTTGCCTTTTTCCGGCGCGGAGTTGACGTCGATTTTCAACGCCCCGTCGTGGATGCCGGAGAGACCCTGCCGCCTGGCTCCGGGATGAGCCTTGATTTTTATCACCGCGCCTGCGGAATGGCTGGCAATCTCGACCTTCATCATTTTACCGAGCTCAACTCGCCGTCGATCAACCGCGCACGTTCGGGATTGTGCCCGTATTGCAGCTTGAGTTCCTCCAGCTTGCTTACCAGAACGCTCTGGCTCGCGCCCTCGCTTTTGAGAGATCGATATTGCGCCCACAATTGATTGAACCGCGTATCAGCCTGTTTTCCCCGCAGTTCCATATCCACCTTGACTCTCAGCTCCTGCAGCTGTTTGCTGATCTGCAAATCCTTGGAGCGCCCCTTCAGCTCAAGCAATTCCTTCGCTTCCTGGTATTGCCCATCCTCGTACAAGCGCGTGGCTTTGCGGAGAGTATCTACGCCGGAGTCGCCATTCATATAATATAGCAAGGCAAACACGGCGGGAACGAAAAATAGCCCCACCAGCGCCAGCGGCGCGAAGGACGCGGTGCTGGAGACGCCCTGCCCGCGCCTTGCGCGGTGGCTGGTGCGCAGCTCCGGAATTTTTTCCATCGCCTCCGGTTGCGCCTTGACCGGGGCCTTGGCGGGAATCGGCTTGCGGGGAGACGGCGGCGGCGCGCTGGTAACCTTGCGCGGCTCGGGCTGGGCGAAAACCGGTTGGTCGATGTTTATTTTCGCAAATGCTTCCAGCAGTTCGCTGGCGGACTGGAACCGTTGCGCCGGCTCCTTCTTCATCATTTTTTCAACAATCTGGGCTAGATTTTCGCCCACTTCCGGCGCGATACGGCGGATGTCGGGAGGGGTCTCGAAAACCTGCTTCTTCATGATCTCGCGCGAAGTAGTGCCGGAGAAGGGAGTGCGCCCCGCCACCATCCGGAACAGCGTGCACCCCAGGGCGTAGATGTCGCTGCGGCGGTCAACAGGCTTGCCCTGCGCCTGTTCGGGCGGCATGTAGTGGGGCGAACCCATGACTTCGGCCGAACCGCCGGTCTCTTCCTCGATAAAACGCGCGATGCCCAGATCCGCCACCTTCGCCATCCCGCCTTCAGTGATCATGATGTTGTCCGGCTTGATGTCGCAATGAACAATATTCTTGGACTCGGCGTACTGCAACGCGCGGGCGACGTCGGTGGCGATGCTGACGGCGGTTTCCGGCGCCAGGCGTCCCTGTTCCCGCAGCAGGTCGGTAAGGTTGCCTCCGTTGATGAATTCCATGGAAATATAATAGGTGCCGTTTTCCTCGCCCACATCGTGCACCTGCACCACGTTGGAGTGCGTCAGCCGACCGGCGGCGCGGGCTTCGTCGAGGAAGCGCTTCACCAGTTCCGGGTCTTTCGTCAGCTTGGAATTTAGGATTTTTACCGCCACTTCCCGGTCGAGGCTGAGTTGCCGGGCGCGGTAGACCACGCCCATCCCGCCCACGCCGACTCTTTCCTCCAGCACGTTGCCCGCGATTTCCTTCTTGCCGGAAGTGTTCCCGGCGGCGGTGATACTAAGACCGGTATCGGAAAATTGGGCGCCATTGCCGTCGTCGCACAGCACGCTGATAAAAGTGTCGCCAGCCCGGATCACGTCTCCCGGCTTCACCTCCCTCATGGTCACGCGCTCGTCGTTGACGAAAGTCCCGTTGGTGCTGCCGAGGTCTTCCAGGGTCAGGCTTCCGCCGGTTTCGGTGACGCGGAAATGCTTCGACGACGCCATGGGGTCGTTGATATGCAGATCGGTCTCTCGCTTGCGGCCGCAGACCAGCGAAGCGCCGCTTTCCACTTCCACCTGCAAGCCCTTGTCGGCACCGCTTTCGATCAGCAGTACGATCATCCCGCCGCTCCCCGCTTATTTTCCCAGTTCCGCGCCGCGCCGAACCGCGGCAGCCACCGCCTCGGCCATGATTTTTCCCAGTCCCATGTTATCCATCACCTCCAGCGCCGCGGCAGTCGTGCCGCCGGGGCTGGTGACGATTCTGCGCAATTCTTCCGGCGGTTGGGAAGTCTCTTCCAGCAGCCGCGCCGCGCCGATCATGGTCTCGGCCGCCATGGCGCGGGAAAGCTCTTCCGGCAAGCCCGCCATCACCCCCGCGTCTCCCAGCAGTTCCGCCAGCCGGAAAAAATAGGCGGGGCCAGAACCAGACACGGCCGTCACCGCATCCATCAAACCCTCTTCGACCTCGTAGGCGGTTCCCGCCGTGCGGAAGATCGTGGCCACGCGCTCGACATCCTCGTCCGAGGCGTTTTCGCCCCGGCAGATTCCCGCCACGCCGAAACCCGCCATGATCGGGGTATTGGGCATGACCCGCACAATCCTCGTCCCTGGCGGCAGCAGCGAGGCGATTTTATCAGTCGTAATCCCGGCGGCGATGCTGAACACCAGCGCATCGGGCTTGATCACGTGGGCAACCTTCGCCACCGCGTCGGCAAAAGCCTGCGGCTTGACCGAAATCATCACCAGGTCGCAATCCGCCACCGCTTCCGCGCCGGGCGAGGTTTCCGCCCCCATCGAGGCAAAAACTTCCCGCCGCGCCCCGTCGGGGTCGCAGGCGACGATGTTGCTGGGATTGAACAGCCCTTCCGTAACAGTCGCCAATACAATCGCTTCGGCCATGTTGCCTGCGCCGATTACGCCAAACCTGTCTCCGGTAAACATTATCCGCCTTATTCCTCGAACAGGACGCTGCCGACCCTGACCAGGGTAGCGCCTTCCTCGATCGCCGTTTCAAAATCGCCGCTCATGCCCATGGACAGACCGAGGTAATTAACCTCTTCCGCAGGCGCCAGTTTGTTACGCAGTTTCGCCAGTTGCCGGAAAAAAACTCGCGCATCCTCCGGGTTTTCGCTGTACGGAGCCATTGTCATCAGCCCGGCCAGGGTCAGACAAGGAAAATCCTTCAGCTTCGCCACAAAGGGAACCGCCTCTTCCGCGCCAAGGCCGTACTTGCTTTCCTCTCCCGAAATATTTACTTCCACGAAAATCCGGATCGTGTCAATTCCGCGCTTTTCCGCTTCTTTCTGCAAGACTTCCGCCAGTTGCAGCGACTCCAGGCTGTGCAGAATCCTGGTCGCCTCCAGCGCCTTGCCTGCCTTGTTGCGTTGCAGGTGGCCGATGAAATGCCAGGTGATATCGGAAAATCCAGCCAGCGCCGCCGCTTTTTCATTGATCAGCGGCACCCGGTTTTCGCCAAAATCCCGCACGCCCAGATCGTACAGGGTTTTGATTTCCTCCACTCCCACGGATTTCGTCACCGCCACCAGTTGCGCCTGCCGTTCGTTTCTGCCCGCGCGGAGACAGGCGGCGCTCATCCTCTGGCGGACTCGTTGCAGGTTCTCCGCCAGCCGGTTTTTATCCACCCGCCACCTCCAGCATTTTCTTGATCGGCTCGCGCGCCAGAGCCGCCAGTTCCGGCTCCACCCTGACCACCGGCGCCAGATCCTCCAGGCACCATACCAGTTTTTCCAGCGAGGATAGTTTCATGTTCGGGCAGTCCAGGATCGGCGAGGCAGGGAAAAACTCCTTGCCGGGATTTTCTTTGTGCAGGCGGTGCAGCAAACCGATTTCCGTGCCGACGATAATCTCTTTCGCCAGGCTTTCACGGCAGAAATTTATGATCCCCGTGGTGCTGCCGACCTTGTCGGCCATCGCCACCACTTCCGGCCGGCATTCCGGATGCGCGAAAAACGGTGCATCGGGATGAACGGTTCGAATCTGCCTGACGTGTTCCGGCAACACCCGCTCGTGGGTGGGGCAGAAGCCGTTCCAGAGAATCATTTCCCGTCCTGTGATTTTAGCGGCGTAACTGCCGAGGTTGCGATCCGGGACGAAAATTATTTCCCGTTCCTCCGGAATGGTTTTAACCACTTCCACGGCGTTGGCGGAGGTGCAGCAGATATCGCTCAACGCCTTGATCACGGCGGAGGAATTGACGTAAGTCACCACCGCCGCGCCGGGATGGAGTTTCTTGAATTCCGCCAACTGCCGGGGAGTGACCATGTTGGCCATGGGGCAACCGGCGTTGATGTCAGGCATCAGCACGGTTTTTCCCGGCGAAAGAATCGACGCGATTTCCGCCATGAAATGCACGCCGCAAAAGACGATCACGTCTGCCTCGGTCTCGGCTGCGATACGCGACAACCCCAGACTGTCGCCAAGATAGTCGGCCACGTCCTGCACCTCTCCCGGGCAATAGTTATGCACCAGGATCACGGCGTTGCGTTCCTTGCGAAGTTTTTCCAGTTTTTCGTGCAGTTCCAGAACCATCAATCAAGCCTTTTCACGCGAAAAACGGCGGATTCCTGCCAAAGTCTGGCAGTATAAACCATTAAATCCTTGACTGTCAATGAAAAAGGACACAGAGATCCGGTGCTGCGCTCATTTCCGGCGATCTCGTTTGCGGCGAGCTTTTTTTCTGGCTTCCACCACCTTGGGCGGGAGTTCCTTCTCCACCTTCGGGGGCAACGAAAAGCCCAGGCCGATCAGGTAGGTCTCCATGCTTTCGTCGCGGCTGGCGTCTGGTTTCTGGGTCTTGATTTCCCGGAATCTGGGCTTGAGTTGCTGGCGGAAGTATTGAAAATCCGGCCCTTCCAGCACCTTGCAGACGAAATTTCCGCCCGGCTTCAGCACTTTCTCGGCATAGGCGAAAGCGGTTTCGCATAACTCCTGGCTGCGAGCCTGATCGATGGACTTGATCCCGCTGGTGCTGGGAGCCATGTCAGAGACAACCGCATCGAAGAAATCAGTCACCTCCCTGAATTCGTCTGGTGCCAGTTCGCGGATATCGGTTTTACGGAAAGTGACTCTCCCCTTGAAGCGGGGATCGATGGGATTTAGATCAACCGCGCAGGCAACGCCGCCCTCTCCCACAGTTTCGAGAATATATTCCAGCCAGCTTCCCGGGCAGGCACCCAGGTCGAGGACGCGGTCGTTTTTTCTAAACAGGTTATTGCGCCGATCCAATTCTTCCAGCTTATAATAGGAACGCGCAAGGTGTCCCTCGCGCTTGGCCTGCTTGAAGTATCTGTCGTGCAACTTTTTCATGATGGATTTGGGGTTTCACGCCACGTTTTCGTGGACTTCCAGACTCCAGCCCAACCGGTCGATCAGCGCCAGCACGTCGGCGCGGTCGATGTTGTAGGTGCGCTGTTCTGCATATTCCAACAGGGTCAGCAGGATTTCCTGCTCGTCGCCTGCGGAGGAATTAAGGATATACCAATGCGCTCCCTTACGCAAGACAATGGTTTTCTCTTCCATGAGACTCGCCTTTCTGCAAAATACATGTATATCTATCGGCAGGAAAAAAGCTTTTTTGCAGGGGTTCCGGTAGCGGTTGGCGGGGAGTTGTGGCGAATTCCGGCAGATGCCGCAAATGCCTACAGGCTGAAAACTCCGCCACGAATACCGTCTGGCAGAGCATTGACATGTAAACTCTTGCCGGAATGCCGGTTATGGAATACAATCAGGTTTCAGGCAATTCTGGCACAAGTTATGCAATTCTATCAGCGTCAATAAAACGCTTACTCTATGAAAGGAGAAGAAAATGCGTACGACATGGAAAAGTCTGTTGGTTGGTTTGATGTGCTGCGGTTTCATGACAGCGGGAGTTTACGCCGAGGAAGAAGGCGGCGCGCCCGGCAAAGGCGAGGGGCGGCGCGGAATGCCGGGCAAACCCGGCCAGAAAATGGCTGAAATGAAAGACAAGTTTTTCTCCGACGTTCCCGGCGCCACGGCGGAAATCGAACGCCACCGGGCAGCGATGGAAGCTATTCGCGAACGCACCAAGGAAATGTTCAAGGAAATGCAGGAAAAGGCGCGCGCTGCCGCCCAAGCCGCAGGTCAAGGCGCGGGCCAGGATGCTGAAAACCCGGAAAACCGGCGCGAAGCGGTCAAGAACGCGCTGGAAGCCATGAAACCGGAATTGGAACAGAAGCTTAAAGCTCTGGTCGCGGAAGGTGTGGACGAGAAAATCAACCACCACCAGAAGCTCCTCGACTTGTGCAAGGCCAATAAACAGGGCATGGTTGACAAGCTGACCGCCAAATTGCTGGAGCGCGGCAAGAATCACCACCAGATGCGCAAGGAAGGCAACGGCGACGGCGAAATGAACCGGCGCGGCAAAAAGATGGGCGAAGAGGGTCGGGGGAAAATGCGGCGCGAAGGCAAGGATGAACCTGCTGCGCCTACCGCTGGCGACGAGGGTACAGGCGACGCAGGAGAACTCGCCGACGCCCTCGAAGCGGCCTTGGGATAAATCATTTTTATGCCCCTGAGTACAGCGCTCAGGAGAAACACGGATACGCGAAAAGTATATATCCTCCCCCTGCCAGGGGGAGGAATTGTTTTTGTGCAGCCAGTTCTTTAATTACCCGGTTCATCAACTTTGTTTCTTGCGCTGTCGCGCACCGGTTCAACAACCAATGCCGCCCCATCTCCCTGCCCCATAACAGCCCGCCCGCCTGTCACTCATGCGTACACCAGATGATACGTATTGACAAATGTATCCGTATAGGCTTTATTAATTCAGTACATATACATACGGATGTATTCCGTTAGCTGGGCAACAATAAAACACCTCCAGGTTTTGCGAGAAAAAATGACCGGCAAACGACTGGAAGAACCAATTTCTCTGCAGAAATTGATTGACAACATTCCCGCCGGAGTAATGCTGATCGATGCGGAAACGCACGTGATAGAACAGGTCAACCGCGAGACTGCCATACTGTTTGGCGCAAGGCCGGAAGATATTGTCGGACACGTCTGCCATAATTTCATCTGCCAGACGGAAAAAGGCGCCTGCCCGGTTACTGATAAAAACGAAACCATTTCGTCAGCGGAAAGGGTTTTCTGCCGCGCCGACGGCACCAGTTGCGCGGTAATCAAGTCAGTCAAGAAAATCATGGTCGATGGTCGGGAAAAATTGCTGGAATGCCTGATCGACATTTCCGCCAGGAAAAAGGCTGAAGAGGAAAACCGACGGCTGGGGCAGAACCTGCGCCAGTCAGACAAGATGATCGCACTGGGCACGCTGATTTCCGGCATTACCCACGAAATCAACAATCCCAACTGTGCCATCCTGGTCACCGCGCCGCTGGTATGTGACATCATGGAGCAGCTGTTCCCGCGCCTCGATTCGCTCCGGGAAGAAAGTGGGCAATTCATGGTCGGCGGCATGACTTATGATCAGGTGCGGGAAAAGCTGCCGCGCCTGCTCAAGGGAATGGAGGAATCGGGGCGCAGGATCGACGCGGTAATTACGCGCCTGAAAAAATTCATCCGCGCCAACGCCGCCAGAAATGTGCCGCAACTGCTTGATCTTAATCAGGTTGTACGGGAAAGCTTCGATCTGATCCAGTCGCGGGTACGGAAACGGACGGAAAATTTCGACCTGATTTTATCGAAAGAACCGATACTGATCATGGGCGATTTCGCCGACCTGGGACAGATCGTCATAAACCTTCTTTTTAACGCCATAGAAGCACTTGAGAACAAAAATCAGGCAGTCTCGATTAAATGTCAGGTTGACTTAACCAATTTGGCGGCAGTTCTGGAAATCCGCGATGAAGGTTGCGGCATTTCCGAAAGCGATCTCTCCCAGGTATTGGATCCTTTTTTCACGACCAAGCGCGATTCCGGCGCGGTCGGGCTGGGATTGACAGTTGCGGCGGGAATTATCCAGGAGCATCGGGGAAAGCTGGAACTGGAAAGCACGCCCGGGATGGGAACAGTGGCCCGGGTAACTTTTCCGCTAGGTGAAGCATAGTTCGAGTTTTACATTATATGAGGTGCATCATGAAAACCATGCCTGAAGGCAGATGCTCGGTGCTGATAGTGGACGACGAGGAGTTGTGCCTGGATAGCTTTTCCTCTGCCCTGCAGTTTGCCGGAGTCGGGGAGATCAGCACCTGCTCCGACCCACGGAAAGCTCTGGCGATGCTGGCGGAGAAGCGGTTTGACCTGGTGCTGCTCGATCTCTGGATGCCGCACATTTCCGGCGACATGCTGCTGGAACAGATCAGGAACGAGTTCCCGGATCTGCCGGTAATCATGGTCACCGCCTCCAATACGATAGAAACGGTGGTGAAATGTGTCCGCATGGGGGCGGCCAATTACGTCGTCAAACCGGTGATGAGCAGCCAGTTGATCGCAATGGTACAGCAGGCGCTGCTGCTGGGCAATGTCAAACGGGAATGCGCGATACTGCGGGAAAAACTGCTGCTTCAGGAATTGCATAACCCCGAAGCTTTCCAGCACATCGTCACCGCCAGCCGCTCGATGGGCATCCTGTTCCAATATATCGAAGCTATCGCCCACAGCGGGGAACCGATCCTGATTACCGGCGAGACCGGCGTGGGCAAGGAACTGGTGGCCTCATCCATTCACCAAGCCAGCGGCTGCAAGGGCTTATTCGTGCCGGTCAACATCGCGGGGCTGGACGACAACACCTTTTCCGACGCCTTGTTCGGCCACCATAAGGGAGCCTTCACCGGCGCGGACAAGGCGCGGGCAGGGTTGATCGAAACGGCTGAAGACGGGACGCTGTTCCTGGACGAGATCGGCGACCTGAATCATGCGTCTCAGGTGAAACTCCTTCGTTTGCTGCAGGAAAACGAATACCATCCTCTGGGCGCTGATTTCCCCAAGCGCAGCACCGCGCGCGTTATCGTCGCCACGCACAAGAATATCGAGAAAATGCAGGAAACGGGGGCTTTTCGCAAAGACCTGTATTACCGCCTGCGCACCCACCACGTCCACGTTCCGCCGCTGCGGGAACGGGTCAACGACATTCCTCTGTTGCTACATTCCTTCGTGGAAGCGGCTTGCGAGGCGCTGCACAGAACAGAGGTGCCGGAGATTCCGCTGGAACTGGTGCAGTTGCTGTCTTCCTACGCGTTTCCGGGAAACGTGCGCGAGCTGCGCGCCATGGTTTACGACGCGGTCAGCCACCACCACCAAGGCGCGCTGCCGTTGCAGCAGTTCCGGAAAAACATGCGCGCCGAGGGAATGCTGGCTCCCCGCGAACCCAGGCCGACGGACTCGGTCTATGCGCAACTGGAAGTTCTGCCTGATATCAAGCAGGCGCAGGAGGAGCTGATTGACGAAGCCCTGAAACGCACCAACCACAAACAGGCCGCCGCCGCGCGGTTGCTGGGGATCACTCCCCAGGCGCTCTCCCAGCGGCTGAAACATCGGAAGTAGCTTGACGGTGCAAGGCAATCGCATTAAAATCCCCCTCTCCCCTTACAAGGGGAGAGGGTCGGGGTGAGGGGTTTCCATAAATTATGCTTCGCGAACCGGAAATCGACGATCATAGGTGACCCCCTCACCCTAACCCT
>JAGUZQ010000089.1 GCA_020060765.1 Planctomycetota bacterium | reverse complement strand
GGGACTAAGAAATTTCTTTACCGGCGCGGCACTGATAACTTCTGATTACGAAAAACTTACGGCAAGCAGGGAAATCTTCGACCAGTGCCTTAGTCCCCTAGTCCCTTAGAGCCTTAGCCCCTTGCATGTTTTGACCCCTTATTTGCGGGGAGTTGTACTTAGTCCCTCAAGTCAATAAACAATCACATCCGCCAGCGCGCTGAGGCTGAGGATTTCTGACTGTCTGAGCGACACGCTTTTGCGGTTGGGCTGCAGGCCGTTGCGGGCGGTTTCCATCACGTAGATTTCCTTGCTGGTGACGGCGTTCCTGAGGTCGTGCACGTCGGCGTTTTCCAGTGTCAGAAAATAATCGTCCGCCGCCGCCAGCACGCCGATATACACCACCGGCGGAGACATGTCCACCACCACTTCCTTGCCGAGAAACTTATCATACGCCGCTTTTGCGCCAGCCATCGCTTGCTCCGTTTTGGGCAGGGACTAGGGGACTAAGGCTCTAGGGGACTAAGATTCTTGATCGCAAGCGTCAAGGAGTTCCTCCCCCTGAAAGGGGGAGAATAAAAACCTTAGTCCCCTAGTCCCTTAGAGCCTTAGTCCCTTCATCCCGATTTCTCCCGCGCTAACCCAAAAAAACTCGACAACTCATTGCAAGTCAGTTCGATCAGTTCTTCCTCCGTCCGCGGATCGCTTTCCAGCCAGAACGGTTGTGCTGAAGTCTGGATCAGGCTGGCGCCGATCACTTTCGCCGTTTTTTCCGCCTGCGCCGAAGCGCGCCCCGCAGTCAGCCAGGCGACAGGGCAGGGCAGTTTCTCCTCCGGCTCACGCCAGGAGGAAACCGCCGCCAGCAACTCTTCGCCAAACAAGTAACCGTCGGCGTCACGCGGGTTGAAAGCGGCGCCACAATTCCGGAATTTGCTGCGACGAAACAAATCCTTCAGCCATTTCCCCCCGTCGAAAACGGGTTCCCATAAGACCGCGCCCGCGATTTTTTCCCCGTGCCGCGCCGCCGCGTCCAGCGCCAGCCACCCGCCGGTTCTCGCGCCCAGCAGCACCAGTCCGCCGGTTTTTGCCAGCGACAAGGAAAAGGCGACGGCCTGGTCGATGTTATCGCGCAGGATGGCGGAATCCAGGGCGGGAAAATCGCCCGGACTGTCGCCGGTGCCAAAGTAGTCGAACACTACCGCAGTCCAGCCGCGCCGTGTCAGCTGGGCGGCGGTTTCCGCGAACTTGCGCGCACACCCCTTGCGTTCTTCCGCCAGCGGATAGAAAAACAGCGAGACCTGGTTTCCCGTTCCCCATACACTGGCGGAAAGGGACGACCCCGCAGAGGCGAAGCGCAATTGCTCGGGCAAGGCTGTTACTCCAGTTTCGCCGCGACCCGGGCGGCAATCGCCCCGACCGTGTCGAAATTTTTGAGCTTCAATTCCTCGTCCTCGAAGCTGACGCCGAAGTCCTCCTCCAGTCCCACGATCATGTCGAACAACCGCACCGAATCGACGCCATATGCGTCGGTCAGGCTGTCATCCTCGCCGATGTCGTCGGGTTCGATTTCGAGAAAAAGTCGCTCGACAATGATTTCCCTGATACGTCCGGCAAGTTCTTCGGAATCCTCGGGCATGACTGTCTCCTGTAAGGAAAAGAATGTTGTACCTATTTTTTGCTTTTGGCTGTCGCAAGTCAAGCTTTTTGCGCGTCAGGGCAGGTCTCGCGCACAATCAATTGTGATTTCAGGACAAGCTGCCGACAGACGCCTTCCCTCCGGGCGGAGTTGACCAGTTCCGCCAACATCCTGCCCACCTGGTTCAGCGGCGGCGCAACGGTGGTGAGGTTGTAGCTTCTGAATTTGAAATCATTATCGAAGCCGATAATCTCAAAATCCTCCGGCACCGCCATTCCTAGAGTTTTCGCCAAATCGATCAGCCTGGCCGCAAGCCCATCGTTCTGCGCCACCAACGCTGTTTTTTCCCGTAAAACTTTTACAGCCTCCAGCGCGGAGGCAAGCTCCTCCTCGCTTTCGCACTCCCACTTTTCCACATTGTCGCTGCTGCCGGTGACAGACTTGAAGCCTGCCTTCAGCCCCGCGAAGCGCTTTTCCATCCAGAGGGATTTTACCGTGTGCGCCTGCATGAAGACGATTTTTTCCGGATTTTTCCGCGCCAGAAACTGCCCTGCCGCCACCCCCTCGCCAAAGGTGTCAAGCCGCAGGGAGTGGAACTGCCAGTTTCCCATCCTGCCCGAATCATTGTCGAACAGGAAAAATTCCCGGCGGGGGCTGATAAACAAGTCGGGATTTTCCGAAAACACCCGGATCGAAGCGGCGGAAGGCAGCAGGATTATCCCGCCGAAAACGTCGGCTTCGGCCTTTGCCAGAATTTCCCCCAGCAGTTCCCGCGAGAGGGGTTCGGGCAATTCCCGGAAAACAGACTCGCTGCCATCTGCCGCGAGGCTTGTCTCCAACTCCTCCAATGACGACTCGTTCCAGTGAATTTTGAAATCGGGGGGCGAGGCCAGAATGCAGTATCTCTTGGTCAGCGACTGTGCCAGGCTCAGTATTTCCTGATGAGCCACGCTGGTGCGCAGGAAAGAGCCGCTGCGGCGCTTGCGTTCGATAATTCCCGCCTGCTCCAGTTTCCGCAAGGCGAAGTGCGCGTTCATTCTGGTAGTGGAGAAAAGTCCGGCATATTCCACCTCGGTCGGCAGCCGCTGTTCCGGCACAATTCTGCCTGCCAGAATCTCTTCCAGAATATGGGAAAAAATGCGGTTTTGAATGTCGCCTGCGTTCATGGCCGAACCTCGGAAAAAAGAGCGAAATCCAAGTCTGATATGTTATATAAAATAACATTTGCCGGTAAGTCATTCTCCGGTAATGCGTTATGCGTAACGTGGTGGGTTCGGGAGATTTTTGCCAAAACTTTTTCCTTTCCCCTTAGTAAAAGGTTGTATAATTATAACATATTAACATTAAATTTGCCTGTCAAATATTCAAGGAAAAAAAAACATGAACGCATTCCCTCAAGTCGAACTGACTACCATGGTTTCGCGCGTTTCGGAAAATGTTTTGCGTTGGCAATTCCCGGTGCCGCGTACGCATTGCGGCATTCCGCTGGGTAACGGCATGGACGGCATTCTGGTCTGGGGCGGGGACAAGCTGCATCTGACCGTGAACCGCGCCGACTTCTGGGATCACCGCCAAGGTGAGAAAGTTTTGCCGGGACACACCTATCGCGAGATGGTCGAAGCCTACGATCCAGACGACCGCACGCCGATCAGCAACCTTTTCATCCATGAAGAGTTCAAGCACAGCAGCCAGGCCGACCCGCAGAACACGTATTTCCGCACCAACCGTCTGCCGCTGGGCAGGTTCGAACTTGCGCCTGCCGCCGGACGAAGCCTGTCCCATGCCGAGTTGGATCTGGCAACCGGCGCGGTCGCGGTCTTTTTCGCAGACGGTAAAAATCCGAAAAAAACTTATCGCGTGCTAATGACTCTCGCCATTGGCGAAAGCCTGTTGACTTTGGAAGACCCGGACAAGTGCATTGCCAACGTGTCATATCTGACAGCGTGGCACTGGATCGGCGACGCCTTGCGAAATTTTGAGTTTGCCGAACCGGAGAAGGTCGCGCATGATGGCATGACCGGCTGGATTCAGGCTTTGCCTGCCGATCCTTCGCTGGCGGCGGTGATGAAAAAGACGGGAAGCGGATATCTGCTTACTTTGGCGCGCGGAAAGGATAACGCCTCCGCTCTCGCCCGGGCGGAAAAAACTTTCGCCGCCTGCAATGTGGACAAAGTAAAAAGCGAGACGGCGGAATGGTGGTCGAAGTATTGGGAAACCTGCCCGCAGGTGAAATTACCGCACGAGTTCTTCGACGCGTTTTTCCGCTTCGCCCATTATAAATTCGCCTGCGCCACCAACCCCGCCAGTTCCCAAGCGTGCGCCTTGCAGGGGCCGTGGATCGAGGAATACCGCCGCTCGATGTGGTCAGGCTCCTACACCATCAACGTCAACATCCAGCAGATTTACACCCTTGCGCTTCATTCCGGCAAATACGAGCATATGCTGCCGCTGTTCGATATGCTGGATCGAGCCATCCCCATATTCAAGGAAAACGCGCGCAATCTCTTTGGCGTCGACGACGCGCTGCTGATACCTCACTGTCTTAACGACCTGGGCTTGCAATGCGGCGGCATCAGCACCGGCTCCGTGCTCGACCCGGCCTGCGGCGGTTGGATGGGGCTGTTGTACTGGCAGTATTACCGACACACCGGCGATAAAAAATTCCTGCGCGAACGGGCGCTGCCGTTCCTGCGCGGGATACTGCGCTGCTTCGAGGAAATGATGGAGGAGCACGAGGGGCGGCTGTCGATTCCGGTCGGCGTCAGCGCGGAATACGGCTGCATCTTCCGTGCCGCGCCGGGCAAGCAGTTCCAGAACACCGGCCGCGACCCGTCGTGGCTGCTGGCTTGCGCGCACAAGCTGACAGATGCGCTGCTGGAAACCGCGAAAATCCTGGAAATCAAACCCGAACCTTCCTGGCTGGATATCAAGCAACGCCTGCCGGAATTCACGTTGCTCGACGACGGCGACGGCAAGCGCATCGCTATCTGGGAAAACCAGGATCTGGAAATCTGCCACCGCCACCATTCGCACCTGTCCTGCGTTTATCCCTTCGACTCTCTCGCCGAAATCGACGCGGAAACCAACGGCATTCTCAGCCGCTCCTTCGACCACTGGATCAGCAAGGGCATGGGGCAATGGAGCGAATGGTGCATGCCCTGGGCGGCGCTGCTGGAAATCCGCAGGGGCTGGACGGAAGGGGCGAAACTGCTGCTGGATACCTGGAAAGAGATTTTCGTCAACGAAGGTTTGTCCGCCGTTTATATCCCCCGCTTCCACGGTTTCACCATGCACCGGCGGCCGTTGATGGACGAGCCGAAAGAGACGACCGAAGTCATGCAGCTGGAAGGAACCATGGCGGCGGCGACCGCGTTGTACGAAATGCTGGCGTATGAAAAGCAGGGAGTAATCCACGTTTTCCCGGCGGTGCCGGCGATGTGGCGCGATCTGTCTTTCGACAAATTCCATCTGCCCGGCGGTTTTGTCCTCAGCGGCGAAATCAGAAACAGGCAGGCTTGCGGATTGACCGTATCGTCCAAATCCGGCGGCGAGATCAGGCTTATGCTTCACGGAGATACTGCCCTGTGCGACGACACGGGCAACCGGTTGACGCCCGGAGAAGTCGTTTCGCTGAAGCTGCCCGCGGGCGGAGCATTAGTCCTGACCGCGGAAGAGAAACTGCTTCCAGTCGGATAATCGCCGCGATATGTTTCAACCTAATTTCCGCAGTTGGCAGGTGATTAAAATAGCCGGGTATTTGCAAACTATTTCTGGTCAATGATTTATGAAGTCATATTTCAACTGCGCCGCAGTTGAAATGATCACCCAACGGGTGAATGGCAAATACATATAACCCTTTTGACTGCTGTTGCTTACAAGTTCAAACTGCGGAATTTAGGTTCAACGCTTCGAGCGGTTGCTGATTTTCCGCGCCGACCCGGTTCTGGCCAGCGCCACGTATTCGCGGTAGGACTGGCAGAATTCCGGGTCGAACACCGCGTGCAGGATTTCGTCCTTCTGGTCGCGGAAAGAGAGGAAGTCGCGTTCGTCGTCGGGTGAAAACACGGGCGCCTTCTTGTCGTAGACGATGGTGGCGCCGGGGCAGGAAGTCTCGCCTGCCTCGCGCCAGTCCCAGTATTGCGACAGTCCCACCACCCGGTCGCTGACGAAGATGGCTTCGTTGATTTCGTGCGTGACTATCACCACGGTGTGGGGCGGGTCGCGGCCTTCCTCCCGCGCGGTCTGGTTTTCCGCGTAGAGCGTCAGCAAGATACGTTGCAACTCCTCGCGCGTCGCTTCGTCCAGCGCGCCGAACGGTTCGTCCAGCAGCAGCGCGGCCGGTTTCATAATCAGCGCCTGCGCGATAGCCACCCGCTGGCACATCCCGCCCGACATCTCCGGCGGATACTTGTTTAGGGAAGCCCCCAGTTTCATCTTCTCCAGCATTTCCGCCGCCTGTTCGAGGTGGTTCTTACGCAATTTCTTCCACGCTTTCCGGCAGAACAGGCGGAAGGGGATGCCGGTCTCGTCCAGCATCAGGCCGAAGGCGACGTTTTCCCGCGCGGTGAGGTGGGGGAAAAGCGAGTAGCGTTGATAGACGATGCCCCGGTCGCGGCCGGGAGAAGTGACCAGCCTCGCCTCGCCCCGGTCGCGCATGGTGATTTCCCCCCGGAGCGGCGGGTGGGTGCCGACTATCGCGCGCAGCAAAGTCGACTTGCCGCAGCCGCTGGGGCCGACCAGCGCGACGACCTGCCCGCGTTTGATGTCGAGGTTGACGTTGTGCAATACCCGGTTGCTGTCAAACCAGTGCGAAACGTTTTTCACTTTGAGAATGGTGTCGGTCATGCCTAGCGCCTCCCGATTAGATACCAGGGGCAGAGGAAACGTTGTAGCGCTTTAAGCGCGCAGGTGATTGCGCCCGCGTAGACGGTGAGGATGATGATGAGGGGATAGACTACCTCGAAACGGGTCGCCCTGCTCAACACCCGGATGCGGTAGCCGAAGCCTTCACCTGTCGCAATCTGTTCGGCGGCGATCAGGTAGACCAGCGCGGGGCCGATCATGAGAACGGCGAGGTCGATCACCTTGGGCAGGATGTGGGGAAAAATCGCGGTGGTGATGACTTCCGCGTGGCTGGCGCCGAGAGTGTAGGCCTTGTAGCGCAATTCCTCGGGGAACTCGCGGACGTATTGGGAGACGGTCAGCGTGACGATCGGCATCGAGCCGAACGCGATCATTGCCAGGTACATTTTCAGTTCTATGCCCGCGAGAGTGAAGAAGATCGGCATGGCCGCCGTCGGGATGATGCGCGAGGCGAAGTACATCACTGGCGAAACCCCGGCGTCGAACAGCGGGAAACATCCCATCAGCACGCCGAAGAGCACGCCCCCGGCCAGGCCGAGAGCCAGCCCCCCCAACAGTCGCGCCAGCGTCGCCTTGGACGCTTCCCACAGGATTCTTCCCTCCAGAAAGCCTGCGTGTTTTTCCGTCTCCCCCTCCAGCCCGGTTCCTTCCAGCGCCGCCGCCAGCAGGCCGGAGGTTTCTTCCGTATCCGGTTTCTGGCAGAGAAACACCACTCCCTCCCAGAGCTGGCTCCAGGTGGGAATGGTGCGGTCGTCGGGATTTTTCCGGTGCCGCTCGTGCGACAGGTAAGTGTAGAACGACAGCAGCGCCGCGATTGAAACCAGCGCGCAGACACGGTTGGCGTTTTTCGAGCCGACCTTGCCGATCATTTTTTCACCGCCTCGATATATTGCGGGTCGAAGCAGAGTTCGGCCTTGTCGTCGTTGCCGTAGGCGACCTTGGGCAGCTTGTCCTTTTCCAGCAATCCCTTGCTCAGCGCCCAGGGTACGATGTGGTCGGTCATGACTTTCGGCAGTTCCTCTCCCTTGAACAGGGCGAGGCCTTTTTCCGGAGTCGAATAGAACTGCGTTTCCTTGACGATCACGCGCATTTCCTGCAGTTCCAGGTTGGCGAAGCGCTTGCCCATCGCCGTCAGGGTCTGGTCGCGCTGTTTCTCGCTTTCCATCAGCTTGCAGACGGTGTAATAGGTGTCGATCAGCGCGCAGGCGAACTCCTTGCCGCCGGGTTTCGCCAGCGACTCGCGCGAGGCGGTGACCATGTCGATGATATGTCCTTTAATCAGGCTGGAATCGAAAAGCCGTTTCACTTTCGGGCTGGCCTTGAGCGTTTCCATCACCACCGGGTTCCACGTCACGCCCGCCTTGATCTGGTCGCCCTGCAGCGCCACGCCGACCTGCACCGGGTCGAGATTCTCGAACTTGTATTCCTTCGGGTTTTCGCCCAGCGCTTCCAGCCCCTTGTCGAAGGCGTATTCTGAAACGCTCGCGGCAAGCCCCCGGACAGGCACGTCCTTGAGGTCTTTCACCGAATTGATGCCGGGTTGCACCAGGCAGGCGTCCGCGCCCGCGCTGGTGGAGGTGGGCAGGATCGCCACCGCCTTGCGCGACACGCTGGGCGCGAGGCTGTCGATGTTGGTGAGGCAGGCGGCGTCGACATTGCCGTTGACGAACAGGGTGATGCAAGAATCATAATCGGTGTCCTTGACGACGATGTCGACGTTCCACTTCTTTTCCAGCGGCCCCATCTTTCCCTGCGCCCCGTCGATCAGGCCGATGTCGCAGCCGGTGAGAAAAGTCCCGCTCCAGGAGGGATATTCGCTGACGGCGATGGTGAAGGAAGGCGCGTCCTCGCTCCGGGCGAAACCGCCCAGCAGCAACAAGCCCGCAAACATGGCGCAGATGATTTTTTTGTACATTTCTTTCTCCTAGAAAATGAGGATTCGTAAAAAAACAGACACATAAAATTGGCCTCAGTTAAACATCGTTCGCCTTATCAATTAACCTTAGGAATCGTCATTCCTGCGCAGGCAGGAATCCAGGCGGTGTTGCGTACGATTTCCCTACTGGATTCCCGCCTCCGCGGGAATGACGTGCGCAAATTTATTTCTGTCGCGGTTATGCCCCCCCCCGCGTTTTTCCGGGGAACTGAATTCAGTGTGTCCGGCATTTGTCCGCGTAGCGCAGGTATTCTTCCTCGTCGTTATCCCGGGCGTAGCGCAGATCCTGCATCTTGCGTTCCACCTCCTCCGCGATCCGGAGGCGGGAGGCGAGGTCTTCCCGCAATTCCGCCAGCTGGTTCCCGTCGCGGGAATTGACCGCCGCTTTTTTCATGCTGCCCAGCACCGCGCCCAGGTTCTCCAGGCTTTTCTCAACTTCGCCGATCAGCATCTCGCGGTGTTGCAGCAGTTGCTCCTTGATGGTCTTGCGCTCCATCTCCCCGGCCATGCGCCACAGGTCCAGCGTTTCGCGGAGATAGTCGACGCTTTTCCGGAACAGCTTGTCGACGTCGGCGACGATGTCGAGGCTGTTAAGCGCCATCGCTCCCGAGCGTTCGCTCATCAGCGCCTTGGTCAGCGTCCGCAAATCCTTCAGCAGATTTTCCGTGCGCGGATCGCCGTCCTGGGCGAGTTCGGTATAAAGAAGATCCAGTTCTTTTTCCCGTTTTCCTTCGATCGAGTCCACCCACTCGTTCACCGCCTCTTCGTAATTTCCCTCCCAGCCCAATATCAGCCGTTGCAGGTAGATTCCCGCCGAGGCGAGCATCAGGATCACGCTGGCGGCGGTGGCGACGCCGGAATCCAGGTTGACCGCCCACGCGCCCATCCCCAGGGTAGCGCCGACGACAAAGGGGGACAGCGTGAGCCAGTCCAGAGGTTTGAGCAGCAGTTTTCCGATAATCGCTTTACTATCCGCGTTCACGTGTATTGCTTGTTCCTTTAATAGGGCAACTGTCCCACCACGAACGAAACTGACTGGTCTCCGACGCCGCCGGATTCGCCGATTTGCGAGAACGACCTGATCCTCTCCGCCGCCACGCCTTTTTCGCGCAGGAACCGCACCACCGCGTCGGCTCGCTCCTTGGCCAGTTTCAGCGCCGCCGCCTCGTCGCCGCCTGCCCGAACTTTTCCCGTCACGGTGAGGTAATATTGCGGCCAGGAATTGAGCGTGCCAGCCAGCGCCGCCAGTTCGTGCTCGCTCTGGACGTTGATGCGCGCCGTGCCGCGCCCGAAAGCTACGGGCTTGACCCGCAATTCGCCCACCGTGAGCAGCGTATTCCACTGGCTGTCGTTCAGCGCTTTGAGTTTTTCCCCGCCGCGGATTTTCTCGTCGCTTGCGCCCACGTCCATGCCGGAGATAACGTTGATTTCCCGGCCGGGATGGAAATCGGAGTCTTTCATCTGCCGGAGAAGTTTATCGAAATACAGGCTGCTTTCCTTGCCCTGCAGCGGGTTGCTCTCCATCGCCCCGGTCTTGAGCAGCACGCCGGTGATCTTGATAATTATATCCTCGATATTTTCCAACGCGGCATTTTCCTGCAGGCCGAAGTGGGCGTAATTCTCCAAAGTGTTTTTCCACTCAATGCCTTTTGCCATCTGCCGCGCGGAGTTATTGTCGATATTCTCGCCCAGCGATTTGGCGTCGGCCGTTATCAGATCCGGCAGTTTGTTCTGATTTTCGTAGGCCGTCCGCGCGTAACATTCCAGCACCTTCCTGATAGTTTCGTAATCGTCGACCAGGAACTGCCGCCGCGCCACCAGCACATCGACGATATATCCCTTCAGCTTGGAACTGTCGATCAGCACGTGCGCGCCCGGCTCCGCCAGCGCCTGGGAGACGTACGGTTCCCACAGCGCATAGGCGCGAAGCTTGCCCGCCGCCTCGACCCGGTATTGCTTGAACACCTCCTCCGCGCCGTCGGCCTTGACCAGCCAGTCTTTCTCCGGCAGGCGGGGCAGGCTGAAACTGGCCAGCATCACCCGCGCGAGGAATTCCGAGGGCGAGTCCGGCGTCAGCACGATGCGCGCATCGGGGCTGTCGAGCGAGGAAATCCCCGGCACCATTTTCCGGTTGGCGACGATGGCGTCGGCGCCCTTGGTTTCGTCGATGATGTAAATGATCGACGCCGGAAATTCCCCCAGCCGCGCCCCACACTGGATAAACGAATTGACGGGAAAGACCGCCAGGTCGACCTCATCGTCGCGGAGCGCCTGCATGCGTTTCATATAATCCGCGCCGTCGTCAATCACGGAAAACCGGATGCCTTCCCGCCCGAGGCGGTCAGCGAGAGCAGGCGTGCGCAGCACCGCGTAACCGGAAAAACTGTCTGCCGCCACCCGCGCCTCGATTTTGTATTTCCCTTCCGAGCCGGTCTGGTCGGCGAGGCGGTCACGCTGTTTGTCCTGGTATTCGGGCATGACGAAATAACGCACCGCCGCCGCCATGCCACCCAGGATGAACAGCCACAGGAAAACCGCAACCAGAATGCCTTTGGGAGATCTGCCAGCCATTTGGTTCCTTCTTTCAGCTTCAGCGACGACGGCGTCTTCTGCGCAGGGACGAAGCGATCACGATGAAGATGACTATTATTACAGCCGTATTCCAACCGCTTGAGTTATTTTCCGCCGACTTCGGATGCTGGACCAGAGCAGGCGCGGGCTGGTCGGCGGTTTTTACCGGTTCCGGTTCGGCAATTCCCGCCGGTTGTTCGCCGATCGGCTGGTTGCCGGACGAGGCCAGCGCGGAAATCGTCGCCAGCGCCAGTTCAGTCGGAAAGCCAGCCAGTTCCGCGAAAGCGTCTTCCGAGGCTTTACCGTCAAACGTCTTACCCACTTCGGCGAAAACTTCCCGAATCGCCTGCCTGAGCGAATCGGGGTCGTTGGCGCGGCGGTAGGAGTGAACCCGCGTGGCCAGGGTGTGGTCGCTTGCCATGTCGACGCCGATCACGTCGGTGACGATGCCGCGGGCGATGATGTCGGGCGTATATGCCTCAACCAGCTTGGGGTCGCTGGCCTCGCCGTCGGTGACTATCAGCAGGCGGTAGGAGCCGTACCCGTACTGGCTTTTGCGCGACTCCAGCAGCTTGTCCGCGCCTGTCTTCATGTACGCTCCCAGCGGCGTGCCACCGTCGGCGGTCAGGCTTGCCACGGCAGACAGCATTTTCTCGTCGTCCCTGGGGCCGAGAGGATACGCCCATCCGTCGGCCTTGCCGTTGAAAACCAGCAGCCCCACTTGCGTCGTCGCCGGAATGGTTTTGATTACTTCCTTGATCGCAGCCTTGGCTGCCGCCAGTTTCTGGATGTTAGCGCCGCGCATGTTATTGCACATCGAGCCCGAGGCGTCAAGCACGATCACCACGTTGTCGAGATACACTTCCTGCGCTCCGGCTCCTCCCGCCAGGAGGAAAGCCGCCAGCCACGCCATCAGCGTTTTTCGCATTTCGTTTTCCTCCTAGAAATCGAAGTCGGATTCGTTCATCACCTCCGCCTTGACGCGGATCAGACGGAACTCGACGCGCATGTTTTTTTCCGCCTCCTCCATGCTGGCGGGCTTGGCTATGACCGGCTCGGTGATGCCTACGCCCACCGGCTGGATCTGGCTCTGATCCATATTCAAGCCGCGGGTTTTGGCGTATTCCAGCACCGCCGCCTTGACTGCCTCGGCGCGTTTCCTCGACAGGTTCAGCGCCGCCTGCATGGTCTCGCGCGGATTCACGCCGGGGACGCCGTCGAATTCGCCGCGCGCGATAGAGGAGGACAGCTTCTCCGTCGCGGTCAGGTCAAGCTGCTGCCCGTTGAGGTAATAGGTGTAATTCCCGCTGGAGCCGGTTTTCTTGAGCACGCCTTTTTTCAAACCCGCCTGGATCGTTTCCAGCAATATCTTGGTCGGGTCGGAATGGCCGCGGATAGCGACGACGGCGTTGCCGTATTTCGCCGAAAGTTCCGCTACCTTCTGGAATTCCATGCCGTACTCGACCGCGCTGAACTCCTGCTGGTTGGGCTTGAAATTGATGGAGAATTCGTAGATGGTGTTGGTGTCGAGATTGCCTCCCGCGTTCAGCGCCTCGATTTCGTTAAGCACCGCTTCGGCGCGGAAGCGTTGACCTTTCTCCACGTCGGTCTTGGTCAGGTAGCCGGTGAAAGCCTGCGAGTTCCAGTCGAGCGGCGAAGGCAGCAGGCCTGCCCGGATTTTCGCGTAGCCGCGGGTCTGCGCCAGATCGAGCGCCGATTTCTGGAACGCCTCGAACCCGCTCAGGTTGTTGGCGGCGGTGAAGAATTTCACGTTGCCGGGATGCCCCACGAAGGCGCAGTCGAGAATCAGTCCGTAGGCGTCTTCCTCGATAGTGGGCAACACTTCCTTGCCGTAGATGTTCTGCGCCATGGTCAGCAACGCCTCGAACGGCTTGCTGCCCTTCGCTTCGTACTGCTTTTTCAGGTCTACCACTTCCTCGCAGGCCTTGAGGTAACCGGCGGCGAATTTCTCGCACCACTGGCGGTTCTGGTCGAAGAAGTCCTTGCGCACCACGTAGACGTCGGCGATGGAGCGGGAGCGTTCGGCGGTGGACGCCAGCACCCGCGCGCCCTTGACCGTGCCTTCCAGGCCGCTGCCGACGCTCTGCAAACCGCTGGTGAGACCCAGCATGTCGGGCGAGATGACGAAGCACACGTCGATGCTGCCGTCTTTCCGGAACATGGCGGCGGGGCTGTTGTCGGTGCCGGCCAGGTCTTTCGCCCAGACAACCGTGATGTCGCGCCAGGATAACCCAGCGTCGTGCAGCAGGTCGTCCAGCAGACCTTCGTGGGGGCCACCTTTCTGAAGGCAGACTTTCGCGCCCTTCAGTTCCTTGATGGTCTTGATATTCTGCCGCGCGACGGCATGGTCGCCCGCCGACCAGGTGAGCTGGAACAGGACTACGCCCTTGGTTCTGGGGTCAGCCCCGATCACTTCCGATGCCATGCCCATCATGCGGAAAGTGCCGCGCAGCAGCGGGGATTTTCCCGACAGGTAATCCCGCACCTGCTGGATGAAGTTATCGCCTGGCACCAGTTTCAGGTTCAGGCCCTGTTTCTGGTAGATTGAACCCGGCGCGGTTTTCAGGCCGCCGTTAGCGTGGAAAGTGGCGACGTCGCCGCCCCAGACGATAAACGGCGCCTGCACTTCGTTTGTTCCGTTGACTTCGCCGATGCTGACCTTGCCGACGAGGTCGCGGAAACTCTCCTCTCCCGCAGAGGCTGCCGCCATCCCTAAAACCAGCGCCGCCAGCAGCGTTATCAAATTATTTTTTCTCATGTCTTCTCCTGTGATAAAAGTAGAAAACTGCCTGCCCGAAAATCCGGGATGACGCGTGAGGCCTTCCCGTGTTCCTTGGTTTCGCTGTCGACAGCGTTGATTTTTTTGGGACCTGTGCCGCACTACCGAGCATTATAGCGCAGGAGAAAATCGGCGCAATTATAATTGCAAATAAGATTTGTAACTGCCGGGCGGTGTGCCTGTCAACTATGATATCAAATGCAGAGCGAGACTGTCACGGCGGTTTCGACCAGGACACGTCTCTGTTGCCTGCTACAGGCAATACGTTTCAGTTAAGGTGTCGTGCAAGGGCATTCCATTTTCGAAGCAAGCCCCGTCAACCAAAAAAAAAAGCGCGGCTTCGACGAAGCCGCGCTGCGGGGCATTGCTGGAACGAGAGAGGCTAGGCGTTCGGCCAATCGGTGTGGAACCATTCACCGGCAGGCTTGTCGACGCGCTCGTAGGTGTGCGCGCCGAAGTAGTCGCGCTGCGCCTGGATCAGGTTGGCCCAGCCGCGTTCGCTGCGGTAGGCGTCGAAGTACGCCAGCGCCGAGCTGAAGGCAGGCACCGACACGCCGTGCTTGATGGCGGTCATCACCACCTTGCGCCAGTTGTTCTGCGCCTGATGAACGATCTTCTTGAAATAGGGATCGAGCAACAGGTTCTTCGGCTTTTTCCGGCGGTCATACGCTTCCTTGATGCGCTGGAGGAAGTGCGCGCGGATAATGCAGCCGCCGCGCCAGATCATGGCGATTTCGCCGAAGTTAAGCTTCCAACCGTATTCCTTCCCCGCTTCGGCCATCATCTGGAAACCCTGCGCGTAGGAGCAGATTTTCGAGGCGTACAGCGCGTCGTGGATCGCCTGCACGAACTTTTCCTTGTCGCCGGAGAATACCTTCTTGGGGCCGCGCAGTTTCTGCGCCGCCTCGATCCGCTCGTCCTTGACCGCCGAGATGCAGCGGGCGAAGACGGCTTCGGCGATGGTCGGCGCGGCGATGCCAAGGGTAAGCGCCGACTGGCTGGTCCACATGCCGGTGCCTTTCTGACCGGCCTTGTCCACGATAATTTCGCACATGGGCTTGCCGGTTTCCGGATCCTTCTTGCCGAGGATGTCGGTGGTAATGTCAATCAGGTAGCTGTCCAGCTCGCCCTGGTTCCACTTCTTGAAGGTCTTGTGCATCTCGTCATAGCTCATGCCCAGCACGTCCTTCATCAGGATGTAAGCCTCGCTGATGAGCTGCATGTCGCCGTACTCGATGCCGTTATGCACCATTTTGACGTAGTGGCCCGCGCCGTCGTCGCCGATGTAGGTGCAGCAGGCTTCGTTGCCGATCTTGGCAGAGATATCCACCAGGATTTTTTCCACGCGCTCGTAGGCTTTGCGCTGACCGCCGGGCATGATGGAGGGGCCGTTACGGGCGCCTTCCTCGCCGCCGGAAACGCCGGTGCCGACGAAGTTGAGGCCTTTTTCCGCCAGGTACTTGTTGCGGCGGATAGTGTCGGGGAAGTGGGAATTGCCGCCGTCGATGATGATATCGCCCTTTTCCATGATCGGCACCAGCGCGTCGATCTGGTCGTCGACAGGCTTGCCGGCCTTGACCATAATCATGACGGGAGCCGGTTTCTTGATCGCGCCGACCAGTTGCTCCAGGGTTTCGCAGGCGATAATTTTCTTGCCCTTGGCGGCGGGGCTGTTGACGAACTCGTGGGTCTTGCTGGTGGTGCGGTTGAAGACGGCGACGGTATAGCCGTGGTCGCACATGTTGAGGACGAGATTCTGCCCCATCACCGCCAGCCCGATCAACCCGATGTCTGCTTTCTGTTCCATTGTTTTCCTTTCCTGCCGATAAAAACGTCTCTATTACCAAAAGTTAAACGCTAAAAATCTCGAAGCAGCTCCGGAAAAATCGCTATTACTCAACTTGCCTAACGGAACCGCGTGAATCCCTGCAAATTATCCATAATCCCAAGCCGCCGTCAATAGCGCGAAATGCGCGTTTTTTTACGTTTTTGGCTGGTTTCGGCCTAAAGACAACTGGTAAAAGACATAATGGCAGAGAAAAAGTTGCAAAAAAACGGGGAAACTGTTAGGAATAACAGCGTGAATCGACTTTGTGAAAATCTTCTCGCTACGATATAAATCAATAATGACGAAATCAAGGCAACCACCATCGATCAGGCATTAAGGACAGTAAAAATGCACATAATTCCCGCGGTAGATATCAAACAAGGCCAGGCTGTGCGGCTGTTTCAGGGTGAAAAAGACCGGGAAACTGTTTATTCCGACTCTCCCCTCGACATGGCGCGGCGCTGGGTCGACGCCGGCGCGACCTATCTGCATGTGGTCGACCTCGACGGCGCGTTTGACGGCGTCAGCGAAAACGAGGAACATATCGCCCGCATCGCCCAGGAACTGACTATTCCCGTCGAAGTCGGCGGCGGCATCCGCACTATCGCAAAAGCCCAACGGATAATAAGTTACGGCGTGGAGCGGGTGATTGTCGGCACCAAGGCGCTGGAAAGCCGGGAGTTTCTTTACGATCTGTTGACGGTGCTGCCGGGAAAAGTCAATGTCGGCATCGACGCCCGCGACGGGATGGTGGCGGTCAAGGGCTGGACCGAGACCAGCGGCACCAAAGCCGAGGATTTTCTGCGGGAACTGGCCGGTTCCGGCGTGGCGGCGATAATTTACACCGATATTTCCCGCGACGGAGCGATGCAGGGCGCAAATATCGGGGCAATGAAAAAAGCCACGGAAGTCACGGATGTCCCGATTATCGCGTCCGGCGGGGTCAGTACGCTGGAAGACGTGAAAAAACTGGCGAAACTGCCGCTGTTCGGGATGATCGTAGGTAAAGCCTTGTACGAAAAGGCTTTTACCCTGCAGGAAGCAATGGCGGCGCTGACAGAATAAAAATGAACCAAATCGTTTTTTCTGACGCTTAATATTGCATTAACCGGATTTCAAAGGAGGATTTACGCTATGCAAAAAAGTTACCTGTTAGGGCTGATATTAGTGGGCGCTTCGCTGTTGTGTGGCTGTACGGGGGAACCTGGATCGACGCTGCCGGTTGCGACCGAATACAAGGGAAAGCCGGATAAGGACGCCAAGGGCGTCCGTTCTCGCGCGTTCAAGTATGTCATGTCCAAGCAGAACGAGGACGGCTCCTACGGCAGCGCGTCCTGGTCGGCGCCGATGGTGGGTAAGACGGCGCTGGTGACCTATGTGCTGATTTCCACCGAACGCGGCTACCGCGAAACCGACGGCCCATTTGTCAGCAAAGCGGTTGATTTCATCCTGGCCGGGCAGAACGAGGACGGCTCCTTCGGCAAGAGTTCGCACAAGATTTTCGAAACCACCCTGGCGCTGAAAGTTTTGTCTATTCTGAAAAATCCGGCATATGCCCAGGCGCAGGAAAAAGGCGTCGCGTACATGAAGACCCGCTGCAATCTCGCCGACTTCTCCGCCGATTCGATCAATCAGGATCTGGCCTCGTTCCGCCTGGCGTGGGAAGCCGCCGACGCCATGAACGGGGTGGTGCCGGGAACCTATGCCAAACTGCTGATGGACGAGGCGCTGCCCAACATCAGCCGCGGCGTGGGACTGGTCAAGGACGCCGAGGGCAAGGAAACCGATTGGATGAAAAATATCTTCGGCTCGCTCCAGTCTCTGCAGAACAACGATGGCAACAGCCTCGAATACGGCGAAATCCGCGCGCCCTACGGCGGCACCGTGGAGGGCGACCCCGTAGTCTCCACCGCGCTCGCGGCAAAACTGTGCGATCTGATCAAGGATAATTACAAGAAACTGACTGCCGCGAAGAAATAATTTCTATAAACCGGAGGAATAAAAATGCGTTTGCAAAAAGTTTGCCTCATCATGGCTGCGCTGTTCGTGTTCGCCTCTTTCGCGCACGCGGAAGAGCAAAAAACTTACGCCGAAAACTGGAAAAAAGCGGTCGAGTTCCTCAAGAAAAGCCAGAAGGAAGACGGCTCCTGGGGCGACATTCCCGGCAAGGTAGGCGTGACGGCGGTGGTGCTGGAAGCGCTGACGATGGCGCCGGAAAACATAAAAACCGAATCCAGGGAAATTTGCGACAAAGCCGCGAAATATCTCGTCGGCCAGCAGCACGCCGAAGGCAGGCTCAAGGACGCCATTACCGATAACCCCGATTATGGCAACTACTGCACGTCGCTGGCGGTAACGGCGTTGTCCAAGTTCGACAAAACGCAATACGAGCCGCAGATCACGAAAGCGGTCGCCTGGATCAAGGATCAGCAGTGCACCAAGGAAAAGGGCTATGATCCGAAAAAGCATTCCACCTACGGCGGTTTCGGCTACGGCTCGTCTTCCCGCCCCGACATGTCCAATACCTGGATCGCGCTGGACGCGCTGAAGGCGGCGGGCATTACCGACAACGATCCGGTCTGGGAAACCGCGCGCACCTTCATCAAGCACTGCCAGAACTCGACCGAAGTCAACGACCTCGACCCCAACACCGTCGGCAACGACGGCGGCGGCAAGTACCTGCCTGTCGACCACGAAGACGGCAGTCCCGCCGGCACGGAAAAAACCCGCGACGGCAAGACCATCCGCAAAAGCTACGGCTCCATCAGTTACGGGATGCTGTTGAGCTACCTCTGGTGCGATGTGAAGAAAGACGATCTGCCGGTCAAGCTGGTGGTGAAATGGCTGGGAGAAAATTATTCGGTCGACAAGAATCCCAACACGGGCAAGGAAGGGCAGGAAGGCATTTATTATTATTACCGGGTCATGGCTAAAAGCCTGTCTGCCTACGGCGAGAAAAAGCTGAACGGCAAGGACTGGGCCGCCGACCTCGCCGCCGCCATCGCCAAGCGCCAGCTTGAGGACGGCAGCTGGTCGAACAAAATCGACCGCTGGAGTGAAGGCGACCCCTGCCTGGCCACCGGCTACAACCTCTCCGCCCTCGCCCTTGCCGAGCAGATGCTAGCGAAGAAATAGACGAGAGACGCGCCACTTTCAACTCTCCCCCGGCAGGGGGAGAGTTTTTGTTGTGCGCCCGCAGGACGCAGTGACTTGGGGTGCAAGTCCCCTACGGGTCTGAAGTAGGAACCGTTAGCCGAACAGCAAGGGCTGCCGTTCGGAAACGCAAGGCCTCTTAGTATCCCGAGGATATCTCTGCACAATTAAGGAAATACATAGCCATGGCAAAAATTATTAATATCGCAACTATCCATTTTCAGGTATCAGAGAATCACGAAGAGCGCCTTTGCGATTCTGCTTATGAGCAACTTGCGGAAGCTGCCGCTATGCTTAAAGGTACGGGAGTGGATTTGGTAGTTACCTGCGAGGGAATGGCAGCGGTAGGCCAAAAAATGGATCAGGCGGAGAGTGTGTCCAAACCCGGGCGGCTTTTGCGCGCATATCAAGAGATTGCTGAAGCAAACCGCTGCACTGTCGCCGGCTCCATTAAGCTTGAAGATGGCGGTAAAGTTTATAATGCCATTGGCTTTGTCGGGCCTGACGGTGAGGTGCTAGGGGACTACCGTAAAACTTTTCCTACTCCTGGCGAATTGAAACAGGGAATTTTTCCCGGTGATGGTGCCAAAGTGATAGAAACTCCGGCAGGCAGACTTGGAGGAGTGATCTGTTATGACTTGAAATTTGATGACCTGCGCGACCAGTATCACCTGCTCCGCCCGGATGTGCTGTGCTTTTCCAGCTTTTTCCATGGCGCACATACACAGGCAAATTGGGCGTTTAAATGTCGAAGTTTTTTTGCCGCCGCCTGCAAGGATCTCAGCAGTGATATAATCAATCCCCTAGGGCGCAATCTGGCATCTACAAGTTATTATGGACGCATTGCCCGTGCTCGCGTAAACCTTGACCGCTTCATCACCGGCGCCGGAGGTTTTTACGCCGAGTTCGCCGATATTTATCGAAAATATCAGGATGAAGTGGTTATTGAAAAAGATCTTGGACTTGGCGTGTCTGTACTTTACAGCCAGTCGGAACAACGTAGCGCCGCCGAAATTGCAAAAGAATTTGGTTTGGTCGATATTGACGAGCAGTTTTCAACATATCTCGACACCAGAGCCAATATTCTGGATATCTCCCGCAAAGTACATTAAATCGCGTGATTCAAGTAGTTTCGCGATACTTAATCACTTGTAGAATGACGAATCAAAGGAGGGGAAGGTGGGCGAAAAAATACTTGCGAGAAATAATGAAGTCCCAAACATTATTTTAATTATGAGCGATTCTCACCGATGGGATTTTTTAGGTTGCGAAGACAATGGAAGAACCATTACACCTCGACTTAATCGGATTGCTGACGAGGGGGTGCTTTTTCATCAGGCATATTGCCCCGCACCACTCTGTTGTCCGGCGCGGCAAGCAATCGTTTCTGGCCGCTATCCCGTCAACAGCGGATGTTTTACAAATCTACATCAGTTACCAACTGGCACGCCAACGTTTCTATCATGCCTGCGCTCAGTCGGATATCATACATGTGCCATCGGAAAGACGCATATGGAAATTCATGCCTTCGACTCTGATTTGACCAGCGCGTCACACCGTGCGTATATGGATTCCCTCGGATGGAGCGAGATTCACGAAATCTCAGGCTCCATGATGCGTACGGGTATTCGCTGCGCCTATTCAGAGTTTTTGCGCGGGGAACACATGTTGGAGCCGGTGATTCGCTACCATCGGAACTGGCATTATTTCATGGAAAATAAGGCGGACGGCGATCCGGCTCATGTCGTTCATGAATGGCCGTTCGAGGAGCGTTTCGACGAAAGCCGGTTCGTGACGGACAAGGCTTTGCACTGGCTGCGCGCTCGAACGGAGCAGGCGCCGTTTTTTCTCCAGATCGGGTATTATCAGCCGAATCATCCGCGCGATCCGCTACCGCGGTTTTTCCGCCAATACCGGATAGACGAAGAGCCGCTGCCCGGCGGGGCGCGGACTGTTCCACCGGAGGAATTCATGCGCTCGCGCCTGTCCTATCGGGCCGAGATTTCACAGCTCGACGAGTATATCGGCCAGATCCATGACTGGCTGCTCGAATCTGGCGAGATCGAGAATACTGTTCTGATCTACACGTCGGATCACGGGTGTTCGATGTACGAACGGTACGGTCGTGATGACGTGTTATCCGGCGAAGCTTACACAAATTTTTTCGAGGGAGCCGTACATGTGCCGTTGATTTTCACCGGGACAGGGATTCCGAAGGGGGTGCGTAGCCCGGCGCTGGTGGAAACGCTCGATATCGGCCGGACTCTATGCGATTGGGCGCGGGTTTCACCGCACGCGCTGGATCAGGGGAAAAGCCTCGGTTCGCTTCTACGGGGCGAAACCGAAGAGCATCGCCGCGACGTGGTCTCGTTCATGGGCTGCGATCAGATGCTGTTCGACGGTCGGTATAAGCTGATGTGGGGTGATCCCAAGGCCGATCGGCGGAACCTTGGCATGCTGCATCTCGATAAACCGGTCGATATTACTGCCAGTCCCGCCCGATTGTACGACCTGCAGACGGATCCGCATGAAACGCGCGACCTGATTGCCGAGCCCTCCGCCCGCGACGTGCGGGAGGATCTCCTGCGAAAACTGCTAGCACGGATCAACGCCAATCGCCAGATGCAGCCATTCCTGAGCCGAGGCGAGTATCGTCCCATCGTGTAATAGCAAGTCAAGATAGAAGTGGCCGATCGTATTCATGATTCATGGAAACGCGCATGGGCTCGTGATTCGTGCGGCGTCTGCTGTCAGACAGAGCCACGCCTCTTCCGCACTCAGATTCAAAAACCCGTGCGGCACTACTCACTGCATTATCCATTTTTGAGCAGGCTCAAGCGTATAACTGTAGCCAGAAACCAATAACAGGCAGACCGGGAGTGCGCCCAGTCTGCCTTTTTCATATGCCTCGGGAAGGCAGTTTTTAGAGAATATTCTCCAGCATTTTGGCGATGCTTTCCTTGATCGCGTCGGGAGTGAGCAGTTCGCCCCGCTCGGCTTTTTCCAACACGCGGCTGATCTCCTCGCCCCTGACGTCGGGCACCTTGCGCAACTTGCCCAGCATCTGTGCCTTGGGAGAAATCTGCACGCTGTCGGTCTCGCCCGACGCCACCGGAACGCTCACGTCCGCCGGAGTGGAGGACGTGCCCTTGGAGCTGTCCTTCTGCACCGTCTTGCGGAGGCTTTCCAGTTCGCCAAATCCACCGATCTTCATAACTCACCTCTCTTCAGACAGTTTCCCTTCACCAGGAGGAATCACCTCGATTCCTTTCTGTCCAGATATATTATCGGCAGTGAAAACGGTGGCTTTAGAAGAAAATAAGATTTACTCAAGATATATCTGCTTGATGTGAAAGGATTTAAAAACTTTCACCAGATTATCCGCTTTTTTTTCGCAAGAAATAGCGGAAGAAAAGCGTAAAGACCTGGGTCTTAATCCGTTTTAACCGCTACGATAAAGAACTGGGCACCGAAAAAACGCCACAGCAACGGCATTTTGAGATAAATCCTGACCAGAACAGGCCAACTGGGCAGCTTTCCGCGGAAGGAAAACGGCAAGGTTCTGGCCTGGTTCAACGCGATTTCAAAACCGACCAATCGCAACGCCTCGGCAACCGAATTTTCGGTCAACGGCAGGTGGTGGTCGAAATAATCGTAATATTCCTTCATGCAATATTTAAAATTAGGCCCCATCAGCAGCAGTCTTCCTCCAGGTTTCAGCACGGTAAGCACGCCCCGCAGCACCGCCAGCACCTGTTCGTGGGTACGGCAATGTTCGAGAAAGTTGCTGAGAAAAACCACATCGACAGAGCCTGGCTCGATAATTTCCGCCAATGCTTCGGCGGGATGGATAAAGGTTTTCACTCCTGGCGCGGCGAATTCCGGTAGTTCGGGATTGAGATCGACGGCGATTCTTTCCGCCGCCTTGATGTTGTTGCTGAATTCGCAGAAACCGGCGGCTACTTCCAGCACGCGCGCGTCAGGCGGAATATAACGGGAAAACCAGTCGCGACAGAGTACCTCCCACACCTCATGCCGCCGGGAACGGGTGTTGGAGGGAAACCGGTTGTTATATATCTCCGTCAGCGAATCGACGATTTTTGTCATGCCTTCTCCGCAGTTAAAGGTGCGAAAGATGATACCACTTACGCTGGGGTTGTGCAAGTATAACCAGCACTTGGTTTACAAAGCAGTTTCTCCTTTTTTTTCACTTGCGTCAACTGCAACCGGAAATTAAAGTACTGACTTGTGATTGTTTTCACGAACAGAAAGGGGCGTCATGGCAAACCTGAAAGCGATGTACAAGACGGTGATGGACGACCATTTTCCGGAGGATTTGAAAATTTCCTTCGGCGGGCAGACTTTGCTGTACCGCAAGCGCGTCTGGAAAATCGAGGATGGCGGCGAGGTGGTGGAGAAGGGGCTGCGCTACGGCGAGAATCCGGGGCAGGAGGCGGCGCTGTACGAACTGGTCGGCGGCAACCTGAAACTGGGGGAATGCTTCTTCATCGCTCCCGGCAAGGGACTGGTGTCGTGTCTGTCGGAGGAAGGGCTCTTGCAGTTCGGCAAACATCCAGGCAAGACCAACCTCACCGATATCGATAACGCCCTGAATATTCTCCGTTATCTGAAAGCTACGCCCGCCTGTGCGATCATGAAGCACAATAATCCCTGCGGCGTGGCCTACGGCGCGGACGCGGGGGAAGCTTACGGCCGGGCGAACTCCGCCGACCGGCTGGCTGCGTTTGGCGGCTGCGCGGCGTTTAACGTAGCCGTAAGCAGGGACGCGGCGGAGTTGCTGGCGCGGAATTATCTGGAAGTCGTGGTCGCTCCCGCGTACGAGCCGGGCGCGGTGGAGATTCTGCAAGGCCGCAAAAATCTGCGCATTGTCGAAATCGCCCGTATCGACAAAATCCGCGACTACGCGCCGGAACGGTTTGTCGATTTCAAGTCACTCATGGACGGTGGGCTGGTGGTGCAGCAGTCGCCGCTGAACCGGATCAAGACCGCGGCGGATTTTGAAATTGCTTCTGTCAGCAAGAAAGACGGCACTGTCACGAAAATCAAGCGCTCGCCGACGGAAAAAGAACTGGATGACCTGCTGTTTGGCTGGTCGGTTGAGCAGGGGGTGACTTCCAATTCGGTGCTGTTCGTAAAAGACGGGAAAACCGTTGCCATCGGCACCGGGGAGCAGGATCGGGTGGGAGTGGCGGAAATCGCGATTTTCAAGGCGTACAAGAAATACGCCGACGACCTGGCGTTCCGCGCGCATGGCTGCCTGTGCTTCGAGATCGAGGAAAAAGTGAATAAAGGCGAATTGCCGGAATCGGAATTGGATAAGATAAGCGAAAAAGTTAAAGCCGATCGCGGCGGGATCAGGGGTAGCGTAGGAGTGTCTGACGCCTTCTTCCCCAAACCCGACGGCATAAACGCCTGTATCAAGGAAGGCATTACCGCGATGGTGCAGCCGGGCGGCTCGATGGGCGACGACCAGATTATCGCTGCCTGCAACGCTGCTGATGTAACCATGGTCTTTACCGGACAGCGCGCATTCAGGCACTGACATTTATCAGTATCCTGGTAAATCCCGCCTATATCGGAATCAAAATCCATGACGGCGGCTATGAAGCCATTATTGAGCAAGATGTGCTTGACGAAGCGCAAGCGATTCTGAAGAAAAACCGGGAAATCCGCCGCACCCCCAAAACCAACGACCACGCTTACCTGCTAAAAGGTATTTTACGTGAGGGCACATGCGGCCATATGATGACGCCTTACAGCAGTACGGGGGCGTTAGCCGTTACGCGTACTGGATTGTCCAGCTTGCCCATACTGATTTAGCTTGGCGTACTCATACCATCTCCGTCAAAGTATGGTTGGCAACTTATCGTCCAGGAAGGCGCGTAAACTTTAGCCGTAATTCTACCTGTTCATCCACACCTAATGTTGCAGCCTAATACATTTAAGAACCTGTTTTCAATAAACCCCCGTTTTACTGGCACTCATGTTTTAAAAGAAACAGGCGTACGAATCGTCATTCCCGCGAAAGCGGGAATCCAGTGGGGAAACCGTACGCAACACCTCCTGGATTCCGCTGGCAGCCAGCCCCTGGCCTTCGCAGGAATGACGGTACAAGTTTTTTCGTTTAATTAACCTCTTATTGGTTCTAAAAAAGGACTTTATTGAAAACAGGTTCTTATATGGCATCATCGAGCGCGTCCAATTGATGCGTTTCCCCTGCTACCTGGAGGCGGTGCTCGGGTTTTAATGCGATTGCCCTGGAAAACAAACGAAGAACCTAAAAAAAAGCTGGACAAATACGAGTTTGCAGGTATAGTGGCAAGTCTAAATGCATGTTTTTGTATTAATTGCTTTGAATGATCCCCTGTAGCTCAGTTGGTAGAGCGGTTGACTGTTAATCAATAGGTCGTAGGTTCGAGTCCTACCGGGGGAGCCACTATTCCCGCCCTTGTCAGAAGATGACAGGGGCGTTTTTGTTGTGACTGTATAGGCGTTTTCTGCGATTTCCTCTTGCTCGATTTCACTTAGCCCAAGGCTTTCCGCTTCAGTAGAATTTGCCACGGAATGACAGGAAACGCCTATTTTAGTACCTCGAAACGGTGCTTTTTCCGGTGCTTTTTCCTCAAGCCCAGAAGCGCTGACATCGTATGTTCCGGTCATACTCGCCGCTTCACTTTCAATAGCTACGTCGATATCCGGCAGCTTAGCAATCGCACTTGCTTTATCGTCAAGCCGGAGGTGCGTGTAAAACTTCGCGGTCAAGTCAACTGTACTATGCCGCATCAATTCCCGCGCCGCCGCTAGGCTTACACCATTACGCGCAAGCGAGGTTGCAAACTGCCCCCGCAAGGCGTGAAAGTCAAATCTTTCGCCAGCATCGTTTTCATAAGGGATATCAGTCAAAGCTAGGTAATGCTTGACCACCTTCGCACCACAGTCGGTCGCAGGCAAGTTGAAGGCTTTGGCGGTTGGCAACTTCAAAGCGAAGTAGTCTTTGAGCTTGGTGGCAAGCGCGGGGCGGATAGGCAAAACACTTTCAGTTCGGTTCTTGGCGTCACCAGCGGCAAGGAAAACCGTCGGCGTGTCAGCGGCAAGGGAAAAACTTGCAACTGTAAGGCTCCTGATTTCGCTCCACCTTAAACCCGTTTCAGACGCAAGGCGGAATATCAAGCCCCATTCCCACCCAACCAAGCTACGAAAAGAACCGCTGACTTCAGTCGTCCGGATAAACAACCGGAATTCATCTTCAGACAGAGCACGCCGCTTTCGCTTGTAATCACTTTCCGTCACTAGTACCCTGTCAGCCCTTAATTACCGGATAGAGGCGTTTCAATTTAACCCGAGCGTCGGAGGTTGTGAAGTGCCAGTCTACTCCCTTGCCCGAAT
>JAGUZQ010000063.1 GCA_020060765.1 Planctomycetota bacterium | reverse complement strand
GTCGATTTCCGGTTCGCGAAGCATAATTTGCGGAAACCCCTCACCCCGACCCTCTCCCCTTGTAAGGGGCGAGGGGGATTTTAATGCGATAGCCCTGCGCCTGCGCGGGAATGACTAATCGTGTGATTTATTGCCTAGCCAAACGCTGATTCCTGAACTGAGTCGCTTTTGGTATTACCCCGAAATATTACGAAGAACCATTTTTCTAACCGACCACGAGGATCACCCCGCATGGCAATCAGGCAAATCTTCCCCGCCGTCGCGCTCCTTTGTTGCTCCCTGTTTTTCCAGTTAATGTCTGCCGCCGCTGGCGAGCCGCCGCAGTATTGTCTCTGGTACGAGCCCGATCTGGTCGTGGCGGTTGACAGTCCTGAGCTGCTGGAGCAGGCGTCGGGCTGGCCGTTCTCAACCCTGGCGGTCACGGCGGCGTGGGACAAGCTGCCTCTGCTGTCGGCGTTTGACCGCACCCGCCTGCTGACGGCGCTGAAGAAACACGGGCTTGCGGATTTGCGCTATTTCGTCGTGCCCGACCTCGACCGGATGCTGAATCTGGAAGCGCTCGCCTATGCCAGAACCAAGTCTGACGCAGCAACTTTCCTCGCCTCCGCCGGAATCGCCGCCACCGCCAGCGACGACAGCCGGTTCAGCCTGCCGGACGGAAGCGAACTGTTCGGCAAGACTTCCGACGGTTTTGTTTTTTTCAGCACTGACCGGAAACTGCTGGAGAATTTTTCCAAACCCGGAAAAGCAACCGCTGAAAGCTGGCCGGCGGCGCTTAATGAATTTCTCGCCCGCAGGCACGACCGGCTCGATTTGTGGCTGCCGACGAAAAGACTGTTCGGCTACGCAGGCCTGAAAACCGGCTTTCCCCTGACGCAAAGATTTCTGGAAACCGGCCTTTCCCAACCCCGCTACGCTACCCTGTCGCTGCAACCGCTGCCGGGTGCGACCAGGCTTTCCTGTTTTCTACCCTGGGAACACGACGCCCCCCCCTCCCCCGCCCCGACCAGTCACCCCGCCCTGCGGGAACTCTGCCTGAGAAGAAACGGCTCCTGTTTTTCCGTCAACCGAGACGTGCTGGCCTCATTGCCAGGCGGGGATAAAACAGCGTGGAACCTTATCCTGTCCTGCGTCGACTTTTTCGCGCCGGGAGCGAAAGAAGAATACAACCTCACGTTTGACGCCCTGCGAATGCTTACCGGGTTGCATCCGGGCGCGCATCTGCTGTCCAGCCTGCGGGGAGAAATCACGCTCGCCCTGCTGCCGGAAAAGAAGAAATTCTCCTGGACGGCAGTAGGATTATATCGCGATGGGAGAAAACTTTCGCACGACCTCGCGCTTTCGCTGGCCTGGGCGCAGTTCATCAGCGGCAAGAAAAAACATCCCCTGAGAGTCACGAAAATATCGCCGGCGAAAACCGAATCCTGCTGGCAGGTCGCTAGCGCGGACGAGAAAACCATCTGCATGATCGGGCTGACGGCAGACAAGATCATCGCCGCTTCCGACTCGGAGACTTTCAGTGAAACGCTGGCTGTTCTGGGCAAGCCGACAGAAACTCCCCACCGCCTGCTGGCCTGGAGCTTATCCCTGCCGCAGGAAATCATGTCGAAAAACCTCTCGCATTTTTTTGACGGAGAGACACCGGGGCTGTTGCAATTCCTGCTGCTTAACGCCGCGCGCGACCGGTGCCGGGGCGAACTGCGCTGCGAGGACGGGGGGTTCACGCTGGAGACGGAAGGCATGACGACGCCGCTGCCGGAAATGTGCGGCGCCCTTTTCCTGGGCAAGCAGCTAACGCCAGCGGAAGACAATTCACGGGTCGAAACCGCCGCCGCCAACCTGCGACTGTTCCTCGACGCGCAGCAGGTCTATCGCCACCTGAACCTGGGACTGCTTAACGGCGGAGGCAAGGGCTACGCTCCCGGCCTCGGCGCGCTCGTGCGCGGCAAGGGCGAGAAAGATTCGAACTTGTCGGATTACTTCAGCGCGCTTTACCCCTTGCCGCGCGCCGATTACACCTTCGCCGAACTGGTGGAATATCTTGCGTCGGGCGAGAAATCCGTGGGCGGTTATTCCTACCGGCAGCCTCTCGGGCGCGACGGCGCGGAGTTGGATTATTCCCGACACTTGGCGCTGATCGCCTGGCCGGACGAGCCAGACAGATATCCCGCCCTGCTGATCGACGAAAAGGGCGCGATTTACCGGCGGGCGGCCAGCGGGGAAATCCAGCCTCTTCCCGCCACCCTGCCCGGCGGCGGCTGGACTCCGCTGGAATAGCGCTGAAAATTTTGTCCATGCAAAAAAGCAATCTGTCCATTGTTTGCGGCGGACGACAAACGTACTATCATAGACATGGCGACTGTTTATCCACTATTTTTAGGAGAGTAGTAAAATGGCTGGCAAGAATCCCTACCAACTGGCGGTGCAGCTCTATACCCTGCGCGATTCCATGAAGACCCCGAAAGATATCGCCAAGACTTTCCAGCGCGTGCGGAAGATCGGCTACCGCAACGTGCAGGTCTGCGGCTCCGATTCCATCAGCGCAATGGAAGTAAAAGAAATGGCCGATGCGGCCGGGCTGACTATCATCGGCGCGCATATCGGCGTCACCGCATTCGAGGCCGACATCAACAACGTCATCGACCAGTTGCACACCTGGAACTGTTCCTACGTGGCCATTCCCTGGCTGGACTCCACCAAGATCAACACCGCCGCGCTGTGGAAAAAGACTGCCAAGGAATTCAACAAGTACGGCAAGATTCTCGCCGCCGAAGGCATCACGCTCCAGTACCACAACCACCATTTCGAATTCCAGAAATACGCCGGTCGCACCGCGCTGGAAATCCTCTACGCCGAAAGCGACCCGAAGTACCTCCAGGCGGAACTGGACACCTGCTGGGTGGCGCGCGGCGGCGGCGAACCCACGGCGTGGATCCGCTCGCTCAAGGGACGTATCGACCAGATTCACTTCAAGGACATGCTGATTCTCGACCGCGAGCCGATCTTCGCTGAAATCGGCGAAGGCAACCTCTATTGGGAAGGCATTCTCGCCGCCTGCAAATACGCCAAAGTGAAGGACTTCATCGTCGAGCAGGATTCCTGCCCCGTCACCAAGGATCCGTTCAAGAGCATCGAGATCAGCTATAAAAATCTGTGCAAAATGGGTCTAAAATAATTGTGTCAAAGATTGACGGCGCGCCCGTTTTCTGCAAAATAGAGGTATGACTATTCGTGCGCCCGGTCTAGCCGGGCGTACGCTTTTACCTCAGCTTTTCGGGAGAGCCACATGTCTGACAAACTCGCCAAATACCGCGCCGTCGATTACAAGCTTCCCGCCTCCTACCTGTCGTGGGATCTGTTCGGCAAGGGGCTGGAAAATCTCGGCCGCAATCACCAGGCGGTGGAACTCCCCCTGCGCGCGCCCAATTCCGACGAACTGCTGCTGCGGGTGGATGCGCTGGGACTCTGCTTTTCCGACACCAAGCTGATCTGGGCCGGCAACGAGCACGCCCGCATCCAGGGTCGCGACCTGGAGAAAGACCCGACCGTAGCCGGTCACGAAGCCGCGCTTACCGTGGTCAAGGTCGGCAAGAACTGGAAAAACAAGTTCAACGTCGGCGAGCGTTACATAATTCAAGCCGATATTTTTATCGACGGCGAGCAGAAAGCTTTCGGCTACGTGCAGCGCGGGGCGATGGCGCAATACGCCTACGTCGGCCCCTGGGTGCTGGACGGCGACGACGGCTGCTATCTCCTGCCCCTCAAGAATTCGACCGGGTATGCCGAGGCGGCGCTGGTGGAGCCTTGGGCGTGCGTGGAGGCGGCCTATAATATTCCGCATCGCTCCTCGCCGAAACCCGGCGGCAGGCTGCTGGTGGTGTTTGCCGAAAACCTGCCCGCCTATTTCGATGGCATGTACCCGCACAACATCACGCCTTCCTTCGCGGCGGTGCTGGGGGAAACCGACCAGAACCTGACCGAAATCCTAGGCGCAAGCGGGCTGGTGAAACGCATCCCTCCCACCCCTGCCGACGTCGCCGCAGCGATGGCGGAAGGCACCAAGGGAGCCGGATTCGACGACATTGTGCTGGTGGGCAAAACCTCGCCCGAGATGGTCTCCGCCTGCGACAAGGCGCTGGCGCAGGACGGCATCCTGGCCTTCATGACCTACCAGAATTCGTCCGCTGAATTCGACATCGGCCGCGTGCATTACCACCGCACCCGGCACGTAGGCACCTCTTCCGGCGTAATCATGAACGCCTACGCCGCCAACAAGCGCCGCGAACTGAAATCGCACGGCAACGCCTGGATGATCGGCGCAGCCGGGCCGATGGGTCAGATGCATGTCCAGCGATCGCTTGAAATCGAAAACCCGCCGAAAAACGTTTTCGCCACCGACCTGTCGGCGGAACGGCTGGAGTTCATGAAGAAACGTTTGCAGGTTCTGGCCGACCGCAAGGGAGTGAACCTGGTCTGCCGCGACGTGACCGACCCGACCGGCCTCGACAAGGAAATCAGAAAACTTACCAACAGCAAGGGCTTCGACGACCTCTACGTCCACGCCCCCGTGGCGGCGCTGGTGGAACAGGCGGCCAGAAATACCGCAACCGATTCGGTGCTGAATATTTTCGCCGGGGTGGTGCTGGGGACGATGGCGAAAATCTCGCCTGACATCTTCGTAGAAAACCACGTCCGCATGATCGGTTCTTCCGGTTCGTCGATGGATGACATCAAGGGCGTGCTGCGGAAAATGGAGGCGGGAAAGCTGGCGACCAGAATGTCGCTGGCGGGACTGGGCGGAATCGAGGCAACCTGGGACGGCATCAAGGGTCTGCGGGAAAACCGCTTCCCCGGCAAGACCGTGATCTTCCCCCACATCCGCAACCTCGACCTGATGGCGCCCCAGGAACTGGACAAAGTCTGCCCCGAGGCGGTATCGAAACTGGAACCGGGCAATGTCTGGACCAACCGCGCGGAAGAGGCGCTGCTGGGGAAATTGCTGGAGATATAGAATCAAATGGCTTAATTAAGGTAATCTAATACCGTCATTCCCGCGCAGGCGGGAATGACGCACGTAACTTCAATCTTTAAGCAGAAAGTTTTCCTTTAATTAAGCCACATTCCCTCTAGGAAAAAACCTTGCCGCTGGCGGCCACGCGCGAAAACAGCGTTCCCGCCGGGCGCAAGGTGCGTGTGCGTTCTGGGTGAGTAAAGTCTATCCCCAGCAGGCCGATTTTTTTCTCCAGCCCCTCCGCATTCGGTGATATACACCGGCAGCCCAGCCTGAGCCTCTGCCACGCATTCCGGCAACCGGCCCGCGTCCTGCTCCCGCATGTCGTCTTTTTTGAACAGTTCCTCGATCAACGGCTTGCTGCGCGTGGCGTGTCCCAGACCCCAGTCGAAAACTCCGTAAACCACTTTCTTTCCAGCCATGTGTTTCACTCATGCAGGTGATAATAAGCGGTTCTTCGTAATTCGACATGCGCGCTTCCGGGTACCGAGCCAGCACGTTCATCGCCCACCACAGAACAGGTACAGACATAACTATTATCTGCCTGGTTTTAGCGTGATTTCTTCGCCCTTGCCGGCGGTGATTACAAAAACCTTGCCAGACAGAGTCCTGGTCTTTCCGTTCTTCGTTGACACTTTCGCCGCTCCTTCCCAGGGATTGGCGAGCTGGAGCGTTCCCCCTGCCAGGCTGGTCAATTCGACTTTTTCCACTATGCCGCCAGTGCGGGCAGCGCTGACGAGGAACGCGCCATCGGTGCGCATGTTTTTGAATGAGACGTTTTCCCAGCGCGCCGGAGCTGCGGGGAACACGTGCGTCACGCCGCGCCGCGTGTGAAGCAGCATCTCCTGCACCGCCGCAGTCGCCGCCATACCCGCGTCCATCTGCATGACTTCCGGACGGTGTGTTTTTCCCGGCAGGGCGTCGCGTCCCATCAGGGTGATGCCGGAGAAAGAAACGTCGTGTAAAGTACCGCGTCCTTCGTTAGTAAAGACACGCTCCCAGATTTCCAGCATCAGCTCCGCCGCTTCGGCGTTTTCCACGCGCGCGTGAATACTCGCAGCCCAGGCCGTGCCCCAACCCGACCACAAGCCCATACCCTGATAAACCCACTCTCCGAGACTGTTCTTGATTATCTCACGCCATTCCGGATCGTCCAGGTCGAAAACATCGAAGGGGTTGATCCCGGCTAGGTGGCTGTGGTGACGGTGCGATTCCACCAGCGGCAAGCCTTCCCACAAGCCGATGCGCTTTCCCGACCAGCCGTAGGCGGCGTCGCCGCTGCCGCCTTTTTCAACGGTGCTGGCCAGGGGAACCTGTTCCCTGATCCGCAGCCAGGACGCCTCCGGCTTCTCGCCCAGCGCCTCGGACGCACCCAGCAGATCTTCGCACAGGCGGTGGATGCAGGCCAGTTGGAAGCTGGCATTCCGTCCCCAAGCGTTCATGCTAGAACCGCCGAATTCGGGAGAGACGCTGACCGGCAGGGAAAGTTTGCCGTCCTTCTCCTCCAGCATCGCCTCGTACACCCGCATGGCTCCGCGCATGAACGGCCAGGCGATTTCCCGCAGGAAATCCTTGTCCTGCGAATAGCGGTAATAGCGGTACATCATCGCCCCGACCCAGGCGGTGCAGCCGTGGTCGATCATGCCGGTCCAGAAGTTGCCCATGCAGGTGCAGCGGTCGTCCACCGCGTGGGGCAGCATGATGCCGTCGTCGATGCCGACAAAAGCCTTGGCGTTGGCGCGCAGGCGCGGCGTCCAGGAATGCACCATCCGGAACAGCGGCAGCAGATGTTCCAGGCGGTTGCCGTGAAACGCAGGGGCGTAACACAACTGCACGTTGATGTTGAAGTGATAGTCGCTCTGCCAGGGCGGCATCTGGTATTCCTCGATCCACGGCCCCTGCAAGGTCGCGGGCGTGCCGCAAGGGTTGGTCAGCCCCGCGAACTTGTACATGCCGTAATGGTAAATCATGTCTAGCGCCGGATTGGGAACCTCGACCGTCGGCACCGACGCCCAGTATTTTTTCCACCACTTCGCGGCGCTGGCGCTGAGGGCGGCAAAACCGGCGCAATCCTTGTCCCGCAAGAGATTCGCGCAATTGGCCGAGGCCGCCTGGACGTCCCGGCCGCGCTCCGCCACGATCAACAGTTCGCCTTTCGCGGCGCGATAGCCCACGCCCAGCGCGGGGTCGACCGGGCATTCCTGCACCCAGCCGGAAAGATTTTTATTTTTAATTTTCGCCGGCTTCCTGAATGAAACCGAGGCGAGAAAATCGCCGACATACTCCCACGCCGGAACCTCCTTCACCTTGAAGGAAACGCCCTTCCCCGTGCGCACGGCAAGCACCGGTTTTTCCGGATGCAGAACCAGCGACAGGGTTTTTATCCCGCCTTTTTTCAGCTTGATTGAAATGACGCCCGCGCCGATGTCCAGTTCGCCCGAAACCAGTTCCGCGTCCCTGGCGAAAACCAGTTCCAGTCTGCCTACCGGTAAAACGCTGGGCTTGGCCGGTTCGCCCTTGTTCGCATCCGGCTTGTGCAGAAACTCCTGCTTCAGCCGCGCCTCGTCCCCGGCTTCGAGAATTTCGCGCAGGCGGGTGAAAGTCATCTCCGGTTTCCAGTCCGTCAGCCCGCCCCGGTGATCCCAAAAATCGGCGCGACCAAGAGTGATGCGCAGAACGTTTTTCTCGCCCCACACCATTGCGCCGATAGTGCCGTTACCCAGCAGCATTCCGGTATGCGTCCGCGGCAGGGGAAAGTTCCAGGAATACTTCTTTTTCATCATCAATCCTCGTCAGGTTTCAAAGCAGGCACACGTCATCTTCCACTTCCGGCGGCGGTACGGGCAGGGTCTCCGGCAACTCGGGAGCTAGCTTGCCTCCCCATTCCGTCAGGATATCACGATCGCGCGTAAGTTGCGCCGATTCCGCCGCGGCCAAGGCCGGATTCCAATTCTCCATGACCCGAGCCACTAATTTATCCCTGATATCCGCATAAACGGGATCAGAACCGAGATCGCAGAGTTCTTTCGGGTCGTTCTCCAGGTCGAACATCACCGGCGGCAATCCTTCGTCATCGCCGTGCAACCATAACTTCCACCGGCCAGACCTTATCATGCGGGAAGCGAGATTGCCGCCGCGTTCGTCTACAAATTCTGAAAAAGTTTCATTCCGCCATTCTCCCGGCCGTTCCCCGCGCAGGAAAGGCACCAGGGAGCGCCCGTCCATGTCGACCGAACCGGCACCAGCGATATCCGCAAAAGTAGCGGGAAGGTCGAGCAGATTGCAGATTTCTTCGGTTACGGAAGCGGAAGGCGTAACCCCCGGCCAACGCGCCACCAGCGGCACGGCGGCGCTTTCCTCGTAATAGATGCTTTTCCACCAGCATCCGTGGGAACCGGCCATTTCCCCGTGGTCGGAGCAGTAAATCAACAGCGTTTCCTCCGTCTGCCCGCTTTCGTCCAAAGCCTGAAGTATCTGTCCGACGTTCGTGTCCATGGTTTCGCAGAGAGCATAATATGCGGCTAAGGCTACCCGCACCTGTTTTTCCGAAAGAGGCGGGGAATCGATCTTGCGCAAACGGCGAAACCTGGCGACGGCGGGCGGCTGGGTGCGTTCTATCTCCGGAATGTTCACCCGTTCGTAATAATAGTCGAACAAATCTTTCGGTGCGATAAAGGGACAATGCGGCAGGACATACCCCACCACCGCGGCAAACGGGCGGTTGTTATTTCCTCTTTTTCCCAAGAGGAAATCGCAGGCTGCGTCTGTAATGATCCTGTCCATGCACTGGTAATGCGTCGTACCGAAACCGGCTATCTCCACCGCGGGGCGGGTCTGCCCGCAGGTCTTGGAGGAAAAATGCGTCCACATCTTCCCGCCCTTTAGCGGTGCGCCGGGATGCGCCGCCCAGTATTCACCCACTGGCCGTTTTTCAAATCCATGATACTGGTCAGGCCCCTCGAAATGCATCCTCCCGATCAGACTGGTTTCATAACCCGCCGTCCCCAGCAGATGCGCCCAGGTGCTCAGGCCGGAGGAAAGCAGATGGCTGTTGTTCCAGACACGATTGCGGGAGGGATACCGTCCTGTCATAAACCCCGTGCGGCTGGGAACGCAGAGAGGCCCGGGACAATAGCAATTATCGAACCGCATCCCTTCCCCGGCGATTCTGTCTAGATTTGGCGTGCGGACAATTTTGTTGCCGTAACAACCTAGCAGAGAACGGCTATGCTGGTCAGACATTATCAACAGGATGTTGGGACTTTTATTCTTTTCCGCAGACACCGGAGTTATCCTCCTACTGGTGGATCGTAACCACAACTCCGCTTCTTATTTCTCAAAATCCTCGAATTTCAGTTCGGTATGGCGCAGCCATTTTTCGTCGGTGTCGGGATAGTCCTTGCGCTGGTGCGCGCCGCGGCTTTCGGTGCGGAGCAAGGCCGAGCGCGCCACGATCTTGGCGACCGTCAGCATGTTCTGTATTTCCAGCCCCTTGCGCGCCTGGAACTGCTCTGGCAGCACGTAACGCTCCCAAAGCTGCACCGTCCTTTCCGCGCTGGAAAGATGCTCCCCGTCGCGGAAGACGCCGATGTCGCGCCAGGTCAGCGCCACCAGCGAACGCAGCATGTCGTCGATGTCGAGATTCACCGCCCGGCTTTTCAAGACGCGCACAAGCTGCTTAAGGGGAAACCGGGAAGCCTTCTCGAATCCGCCCGCCTCGCTTCCCGCGCGGTGGCCGAAGACCAGCGCCTCCAGCAGCGAATTCGACGCAAGACGGTTAGCGCCGTGTACGCCGGTCGAGGCAACTTCTCCCGCCGCGAACAGACGCCGTATCCCGGTGCGACCTTGCAAATCGGTTTTAACTCCGCCCATCATATAATGCGCGGCCGGGCGGACGGGAATCACGTCCTCGCAGATGTCGATGCCGTAGTCGGCGCACAAGGCCTTGATGGTGGGAAAACGCCGGTCGATCAGTTCCTTTCCCAGATGCCGAAGATCAAGACAAACGTGGGTTGCCCCTGTCTCATGAATTTCCCGGAAAATCGCGCGGCTGACCACGTCGCGCGGCGCCAGTTCGCCCTCGACGGAATACTTGGGCATGAAACGCTCGCCCGCGAGGTTGAGCAGATGCGCACCCTCGCCCCGCACCGCCTCGCTGATAAGAAAGCGCGGCGCGCCAGCCAGGTACAGCGTAGTCGGATGGAACTGCACAAACTCCATGTCCCGCAGCACCGCACCCGCGCGGTAGCAGAGCGCGTAGCCATCGCCGGTGGCGACTTCCGGATTGGTGGTCTCACGGTACAGCCTGCCCAGACCGCCGGTGGCGACAACGGTTCCCGCTGCCTCCACCTGCAACATTCGCCCGTAGGTCAGATCCAGCACCAGCGCGCCGTAACACTCGCCCTCGTGATGTAACAGGTCAACGACAAAATGTTTCTCCAGCACGGTGATGCCGGGATGGGTATGTACGCGCTCCAGCAGGGTGTGCGTCATTTCCCTGCCGGTGCAATCTCCTGCGTGAATGACCCGCCTGCGGCTATGCGCGCCTTCCATGGTGAAGGAGATGCGGCCGTTAGGCTCCAGATCGAAGGCGGTGCCCCACTCCACCAACTCCCGGCACCGCTCCACGCCCTCGGTCACCAGCGCCCGCACCGCGTCTTCCTCGCACAGACCCGCGCCCGCCCGGAGCGTGTCCCGCAGATGCTCCTCGCAGGTGTCGCCCTCGTTCATCGCCACTGCCACGCCGCCCTGGGCGTAGGTGCTGTTGCTTTCGCTGGAGACATCCTTGGTCACCAGCAGCACCTCGCCGCTCTCCGCCGCCGCCAGCGCCGCTGACAGCCCTGCCACCCCGCTGCCCAGCACCAGCACATGCGTAGACAGCGTCGGCACCGACCGCAGGTCGACGGAAGACAGAAAACGTTCCTGTACGCTCATTGTTTCGCCTTTATCAAAAAAAAAACCGGCGCATGGAAGAGGGACTGAGGGACTAGGGGACTAAGTACAGTTCCCCGGAGAAAAGGGGGCGCCGCAAGAGGGCATAGCATCCTCCCCCCCTTTCAGGGGGAGAGGGGGTATACGGAGGAAATCAAGCTTCCGTATACCCCTCCCAACCTCCCCTGGAAGGGGAGGAGTTTTTCTTAGTCCCCTAGTCCCTTAGTCCCTCAAAACTCATCTCTTCCGACACGCCGCGATTACGACTTTTTCCAACGAAAGAGATACGTCCGCGCCAGTGTCGTGGGACGCGCGCGATTCCTCGGCCATCACCGCCAGGGCGTGGCGCAGTTCTGCTACGCTGAATTTTTCCGCCGACTCCAGCAATTTCTCCGCGCGCCAGGGACTTGTTCCCGCGGCGGCGGCAATTTCGCCTGCGCCTCCTTTTACAGCCCGCGCGACAAACAGATTTTCCAGCGTGCGCGAGACCATGAACATAGCCCGGTGGGCAGAGGATGCTCCGTCGCTTTTCTTGCCCGACTGGTCGCGCGTTCCCTGCAGGCAAATGCGCCGCGCAAACAGCAAACCATCGGACAGGTTGCGCGATTCCAACGCGTTAGTCAGGCCAAATACGTCCAGTTCCATCGACCCGCTGAGAAAAGTTTCCACGTCCTGGCGGGAAATCTCTTCGCGTTCGCCCAGGTAGATGCTCAATTTTTCCAATTCAGAATGCAGCGCCCCCAGGTTGCCGCCGTGGGCGGTGAAAAGTATTTCCGAAACGCCGGGAGCGATTTTCTTTCCCAGCCGCCCCGCCTCGACCCGCAGCCAGGCATCGACTTCGTTCTGCCGCGACAGCGTGGGGCATTCGATCACGTACGCCTTGGCGCAAAGCGCCTTGCCCAGACGAAACTGCTTGCGCACACTCTCGCATTCCAACAACAGCCACACGGAATCTGAGGGGTTGTCCAGATATTCGATCAGCATTTCGCTTGCATCAGGCTGTTTGCGTCCGCGCGCCGAAGACGCACCGGTCTCCTCCTCGCCGTCGGCCGCCTTGGCCGGAAACAACACCCGGTCGGCCTGGCGCAGGATAATGGCTTTCTCGCTGGCGAACAGGCTGGAACTGGACAGCTCTCCCACCACCGTACCGAGCGCCAGACCCGGTTCGCTGGCGGAGGCCGAGCCGTGATAGGTGATGATCTCGACCTGCGGATGATGCGTCCGCAATGACTCAGTCAACTGCCCCAAAGCGTCGCGGCGCAGATAATGCTCGCCGCCATTGATCAGCGTCACCCGCGGCAGGCCGGAAACCGCTTCCGCCAGCGCGTCCTGGAATTCCCGCAGTGTCGCTTTTGTCTTAGCGCTTTTCGCCATGATCCGCTTTCTTCAACCAAGAAAAATTCAATACTGTTTAAGTAACGAAAAAACTTGTACCGTCATTCCCGCGCAGGCGGAAATCCAGGCGGTGTTGCGTACGGTTTCTCCACTGGATTCCCGCCTGCGCGGGAATGACGACTGTAAGTTTTTTTCTGAAAAAGAACCGATTTTTTTGTAATTAAACCATATTGCCTTTAACTCCCCCTGAATGGGGGAGAATGTTCTTAACTCGCTTGAGTCCCTTGCTTTTAGAGCGCTGTCTCAACAGGCAGTGCCCAGAGCGTCTATCGTCCACAACAGTTCCCGCGCGATGCCTTCATGCACCCCGCCTGCATCCAGCAGCGGCCAGGTGTAGGTCTCCGTCGCCAGATGCGGGCGCAGTCCGCGCGACATTATTTCCCGCAGCAGTTCCCGCGTGACATCGGAAGTCGTCGCCAGTTCGCCGTCGCAGTCCCCGAAGAGCGGCAGATGAAAATGCGTCCGCACTTCCGCGACCTGCTTCAGTTCATTTTTATCCAACCGGAGAAATTCCGGCAAATCCTCGTAGCGGTAAATAACTTTTCCCTCGCCATCCCGCGCGAAAGTCTGGTGCAGATAACGCGGCTCCGCGAGTTTCGCCAGTTTTTCCATCCCGCCGGGATTATGGAAAGGATTGCGCACCCTCGCGGCGGAACTGATGTGAACCTTCGCAATCGTGATTCCCGACGCAAGCAGCTTCGCGACAGCCTCCGCCGGATTTTCAAATTCCACCGCCAGATGGCAGGCGTCCAGGTTAATGCCGAAATGCCGCCGCGCCGTCTCTTCCGCCAGCGTAGCGGAACTCCCGTCAGCAACCAGTTTTTTTCTCAGCTCGGGAAGAAAGGCGTCGCGGTAAAAATCCGCAAATTCATCCACGGTTTCCAGAAAGCAGAAGGGTTCCGGTTCAGGCGCGAGAATAATCGTTTTCCCGGTTTCGTCCCTGAGTCGTTTCAGCGCGCCCACCGCTTCGGCAAAACCTTCGGCGTATTCTTTTGCCAGCGCCGCGCGGTCGCGATTATCCTTGAACCCACCGGGCGCGGTGCTGACTGTCCCGTCGATTCCTTCCGGTAGTAGTTCGGCCAGCAGTCGGCACAGTTGCACGGTAGTGTCGATGCGCGCGCGTTCCGTCCAGTCGGGCAGATACACGTCCCGCTTGACTTCTGCCTGGTGAAAATCCCGCAGGGGAAACGCATTGAGGCTGAACAGGAAAAGATTATTGTCTGTCAGAACTTTCTGAATAGAGGAAACCCGCTCCGGAACCGGCGCGAGGGAATGATCTGGAAAAATTTCCGCCGCCGCGCGCCCCCCCAGGCGCAGCTCCACCCCGAAGCGCCTGCCCGGACAGACAGCGTCCCGCACGCGGACAACGTCCTCCGCCAGCACCCGGCAGACTCCCGCGAGATTTTCGCCGGGATGGACGTTGGTGGAATAGCTTAGAATACTCCCGGCCTGCAAAAGCATGTCACTTCTCCGCGGCGGCGGCCTCGGGAGTTTTACCCAGCATGATGTCAAACGCGGCGGCAATCCGGTCGCGCAGTTCGTAGCGGTGTACGATCATGTCCACCTGCCCGTGCGCCAGCAGGAATTCCGACAACTGGAACCCTTCCGGCAATTCGCAGTTGATGGTGGTCTTGATCACGCGCGGGCCGGTGAAGCCGATCAGCGCGCGCGGTTCGGCAATGATAATGTCGCCCAGCGCCGCCCAGCTCGCCCATACTCCCGCCATGGTGCAATCCGTACAGACGGAAATAAACGGCAGTCCCGCGTCTCCCAGCCGACCGATAGCGGCGGACGTCTTGGCCATCTGCATCAGCGAAAACAGCCCCTCGTACATCCGCGCGCCGCCGCCGGAACCGGAAACCATGATCAGCGGCAGCCGCCGGTCAATGGCGCGTTCGGCCAGGCGGGCGATCTTCTCCCCCACCACCGAACCCATCGAGCCCATGATGAAGCGGCTGTCGGTGACGCCGAAAGCGACATCCCGCCCCCGGAGTTGCCCCACGCCGCCGACCATGGCGGAAATCATGCCGGTGGCCTTGAACGCTTCCTCCAGCTTGTTCTTATAGCTTTTCGCTCCGCGAAAATCCAGCGGATCGACGCTGGCGAGATTGGCGTCGTTCTCCTCGAAGGAATCCTCGTCCAGCGTGACCTGCACCCGCTCCCACGCCGTGATGCGGTGGTGATGGTCGCAGGAGGGACAGACCCAGAGGTTGTTTTCCAGCGTTTTCTTCAGCAGGATTTCCCCGCAACTCTCGCACTTGGTGGCTGGCCCCGTCCCCGCTTCCACATTCGGAGTCTGCGGACGCAAACCCAGCTTTTTCAGACCTTCCCACCCAAACAGGGCCATCTCTTCCCCCCGCTGCTGTATAATACAAAATTACGCTTCCCGGATTTTCCGGATCGCTTCCTTCATGTCGGGCGCGCGGAAAGAACCGGTGCCGACCACCAGATTCGTCGCTCCCGCTTTGATCACGCGCGCGGCATTGCCGACGTTGATACCGCCGTCAATCTGCAAGTCGATGTCGCGCCCGCCTATCAATTCCTTCGCCTCGCGGATACGCTCGACCGATTCCTCGATAAAACTCTGCCCGCCAAAGCCCGGAAACACGCTCATCAACAACAGCAGGTCGACCTTGTCCAGATGCCCCTTCAGCCGCGATACAGGCATATCGGGATTGATCACCAACCCGCGCTTCTTGCCAAGCGCGCCGATCCGGTCGAGAATTTCCTCCGGTTCGGGACAGACCTCCAAATGCACGGTCAGCCCGTCGGCACCGGCTTTAGCGAAAGGTTCGATGAATTTTTCCGGATTGTCGAGCATCAGATGCACGTCGAAAAACAGGCCGGTCAGCTTGCGCAGGGATTCGATCAGGGGCGGCCCCATCGTGAGGTTGGGCACGAAATGCCCGTCCATGATATCCAGATGCAGCATATCCGCACCCGCGTCTTCCGCGCGTTTCACCTCAGTCGCCAGATTGCCGAAATCCGCCGCCAGCAGCGACGGCGAAACTTTTATCGCCATAGCCGGAACTCCATCCGCTTTCAAACATTGCGGTAACATTATATCCCCGCCACCGGATTTCGCAAGCAGGCTTTGCCAAAATATTCCCCGCAAAATATTCGGAAATTTTGCTGGAAAAATCGGGATTTACTTCTATAATACTAAACTTCCCTTGTAAGAAGAGAAACCATTTGAGTACTGAGAGGTGTAAATAATGCAAGCGATTTTCACAACAGGCAACCAGCAGTTCACCGTGACCGAAGGCGACGAGCTCCTTGTCGATCTGCTTGAGGCGCAAATCGGCGACGAGGTACGCTTCGACAAGGTGCTGCTCCTCACCGGCGAAAACGGCGTCAAGGTCGGCGCGCCCACCGTTCCCGGCGCGGTCGTAGTAGGAAAAATTCTCAAACAGATCAAAGGCGTTAAGACTCGCGCGGTCTTTTTCCGCCGCCGCAAGGACAGCAAAACCGCCCGCGGCGGTCGCCAGAAGTACCACAATATCAAGATCACCGCTATCGAAGGCGCGTGAAACAGGTTTACATTATTATAGGCATGGGAGTTTATCATGGCACATAAAGTCGGTAAAGGTTCCAGCCGCAACGGTCGCGATTCCAGCGCACAGTTCCGCGGCGTCAAGAAGTTCGGCGGGGAAAAGGTCATCCCCGGCAACATCATCGTCCGTCAGGTCGGCAACAAGTTCCACCCAGGCAAGAATGTCGGCCAGGGCAAGGATTTCACCCTCTTCGCGCTGACCGAAGGCGTGGTGAAATACCATAAATCCCGCCGCCAGGTTCACGTCGTCCCGGCGCAGGCCATCAATTCCTGAAACACCGGCAAATGAAAATCAATCGAACGCGCCTTTCGCGAGGCGCGTTTTTTTTTATGCGAGCGCACTTGCATAACTCGCACGTTTCGCGTAATGTTTGTTTTATTATGCAAAACGATGCGATAAAAACAGCCTTGGTCTGGCCAGTGACTGCGGTGCAGTCGCTGCATCACAAGGAAAAAGGCAAGAATTACGTCACCCGGCGGCAGAAGCACCCCGGCTGCGAACTGATCTACGTCGACTACGGCACCATCAACCTGGAAGTGCGCAAACTACCCTACACCATAAAAACCGGGGAATGCTTTCTCATCCCCTCCAACATCTGGCACTCGCTCAGCGGCGAGGAAGGCAAGCCGTTCGACTTTCTTAATATCGTGTATATTGGCGGAAAAATGCCGCGCATCCAGAACCGGCTGCTGCACCTGGAGCCTGAGGAGCGCAGGCTGCTGGACGCGCTGAAAAAGGAAAGCCAGACCCTGCTGCCGCACAACCGGGCGCTGATGCTGCTGAAGCTGAACGAGTTCATCCTGACGCTCGACCGGCGCGCGCACATGCCCGCCGCGCCGGAAAAGGCGACCCTGCCGGAGAACCGCCTGCGCCACCGCGAGAAAGTCGTCGACCGCATCCGCGCCTATCTGCAGACCCATTTTTCGCAGGAGCTGGCGGTGGGGGAAATCGCGCGGCATCTGGGTTTGAGCAGTTCGCGCCTGCGCTTTCTGATCAAGCAGGAAACCGGCCTGAGCATGCGCCAGCACCTGCGGCAGATCCGGCTGGAGGCGGCGAAGAGAATGTTAAGAGAAACGCCGGACAATATCGACGAGGTCTGTTACAAGATCGGCTACCAGTCGGTGCCGCACTTCTGCGCCATCTTCAAGCGCGCCACCCGCATGACTCCCACCGAATACGCCCGCAGCCTGGGCGAACCCAACGCCAGATAATCAAGTTTTTCGTATTACCGGGTCAGGGGCTTTTTAGTCTCCAGTCTCCAGTTGCCAGTCCCCAGTATTTTCATAGAAGCTTTATACTGTCATTCCTGCGAAGGCAGGAATCCAGGCGGTGCAGGGCGCCTATTGGTGTGATCGTCTTTTCGTGAAACCATTGGCGGAGATTTCTGCAAATACGAGTTGCACTGTTTCGCAAAGATATCCCCGCCGGGATTCCCGCCTGCGCGGGAATGACGCGCGTAAATTTATTCTGGAAAAAGAAGGCTATTTCGTTAACTAAACCGCATTGACTTTAGTCTTCCGCGCCCATGCCGACTTTCACCTTGTCGTCCTGGTTCTGCGCATCGCCGCCCTGCTCCTGGGCTTGAATTTCCGCAGCGGCGGCCAGATGATCCGGATTTTCTCCGACGACGTTTTCCGCCTCGGTTTTTTCCGGAGCAGGTTCGGCTTTCGGTTCGACCGGAGTTTCTTCCTTGGCAGGCTTTTGCGGCTCGGTTTTTTCAGGCGCAGCTTTCGCGTCTTCGACCTTGACTTCCGGCTTGGCAACTTCCGCAGGTTTTTTTTCCTCGACCGGGGCATCCTTCTTCTCTTCCGGCTTGGCCTGTTCAGCCGCAGGCTCGGGCTTCTTTTCAGCAACCGGAGCTTCTTTCTTTTCTACCGCTTTTTCCTCGACCGGGGCATCCTTCTTCTCTTCCGGCTTGTCCTGTTCAGCCGCGGGGTCGGGTTTCTTCTCCTCCACCGGAGTTTCTTTTTTCTCTTCCGGCTTGGCCTGTTCGGCGGCAGGCTCTGGCTTCTTTTCCTCTTCCTTCGCTGGCTTCACGGCAGGAGGAGCGGGAATGACGATGGTGTCGATCACCGGCGCCACCGGGGAAGCGTCGGGGGTCATGGCCTGGAGCATGTCGGCGGAGGCGGCCTCGGCCAGCCGCCGCACGGTGGTCTCGGCCTGCACCACGTATTTCTGCACGGAGATGTCGCGCCGGGCAAAGACGCATTCCCCGTCCTTCACCCGCCAGACCTCGGTGGCGATGTCAACCCCGCTCTGTTCGGCGAAGAGAATCTGCGCGGCGAGGATGGCTGTACTGATAATGGCCGACGCCCAGCTCGGAGCGCTCATGGCGCGGCGGAACTCCACCACCTGTCCGCGCACGACGTAATCGACCTTCATTTTCCTGCCCAGGGCCAGCGCCTCCTCGACGGTCAGCAGCTTTTCGTAACCGGCTTCGTCGTCGCTCTCCAGCAGTTCGGCCATGCCGGCCTTGCCCATTTCCATTTCGTAGAGCGAGCCAGACACCGCGCCGCCGCCGGTGTGGGGGATGAAATTGCGATGGGTAATCAGTTCATTATAGGGGAGGAACAACACCTTGGGTGCGGAGGCTTCCGGCTTTTTCGTTACTTCCGCCTTCAACGCGCCGCCTTCCGCCTCGCCCTTTACATACAGGTCGAGGATGGAGCTTGTGACTTCCCGCACCAGGGCTTCGCGCCCGCAGGAGCCGGACAGAAAATGCGCGCCGACAAAAACCATCCGCTTTTCCGGCACCGAGAAGATACGCACAAACAGCCCTGCCTTGGGCGGGATACTGGCCGCGCGGGTTTCGACAAACGCGAACACCTGCCCCGCGATCACCAGATCGGCCTGATTCTGCCTGCCGTATTCCAGGCATTGCTTGAGAGTAAAGGAAAACGGCGTCCGCTCGAAATCAGGCGCTATGACTTTCTTTTCACGGAACGCTTCCTTGGCGTTGAGCGCGGAGACGAAAACCTCTCTCGCCTTAGCGGCGGCGGTGTCGTTCAGCGGATCGTTCTTGTCCCGCAGGGTACGCGCATCGAGAAAAGGCAGCACCACGACAGTCTGGCACTTGGCCGCGTCATGATCGAAAACCTTGTAGCCGGAGCCGACGCCGTCGCCGCACCCCGAAAAAAGCAGAGCAGAAAACACGCATGACAACAGAATAGCAAACCTTTTCATAGTTTCTCTCGCACCCCTCAAAAAAACTTACTCACAAAAGTTATCGAACGAAAATTTAAGTTTCCAGTCTTATGAGGGACTAAGGCGCTAAGGGACTAGGGGACTAAGGCTTTGGTCGCAGATTTCCTCACTTGCCAAAAGTTTTTCGCAATCAGGAGTTATCGGCACCACGCCTGTAAAAAGATTTTTCTTAGTCCCTTAGTCCCCTAGTCCCCTAGTCCCCTAGTCCCCTAGTCCCTTAGTCCCCTAGTCCCTTAGTCCCTGAGTCCCTTAGTCCCTGAGTCCCTGAAGATTAAAACTTCCCCGTCTCCGCGAACGTCGCCAGCGGCAGGATAGACTTCGCCGCCACCCCGTCGGCGAATGCCGCCTGCCGCACCGCTGCCGCCACCTTTTTCCCCACTTCCGGATGGAACGTGGAGGGGATGACGTAATCCGGCCTGAGTTCGTTTTCGAGCACCAGACTCGCAATCGCTTCCGCCGCCGCGATCTTCATGCCTTCGGTAATCGCGCTCGCGCGGCAGTCCAGCGCGCCGCGGAAAATTCCCGGAAACGCCAGCACGTTGTTGATCTGGTTGGGATAGTCGGATCTACCGGTCGCCATGACCGAAACATATGGCGCGGCGTCTTCCGGCATTATTTCCGGCACGGGGTTAGACATCGCGAACACGATCGGCTTCGGATTCATTTTCTTGAGGTCGTCTACAGACAATATCTTCGGGCCAGATAGCCCAAGAAACAGGTCGGCGCCCGCGATCACGTCAGACAGTTCGCCTTTCAGACACTCTGGATTGGTGTTTTCCGCATACCATTCCTTGGCGAAATTCATGTTATCGATCCGACCCTTGTAAATCGCGCCCTTGCGGTCGCAGCCAATGATGTTGCGCAGCCCCGCCTGCATCAGCAGTTTGGAACACGCCACCCCCGCCGCGCCGATACCGACCACCACCATTTTCAGGTCTTCGATTTTTTTGCCGGTAAGTTTCAACGCATTGGTCAACGCCGCCAGCACCACCACCGCCGTGCCGTGCTGATCGTCGTGAAATACGGGAATCGACAGCATCTCTTTAAGCTTTTCCTCGATGACGAAACAACGGGGTGCGGAAATATCCTCCAGATTGATCCCGCCGAAAGTAGGTGCCAGCGCCTTGACGATGGCGATAATCTCATCCGGGTCTTTCGTGTCCAGGCAGATGGGGAACGCTTCCACGCCGCCGAATTCGCGGAACAGCATGGCCTTGCCTTCCATCACCGGCATAGCCGCTTCCGGGCCGATGTCGCCCAGTCCCAGCACCGCCGTGCCGTCGCTGACAATCGCCACGGTGTTGCTCTTGATAGTATAGTTAAAGGCCTGCCGGGGGTTGTCGTTAATCGCCATGCACACGCGCGCGACGCCGGGAGTGTAGGCCATGGACAGCGCGTCGACCGAATCTAGCGCGCGCTTGTTGGTCACGCTGATCTTGCCGCCTTCGTGGCAGCGGAAGGTGCAGTCGTAAACGTCGAGCAGTTCCACCCCGGGCAGGTTTCCCACCTCCCGGGCGATGGCATGTTCACATTCCGCGCTGGGGGCGGAGTAGGTGATTTCCCGCACCACGGTCTGGCGGTTTTCCTCGACGATCAGAACCTCGCCGATATCCCCGCCCTTCTCCCCGATGCAGGCGGCGACGATAGCGAATGCGCCGGGGCGTTTTTTAAGCTTCACGCGCAAGGTCGCGCTGTAGCTGGCCGAACAACTTGCTGCCATGAAATCAGCTCCTGTCATGCCACCTATAAAAAAAACGGCATTCCCGCGCCGCTGTCGCGCGGAAATGTTCAGGTTGCCGGAAAGCGGCGCAAACCACTTCACCTTTCAACTATGCCTGTATATAATAGTAGTATATCCCTATTCCCGCAAGCCAGAAATGGAATATTTCGCGCCGAAATAACGCAGGCAGGTATCAATTGCCGGCAGGATAAAACCTGAAGCAAGGCCGGAGATCCGGGGAGTTTTTTCCGGAAGCGGGAACATTCTTGCAACAGATTTCCCCATCCGCCAGCAGCTTTTCCACAATCCGGTACACCAGCAGGTCTTTCTGCGGCGAGGCATCTGCTGGCCATAAATCCTTGGTCAGATTCTTCAAATCCTGCACGGTTTTGCCATTCCCAGACATGATTTCCTGGTAAATCAAGGCGTGACTTTGGGCAAAAGGCTCGTAATATGCCACTATTGCACCCTCGACAAGCAACGGCAGGGTTTCAGCGCCTTGCAGACAGATTTTTGCAGCGGAAGAGGTCGGCTGCGGATTGGTTAAGACCAATTTTTCCGGAAAGGCCAGGCAGGTCGAAGCCAGATAGACTTCCCCCTTTTTCCGCCCGCAGATCAGCGGCTGGTTGAACCGCGCCGCCAGAATCGCCCCCGGCGCATCGACGTGCAACGCCAGCCCGGCGATTTCGGCGGGATTGGAAACCAGGCCGTTTGCAAACCCCGACAGGACGTCGCCCTCGCGCTCGATACACGCGGCCAGGTGATGACACATCAATTCGGTGTCGTGAACCCCCTGCCCTCCCGGAAGGCGGAGCGGCTGGGTATAGTCGTCGGTGATTTCCGCCCTGGTCTGAAACTCGACGCCGCGCGCGGCCAGCCCGTTCAGCAGCGCCTGCCGGTCGGCAAAGGATTCGTAATAGCCCAGGTGCCCGTTAGCGAGTAACGCCATTTTCCCGTCGTAACTGATAAAAGGATGAGCCCAGCGGCTGTCTCCTCCCAGGTCGGGACGGGAGTGGGCGATGCCGACCACGCCGGGAAGTTTCTCCGCGTCGGTCTCCCGGCGCAGGCAGGCGAAGTCGCCCTGGACTTTCGCATGATGTATTTTGCCATCGTGAAAAGTGGCGATGCCGCTGTAATATCCTCCGGCAAAGCCTTCCTGTTTTTCCATCATTTCCAGCAACACGCCCGCAGCGGGAAGGTTGCCGATGTATCCGGCGATATTGCACATGCGTTAAGCCCTTCATTCTGGATATGCGTCATATTTCGGGATAATTCCGATATATCTCAATGCGGGAAAATCGCTCGACTAGGCAATAAATCTCGCATTCTGTCATTCCCGCGAAGGCGGGAATCCAAGCGGTGTTGCGTACGGCTTCCCCACTGGATTCCCGCCTTCGCGGGAATGACGGTCGATAGATATTTCCTAAAAACAACATTACTCTGTTTCGCCGGCGTTCCTCGAAAACTACAAAGAACCTACATTCTTATCACCGTCGGTTTCTTCGCCGCGAATTCAAAGCCGTGCACCCGCGTCACTTCACAGACATGATCCGGCTCGATCAGCCAGTCGCGCTGCAGACTTCCTTTTACGCCGCGCGAAAAAGCAGGCAGATGCGGCAGAACCGGGTCGGGGAACATGAGCATGTTTACCGTTTCCTTGCCCGGAGTGCCTGAGCCGAACGAGACGACATTCATACTGTTGGCCTTGAGCAACGATGCAGGCAGGCGGAAGCGGATCAACTCCTCCGGCAGCGTCAGGAACCCCAGCCGCGCGCCCAGGGGAGCAGGAACCTGCCGGTACTCGTGGCTCCATTCCACGCCGCCTGCGGTGAGGGGATAGTCGCGCCCGTTTATCCCCAGCGTCCAGCCTTCGGCGTTGAAAGTAGACGCCTTGCCCTTCTTCGGCATCAGCAACACCTGCACATCCACGTGACGCAAAGGATTACTGCCGCCGGTTTCACCCAGATAAAACTGCCTGCGCACGCTCTGCCCCTGTTGCAGTTTCATTCCCGACCGCCACCAGCAGTATTTGTTCGCCAGCATCAGCGCGCCAGTATCGGTAGCACGGCAGACAATTTCCTTTTCGTGGGGATAAAGCCCCCGCGCGGTAGTGCCGTCCAGCCCGACAGCAACGCCCGCGCCGTTCAGCAGGGTCTGGGAAGTGCTGGGGCCATAGCGACCAACGCCGCCCTGGTTGAAATGCCAGCTGGTAGATCCCAGCAGAAACGCGCCGCCGGAATAATTGAAATCGTCGCCGTGCAGGCCAAGAGCAGCGTAAAAATCGCGTTTCTTCAAACCCTGGGGGTCGCGGGGATTATTCAACTCCGAAACTTTTTCCGGACGGGCAGATACTTCCATGAAACTGCGATCAGGAATAAGGGTAACCGGCGACAATTTCGTGTTATCGAAAAAGTGCCAGCGCCCGTCCACTTCCACCTCGGCCATGGCGTGCACCACGCAGCCGCACACCCGGCCGCGCAAACCCATGGTCGTTGCCAGTCCCACCAGGGTATTGGCCGCGCCGGTGCAATAGGAGGAATGCAGCAGGAAATCGACGGGATGCCGCGAGGGATAACGCTCTTCCCCGCCGCGCCGGGACTGGATGTAATCAGCCAGCGCTTTCAGTTTCTTCAAGGTGTCTTTCGATTTCAACAGGCCTTTTTCCGCCAGCACCCGGTCGCGCTCCTTGACCAGAAACTCCCAGTCGCGCTGATGCGCGGTCAAGCCGTCTTTTGCGTCGTACAATTCCCCGCCGGGACAAGAGGCGAGCGAAACGTGCGCGCCATCGGGAGCCTCGTCCATGCCCTGGCTGTTGCGGGTCACGCGGGGCGCGGCAAAAGGTCTGGTTTTCGGATTGATGTGCCGGTCAATAAACAGCGGCGCGCCGGTAGGCGAAACCGCGTCCGGTTTCTGATGATAGGCGAGTATCTTGATCCCGGCGCTCCAGTTCATGGCACCCACGGCGCCGGAAAAGGAAAATCTGATCGCTTCCCATTTCTGCTTGGACATAAAATGCCTTTTCGAAAAAAAACGCGAACGTAAATCACACCCAACGACCGAAAAATTTTCTCCCCTTTCCGGGGAGGCTCAATAAACCGTCCCGCCATTATAAAGCTGAATGCCGGAAGGAAAGCCATCGCCCCTGTCCTGGCAACGTTTTATATGCGAATCCATGAAGAGAATGTTTGCCTGATCATTGTGGCGGTAAGAAAAAGCATTGGGATTCCAAGTCACAAATGAATTGACCTGCGCTACTTTACAATTGACTACGGAAGAATAATTGTCACCGTCTTTGACGGAAGGAATCGCGGCGTGGGCAAACTCAAGATCGCCCATCAGCAGCATCTGTCCCGGATTCTCCCATCGGCCAACTTTAACGTCTAGACCAAGTCCGGTTTCATACGTATACCGATTGACACCATAACTAAGCAGTTCGATTATATTGGTCCATGAGTAATAACTTTTTTTCAGCGCGGAAGGGCAATAATAAATAGCAGGACCGGCGGTAGGATTTGCCGAAGTCGCCGGCCAGGTGAAACCGAAGTAGGGCGAAAGCATCCAGCACCAGCTTCCCCACGGCTTTTGCGTCGTGTCGTTGATGGCGGCGGGATACCAGCCGACATAATCGCCGGTATACTGGATCATGGCCAGATTCTGCTGCCGCAGGTTGCTCATGCACATCGCCTGCCTGGCCTGCTCCTTGGCCTTGGACAGCGCGGGCAGCATCAGACCTGCCAGAATGCTTAGTACCGCAATCACCACCAGCAGTTCCACCAGCGTAAACCCCGCCTGCGGCAGGTGACGCCACATTTTAAGCGGTCTGCGACTGTAAAAGTCGATCTGGCGCACGTCTCCGTCAGCTTTTTCCGACAGGCCGCCGGTGCCGGATATGCTGAAAAGGGTTCGCAAATCGATTTCCAGCCGTGCCTGCTCCGCCAGACTTTTCCGGCAAGCCGCGCTCGTGGCCAGCATCGCGTGAAGATTTTCACGTTGCGCCGGGGTTTCGCTGCCGTAAAAAAAATCGGTCAGCAACTGCTCGAACATACCCGCGCTCATGGCTGTCTCCCTTCCAGTTTGCGCCCGATGCAACGCGCCAGCGCCTGCCGCGCGCGCCACAGCGAAACCTTTAGCGCCGAAACCGTCGCTCCGGTCTTCTCCGACAACTGTTTCAGCGACAAGCCTTTACCGTACTTCATCTCGATCAGCTCCGCCGCCTCCCGGCGCAGACCCGCCAGGCATTCCCGCAGATACCGCAGTCTTTCGCCGTCGTTTTCGCGTTCGGCTTCGCTTTCCTCAAAGGCCAACGCAATCTGGTCAATCATTCCCTCTTCCAGCGGCAGGCAGCGATTTTTACTTCGCTTGCGATAATATTCCAGGACGCGTCGTCTGGCGATTTCGCGGCTCCAGGCCATGAAATTACTTATTTCGCCGCCTTTTTCCTGCTCCCTGAGTATCGCTAATGCAGTCTCCTGGAAAACGTCTTCCGCGACCTCGTAATCTCTCGTCAACGCGAAGATGAATGCCATCAAAGAGTTACGATTTTTAAGCAGCGCCTGCGAAATTTTCTCGTCAGTCATGAAAATAAAGTTCCTGCAATTAGGGGAAGAAAAGCGCAGGGAAGTTACGAAAATATTATTGAATTATCCCCTATATTTTTTTCCGCGCAAGAATTAAACCATGAAAAAGCCCCAACCTCACGGTCGGGGCTTTAGTTTTGAATGGCAATTGCGCGAATTCTATTTTTCAAACACCACCACGGTCGAGCCGGACATCGTCGGCACGGTGGCCTTGGCGTAACCGTCCTCGGTCCGCAACTTCAACTCCTCGCCTGACGGCGCGAGATAGGCTTTTTTCGGAGTGAATCCGTCGCAACGCAAGCCTACTTCCACGCCGCGCAATTCGATCGGTTCCTCGATCATATCGACCTGCCCGCGCCGCTCCGGGACGTAAGCCAGCAGGTGCGCCATGAACCGGTTGTCCTGCCTGGTCAGCAAAGCCTTGCCGAAGGAGGGGAATTTTTCCATTTTAAGCATCGGCTGGGGCAACAGCATCTCCAACAAGTTGCCGACAAGCTTCTTCATACTCGGATACGACTGCTCGTAATAGGCGTGGAAAGCGAGATGGGCAATGTGTACGACTTTGCCCTTCTTTGTCACGGCGGGGCGACCGGTCGCCTTGTCGGGCGGCAGGTAGAAGAAATGGTGCTCGCCGTCCCAGTGCTTATCGAAATATGGCGCGATTTCAGCAGCCAGTTCTTCCGTACCCTTGCGCGCCGACAGTTGCACGCCTCCCTCGTAAACGCACAGCGGCATTTCCGGCAACCCTTTACGAGCTGCTTCGGCGACGGCGATATATGCGGGGTCGTGCGTATCTTTACCCGCGAAATCCACGCCCCAATCGTCGAGGACAAATTTTCCGTCCTCGGCGTCCATGCCGGAAAAGCCTGAAGACAGGATAGCCCCGCCACGCGCCAGATGCGCCTCGACCTTGGCGCGCACATCGGCGTCCAGCATTACGCGATCAGGCAGCACCAGCACTTTATATTTTTTCCATTTCTGATCGGAAGTGATTACGTCGAACTGGCAATTCAGTTCCGCCAGCATCCGCGCCGCGCCGTAGGTGACAAAAAGCGCCTGCGTATGCTTTTCAAGTTCCGACGTGATAAATCCCGGCTGAGGCACGACCAAGCCGACTTCCGCCACCCCTTCCGCTCCCTCTACCCAGGGGTCGAGCTGGCGCAACTCGCTATAGATTTTTTCCACCAGTTTGAATACGTCGTGATTGAAATCGCCGCGCGGGTGGAAATGGTCGCCGATGTTGGTGCGCAACCCCAGGCCGATGCCGTGGAGACAGTCGTATTTCAGGCTCGGCTCGGTGCGGATGCCGCCGAACTCGCCCCAGGAACGGTGAAAACGCCCGGTCATGTTCACGGCAGGCGCGGGCAGGGTACGGGCGTAACGCCCCATGACCGGCAGGCAGTCGTAGCCCCAGCCGCCGGTGGGAAGAACTTCCAGCTCCTGGTAAGTGCCGCGCGTCTGCTGCTGGGCATAGGGGACGCCGTTGAAGAAGAGTTGCAGGTCTGGCTTGATCGCGCGAATTTTTTTCGACAGGCGGTCGCACATTCGGTAAATCGACTGCTGGGCGAATTCGCGCTGGTCGACGGGGTCGTTCCAGTCCATACCCAGTTTCTTCATTTCCTTGACGCACTCGCCGCCGACGCATGGCTGCGCGCCCATGCAATCGAAAAAGAACCCCGCCAACGGATAATTACGGGCAACTTCCTCGGCCATGGCTATCAGATGGTCGGCATAACCGGTATTATAGCACATGTTGCGGAAGAAATTGCCCATACGGTCAGGCTTGTAGGCATAGCCTTCGGGGGTAACGATAGTCCAGTCGCGATGCGCCAGCGCTTCCTCGTGGCTGAGTCCGGCGTTAATGTAAGCGCCCAGGCCGATCCCCTCCTTGCCGCACGCCTCGACCAACCGCCCGAACAGGTCGTACTGGAGCGAGGTATGCCGAATGCCGATTTTGGTGTTGTAATAAGCCATACCCATGTTGCAGCGCGCAGGAAAAACCACGTAACCGACGCCGCAGTCCTTCAGCCTTTTCGCCACCAGTTCCGGCTCGAAATTCGCCCCCACATCGGGAATGGCGGGCTGGGTATGAAAATCGAAAAAGTAACAACGAAGCGGAATTTCCATTTTGTTTCTCCTGATAAAAACCATTTCTGAAAGCGGCATCGTCTCCCCGCTAACTGGAAGTCTATGCCCTGACCCGGTATCCCGCTATGGACAGGAATGTATTTGTTATGTATATTAACACCTGTAGGACATCCATCAGCATAATTTACGGACTCAAGCATGGACGATATCGGATATATCTGCCCCACGGTGCAGATCATCTACTGCAAGATGGCGCGCGGGATTCTCTGGCAATTCGACAACCTGCCTGCCCCGTTCTGGCGTTTTTACCGGAATGAAAACGAAGGCGCGCACATCCTGTTTGAAGAAAAGAAATATACCTTGAGGAGTGACCGGTTCTACCTGTTGCCGCCAGATACAAGAATCCGCACCAGATCGGAAAAAGCCATCAACCAGTTCTACATCCACTTTCGCGTCTCCGCGCCCTTTGACCGCGCGCGGCAGAACGTGTACGAATTCCCCCTTCCAGCGGAAATGGATGAGCGCATCCGGCAACTGACCGGCTGGCTGGAGGGAGATTGCGGCGAGGAAAAAAAACTGGCGCTGTCTTTAGGCGCGATGCAACTGGCTTTGCAGGCCTTGCAGGAATTTCCCGCCGGGGAACTGGCCTCGCGCCTGCGCGACCCGTGGCTGGCGGGGATCGACGCCTATCTGGAGGCGCATCTCGCCGAACCGTTACACAACGAAGACCTGGCGCGGTTCGCCCATACCAACAAGAACTCCCTGATCCGCCGTTTCGGCGAAACGTGCGGCCTGCCCCCGCAGACCTATCTGCAGCGCAAGCGGGTCGAGCACGCGTGCTTATTGTTGCAGATGACGGAACTGACGCTGGAGGAAATCGCCGAGCGCACCGGCTTCTGTGACCGGCACCATTTTTCGCGGGTGTTCCGGAAATGGCGCGAAATCGGCCCCGCCGCCTACCGTAACAAGGCGACCTGAGCGGGCGATTGGCTGAATAGACGATTGGCGCATTGGCTTTTAGGAGCAATACGGTTTAGGACAAATCGTTCTATTTTCAGAAAAAACCTTACGGTCGTCATTCCCGCGAAGGCGGGAATGACAGTACAAGTTTTTCCTTAACTAAACCGCATTGGCTTTTAAGAGCAGGCCTCCTGTTCCGGCTCACAGGACTTTGCGCAGTTCGCGCGGATTAAGCCCCATTTCCTGCCGGACGACGCGGGAGAAATACGCGGGGTCGGAAAAACCGCAGGCGAACGCGACCTGTCTGACCGTCAGATCCTTTTCCGCCAGCAGGGTCATGGCCTCGCGCAGCCGCAGCCGCTGGAGGTATTCCGACGGAGTGATGCCGATAACCTGGTGAAACAAGCGGCAGAGACGGGAACGGTGCAGCCCGAGTTCCCGCGCCAGTTTCTGCACCGTCAACAGGCTGTCGCGGAAATTGGCGTCGAGATATTCCCGCGCCTCGCGCGCTCGCGACAGCTCCAAGTCCTCCCCCCCGTCGAGTCCACCGCTTGCCGCCAGCGACAGGATCGCATAGGCGGTGGCGTCGGCGCGGTATTCGCCGGTGTCGGTAATGTCTCGGATTTCGGTTTCCAGCCGGTCAAACAGTTCCACCGGGCAACGACCCGCGCGCCGGTGGCACAGCGGCTTCAGCTCCAGCGCTTTCAGGATATTTCCCGCCAGTTTTCCGTTCAGGGTAAACCAGCGGTACGCCCCGGCAACACGGTTCTCCACCCCGGAAATGCTGCTGCCCGGAGGATGCACCACGACTTCGTCGGCGTGGATGACATCGGTCTTGCCGTTAACCGCCAGCGCCACTTCTCCGCGTTGCCCCCAGTAGATATTATGCCACTGGATGAGGCCGGTGCCGTGGAACCAGCCAGGCAGAATGTCGGCGCGCCCGACCGACCGCGCCCCCAGCGCCACACGCTTGGACGGAGTTCCGGTCGGTCGCCACAAGCCTGTCCAGACGCTTTCCCGCGCCATAGCAATCTCCGCGCATAAACTATGAGACAATCTTACCTGATAAAATTATCCGGGAAACAAAAATGTATGCGTGCCGGAAAGCGTCGACTATCACAGAATAAAAAAAAAGCCGACCCGGGGAAAGATCGGGTCGGCTCAGGAGAGAGAGAGCTTTTTTAAGACAGCAGTTGCCGGGAGAGTTCCTCCCAGTCCACCGCGTTTATTTCTTCTTCCGTCACTGTCGGCATGACGCGGAATTTGTGGAATTCCTCGGCGGTGGAGAATTCGACATATTCCAGATAGCTGAACGACAGGGGCCCGGTCTTGCTGCCGACGCATTCGCGCAGTCTCGCGCCCGCGCTGTCAAGGCGGCGGCAGTTTTCCCGCTGCGCCACCGACGCGTCGTTGATGCGCTTGGCGACTTTTTTCAGGGTGCTGGCCGAATCGCGGAAACGACGGGCAAGCTCTTCCAGCAGTTCCTGTTTTTTCTTTTCGCGTTTATCCATTTCCGTTCCTCCGGGAGCGCTTCCTGCGCCAAGCCTGTTTCATCCTCGCCCTTTGATTATCGGTGTGATTTCCGCCCTTCTTGATGGGAAAAATCAGTCTTTTTCGGAGATTTTCAGGAAAGCTTCTACTGGCGCACGGCTGATTCCGATAACATCGCTCCCACCCGGTCAAAACGCGGGTTATCCTGGTTTTGTCGGCGCTATACAGGATAAATGCGGACCAACAGGCTTCGGAAAGAACGTACGGAAATGTTATCTTTCGCCGAAACGTCCGAGACCGGGGCGGCGGTTATGGGGCGCGTCCTGGGCGGAGCGCTTGTCCCGAGGCCATTCCTCGACCCTGTAGAGCACCTTGATCTCGGCCAGCGGAATTTCCAGATCCTTGCCAGTGTGTCGCTGCTTGAGCTTGACTTTTTCCGCGTCGGCGGAAATCAGAATGCCGTCTTCAATAGAATCGTCCTGCCGCAGGATGCGCACGTTGACCAGTTCCCCGCCCTTGATCTCGCCGGTAAATCCGTCGGGGCGATAGCGCGTCGGAGCCGGTTTTTCCGAAACCGGCGCCACTGGCTGAGTCGGCGTCGGCTTGACCGGAGCTGGTTGGGCGGGCTGGGCTGGCGCGATAGCGACCGGCACCGGTTTCGTGTCCGGCTTTTTCCTAAGCGCGGCCAGCACCAGCAAAATGCAGAAAGCGAGGAAACAGCCTGCCCCGATTTTCTGGAGCAGCAGTTTTCTGTCACTGGTCTTGGACGGCGCGGTGCGACGGGAGGATTTTTGGGGCGGAAGCGTATTGCCAGTCAGGGTCGGGGCGGTGGAAGAAACCTGGTTCGAAGGCGTCAGAGCCGCACGGACGGTGGCTGGCGCGGCGGCATGTTTCGCGAGAATGGTCTTAACCTTCTCCTGCCCCGCCGCTTCCTCCGCCAGTGTAGTCAGCTCCGGCGTAGGGCAGACCCGCAGCAGGTCGGCGGCGAAAGAGGGAATGGTCTTGTAACGCTTGGCCACTTCCCGCGCCATGGCCTTGTCCAGAATTTTCGCCAGCACCGGCGGCAGATTCGGGCAGAGCTTGGTCAGCGGCTCCGGGCGGGTTTCGCAATGCGCGCGCATGGTCATGATGGCGCTTTTCTGGTGGAAGGGGCGCACCTGCGACAGCATCTCGTACAGCATCACGCCCATCGCGTAGATGTCGGTGTAGGGGCCTACCTTTTCCGCCTCGATCTGCTCGGGGGCCATGTAATCAGGCGTGCCCATGATCGTGCCCGCCGTGGTCAGATCCATGTCGGCGGCAGTATCCTTGGAAAGGCCGAAGTCCACCAGGATCGCCCGCTGGTCGGAATCTATCATCACGTTGCCCGGCTTCAGATCGCGGTGAATGATGTCGGCGCAGTGAACCTTGTGCAAGGCGCTCATGATCTGCCCGGCGAAGCGGAAGGCTTCCGGCGGCTGCATTTTCCCCGCCTTCTTCATCAGCGCTCCCAACGAGGTGCCGTCGATGTATTCCATCGCGAAAAAGTGGTAGCCGCTTTCCTCGCCGACGGAATAGATGTGCATCAGATTGGGGTGACGGAGGGCGGCGATACTGCGGGCTTCATGATGGAAGCGGTCGACGCAGTTCCGGTCGCCGCTCAATTCCGGCGCCAGCACCTTGATAGCGACGAATCGGTTCAGCCCCTCATCGTGCGCCTTGAACACCGAGCCCATGCCACCGGCGCCAAGCTGGCTGTCGATCCGATAGCCGCCCAGCATTTTTCCGTTCAGATTCAGCGTGGTTTCAGGCATTGCCGGTATTTCCGTTATGACAAATAGTCTCGGTTCGAGTTCCGCAATTTATCCGAATAGTCATTTTTGCCTATTGTGACAGACCAACATTTTACCAAGTTGCGACCGGGATGCAATCATTTACCAGAACAGGTGCAGCACCATCCCGTCCCACGAAACGGGCGGCATCACCGGCGGCACCGGAGAAGGCACCGGCGAAGGTCTGTCCACGACCGCCTCTTTCCCCGTGACCGGGAGCGTGTACGGCCAGATCAGCGCCATCAGGTAATCGCTTTCCAGCATTCCCAGCGCAGGCGGGGTCTGCCCGGCGTTTTTCAACGCCTGGCGCACCTCGTTGCGGTAAACCAGCGCGGCGACGTACAGGTCGTGGCCGCCGACCACGCGCAACACCTTTCCCGCCGACAGCGACTGCAACTCCAGGCATTGCTCATGATGATCCACCACCCATAACCAGTCGACGCGGTTTTCCAGTTCCAGCTTGAGCAATGGTTGATAACCGGCCATCGTGTCGAGGCATTTTTCCAGCGCCTGCTTTTCGTCGGCGATCACCGCGCGCACCGGTTCGATCTGCCCCCGCAAGGCGCGCAGCCTTTGCAGAATTTCCACGTCCAGCGTCGGCTCCGGAATTTCATGGGGAATAACCGCTTCGCTCCATTCCTTCAGCAGTATCCGGCAGAAGACGCCGACCCGCGAATAGCTTTCCCCGCCTGCCATAAACTCCTGCCGCAACAGATAGAACGCCGGGCGGTCGCGGAGAAAAGTCCCTTCCGAGCGCCAGCAATCAAGAGTGGAAGCCGCGCGGGTCAGAACGTTGTCCTGCCTGCCGTCGCTGTCGAAAAAGCGGTTGCCAGTCAGGCGCACGATACTTTTAGTATGACGGCGATATAATTCCCGGCGGAGATTTTCGTCCAGCGTCCGCGCCGGAGGAGCGAGGACTTCCCGCAGATCGATCCTGCCCGGGTCGTAACGCCAGCCGCAAAAAGGTAAAAGCATGAAAACTCCCCGGAGCGACCGGTCCGGCTCAGGTCAATTCGCAAGCGACGAGTTGCGCGGCGGGAATGAAGCGCGACCACGAACCCGGACGGTTGCTGCGGGCATAGGCGGCGTAGCGCGGCGACCAGTCGGGACGCTCGGGCAGGCGGGACAGCTTCATGTTGGCCTCGGCGGGAGTGCGGCTGCCCTTGCGGTTGTTGCAACGCATACAGGCCAGCACGCAGTTTTCCCAACTGGTTTCCCCGCCCCGGCTCTGGGGTACGACATGATCGATAGTAAGCTTGTCCAGCGGCAGCCGCGCCCCGCAATACTGGCAGGCATTGCCGTCGCGGCGGCTCAGATTGAAGCGGTTGAACACCACTCCCCGCGGCGGCACCTTGGCGTAGGACGAAAGCACCAGCACTTCCGGCGCCTGGATTTTGAAATGCAGGCTCTGGATGGATCTGGCTCCGTCGGCGATTTCGCGGTTGAGCCAGTCGTCAAAAGTATGCGGAGTATAGGTTTCGGGACAGACAATATGCGCGCGCCCGGCGTAAGCCAGGATCAGCGCTTGGCGCACGGTGGTAACGTGAACAGGCATCCAGTGGCGGTTAAGAACCAGCGTGGACGCGCTCAGGGTCATGTTTCTCCTCCCAACGACTTTTGCCGATTCTATGCGTTAGGCGGCTGCATGTAAAGAGGAAACGCGGGGAAATCAGGCATTACCCAGAACTATCGCATCTAAACGGCAATCCGCGTTTTGCTGCCAGAAAAACACACGAATCGGCATTCCCGCGCAGGCGGGAATCCAGTGGGTGAACCGTAAGCCACACCGCCTGGGTTCCCGCCTGCGCGGGAATGACGACCGTGGGATTTTTTGTTTTAATGCGATAGCCCTGCGGCTTTACCCCAGCGGCGCGCGAAACATGGGCGTGTATTCCGCGCCGCCGCGTTTCAGGTCGCTCATGAATAAGGTCACAACCTCGATGTCGGCGATGCCGTAGGAGGTGTTCTGCGTATCGGCGACAAGTTCCTCCAGCCCATCGGCGTCACGGGGATGGCGCACGCGACCGATAGTGACATGCGGGGTAAAGGCCTTTTTTTCCGGAGGATAACCGAGAACCTCGAAAGATGCTTCCAGCTCGCGCGCCAGCAGGGTAGTCTCCCGCGAACCGACTCCGCAGCCAGCCCAGACAATGCGCGCCCGCGCCAGAGCCGGGAACGCGCCCAGGCGTTCGATCTCCAGCGAAAACGGCTCCGCTTCGGCGGCGGCGCTTTTCACCGCCTCGAAGGTTTCAGGCAATTCGTCCGCCGAAAGCGCGCCGAGAAATTTCAGGGTGACGTGCAGATTTGGCGGCCTGACCCAATTGATTTTCGGGCAGTTCATCCGGAGGGTTTCGATTTCCGCACCCAGTTCCCCGCGGATGCCCTCGTCAAGTTCCAGGCCGATAAAAGTGCGGATCATACTTATTCCAGATTCAGACCAGGGTCACGTCGATCAGTTTGTCGATGCCGCTGACCTTGATAGCCATGGTGTTGCGGGAGGCCACGCGCAGATGCAGGGTCTTGCCCGCGTCCTTGGCCTTGCGGTCGGCGGCGATGCAGAGGGCGATGATGGTGCTGGATAGCCCCCCCGCCCGCACCAGGTCGATGCAGATGTCTTTCTTGAACTGCTTGACGAGATTGTCGACGCAGGAAAGAAACTTTTCCTCGTCGCTTTGCCGGTCATCGAACATGAACGACTCGTTTATTTTCAGCAATCCGGTGGACAGTTCAAACTTTTCCATAAGTTCCTCAATGGTGATATTTCAAATCAGGCATATTTTCGCTACGCTGGAAAATATGTCAAGCTGAATGTGGGATCGGGTTGTCGGGTAGACGGGAATTCGAGGAGTCGAGTGGTCGCATTAATCTCCCTCGCCCCTTTTAAGGGGGCGATGGAACTAGATTTCACCTCATACCGTCAACCGGTCTACCCGACAACCCGTCACCCCAACAACACATGCAGCAGAAGCAGGCGCGGCCAGCCCGAGCGGGTGAGCAGTTGCAGCGCCTGACCAGAGGAATCGAGATTGGACAGATGCGAGAAAATATGCTCGACCTGCAACACCGCGCGTTTCACATCTTCCGGCGAAACCGCCGCCGCTCCCCGCACCGCCGCTTCCGCCTTGGCATACCAGAGCACCAGCGCCGCCAGCGACAACGTCAGCCGCGCCCCGGAAAGAACCGTCAGCCCCTGCCCTTCGCGGCCGAAATACATGCGCGCGAAAAACCGCGTGCGCAGATAGCGGGACAACAGTTCCTCGCTTTCCTCCGGCAGATGAAGCGCATCGACTTTCCGCACCGCCATTATCTCCGCCGCGCCGTGTTCGGTATGGATTTTTCCCGGCGAAAACAACCCGGCCAGCGCCATGCCTGCGCGCCGCAGCCGGGCGGAAAATCTTTTACCGAAAGAGGAAGAAGACAAATCCGTCAGGCTGGCGGCGTTGGGCAGATTCAGAAACTGCCTGACCAGAGCCTGTTCCAGCTTCCCAACTTTCGGCGCGGAAATGCCGCCGTTAAGTGCCTCGTCCAAGGCTCGCTCGCGCATGTGCAACAGGGTTTCGTAAAAGATTTTTCCCGTGAAAATTTCATCGTCGCAAGCTTCCAGCCGGTCGAGCAATTCGGAGGCGAAAACGATTTTTTTTATCAGGGAAATCTTTCCCTCCGCCAGCGCCTCGATAATGACATCTTCCAGAAACCGCAGATCGCGGTAAGAGATTTTTCTCGATTTGTCAAAACGAGCCTCTTCCTCGAATGGCGGCGGCGGGAAAAGCCGATCCTGTTCCGCCAGCAGTTTTTCGATCTGCGTTTTTCGCGAAGCGACCGGTGCGCCCCGGTTTTCCATAACCGCCGGGCAGGAAAAAAGCACGCCGACATGCACCTTGCCGTGGGAATGGATCAGTTTGAAGGGATACATGCGGCAGTTCAGGATTTTATTTTCGTAGCCGATTTCCTTGTGCATCAGGCAGAGATTGTCGTCATCCAGAAACAGGCACGCGCCTGATTCCGACACGCCAAAACGATAACCGCCGCCGGTGGCGGGGAACAGTTTTTTTTCTGCCAGACGAGAGAATCTGCCAGCCCAGTCGGTTTTCTCCAACCGTTCCTTGTCGGCGGCGGGACAATAGATGTTGAATCCCCGCCGACAGCAGCGACCGCAGCCGACGCACTCGTAATTGATCCAGTCAGGCAGCAGAATCTTCGCCATTCTATCCCCCGTGCTTGTGTCACGCCTATAATATGCAAATCAATCCCGCCTGTCTGCTTTTTTCCAGTACCGCGTAAATCTCCAGGCAGAATTTACCCCCAGATATTCCTTGACACGACAACGAAATGAACGTACCAGATAACTGTTCTTGGATCAGATAGATCGGAAAGGTGTTCGCATGGCTAGAATTCTCGTGTTCACTGGAAATGGAAAAGGCAAGACCACCGCCGCGCTGGGGCTGGCGGTTCGCGCGCTGGGACACGGCCTGCGCGTCTGGATTCGCCACTTCGTCAAATCCGACGCGGAGGTCGGGGAGTTCCGCTTTCTGTCTGCAATCGATGGACTCACCATCTCGCAGTGCGGACAAGGCTTTCTGCCCCGCGCCGGTTCCCCTGCCCTGCAACCACATCGCCAGGCCGCAGAGGAAGGCTGGCAATCCACTCTGGCAGAGTTCGCTGAAAACCGGCACGATATTTACATTCTCGACGAACTCTGCATCGCTCTGGACAAGAAACTGTTGCCGGAAGAGGAAGTGTTGCAAACCCTGACCGCTCTGCCAGAAAGCTGCGTCGTCGTCGTGACCGGTCGCGGGGCAAGTGCGCGACTGTGCGAAGCGGCGGATACGGTTACCGAAATGATGTGCCGCAAACACGCCTACGAAGCGGGAATCCCGGCGCAAGTCGGGGTGGAGAAATGAAAAGCCGGGTAATCCGGATGGCACAATTGATAAACATACGTCTGATCTTCGATATTCTGGTTGTATGGCAGCCGTCGGCGGGAAATGTTCTTTTTAAGACGACTCGGAATATAAAAACTCGTATTGCGCCCGCGGAATTTACAACATATCTAAATTTTGTACCAAACCCAGCCTGAATTCGGCAAGGACAACTAACCTGTTATCTTTTGTAGAGCTGCGACAAGCCTAAGAACATCGTCTTTCTCCAAGAATGCCTCGATGTCGCCATCTTGCTTAAGACTAATGCAGAGACCAATATGCTTTCCGACACGACGTATTACCAAAGAGCCTTCACTTTCAGAATCTCCATCAATAAATTCAATTGTAGTTGAATGCTCGTCGAACAAATTGCACCTCCTATCTTCAGTAACCCGGAATGTTATCGCTCGGTAAAAATCGCTCATGGCTCTCTTTTGCGTGTTCAGATGCCAGTGACTCCCTTTATGCCAGTCTGGTGCGCTAGGATGAATTCCGGGGCACAATATTTGATTCATTTTCCGGCTTTCGCTCGCATATTTTTTCAGTCTCCGAAGATAAGAAAACAGGGAACGCATACTGGTTTTTATCTTTTCGCAGCCACCCCCAAGGTTCACGACCCTCACAAAAACCAACACTGGCGACTGTCAACTGGAGACTGGAGACTTCCCGTCTCCCTGCCGCCGTTCGCGGAAAAAGCACTTCAGGATTTCGCCGCAGTCGTCCGCCATTACGCCGCCGGCGACTTCCGCGGTGTGGTTGAGTCTTTCGCAGGCGAGGACGTTCAGCACCGAGCCGCACGCGCCGGCCTTCGGATCCCACGCGCCGAATACCACCCGGTCGAGTCGCGCGAGGACGATCGCCCCCGCGCACATCGCGCACGGCTCCAGCGTCACGTAAAGCGTGCAGCCTTCCAACCGCCAGCTTTCCAACGCCGCCGCCGCCTGGGTGATAGCGAGAATCTCCGCGTGCGCGGTCGGGTCTTGCAGAGTCTCGCGCTGATTGTGAGCCTTGGCGACCAGTTCGTCTCCGGCGAAGATCACCGCCCCCACCGGCACCTCCCCTTCCTCGTAGGCGTCGGCTGCCGCGCGCAGGGCAATCTGCATCCGCAATTTGTCCAGTTCCGGATCGTGCGTTCTTAATCTTATTTCCGCTTCCATTATCTCTCCGTGTCGGATATAGTAGTGCCTCGATTTTATAGTAAAAACCGCTGGCCTTGTCCAGCATATTAGATCACAGGAGAAAACGTGAGCATCTTTGAAATCGGAATGCTGGCCTGTTTCGGCGCAAGCTGGCCGTTCAACGTCATGAAAACCTACCGCACCAAATCCGCGCGCGGGAAAAGCTTCATGTTCCTGTGGCTTATCTTCATCGGCTACGTGAGCGGCACTTTGCACAAGATATATTTCAACTACGACCACGTTATCTGGCTTTACGTTTTTAACGGCGTAATGGTCGCCATCGACCTGAGTTTGGCGTATACCTATCTTTTCCGGGAACGAAAAGACGAACCACTGGCGGAAGCGGCGGGAAAGTGATTGACAGAACAGTTTTTCTGCCTTAGTATAATGCGGTCATTAGTGCTATTATATTTCCGGCCGCCGGAGTCCGGTCGGGCGCCTGCAATGGCGGGGGTGTGAACCGGGTCAGAGCTTGACGGCAGCAGCCCTAAGCAGATCCTGTTATGTGCGGGAATGCCTGGCCGGTCTTCGTCGGCCGGTTTTTTTGTTTTTACGCGGGAAAAGTTCATGTACGAAGCGATGGCGCGGCGCTACCGCCCGGGTACCTTCGACGACGTGATCGGACAGGAACATGTCGCCCGGACGCTGCGTAACGCCATCAATTCCGACCGCGTGGCGCACGCCTACCTGTTCTGCGGCCCCCACGGCTGCGGCAAGACCTCGATGGCGCGCATCTTCGCCCGGGCGCTGGCCTGCGAAAACGGCCCCACCGCCCACCCCTGCGGCAAATGCGATTTCTGCCTGGACATCATGCGCGGGCAAGACGTGGACGTGCAGGAAATCGACGGCGCGTCCAACAACGGCGTGGAGCAGGTGCGAATCCTCCGCGAACAGGCGGCCTATGTCCCCAACCGCGCGCGCTATAAAATATACATCATCGACGAAGTGCATATGCTTTCCATCGCGGCGTTCAACGCCCTGCTGAAAACGCTGGAAGAACCGCCGCCACACGTAAAATTCATTCTAGCCACCACCGACCCGCACAAGATGCCCGATACCGTGCTCAGCCGCTGCCAGAGGTTCGACTTCCGCCTGGTGCCGCCGCCGATCTTGGCGAAATTTTTCAAAGGCCTGGCCGAAAAGGAAAATGCCGCCATCACTGCCGAAGCGCTGGAGGCGGTAGCAGCTTTTTCCGGCGGTTCCGTCCGCGACGGGCTGGTGCTGCTGGATCAGCTTCTCAGTTACGCGCAAGGCGAAGTCACGCGCGAGGACGTCGAGGGCGTGCGCGGAGTGGCGGGAGCGGAAACCGTGGCTGGCCTGTACGAAGCCACGGTCGCTCACGACGTGGTCAAGGCTTTGGAACTGGTGGACGCCGTCGCCCAGCGCGGCACTAACGTCGGCGATTTTCTCGACCAGTTGATCGAATTCGGGCGCGATCTGATGCTCATTATCGCCACCCGCAAGGACGAAGGCGTCTCTTCCTACGGCCCGGCACGGGAAGCGCTCGACCGGCTGGCGAAGACGGTCACACTTGACCATGTCCTGTTGATACTGGACGTCTTTTCGCAGGCGCGCACCCGGGTGCGCAGCCGCGCGCTGACTAATCCGCTGGTGCCGCTGGAAATGGCGGTGGCGCGGCTGGCGGGACTGGATCACCTGGTTTCGGTCAAGGCGCTGACGGAAAAGCTCGACCTGTTGGCGCGCGGCGCGCCGTTGCCAGCGGCGGGAATATCTGCCCCGGTCGCGACACCGACGGTTTCGATTCCGGTCGCGCCGCCTGTCCGGGTCGCGGAGACGCAACCGGCTCCGCCCACGACCGCCACCCCGGCAGTTCCCTCCCCGGTTTCCGAAGAACCGGCAAGCCCCGCTCCGGCGCCGACCGAAGCGACGGAAGTTTACGAGGAAGTTTCTGACGAGGAAATGCAACCGGTTTCGATTCCGGAAAATCCGGTCGCCGATACGAAGGAAGCGCAGGAACGCTGGAAAACCGTGCTCGCGGTACTTAAAGAGCGAAAGTCCCGCGACCTGCATTATCTGCACGAGGTCTATGTCGAGCAACTGGCGGGCGACGTGCTGACGCTGTCTGTTCCGGGCGGAGGCTCTTTTATTTTCGAGCAGTTGGAAGACACGCGCCGCAAAGCACGCCTGGCGGAAACGGCGGCGGAAGTGATGCGCGTGCCGCTGACTCTCAATCTGAAAATCCGTGAAGATGAAAGCAACGAGGACGAAGAAGACTTCGCGCCTGTCGGCGGCAGCGCCCTGCGCCTCACGCCCGACGCCAGAGCGAAACAAAACGCGCGCGAGGACCCGGTGGTGCGAATGGTGGAGGACTCCTTCGCGGGACAGGTAATCAACGTGGAAACGGAATAGGAGCAAAGATGTTCGGTAATCTCGGCAACCTCGGCGACATGATGAAAAACGCGCAGCAGATGGCGGCGCGGATGCAGGAAAAACAGGCTGCCCTGCGAAGCAAGGTGGTAGAAGCAGACGCGGGCGGCGGCATGGTCAAGGCCAAAATGAACGGCGCGGGCGAATTGGTGTCTCTCAATTTCGAAAAAGACGTTGTCGATCCGGCAGACCCGGAACTCCTGGCCGATCTCATCATCGCGGCTGTCAATTCCGCGCGCAGGAAAGTCGACGAGATGAAAGCCGAATCAATGCAGGAGATGGCAGGCGGCATCGATCTCTCCGCCCTCGGCATCGATCTCTCCGGCTTGTCGTGAGCATTTTCGCCAAAGGCCTGCCCGTGAACACCGCCACGCCGGTTTTCAGAATATCGATCGCCCTTGCCTGCGCGACATTTTGCCTGTGTCTGCCCGCTCACTCCCGCGCCGGCGAACCCGGTTCGCATAAGCCGCTCCTGATCGCCATGCCTTTTGCTCATGTAGACGATTACTATTCAGTCAACAGCGAAATCTCCCGGGAAAACGCGCAAAGCGTCAGCGACTTTCTGAAAAAATCCGAAAGCCTGTATCGCCTGGCCTTCTCCCTGCCGGAAGCGAAACTGTCGCGCCTGCCGGTTTATGTTTTTGGCAATACCAGTCGCTACGAATCTCTGGCACACACTTACGGCTTGCCCGACGGCACGGCGGGGCTGTTCGTGCCGGAAGAAAATATCCTCTGCCTGCCGTATGTGACAATCAGTAATGTCACGCCGGAAATGACACTGCTGCACGAGGGGACGCACCGCTTTATCCGCGAAACGCTGGACTTTCGCGTGCCGGAAAACTGCCGCCAGCTGTTCCCGCCGGAACGACAGATACTCGCCAGTGTCCCGCTCTGGCTGAACGAAGGTATGGCGACGTATCTGGAAGCGGCAATCGGCGGCGGCGGCGAATTGCGTGAGGGGCTGGTCAATGAAAACCGCCTGCGGCACCTGCGCAAAATCATCAGGAAAAAATATTTCCCGCCTCTGTCGGAAGTTCTGGCTCTGCCGTACGGGTCGGCTTTACTTCCCGAGCATTACGCGGTAAGCTGGGGACTGGTGCAGACCCTGCGCCACAACCGGGACACGGCACTGGAAGCGGAGAACCGGAAAAAACTGGCAGAGTATTTCAGTCTCTGCGCCAGAGGTTTTTTTAATAATCCCGACAGTGATTTTCAAAGAGAATTCTTGAGCGCTGGAAAACTGAAGCCTGATTTTGAACAGCTCTGGCGCGCGCGGATCGCAGATTGTTCGCGGAAATATTTCGAGCAACTGTTCCTGTCTCACGGCGAAAAACTGGAGCAATGGCAGGAAAAGTGGATCAGGCGCGTATTTCAGATTCGTTAACCCGACACAATCCGTCAACCTGGAGGGAGAACACATGTCTTTTGCGGAAATACCGGAAGCATTGGCCGATCTGAAACAGGGCAAGATGATCGTGCTGGTCGACGACGAGAATCGCGAAAACGAAGGCGACCTCGTCATGGCTGGCGAGTTCATCACCGCCGAGAACGTGAACTTCATGGCCAAGCACGGGCGCGGCTGGATCTGCCTCGCGCTGGACGGCGAGTCCTGTGAGCGGCTGGACATCCAGCAGATGGTGCAGCACAACGAATCCAACTTCGGCACCGCCTTTACCATCACGGTCGAGGCGCGCTCCGGCGTCACCACCGGCATCAGCGCCGAAGACCGCGCCCACACCATGCGCGTCGCTTCCCGCGCCGACTCGAAAGCCGCCGACCTGGTGCGTCCGGGACATGTGCAACCCATCCGCGCGCGCGAGGGCGGAGTGTTGGTGCGCGCCGGCCAGACCGAAGGCTCGGTCGATCTCTGCCGCCTCGCGGGTCTGCGCCCGGCGGGTGTGATCTGCGAAATCATGAACGAGGACGGCACCATGTCGCGTCTGCCCGATCTGGAAATCTTCTGCGAAAAGCACGGGATAAAAATTTGCAGCGTCGCGCAGATTATCGAATACCGGCGCCGCATGGAAAAGCTGGTGGAACTGGTCTCCAGCGCGCACCTGCCCACCGACTCCGGCGATTTCGAACTGCACGGCTACCGCTGCAGCCTGACGGGACGCACCCACATCGCGCTGACGCTGGGCGACATCCGTCCAGGCGGGAAACCGCTCGACGAGCCGGTGCTGCTGAGGATGCACAGCGAATGCCTGACGGGCGACGTCTTCCACTCCCGCCGTTGCGACTGCGGCGACCAGCTCCACGCGGCGATGGAACTGGTGCAGCGGGAGGGGCGCGGCGTGATAGTGTATATGCGCCAGGAAGGGCGCGGCATCGGCCTGGGCAACAAGATCAGAGCCTACGCGCTGCAGGACAAAGGCATGGACACCGTCGAGGCGAACGTGGAACTGGGCTTCGCCGCCGACCTGCGCGACTACGGCCTCGGCGCGCAGATATTGCTCGACCTGGGCGTGCGCAAGATGCGCCTCATTACCAACAACCCCAAGAAAATCGCAGGCGTCAGCGGCTATGGCCTGGAACTGGTGGAACGGGTGCCGCTGCACTGCGGCGTCACTTGCGAAAACGCGCGCTATCTCTCCACCAAGCGCACTAAATTGGGACACTTTCTGCCGGAAGACCTGGAAAATATTGAAAAGTAAGCTGGCGTGTGCTATCATGTTTTTAAGTCACACAACATCTTGGAGATCAGAAATGCCAACCTATGAATACGAATGCGAAGCCTGCGGACACGCCTTCGAAAAGTTCCAGTCGATGACCGACAAGGTTTTGCGCAAGTGCCCCGAATGCGGCAAGACGAAGCTGCACCGCCTGATCGGCACCGGCGCGGGAATCATTTTCAAGGGCAGCGGCTTCTATGAAACCGACTACCGTTCCAGCGACTACCAGTCCGCCGCAAAAAAGGAACGCGACGGCGCGACGCCTGCTGCGTCCACGGTGGAAAGCAAGTCTGATACCGCCGCCGTAGCGGAAAAACCGGCCGGTAAACCCGATAAGAAAGAATCCACAAAAAAGGCTGACGACAAATGACCGAACCGGTGGAGCCGATTCTAAAAGGCAAGACAATTCTGCTGGGAGTGACTGGCGGGGTGGCGGCATGCAAGGCGGTGGACGTCGCCAGCCGTTTGAACAAACTTGGCGCATCGGTAGATGTGATCCTGACGCGCGCGGCGCAGAATTTCGTCACCGCTCTCAGTTTCGAGGCTCTCACCCATCGCAAGGCGCACACCGACATGTGGGAGCAGCACGATTATGAGCCCCACCACATCGCCTTGTCGGAACGCCCCGACCTGATTATCGTCGCCCCCGCCACCGCCAACACCATGGCGCGGATGGCGCACGGCCTGGCCGAGGATCTGCTGACCAGCGTGCTGCTGGCCACGCGCGCGCCGATCCTGCTCGCGCCTGCCATGAACGTGAACATGTGGCTTCATCCCGCCACCCGGGAAAATTCCGAAACCCTCCTCCGGCGCGGCGTGGAATTCGTCGGCCCGGAAGAAGGCAGACTCGCCAGCGGCAAAATCGGCCCAGGCAGAATGAGCGAACCGGAAAAAATCGTGGATGCCGCTCTCGCCCGACTTACGTGATATAACTTCGACAAACCAGCATTCTTCCTCCTCCTACAAAACAAACAGGGCGGGTATGCACCCGCCCTGACAGCATATAAGTTTCAATCAGGTTTTACCAGAGGTCATCCCCAGCATCTTCTTTCTTGTCGCCTTCTTTCTTTTCACCTTCTTTAGCTTCTTCCTTGCCGCCTTCTTCTCCGTCTTCGGTCGCTTCCTTGCCTTCTTCGGCTCCTTCCTTCGCGGTTTCCTCGCCGCCTTCCGCCTTCTTCTCCACAGGCTTCGCCGCCTGCTCGGTCAGTAGCGCTTCGGGGACGTTGGGTCGCTCGCGCTGGAGAATTTCATTATGCAAGGCAACTCCACCATCGGCAAGAGCCAGCGCGCGGGATGCGACCTCCTGGATGGCGATGTCGCTTTCCTGCAGAGCCTTAAGCTTGAGTTCCTTGTATTCGTTGCTTATGTCTATGCTGCCCAAGGCGTGGAGGCAGGCTACGCGCAGTTTAACATCCTCGACCTCGCCTTTTTCCCGGCTGAAGACACTGGACAGTGTCTTCACTGCCTTTTCCACCCTGAGGTGCCCCAGCGCCATCGCCACGGCGCAACGGATATTCAGGGGGCGAGCCTTGCTACGCACCACTTCCCGCAGCCACTCCACCTCCTCGTCGGTGAGGTTAACCACGCCACTGTCCGCATCGAGGAGCGACAGGGCCTTGGCGCTGCGCAGGGCGATAGCGTCGTACATCTTGCGCACGTAGTTCTTCTCCGACAGCTTGTTCAACGCCGTCATGTCCAGCGCCTCGTCGAACAGTTTCGCCGCGTCGGTCTCGTAGTCCAGCAGACGCAGATCCGCCTTGTCATCGAGAAACTCGCTGTATTCCTTGCCCAATTCCTCCCGATCCTTTTCCTTGCAGAACAGGGCGACAGGGATATGACGGGTGACGATATTGTTACGGAATTTCTGCAGGGTCTTCATCGCGCTCCAGCCGCTCAATTCCTCGTCCATGAAAACGTTGACGTAGGCGCTGCGGGCGGGGAAGATGTCAGAAAGCAGTTTCTCGTTCTGCATCAGCGTCAGCAGTTCGGTCTGCCGCTCGGGACGACTGCGCCGCTCGGCCTCCAGCAACAGAAAATTCTTCAGCGCCTTGCGCGCCTGGACGTTTTCGTTGGTGATGATCGAAACCACCTGCACTGTCCGGTCGTTGCGACGCTTGGCCAACACCAGCGAGTCGTAGAGTCCCGGCGTTTCGGCTGATTTGTCAGTCCGCCGTTCGACCCGCCATTTGTTGCGATCGAACTGGCTTTCGATATTGTCGATCCGCCCGCTCGTGGTCACAATCACCAGCGGCAGGGGACTGCCGGCGATAATGTTCTCCATCTGCAAACGCTGGTTGAGATAGGCAAATTCGTTTACCTCGCTGTCAATCATCACGCAGTCCTTGGGCGGATTCTGCATGGCCAGGGCGTACCCTTCGCGCCCGCCGGGAGCGGTCATGGCGATCAGCCCCTTGCTCTCCAGGCGCGCGGCCATGCGGTTGCGGAATCCCAGGTCGTTACTGACTATCAGGCACACCTGCGCCGCCGCCTCGCGCGCGCCGTCCACCAGAATCGGCGCCACATCCTTGTAACGGGAATTGTCCACCGGCAGGCCGACTCGCATCAGGCAGTTGGCGGCGGCGAAACGCACCCGGCGATCAGGATTGTCCAACGCAGACAGCAGCGGATGGGAAGGCGCGGCAACCGGAACAGGCTCAGTTGACGCAGGAACAGTTTCTTTCTTATCCGCCAGTTTCTTCTCTGCAATTTTCTTGTCCGCTGCCGCCGCATCCGGCTGCGGTTCGTCTACTACCGGTCGCTCCAGGGAGACACTCCAGTTGCTGATCTTTTCCCAACCATTGCGGGTATTGACGGTTTTTTCTATGCCCTCGATGGCGGCGATGGCCACGCTTGCCTTGCCATCCTGAAGCGCCTTGTCCAACACCTTCACCAGCATCTCGCCACCGACCGTCCAGGCCACGCGCTGATTCTTGTAGAGGCGCTGCTGCCAATTCAGAATTTGCGCCTTCAACCTTTCAGCGTCGGGCAGAGTCATCCCGGCCAAGTCGAGAATCGAACTGAAAGTCTCGTTTTCCTTGGCCTGTTGCAACAGTGAACTGGAAAGCAAAAGCTGGTAACGCTCCGGCTTGTCGGTGAGCTGCAGGCCGTCGTAAACCAACTCCTGGGTGTACATATCATCCAGGGCGAAGGTGGGGATTTCGATCCGCGCCAGTCGTCCCTTTTTGCCGTCGACCCCGGCGTTGGCGTCCCAGTACCAGAACGACTTGTCCAAGTCATCCATTTCCTCGGCAACCGTCGGCCCACCAAGGTACAGGCGGTTGGCTTCCTCGTAAATGTATTCGTCGGCACTTTTCAACTCGGAAGATTTCTGTCCGGTGATTTCCTCCAGCGCTTTTTCCGCCCAGCCTCGCACGGTAGGAAGAGTCTGCGGATTGTCATATATCCGCTTGATCATGTGCAGCGAACGCATGTCCAGCGGCCTGATTTTGCGCAGCACGTCGCACACGTGCTGACTCAAGAGATCATCGCCCGCCGCCAGCGTTTCCGCGACCGGCAACACCACCTGCGGGCCGAGGTGGATCAGGCAATACGACGCGTTGGTGCGCTCCACCTCGCTCTTGGTCGAGCGCAGGAAATCGATCAGGTCAGGCACGGCGAACTGGCCGATAATGGATAATTCATACAGGCGCTTGACGTTTTCGGGGTTCTGAATGACTTCCGTGACAACGTCCTTGACGTTAGCGGGAGACATCATGCTTTCCTGCTCGTGCAACTGCGCCCGCTGCAGCAACATCTCCGGCGTTTTGCCGAGGGTACGGCCTTTATCCATGAACGAGACCATGTGGCGCAGAATCCTGTCGCCGAAAACCTCCCGCAGCTTCCAGCATTCCTCGTCGGACGGATTTTCGGCCATGATTTTTTCCAGAGCCGCCTTCGCCTCGATGTAGCGACCCAACTCGAATCTGTCAGTCGCGGTTGACAACAGTTTTTCCAACTGCTTGTAGCGTTCGGTAGGTTCGCCGTCTTCTGCGGCGTACAAACCGGCGCCCAGGCTCAAACAGCCGACAAGCAAGGCGCTCAGGATAGCCCGGTTCCGCATATCGTTTTCCTCCAATCGGTTCAAAACAGCCGTCCACAGGCGAAAGGCCAACGGGAAACAGAAAAGCGCCCGGAGAAGCTGTCCCCGCCTGCATATATTTCATTAAGAATATCGACGTTTCCAACTGGCAAACTTAAACGCATTTGCCTGATTACTCAGGTTTTTGTCATTATGCTCCAGTCGCCGGATAAACTCAATCCTTAATTTTTTGATGCAAACAGTATTTGCGGACTGAGTGACCAGTTTTGCATGATGGACGCTAGCCGGAACAGACCGGTACTGTTTGACCCGGTGTACATGTTTCCGCCATAGCTAAGATAAATCTTATTAACAGTGAAACTTCCGCCCCAGTTACCTTCCTCATGACTGGGACAGTTGCAAACCGTGCCGCGAACATTCCCGGCGTATTTTGCCAATTGCAGGCATTGCATGAACTGCGCGTTCTGGTACCAGTGCCAAAAGTTTACCCCGTCGCCCTTGATGCAGGGCAGCCACGAACCACTTTCATCTGCGTACAGTATCATGCCAAGGCCGATCTGCTTGAGATTGCTTTGACATGACATTGCCCGTGCGGAATCCCTGGCCTGACTCAGTACCGGCAGCAGAAGGCCGGAGAGGATAGAGATAATGGCGATAACCACCAGCAGTTCCACCAAAGTAAATCGACCGCTCATATTTCCATGCGACATTTTCAATCGCCGACACATCTTTAATCTCCCAAAAGTCAGCCAGCAATATTTGCGCAGGAATCGCGCGTTTTCATGGAACCAGGAATAAGCACCTTTACCGGCAGACTTTCACCCTCTTCCTCCGCTTCCTGCCGAATCAGCATGACCGCGCGCTCCAGCATCAGTTTGCGGTCAAATCCAACAGTGGTAAGTGCTGGCGAAAGTTCGCCGGAAAAACCCAGATCGTCGCAACCAGCGACGGAGATATCTTCCGGAATGCGCAGTCCCGCCTCGTAAGCCGCACGATATACACCCAGTGCCATAGCGTCCGAAACCGCGTAGATAGCAGTTGGTCGGGGAGACATTTGCAGTATTTTCTTTGCAGCCAGACAGGCGCCTGCAAAGGAATATCCGCCTTCCACGACAAGTTCTGCGACAAAAGGCAGATCTGCGGCAGCTAATGCGGATTTATAACCATTCAAGCGTTGCTGATGATAATCGCGCATATTGTTGTCGCCAGTTATGCAGGCTATCCGGGTGTGTCCCATTTCCAGCAAATAACGGGTAGCCTGCACTCCAGCCTGGAACAGGTCGGGACAGACGCAGGAAAGGGAATTATCAGCCATGCAATCGCTTACCAACACAAGATTCGCCACCTTGTCACGGATAGCGAACAAATCGTTACGGTAATCTTCTCCCAAACCGAAAGCAAGCACACCACTTATAGAACTGGGATTAAGCATCCGCAACGCCAAATCAGGACTGGAAAGATCGGTAAGTGTGTAGGTGAAATATCGGTGCAACTTATTTGCCAATAGAATCTTGTCCAATTCCTCCAGCAGTTCGTTGTAAAAGTAGTCACATTTACGCCCAAATTGCGGAAACATCACGCAGCCGATGCAGCCTGTCCACAGCCCTCTCCTGTCACTTCTCTCGCGAGCCAGGTGTCGCGCTTTTTCGTCAGGGCGATAACCAAGCTCATTAACCGCATCCCATACCGCCAGTCGGGTTTTTTCGCTTACACCGTCCTGGCTGTTGATAACCCGGGATGCGGTTTTTATGCTTACGGCGGCTATTTTTGCAACATCGTAAATAGTGGATGTCTTCAAAAGTACACTCCTTACTGACAGCGCTTACTACTAATGTACACTAAGATTCATCTTTGTCAAGTAGCTTCTGGCTCGTTAACAAAGTTGGACGGTCAGATTTTGAAACAAAACCAAGGTAAAACAGAAAAGCGCGCGCGCTTTGTTAAAGGCGAAGACGAGCGAATGTAGTTTCAAATACGTGGATGCTTGCAAAACACTCTACCGTGAATTTCGGACGCTCCCTTAATATATTGCAAAACTGTTAAAGACTTACAGAACATTGACATAATAAAAATATTTGAAGTTTTCGTTTCGCTTAATCCTGGCATGTTTGACATAAGTTGCTGTAATCGGGTAAATTAACTCTGTCTCTGTTTAGCTGAAGATTGGATAGAGCATGGTTGTTAAAGTCCACAGATATCGCAAGTCGCATTTACTGCGCGAAATTGCTATCAGACAGGGAGGATATTTTTCCGCAGGGCAGGCTGCGGAATGCGGGTTTCCTATTAACTCCCATTTCTACTATCACCAGAATTTAAGGGAATGGACGCGGATCGAACGCGGACTTTACCGCTTGTCCGATATAGAATCTAATCATGTAAAAGACGAACTCTGCCGCTGGCTGTTATGGAGTCGCAACCGCTCAGGGAAGACCGAAGCCGTGGCCGGTTATGCCAGCGCCTTGCATTTCTGGGGGTTGACAGATGTGCCGCCACGGCAGGCACATTTAATAGTGCCGAAAGGTTTCCGGAAAAATGATGCCCGAGTGATTTTGCACCGGGAAGAGATCGAAGCTTTTGAGATTGACAGGTTTGGTGCGATCCGCGTGACCAAACCCCTGCGCACTCTGCATGACGCACAAGCAGCGGGAATTTCAAGCGAAGAGTTTACCGATTATGTTTTGAAAGCATTGCGTTTGGGGTTAATATCCGAGCAACAGGCCATGCTAAGGGGATGGATAGAAAAAAAAGAGGAGCGAACCGCTTTTCCGGAGGATACAACCATGCGTTACATGCGCGCAAGAATTCCGATTCAGGCATTTACCCTGGTAGAACTGCTGGTAGTGGTTGCCATCATCTCGATTCTGGCTAGCTTGCTGCTTCCTATGTTGGGCAAGGCGCGGGAGCAGGCCAGGCAAATCCAATGCGTCGGCAACCTAAAACAAATGGGGCTGGTCATGCGGCTTTACGGTGATGACAATAGCGACCATCTCACTCCATACAAAGGGCTGGCTGCAAATACATACTGGCATTATACGCTGAAGGCAAACGGATACATGGACGACTATTCCGTTTCGGTTTGCCCTTCCGACCCCACTCCCTGGTATGACACTAATATTGCATGGAAGCAACTCAGCTACGCGGGCAATTTCATAGGCATGGTCTGGCCGGTCCCGCGCAAATTCAGTTTTTTCCGAAACAGCAGCCAAAGCATGCTGATGATAGACAGCAAGTATGATCCGGCAGGCACCTCCACAACCGGCATCCGCCCCGTCATTCTTAATCCCTGGTATACGGGAGACGTAGAACTGTACAATATCGGCATGCGTCACAACGACTCGGCAAATCTCGCTTACATGGATCTGCATGCCGGTTCGATCAAGGATCTGCCTACATCCGATCCGTACGATGATTTTTGGGGTCATCATTAACCAAGATTGATCTTATTGAAAAATCCGTTTTGTTTTCTCAAAGGAGGCGCTATGAAACAGGCATTCTCTTCCGGTGTTGCACTGTCTTTCTTCGGTCTGCTATTGCTTGCCATGCCTGCCCTTGCCGGCGATAACCTGCTGGCAAACGGCGGCTTTGAACAGATAGATCAAAAGAGCATATCCGAGTGGTCGCTTGGAATGTATTGCCCCTATCCTAAAATCTCGGAATTCCCGCATCCGACAGCCAGACTTGACGAAAATGAAAAGCACGACGGTCTTGCCTCTCTGCGGCTGGACTGCACATCGGATAAAGACAATGTCATAATCAATTCGCCAACTTTGCCGGTAAATGCAGGCGATAGCTACCGTCTCTCGTTCTGGCTGAAAAACGACGGTGGGAAATTTTCCCTGCGGCAGAATCTGCACGGAGAAGACGGCAAGCACCTTGCCGCCAGGTATATGGTATTGGCCGCTTCGGAAGAGAAACACGACTGGCGAAGGTATGAAATGAAATTCGCGGTCAAGCCCGGCGAGAAGGGCTTCAGCCTGACCGCCTTTTTCACCGGCGAAAACAAATCGGCCTGGGTCGATTCCTTCAATCTGGAAAAGGTCGAGCCGGTAGCGGGGGAGGAAGTAAAATTCAGATTGACCCCGAATTTTGACGCCGACGACAATATCTACCATCTGCCGCAAGGCGCGCCGATGATCGTCTACTTGACCGTCGCCAACGAATCGCAGTACCAGCCGAAAACTCAACCGGAGATTCTGGTCGACCTGCCGGAGGGGGTGGAACTGCTCGGCGGCGACCTCGACTCCCGTGAAACCGCCCCTCCCGCCAAACTCGAACTTGGCGGCAAGCCTTACGTGCGATATTCGCTGACCATGGGGTTTTCTTCTTACCTGCTCGGCAACGTCGATTTCACCAAATCCGCCTGGCGTTCAACTCTTCTCATGCTGCGGACAAATAAACCCGCTGGCGATGAGATTATGGACGCTTACATTTCCTTCAAAGACGGGGAATATGTTTGCAAGCCGTGCCTTTTCAGATTGAAAGTAATACCCCCTCTGACAACAATTTACTCGCCGCGCCGTTTCCGCAGCGCCTGCGTCGTAAACAACGGAATAGAATTTTCCGGCAAGCCGCTGGCTGAATGGAGCCGCGCCTATGCAGGCTGGGGGTTCAACGAAATACTCGTCAACGACCACCTGCGGGTAGGCGGCAGCACGCCTGAGGCAAAGCGCCGCGACCCTTCCTCAATCATCCGCGAGTTGGTGAAAAATGCTCTTACCGTATCTCTCAATTGCGGCAGGATCACCAACGGTTACATGGTTCGTTATACCCCGCTGAATAAGGATATTCCGGAAGAAGTCCTGCTGAAACAAGCGACAGGCGTGGTTCAGCAAGACGCATTCGATCCCGCCTACATCTACCGCCGCGGCGAGTGGTATGTGAAACTGGTGAACTGGGTGTTGGACGACATGTTGGCGAAAGGCGCGTCGCATCTGGTCTGTAACTGGGAGCCGTGGATGTACCGGATGGAGCGCGGCAGCTTTACCGAGCGGTCTATACGGGATTTCGCGCGTTGGTCGGGAAAACCGGAAAGCGTGGTATTGGGAATGAACCCGATAGAGATCGTGACCAAGTGGCCCGATGAACTGAAAAAGTTTCAATCGTGGCAATACAAGATGGCGATGCGAACACTGAATGAAATCGTCAGGAAAAAAAGCGTGCAGATAGGGCGCAAAATAGACTTCATCCCCTGGGTCGGCCCGCATACCCTCTTCGATCTGCACGAAGGCGCGGAATACCAGGAATACATCGAATGCTTCAACGGCGCGGATTACGCGGAGGAATTCGACTACCTCGCCTCCTGGCATTACCGCTATTTCAAATCAGTGGAAATGCACGACCCTGCGAAAAAACGGATGATCGAACTGGGCTTGCGCCACGCCGAAAGCAAGGACGACTTCGACTGCAAAACGCACCGGCAGACTCTAGACCGGGTGGAGCATCTGGTCGGGCAAATTGAGAAGTTCAGCTTCCGAGCCGGAAGGCAGGCACCGCCTTATATTCATCTCACGCAGAACAAGCAGTGCGACAACTGGGTCGTCAAGCCGGAGAGCATCGGTCTGCAAATGTTGGCAGCCTTCATCGGAGGCGCCAAGGGGCTGCACCTTTATTACTTCCCGCAGGGTTACGACGGGCGCTACTGGCGCAGCGCCATCGAAGCCAACCGAGCAATCGCCTATTACGAAAACGACGTGCTCGACGGGGAAAAGCTGGCTTCCGGTTTTTCGCTGACGCCAAAGACGGCCTGCTTCGCGCATGCGGATTACCGGGAAAACCTCGCCATACGCGCGTTTCGGAATAACGGCTGGACGCTGTTGGCGCTGTGCAATTTCGATTTTCTTGACGAAGCTGTGTTCGACCTACACTGCGAAAACCTCACGCAAGGAAAATACGTTCTCCGCGATCCGCTGAAAAACTCGCACTACACTTTCTCCGGCAAAGCTGCGCTGGACGCGGAGATGTTGAAAAAAATCACACTCACCCTGCCGAAAATGACAATCAGGTTTTTGCGAGTGGAAAGTTTCGAGGAGGGGATAGATTACGGCGAGACGCTGCCGCTGGAAACGGTTGCGGTCATGGCAGAGAAGAGCATTCCAGAACTCGACCGCCTTTTCGCCGCGCGACTGGAAGAAATCAAAACGCTGCTCACATCCGATACTGATAAAGAGGTGATTGATTATTCCTTGGTGCCACGCTTGGAGGAGGATGGTTTTTCAGCCGGAATCAAGGAAGTCGACGGCGCGCAAATCTACTGCGTCGAGTCGGGAGAAAATTCCTTCTCGCTCGATCCTTCTCGGGGCGCGGTGTTGACAAACTGGAAAAGCGGAGGACAGCAGATGATAGTGGCCGATAAGGTCAGCGGGATGATAGGAAAAACCCGCGCTTATCTGCCGGACGGATACATGAGCAATTCGGAGTTACAGGGCTGCTACCGTTTTATTTCGCAGGTTGTGAAAGGCGACGCACTGCATGTGGTTTTTGCCCGTAAGGTCACCGCTGGAACGCTGGCGGGGGTGACGGTGATGAAGAACTACGCTTTTCGCAAAAGCGGAATAGTCGATCTTACGCATACCCTGCATAATGAAAGCGAAGAAGACAAGACTGCCGGATTGTGGATTTTCAGCGCTCCGATGGCTTTCTCGAAATCAGCGGGAGAGCCTGGACTCATCTTCGGCGGGGAAAGTATCACGAATCATGCGCACGGAGAAACCCTGTTTGTTCGTAAGAATAGTGGTATGCCGACGGGATATGCGGACAAAGTCAAAAGCATTTTACGGGAGAGTGGCATCCGCAAAATCACCGGCGGAGACGGAATACTTGGCGAAAATTCTTTACGGATAAAGTCCGAGAATGAGAAGCTTTATGGCGTTTTTGTCTGGGGATCGGCAAGGTCAAGTTTTCTTACTTATGAGCTTATCTATCAGCCGGTTACTCTCAAATCCGGGCAGCAGTGGTCTACCATTATTTCGCTTGACCGCAGATAGCCTTAAGCGCGAGGACACTGAATCTTTCATTTGCTTAGGCTCTGTAAGTATACAAAGGTAATATATAGGAAAGTGGCTCTGTATAATCTGCTCCATGAATATAGTCGATACCATCGCTCACTTGATACCTTATTACGTTGCTTGCAAGACTTTCGGAAGAAAAAATTGTTACCCCTCACCCCGACCCTATCACCTTATAAGGCAGGGCTATCGCATCTAAATATGCTTGTAAATCAGGTTTAATGGCTGAATGGCTCAGTGGCTAAATGGCTTTTTATGAGTTCACGAAGAGTTGGACGAAATAGATAGCCAAGTATTGCCGAGGATGTTTCGATTCCCCCTATACTGGATCGAATACCAGGAATCAAGCCAATAAGCCAGTCAGCCATTAGGCCATCCAGCCTAAACCGAGGATATTTCGCGTTATTT
>JAGUZQ010000125.1 GCA_020060765.1 Planctomycetota bacterium | reverse complement strand
AATCGGATTTGGGACTAAGGGACTAAGGCTCTAGGGGACTAAGAAATTTCTTTACCGGCGCGGCACTGATAACTTCTGATTACGAAAAACTTACGGCAAACAGGGACATCTTCGACCTGTGCCTTAGTCCCCTAGTCCCTTAGAGCCTTAGTCCCTTGCATGTTTTGACCCCTTATTTGCGGGGAGTTGTACTAAGGATTATCCCTCGCCAGCGTTCGCGACAGGCAGCATTCATATTATATAGCGTCAACTCGCGTATTTCCTTCTGTCAGCATAAACCCAAAAGCGCAAAAAGCGCAAATATTTTCTGTTTTCCGCTGGCAAAAGGAAATCCGCGGAGTAAACTTCGCCTAAAGACAGGCAAAAGCCTGTAGTTTTTTATCTTTTTTGAACAAACGTTTGCGCAACGTTGCGCAAAAGGGTTCTGACAAGTATTGGTTTGGCGGGAGCAAAAAAATGGCGGCAAAAAAGATGGGCAAGGGAATAGTCTGGCAGAAGGAAAATACCCCCAAGGAACTGCACCCGGTCTTGCGGGCGCTGGCCGAGGAGTATCCCCTTCTGGAGGCCAGCAAAAACGCGACAGTCCTGTTCGAGCGTATCAGCGAGCCAGGCGTCTGCCGGATTGTGATGGAAGGCAAAGTGGCGAAGATATTGTACAGCATTCCCTCGCAGGCGATCCGGGCGCTGGGGACGGTGCTGGCGGGGCTGGGCTCGGTCGAGGAGGTTTCGCCTTTCACCACTTTCGGCATCATGCTGGACTGTTCCCGTAATGCCGTGATGAAGGTGGAGCACTTCAAGAAGTGGCTGCGGCGACTGGCTTTGCTGGGTTATAACATGGCGATGCTCTATACCGAGGACACGTACGAAATTCCGGGCGAGCCGTTTTTCGGTTTCATGCGCGGGCGTTACACCGCCGCCGAACTTAAGGCGATTGACGATTACGCCTATTCCCTTGGCATCGAGATGATCCCCTGCATCCAGACCCTGGGGCACCTGGCGCAGATCCTGCAATGGCCCGCCTACCGCGAGGTCATGGACACATCCAACGTCATATTGGTGGATGAAGACAAGACCTACGAACTGATCCGAAAGATGCTGCTGGTGTGGAAAAAAGCTTTCCGCAGCCGCCGCGTGCACATCGGCATGGACGAGACCCACGACCTGGGGCGGGGGCAGTTCTACGACCGTTTCGGCCACGAACGCCACTTCGACATCTTCAACCGCCACCTCGCAAAAGTGACAGATCTTTGCCTGGCCGAAGGCCTGAAGCCGATGATCTGGAGCGACATGTATTTCCGTCTCGGCAGCAAGACCAACGCCTACTACGACAAAGAATGCGTGATTCCGGCAGACGTGAAAAAGAAAATCCATCCCGACTGCGAGCTGGTGTACTGGGACTATTACCACTGGGACAAGGAATTCTATCTCGACTGGATTCAGCGCCACCGCGACCTGCACGGCGAGCCGCTGATGGGCTCCGGCGTGTGGACCTGGGGCAGTTTCTGGCACGACCGTTTCCGCACCGAAGGTTGCGGCGGATCGTGCGTGGAAGCTTGCCGCGAGGCGGGAGTTAAAGAACTTTTCTTCACCATGTGGGGCGATGACGGCGCGTTCTGCGACGTGGACAGCTCACTGGCGGGGCTGGCGTGGGTGGCGGAAAAGGCGTTCGCGGGCACGGTGGACAAAAAGCGTTTGAGTAAGCGTTTCGCCGCGGTCTGCCACGCCGATTACGAAGCGGTTACCCTTGCCGCCGACATGCTGAAACCCACCTCCAGCCGCTCGCTGATGTGGGACGACCCTCTCCAGGCGATTTTCCTCCGCGCCACCGATACTCTGAAGCATATGATAAAAGAAAAGGCGGGCGACAGCGATTCCCTGCCGGAAATGGCCAAGACTTACCAGGCGCTGGCGAAAAAGCTGAAGCCTTTCGCCAAGGAAAAAGCGGCCGGCAATCTCAAGCACGCGATACTGCTGTGCGAGGTTTTTGGGGGCAAGACCGCGCTGGTGGCGGAACTGGCCGAGTCTTACGGCAAGAAAAACAAGGCCGGGCTGAAAAAGGTGGCGGAGGAGATTCCCGCGCTGATCCGGAATATCGAAAAACTGCTGGCGTCGTTCCGGGTTCTTTGGATGGAGCGAAACAAGCCGCAGGGCTTCGAAGTGCTGCAAATCCGCTTCGCAGCGCAGATGATCCGCCTGCGCGAAATCAAAACCAGGATCGGGGAATACCTCTCCGGCGCGGTTGACTCTATCCCCGAGCTGGAGGAAAGCGCCAGAGATGGCAAGCACTTCGCCAAGGGTAGCTCCTGGCACGCATTAGCCAGCGGTTCCTCGAGTGTGTGAGTAACGGAAGACGCGCATTTACAACCCGCCCGGGAGCATAACTTCCGGGCGGTTATTTTTTACTGCCCAGCAGCCCGAGTTTTTTCAGGCGGTGGCGCAGCACCTCGCGGGTGATGTTGAGATAACGCGCTGTGCGCGACTGGTTCTCTTCGTTGAGTTCGAAGGCCTGCCGCACGATTTCGTCAATATGGCTTTCCAGGTCGAAGCCATCGCGCGACAGTTCGACCGGCGCGATTGTCGTCGATACGTCGCCGACTGCGGGCGCGGCGCCGCTTTTTCCGCCGTCGTATTCCACGCCCAGGTCGTGCAGGTGGGCAGCGGTTATTTCCGGCCCCTTTTCCACCAGCACTACCCGCTCGCACAGGTTGCGTAGCTCACGCACGTTGCCCGGTCATGCCGCCTGTTCCAGGATTTTCTCCGCCTCGGTGGTAAATTTGATCCGGGGGCGGCGGTAGGCGGCAGAGAACTCGCGCAGGAATTGCCCCACCAGCGGCAGGATTTCCCGCTTGCGTTCGCGCAGGGGCGGAATGGTGATCAGCCCCACGTTGATGCGGAAAAACAGATCCTTGCGGAAACGACCGGCGGCGACTTCCTCGGCCAAGTTGCGGTTGGTGGCGCAAATGACCTTGACGTCCACCTTGATCTCGCGGTTGAGGCCGACGGGATAAAAACACTTGGTTTCCAGGAACCGCAGCAGTTTGGCCTGCACTTCCGGCACTAATTCTCCCACTTCGTCCAGGAAGATGCTGCCCCCATCGGCAGCGGAAAATTTTCCGGGCTTGCCCTTGCGTTCCGCGCCAGTGAAGGCGCCGGGGCCATAACCGAAGAACTCGCTTTCCGCCAGGCTGACCGGCAACGCCGAGCAGTTGATGGGAATGAAGGGGCCAGGTCCTTTCCCTTGGGGTGAGGAGCGGGCATGGATGTGGCGCGCGACCAGTTCCTTGCCGGTACCGCTCTCGCCCTGGATCAGAACAGGCAGTTCGCGCGGGGCGAAGCGGGTGGCGTTTTCAAACACCTCGGCCAGGACAGGGCCGTAAATGCCGACGTTTTCCAGCGAAAACTGGCTTTCGTACTGTTCGCGCAGGAAACGGTTTTCCTGTTTAAGCTCCCGCGCGGCCAGCACCCGTTCAACAGTGAGCAGGATGGCGTCGAGGTTGAGCGGTTTCACCACGAAGTCGAACGCGCCCGCCCGCATCGCCTGCACCGCCACGTCCACGTCTGACATGCCGGTGTTGACCACCACTTCGCAGCGGGGAAAGTCACGCTTGAGTTCGGGCAGCACGTCCAGGCCGGAGCGGTCGGGCAGGTTGAGGTCAAGCAGCACGATGTCTGGCTCGACCGCGCGAGCCGCTTCCAGACCGTCCCGGGCGGTGCCAGCGACGGTGGGGTTATACCCCTTGCGCCGGAAAGCCATTTCCAGGTGCTTGGCCGCCAGCGACTCGTCCTCGATAATCAGTATGTTCAGACTCATGAAAAACCTGTTCTAAAAATGCACTTTCAAAATTTACGGCTCAATCAGCTCTGTTCCCGGGAAAGTTGTGCGGGAGAGGGTTCCGCGATTTCCGCCACGATCGGCAGGATCAGGATGAAACACGCTCCCCGTTTTTTGTCCGGGCGGTCGGCGGCCACCAGGTCGCCGCCGTGGCTTTCGGCGTAGCTGCGGCTGATCGACAGACCCAGGCCGCTGCCGTTCTGGAAGCCGCTGAAAAACGGGGCAAAGATTTTCTGCCTCATCCCTTCCGGCACGCCGGAGCCGTTGTCCTCCACCGAAATGCAAAGCCGGTGCCCTTCCGTCCAGGCGCGCAGGTCGATGTCGCCGCCTTCCGGCATCGCGCGCACGGCGTTGATGATCAGGTTCAGCAGAATCTGCGCGCACTGCCCTTCGTCCATGGCGGTCTCGGGCAAGCCGTCGTCCAGGCTCCGGTTGAGCGCGATCCGGTTCTTGCTCAGATACACCCGGCTCAGCGCCAGCGCCCGGTCGACCATGGCGTAAACGCTGCCTTTAAGCAGGCGCGGCGTGGGAGGGCGGGCGAAACTCAGCACCCGCTCCACGGTCTGCGAAAGATGGTCGATGGTGCGCCTGATATCCTTGACGCATTCGAGCGCGACTTCGTTGCCGCCTACCTCGGAAGCGAGATTGCCGCTGGCGAGGGCGATAGCCGACAGGGGATTGCGGATTTCGTGCGCCACGCCTGAAGCCAGTTCCCCCAGCGCCGCCAGCCGGCTGGAGCGCTTGGCGCTTTCCAGCGCGACGGTCAGACGTTCGCAGACGTTCTGCAGCTCGTTGTTTCTCATGCGCAATTCGGCGGTTTTCTCGTCCACCAGTTTTTCCAGGTGTTCGCGGTAGCTCCGGTTTTCCCGGCGCAGCGAAATCAGCTTTTCCGCCCGGTTAAGCAGATTGCCCAGGGAAGCCAGCCTGACGGGTTTCTGCAGGAATTCGAAAGCGCCGCACCGCACCGCCAGGGAGGCGCTTTCCACGCTGGCGTGACCGGTAAGCAGGATTACCAGAGGCGGGTCGTCCATGTCCCCTATCTTTTCCAGAATCTCCAGCCCGGTCTGGCCCGGCATGCAGATATCCAGAAAAGCGGCGTCTAGTTTTACCGATTTGATGGCGGTCAGGGCGTCATCGCCGTTTTCGACGCAGAACACCTCATGCCCCTCGTAGGAGAGGAATTTTTCCAGTACCTCCAGGATCAGCTTCTCGTCGTCTGCCAGAAGAATGCGCATGATAGCTCCACCGGAAGTAAAATACATACAACCTTTTCAGTATAATGTATCTGGCGATATTTGGAAATTGAAAAAAACTTCGATGATTTGACCTGTTGCCTGGCGCGCCGGTTTCGCTTATCATCGAAGGCAGTGGCTTGGGAGTTTTCCGGATGTGCGGTATCGCAGGCATTGTTTCTCTTTCAGGCAAACCCGTCTCCGAGGAATCGCTGCGGCAGATGGCGCGCGCCCTCTCGCACCGCGGCCCGGACGGGGAAGGCGTGTGGCTGGGTTGCGGCGGCCGGGTGGGATTGGCGCACCGACGGCTGGCGATTCTGGATCTTCGTCCCGAGGCAGACCAGCCGTTTCATAGTCGTGACGGTCGGCACATCATTGTGTATAACGGTGAAATCTACAATCATCTTGAATTGAGAAAAAAACTTGCCGGTTTTCCGTGGCTTACAACTTGCGACACCGAAACCCTGCTGGAACTGTTTGCAGGCGGGGAAACCTCCCTGGACGACCACAACGGGATTTTCGCCTTTGCCGTCTGCGATACCGCCACCGGCCAGGTGACGCTTGCCCGCGACCGGCTGGGAGTCAAGCCGCTGCTTTACGCGCAGACCGAAGACTATTTTTTCTTCGCCAGCGAAGCAAAGGCGTTTCTCTTTCTCGATGGTATTGCGCCTGCGCGCGAACTGGAACCGGCGATGCTGTCGCAATATCTGCGGTGGGGGGCGCTGCTGCGCGACGAGAGGACTTTTTTCAAAAACGTGAAACAGCTTCCCGGCGGCTGCCTGCTGGAAGTGTCTCCCGGCGAGGTCGGTTCACCCCGGCGTTACTGGAATATCAGCCGGGAGGAATTTCGTTCGCGTTATGATTATGCGAATCCCGCCGAAACGCTGAAAAGCCTTTTCCGCTCCTCGGTCGAAATGCAGCTGGAAGCCGATGTGCCGGTCGGCACCTGTCTTTCGGGAGGGCTTGATTCCTCCACGCTGGTGAAGGAAATCGGGGCGCTCGGTAAAAGAGGGTTGATGTCGTTTACCTGCGGATACGATGAAGACGGGCACGACGAGCGCTGGGCGGCGAAAATGGTGGCGCGCAGTTGCGGGCTGTATGCGCATCTGCTGGAACCGGACGGGCGCGACTTTCTGCCCGTGCTGGAAAAAATCGCGTGGCACCAGGAAACCCCCACCGGCGGCCCCGGCCTGTACAGCCAGTGGAAAGTGATGGAGGAGGCGCATGGCAAAGTCAAGGTGCTGCTTGACGGCCAGGGCGGCGACGAACTGTTTACCGGCTACTTTCCTTATATCCGGCGGGTGTTATTCAGCCATCTTTATTGCGCCGCGCGCGGGAGCGTGAAACATCTGCTTGCCTTTTTCCGCGAGAACAGCCTGGCGGACAAAAACAGCGCCATTACTTTCGCCGCAGTACTGGGCAAAGTCGCCGACAGGCTGGGGTTTGACCGGAAAAAACGGTGGGAGCACGAAAGCGCGCTCGACCCGCGTCGGATTTTCCCCGTTATCGGCGAAAACGCTTTGCCGGAAAGTCCGTCTTACGACGCGCGGGTGCCGATTGACCGGCTGGCGTTCCAGCAGGTGTTTCACGACAGCCTGCCGCCGCTGCTGCATTACGAGGATGCCAACGCCATGGCTTTCGGCATAGAGGCGCGGGTGCCATTTCTCGACCACCGGCTGGTTGAATTCGCGCTGGGTTTGCCGTTTGATCTCAAATACAGAAACGGCTGGACTAAATGGATTTTGCGCGATACTCTCGCGGCAGGCCTGCCTGACGAAATTCGTTGGCGGCGCGACAAGCTGGGCTATCCTACGCCGTTTGGGAACTGGCTGGGCAAATATCTCGCCGAGGAGGTGCGCGACCTTTTCGCCAGCCGGAAATTCCGCGAACGGGGCTGGTACGACTGCGCGGCGGTGGACGCCCTGCTGGCCGATCAGCTCGCCGGACGCAAGGACGAAGCCTGGGCGCTTTACCGGATTTTGTCGCTGGAATTCTGGGCGCGCGCGTTTCTGGACAGGTGACACGGCATTTTCGCGGAAAGAATGAACTTCATGGTTTGTTCCCGCGTTGATATAATTGAACTGGTCACGATGGGACTGTTCTCCCTTAGAGGCAATACGGTTTAATTAAGGAAAAAACTTGTACCGTCATTCCCGCGAAGGCGGGAATCCAGGAGGTGTTGCGTACGGTTTCCCCCCTGGATTCCCGCCTTCGCGGGAATGACGACCGTACGTTTTTTCTGAATACAGAAAGTTTTTCCCTTAATTAAACCGTATTGCCTCCCCCTGGTAGGGGGAGAACATGCGGTGATACGTTTTTTCAGATTTCGGTCTTATCCATAGGAGTAGCTATGAAAAAAATACTGTTCATGATTTTATTGGCCTGTATCCCGGCTAACGTTTGGGCGGAGGATGGTGCCGCGCCAATGAAAACCGAAACCGCCAAGGATGACGGGCTGTTCCGGTTTCCCAACGATGAGAACGTGCGGGTCGACCGCAAGGCAGGCATCGTCTATCTCGATGCGGAACTGTCGCCCAGTCTGACGGGGCAGTTCGCCATGCTGGAGTTTCTGCTCATTTCCGGACAACTCAACTCCGACGGCAGTTGGCTGTACGACCGCGCTTACGAAAGCCTGTTCGTCACCAAAGCGCAGCCAGAAACGGTTCATGTCGCGCTGATGCTGGCCGGGTTCAAGCCGGGACAATTGCCGCAGGAAGCGCCTGAGGGGTTTGCCAAGGAAAACTCCAAATACGTCGGCGACAAGCAGCGCGAGGAAACCGAGGCGGAAAAACTGCCTGCCCAGACGCTGGATATCTTTGTCGAATGGGAAAAGGACGGAGAGAAACAACGCCTGCGTTGCGAGAAGTTTATTTACGACCGCAACCGGAAAGTGGTTGCCGCCGATACGCCCTGGGCTTTCACCGGCTCTTACCTGTTAAGCGACAAACAGGGAAAAAAGATTCTCGCCGCCAACGACACGCGCGTGCTGTTCTCGGTGTTCTTCGACGAATCGGCGGTGATTAACCTGCCGTTCTACACCACCAACCCCTACTGGGGAGAAGACACCGGCATGGAAGTGAACGCCGCGTCCCTGCCCGAGGATTTCCGCCAGACCAAGACAATCGTGGAAGGCGTGACCGAACGAGAGATATTCGTCCCCGTTCAGCGCAAGGTCACGCTGATTCTCCAGAAATCAACCCTGCCACCGCCCGAGCCGAAAACCGGGGAGGCAAAGCCAGCAGGGGACAAACCAGTCGCAGAGGAACCAAAAAAAGAAGAAAAATAAAACTATATCCCCGCAATCTCGTGAGTGCTGTCCAGCGTGGGCGGGGGCGGTTCGTTGCCGATCACCCGGAGTTTCCGCCACTTGCCGGAGCGGTAGCGCAACCAGAAAAAGATCGTGAAAACCATGTAGATTACGATCACGAAGACCCACGCATATTCCGGGTCGAGTTTCAGCACATTCAACATCAGGAAAACAACCGGCAGCATGAGCCAGTGCAATCCCACCGAGATGCACATCGCCCAGAACGTGTCGCCCGCCCCGCGCAGCGCCCCGCTGAAAACAATGATGATCGCTTCCACCATGATGTAGAACGCCACGGTCTTCACCATGAACAGCGCCATGGGGCGCGCCTGCTGGAAAACCTCGCCTCCGGTTTCCGGCCGGAAAACGTCGACCATGAAGGAGGGAAATCCGACAAACAGCACGAGCATCAGCGCGGAATACACCCAGCCGCTTTTCAGCCCCGACATGCAGGCGCGATGGGCGGTGTCGGGATTTGACGCGCCCATGTAGCGGCCGACCAGGCTGGTGACCGCAACCTCGATTCCAAGCAGCGGCATGAACGTGACCAGATCCCAGTTGAACAGGATCGTCACCGCCGTCGCCGTGACCAGACCCCGGGAGTGAAACAGCATGATCATGATATTGAACGCCACCAGATTGAAGAAAAACTCCAGCCCCGCCGGATAGCCGAACCTCAGCAGCTTTTTCATTATTTCCCAGTCGAACTTCAACGACTCGCCCACGCCGTAAGCCGCGCGGTTGGCTTTCGACAGGTACGCGCCCGCCACCACCGCCAGCCCGCACAGGCTGCCGAGGATTGTCCCGTAAGCCGCGCCGAGAATGCCGAGGGGGGCAAAGCCCAGCTTGCCGAAAATCAGGACATAGTTGGCGGCGATGTTGACCGTCATGGCGGTAAGCGCGGAAATCATCACCACCCGTGTCTTGCCGATGCCGGAGAAAAAACAGCTCAGGCAGTGGCGCGCCAACGCCACGACAGACGCGTACAGCAGAACGTTGAAATAAACAATCTGCGGCGCGAGTTGCGACTGGTCGATCCCCGACAGCCGGAACATCCACGGCCCCAGCGGCCGGCACAGCAGTATCAGCGGATACGCCGCCAGACACACCAGCAGCGCCTGGGTGGTCACGCGCGCGCAGCGTTCCTTTCTGCCCGCGCCAAGGTATTGCGCCACCAGCGCGGTGGAATACCCGGCCAGGCCGATGAAAAAAGTCATCATGACGAAACTGGTCAGCCCGCCGGCCATCGCCGCGTTCATCTGTTCGGAACCGAGCCGCGACAGGAACAGCCGGTCGGTGAAGATCATGGTGGTGTCGCAGGCGCTGGAAACCACCATCGGCACCGCCACCGCCAGCAACTCGCGGATACTGCCCGGCGCGTGGCTTTTTTCCGGCAAAACAAGTTCGCTCATATCGCTTGCTCCAATAAAAAAAGCCTTCCGGTTTCCCGGAAGGCTTAGGATATGGATTTGTCTATCCTTACGGGGAGGTTTCCTGCTTGCGCGTCCAGACGGGGTTGTCCGCGGTCGTTGAGGCGAAAACAATCTGAAAGTCGTAAGGATTATTCTTCATAATATTCCCACCATACCAAAACGGCGCGGTCGGTGTCAAGGATAAACCAGAGCGTAGTTCGACCGCATCAGGCTTCACCGGTTGACCATCGTGTTTTCCGCCCATTCTCTGCATCTCAGAGCTATTATCTTTGCTCCTGCATCTTCCTTTAAAAATTCAGCCAATTCGCCCAAGGCGCACGTTCTCTCGTTGCCAGACAACTCCGGCACAAGCCTCAGCCCTTTCCCCAGTTTATGCTGGAACGAATACTCCCGTAAAGCCATGACGACAGTGGAAACAGCCGAAAGCGGGGAGATGAGCCAGGCATACGGCCCCATATTCATGCCGAATGCGGCCATTATGCCGATACCTGCAAAGAGAAAGATAAGGAACGCGGAAGAAACCGTGCGCGACCTGATTTTGGCGCGGATATATTTCAATGCCGCTTCAAAAAAGAAGTCGGAATCCACGGGTTCGGATTCAAGAAGACTGCGATCGGCTTGGGGTGCCAACAGCACGGCATATATCGTGTATGCCATAACCAACATGAGGCACGCGCAAGCTACAAGTACAAGCCGCATCGTTACGGAGCCGTGTTCCGTCGCCATCTTTATGAAAAAAACCGCCAGCGCTGCCAGCATCGTTAAGATCGGCAGAGCCAGAAGTATTTTCAGAATTCGTGCAATCATGCGTGCCTTTGGGAAGCCCATCAGGTGGAGACGAATTTTATATGAACGGTTCTGGTTCGTGATCCATCGAACTCGGCGAAGTAAATCGACTGCCACGTGCCTAGTTGCAGTTTGCCATTCTCCACTATCACCTGTTCCGACGCGCCGACCAGCGAGGATTTGACGTGGCTGTCGGAATTGCCCTCGCCGTGGCGGTAATAATCCTGATGGGCCGGGACGAGCCGGTTCAGGTTTTCCAGCCAGTCGCGGCAGACGTCGGGGTCGGCGTTTTCGTTGATGGTGATGGCGGCGGTGGTGTGGGGACAGAAGACGGTGCAGACGCCGTCGGTCGCGCCCAGTTCCCGCAGTGCCTCTTGCACCTGCGCGGTAATGTCGACCAGTTGATTGCGAGTCTGGGTCTGTACCTGGAAACTTTTCATATCGATCCTGTCTTGCGCGCGGACTTCTTTTTCGGGGTTGCTTCTTCCGCGCGATTCTGATGAGTGGTGATTTCGATGCGGTTGTTGGCGCCGACGCTGCCGAAGTGGCTGCCGGCGACGATCAGCACGCGTTGCCCGACCTCGGCTAGTCGGTGTACGGAAATATACTGCTCCGCCCTGGCCGACAGCTCCTGCGCGGAAGCGATGTTTTCGTCCAGCACCGGCACGACTCCCCAGGTCAGTTGCATCCGCCGCAAGGCTTCCTTGCGTGAGGTGAAGACAATGATCGGCGCGAAGGGGCGGCTCTTGGAGAGGAACAGCCCTGTCGAACCCGACACGCTGAAGGCGGCGATGGCCTTCACGTCCAGCTCGCGGTACAGGTTATAGACCGCGTGGCCGATGGCGTCCTGCACGGGATGGATGGGGTTGAGCCGCAGCCAGTCCCAGCCGGGATTGTGCGTGGCGAAATATTTTTCCGTGTGCTCCGCCACCTGCGCCATGGTGCGCACCGCTTCTATCGGATATTCGCCCACCGCGGTTTCGCCGGAGAGCATCACCGCGTCGGTGCCGTCGGCGATGGCGTTGGCGACGTCGCTCACTTCCGCCCGGGTCGGCACCGGCGAGGAGATCATCGATTCCAGCATCTGCGTGGCGGTGATGACGATCTTGTCCGCTTCGTTGGCGCGGCGGATAATGTCTTTCTGCAAGACCGGCACCTGCGCCAGCGGCATTTCCACGCCCAGGTCGCCGCGCGCGACGAGAATGCCGTCAGCGGCCTGGATGATCTCGTCTAGATTTTCCAGCGCTTCCGGCTTTTCGATCTTGGCGATGAGGGGAATGTTTTTCTCTCGCTTTTCCAGAATCTTGCGCACCTTGCGCACGTCGTCGGCGGTGCGCACGAACGACAGCGCCACGAAATCGACGCCTTCCTCGATCCCGACGGCGAGATCCTGCATGTCCTTGCGCGTCACCGAGGGCGTGGAAAGCGGGGTGTCTGGAAGATTCACGCCCTTGCGGCTGCGGAGGACTCCGCCGCGCACGACCCGGCACAAGACGTCTTCGCCCGAGGCGGACAGCACCGCGAGTTCCAGTTTGCCGTCGTCGAGCAGGATGCGGCTGCCGCTGACGACGTCGCGGGGCAGCGCCTTGTAACTGACGCAGAACCGCGTCGCGTCGCCCACGACCTTGCGAGTGGTGATGGCGACTTCCGAATCAGCCACCAGTTCGACCGCGCCGTTCTCGATTTCCTCCACGCGGATTTTCGGCCCGCACAGATCCTGCAGCAGCGCGACCTCAATGCCGGTCTCGCAGGCGATTTCGCGGACATGGTGGATGACACCCACGTGCGACTCGCGACTGCCGTGGGAAAAATTGAGCCGGAAGACATTCACGCCCGCCAGGATCAGTTCCCGGATTTTTTCCGGATCAGACGAGGCCGGCCCGAGAGTGGCGACTATTTTCGTTCTGCGCATGAGGTTCCCTCGCATCGTAAAAGTAAAAAAGCTTTCAACGCGCAAACGCGACAGTACAGAATGTAAATCAATCCTCGCCGGACTGTCAAACCTTATTTGCGCCTGATCGTCAGTCGCAAATGTTCGCTACTTGCGCCGACGAGTTTCACTCTCTCGCCAAGCCGAAACGGCCAGACCCAGACAATGCCTGTCTGATCGGAAACCACCAGGCAGTTCTCCTTTTCCCGTTGCGGAACGTGCGCACCGATCAGAAAATCCTTTACCTTGCAGCCGCCGGGAGCGCCCAGGGGATGGAAGCGGTCGCCGGGTTGCCGCGCGCGCACGGTGAGGGGGAATTTCAGCGCAGCCAGATTCAGCCATTCGACTTCGTGATCAGCAAGATCAGGCGGAAATATTTCCTGCCCCGCCGGAAAAATTTCTCCCGTGATGATGAGGGAATCGGTTTCGATCGTAAGGGGAAACCGGTTGGCGATTTCGACAGTCGTCGGCGCAGTCTCTTCCTTTTCCAGAAAAAGAAAAACGCCGTCGGTTTCTTTCCGCGCCCGCAGATCATGCGGCAGTTGCAGCATCGCGCCGACGCGACCCTGTTGCAGCAGATCGGTCAACAGCATAATCGCATCCGCGTCAGGCAGGCGCAAGCCGGAAACTTTTTCGCATACGCTAGCTAACAGCCTACCGATAAGCGCAGGAGGAAGAGATGCTGCTTCAGGCGAAACAAGAAGTCCTCCCGCCGTTTCCGACACGTGTTTGCGAAATTCTCCGCGGGCGATTTCTGTCAGATAATCCTCATCCTGCCTGCATTGCCGCGCGAGCGACGCCAGCCGCCTCTCCACACCGGGACGCAAATTTTCCAGCAGCGGCAGCAACTCGTGACGCACGCGATTACGGGTATAGACGTTGGAGAAATTTGAACTGTCCTCGCGCCAGCGCAGATTGCGCTCTTTCGCATAAGCGAGAATTTCAGTACGGGAAAAATCCAGCAGCGGGCGCATAAACATTACCGGTTTTTCCGCGCCGGGAAAAAGTTCTCCCTCCGCAGGGATTCCGCCCAGCCCGTTCAGGCCGGTGCCGCGCACGATATTCATCAGTACCGTCTCCGCCTGGTCGCCGGAGTGATGCCCCAGCAACACTGTCGCGGGAAAATGTTTTTCGCCGAGTTGCCGGAAAAAACCGCGCCTGGCATTGCGCGCTGTTTCTTCAATACCAAGTTTTCCCCGTTCTGCCAGCGCGGCTATATCTCTTCTGGTTTTGTGCAATGGTACTGACATTTTTTCGCATAACTCCGCGCAGAAATTTTCGTCGCCCTCCGATTCCTCTCCGCGCAGACAATGATTGAGATGCGCGGCTATCAAACCGCATTCCGGCGCGGCCTCGTCCCGAAATCGCGCGCACAGGTCGAGCAACACGACGGAATCGACCCCGCCCGACAACGCCGCGATCAGCGTGTGTCCCGCCGGAATCGATTTAAGTTTTTCCGCCACGCGCGCGAACATTAGTCGTTACTCCTGAAACCAGCCTGAAGTATAACTCCGCCTATCGCGTGCGGCAAGCGAGCTTGAAGAAACAAAACGGGTATTCGCAATATTTCGTTTAAGCAATAAATCGCACATTTCGTCATTTCCGAAATATTACGAATAACCAAAAAAAAGCGGGGCGTCTTCAAGACGCCCCGCCGAGTATAAGAGTACAAGCTTACAGGTCGAAGGGCGAAACGTAGTCGCCTTTTGCCGCGCGCAGTTTTTCCAGCCGCGCGCGCTGCTCGGCCATGATCCGGAAAAATACTTCCGGCGTGTCGGAGACTCCGGTTTTGTACAGGTTGACGATGCGCTCATTTTTAGCCAGCAGTTCGGGCAGGCGCAAGGTAAATTGCTGGACGTAATCGTTCTTTGAATAATCCTTGCCCAGCGCTTCCTTGAACAGTTTCTGCAGATCCTCGTAAAGCGGATAGCGGCCGGTGGGGCCTTCGATCGCATCCAACTCGCCGTGGCTGCGCTGTTCGGCCCACCGCATCCACACCTTCTTGTCGAGGATGCCGTTGAGATATTTCCCGTCTTTTTTCAGGAAATAGTTTACGCCGAAAACCTTTGGCAGGCTGCTGATCCCTTGCGCGAAATCCAGATACATCTTCAGATAGCTGCCCAGCGACATGGAGAGAAAATCGAGGATGCTCATCAGGTTGAACACGCGCTTGCCTTCCGCGCCAATGGTGGCGGCGGTGGTCTCGCTTTCGATCGACGCGCCCATGGTCAGCACGCCGTGCTCCCAGCCGAAGGATTCAGTTACCGGCACGTGCGTATCGCTGTCGCGACCGCCGAAAACTATGCCGCCCAGTTCCACGCCGTCAGGATTTTCAAACTCTGGGTCGAAATTGGCGAGGTCGCGGATTTTAATGGTATAACGGGCGTTTTTGTGACTGGCGGTGATGGCGTTGCCTTTGGCGTCCTTCATGCCTTCCGTCCAGTTGCCGAAGTGGTTGACGCCGGACTTGGGCAGGTCTTTGCCCATGCCCAGCCAGTACGGCACGCCGTCGTTGATGAGGACGTTGGAGAAAATCAGCTCGCCCGGATTGGTGAGGCAGGCGTAGATTTCCGGATCGTCCTTGGGGTTGACGTCGGCGATAATGCCGAAGATGCCGCTTTCGGTGTTGGCGGCCATGACCTTGTCGCCGACCTTGCGGAGGTACGCGAGATCGTCGCCGACGATTTTCTGTCCCGGAATCATGGAGGTAGAGGTCTTGCCGCAGGCGCTGGGGAAGGCACCGGAGAAATAGGTCCAGCGTCCGCCGGGTCCGGGGACGGCGGTGAGGAACATGTGTTCGGCCAGCCACCCCTCGTGCGCGGCCTTGCGGATCGCCATGCGAAAAGAAAGTTTTTTCAGGCCGACGGTATTGCCCGCGTACTGGGTGTTGACGCTGTAGACGATGTTGTCGTCGAGGTCGATGTAGATGCGGCGCTTATCGATATTTTTTGCGACTGGCGCACCGTTTTCGCCGACTGTCAGTTCGCCCTGGCTATGCAGGACGCGGAAAAATTCGTCGCCGTCCCCCACCTGCATGAACTGCCTGTAGCCGGGGCGGTACAACAAACCGAGGCTGTGGGCGACGTAGCTGGAATCGGTGATCTGCATGACGGGAATGGAGAAGATGCTGTTGGTGGGTCCCAGGCAGTGGAAGCAAACTAACATTTGCTTGCCAGTCATCGACCCTTTGAGCAGGCCGAGGATTTCCGGCAGACCGTCTTTTTTCAAGGTGGAGTTGATGCGGCTGCCGAGGTCTACGCCTTCTTCAAGAAGATATTTCGTATTGGCCGGGTCGCGCGCCTGGTCGGCGTAGCTGTCGAAATGGATAGTATGTCCTTCCATTTTCAGCTTCTCTTCCGAACCGTCGGTTACCGCCAATTCGCGGATATAGGCTTCGTCTTCCGGGTTGTCGCTGCGGACGAAGACGGATTTCGGCTGGCAGCGTTCAATTGCTGCGGCGACGAACTCATGTACCGCCTGGCACGGCAGCGCCAGCAGTTTCTCGTAATTCGCCTGATCGAGTTTGCTTTTCAGAATTTCCCGGTACGCCATGTTCGTCTCCTGTTTGTGGGGACCAAAAATTGCTTCGTGATTTCTCCTTGCCAGGCAGCCCAAAAAAATCCCCGGTATCCTGGCAAGCGGACGCCGAGGTTTTCAGATTTTTCTTTTGCTTCAGGGAATATTATAGTAGATATGGTGAAAATATGGAAATGGCAATTATTCGAATTTTGCGAAAATCGGTACTTTTTGTCTGGTGTCGATTGCTTGCCGATTGCAGCGGACGGGGAAATCTTTTTCGGACACGCGCCTATTAACGGAACGATGATATGAATATTCCGGCGGAGAGTGACAATAAAGCTTGCGGGGTTTTTATCGACAGATGGAAGAATTCCTGGTGGCTGTGGGTGCTGGTGTTGTCGCCCGCGATTTTTTTCGGCTGCTGGAACGCAAAATTCTTCGATTGCGACGATCCGCAATTGATTGTCGAAAACAAACTGCTTGATCCTGAAACCTCGCTGAAGGAAATTTTCATCCCCAAAAAAGGAGAAAGTTTTTTCTATCCGCTGACTCTGCTGACCTGGCGGATCGACCGCGCGCTCTGGCGGCACGCCCCGGATTGGCTGATAGGTGAAAACGGCTGGGCGACCGGCATCCGCGCGGGCAATCTGCTGCTGCATTTCGGCGCCGGAGTTTTTCTGTGGCTGCTGTTGTTGAAACTGGGTCTGTCCAGAAACGTCGCGGGTTTTGTGATGCTGGCTTTTGCGCTGCATCCGTCGGTGGTGGAAAGCGTGTGCTGGCCGGTGGAAAGAAAACACGTCCTCGCCGGATTTTTCGGACTGTCCGGGTTATATGTTTATATCCGCGCACGAAGCGGAACGGCGCGCGTCTGTTCGGTGCTGCTGTACCAATGCGCGCTGCTGGCCAAGCCCTCGGCGCTGGCGCTGCTGCCGGTCGTGGTGCTCTACGAATTTTTCCTAAGACCGAGCGCGGACGGTGCGGGTGAACCCGAACCGTGGCGTCTGCGCCCCGCCCTCGGTCGCGTGTGCCCGTGGGTGCTACTGACCGGCTTGAACCTGTACGCCTTCACCAGGCTGAACATGTCGACGCATTTCATCGCGCCGCCGCCGGGCGGAAGCCTCTACACCGCGCTGCTCACTGACGTATACATTATATACAGGTACGTTTTCAACTTGCTGCTGCCGCACCGGATCGCGGCTTATTACTATATCGAACCGATCGTGACTTTGACCGACTGGCGGCTGTGGGCTTATGGCGGGGCGGGGCTGGTGCTCTCCGCCCTTACGATTTTTCTTGCGCGTAAGGAAGACCGGCGTCTTGCCCTGTTTGGCTGGCTCTGGTTTGTTTGCGCGTTGGGGCCGCATCTCAACCTGATCAGTCTGGCTGATTTTTTTCACGACCGGTTCTATTACCTCGCCGCGCCCGGATTCTGGCTGGCGCTGGCGCTGGCGGCCAAAGGTGTCGCCGCGCGGTTGCCTGCAATCAATGCGCAAAAAGCCGCATCGGTCACGCTGATTGTCTTCGGACTGGTCTGGGCGAGTTTCTGTGTAAAGTACAGTTATCTCTACGCCGACGCCGCCTTTCTGTTCAGCGATACCGTGCAAAAAGAACCGCAATCCATCTACGGGCGGCATTTCCTGTCGACCGCGCTGCTGCGTTACGCCGACCGAGCCGCCGCCAAGGGCGACACCGAAAGTGCGGCGCAACTGCTGGAACAGACGGTGCGGGAGATCAACACCATCTTGACTCTGCCCGACCTCGACCGCTATATGTACCGGCTCGATGCTCATCTGACACTGGGCGTGATCTACGCCAAAACCAACCGCCCCGCAGGCGCCGCCGAACAGCTTGAAATTGCCAGCAAGATGGCGGAGGGAAGACCGCACACCGCCGCTGTGCTTTCTTGTCTTGCGGAGTTGCAGGCACGGGTAGCGATGGCGAATAGGGAGTTCACCAGGGCGGCATATTTTTTTGGCAAGGCATTGGAGTATCTGCCCCGTTGCACCCGCTTCCGGGTTTACCAGGCGTGCATGTTATTCGAACTGTCGGCGGAAAAAAAACAGACTGGCGAAAGGGAGACAGCCGATTTACTGCACAAGCAGGGCAGGGCTTTGCTTGAATCGATCGAGCCCGGACAGGACGGTTATGCCGAGGCGCAGGCAGTGCTGGAAACGGATTTTGTCAAAGTCAAACCTGAATAGTCTGCTGAAAAATGCGAAAAGTGACCGGGTTTAATTCTTGACAAAGAGGCGTTTGCCGGTAAAATGCCTTCACAAAATGATTTGGGGGATTAGCTCAGTTGGGAGAGCGCTTCGCTGGCAGCGAAGAGGTCATCGGTTCGAACCCGTTATCCTCCACCACTAAAAACAAGCCGTAAATCCTGTACATAAAGGGTTTACGGCTTTTTTT
>JAGUZQ010000054.1 GCA_020060765.1 Planctomycetota bacterium | reverse complement strand
GCGCTGCGGAAAGCCGCGCTTCGCAACTCGAAAGTCCGCCCAGGGACATCGGGATGTTGAAAACTTCGTTGACCATCATGAGAGCCTTGCGCTTGCTGGCGTTAAGCACGCCGATAAACTGCAGTCATCGCATCTCATTTAAAATAGGGGTTGTTCGTTCAGCACTATCGGATGGAATAACGACTCTACTTTACACTTTTCGTACATGCTCTCAATTGCCTCAAGGCAACAGCGCGCATTTGGGATCAAGCGGCTCGCGGCTGTTGTCCGGCATGCCGAAGTCAGGGATTTTCATCAACTCGCCGCCGCGCTTGCAAGATTCGTGGGCCACGATGCCCGGCGCGGTGTAGCGCGCCGCTTGCCAGACGTTGTTCTGCGGCATCTTGTTCTGCGCCACGGCTCGCACGAAATCGTTGACCAGGAAAACGTGCGTACCGGCGTGTCCGTTCTTGAGTTCGAGAAATTCCGCCGGCAATTGGTGGTAGGGCTGCATGCGGGAAATGCCCCGGACTGTTTTGCCCAGGCAGCTTTTGGGAAAATCGCCCAGATTCTCTTCGGTCAGTTCGAAGCCATCGAAATCGCGGATCTGGCTGACGTCCTCGGCTGTTATGTCGACCAGTTTGTGCGCCCACTCGAAAGGAATGTTGTTCAAATAGCCTTCCGGCATAACCATGTGCGAAAAAATGCTCGCCCCGACCTGTTCCTGATAGGAGCCTTCGGTGCCGATAAAGGACATGCGCCCGTCGCCGGTTATGCGCAGGCTTTCGTGCTGGTCGGCGACAATTTTGCTGTCGCCGGCGATTTTCGCGCCTGCGTTCAGATTTGGGAAGATGCGTCCGTCCATACCTTCTCCCACGCGGCGGAATTCGTTGATTCGGGCCATGCCGCCGTCCGAGGTTTTGACCAGCGCCGATTGATTGCTGAAAATATTACCCCAATTGCTCAAATCGGCCTTGAAGATTCCGTCCGGATGGTCATCGACATAACCGAAGCAACTGACCTCGGTCATGCGGCGGAAAGTCACGCCCAGGATGAACGCGGTCGAATGGGTGGGATAGTACATGGGCGGAACGCTGGCGAACTTCTTCCATTCCTCGCCGTTGCTGCGCTGGTAACCGGTGTAGAAATGAGACATGTCATGATAGTACTGACCCTCACCGTAGACGAACTTGCCGAATTCTCCGGCCTGGAATTTCTGACGGCAGAAACAGCTCTGCGGTCGGTAGTAACTGGTTTCGCCCATCATGTAGATCTGTCCAGTCGATTTGACCGTGGCGACCAGTTCGTCGAGTTCCTCCAGGGAGACGGCCGCCGGCACCGCGCAGTAGACGTGCTTGCCTGACTTCAGCGCGCGCACCGCCTGGGGCGCGTGCAGCCAGCGCTGGGTGTAGATGGCGATACAGTCGCAGTCGCTGTCGCACATTTCCTCCAGACTGGGGAAGGTGGTCTTGATGCCGAATTCCCGGGCGCGCTCGGCGAGAATGTCTGCGTTCAGGTCGGCCAGATAGACCTCGCTCACGTTCGGATGTTTTTGGAACAAATGGATGAACGCCCGGCCGAAACCGTGGACTCCAGCAATACCGACTTTGAATTTTTTCATGATCGATTCTCCTTTTAAGACTTCTTTTTAAAGGGGGGGGATTGGCCTAATCCGCCAGTTCCGGCAGCTTCTCGTTGCGGCTCAGCCAGCCGCCGCCGTTTTTTTGAGCCGCCGCCGCTTTCTTGCTCTTGCCGCCGTGGTTGTCATCGATGCTGTACTTTATGTAGGCGGTCGCGTCTTCGAGCATTTCGGTTTTCTCATATTTTTCCGCGACTTCGGCGGTGAGTGGTTCGGTGTCGCGCGCGGCGTGGTCGATCTGCCATTGCTTGCGTCCCTTTTGACGAAATGGCTGCTTGAACTTGTTTTTGAGAATACCCTTTTCCTCCAGGTGGACCATGCAGGCTCGAATGCAGCCGCAAGCTCCTTCTATGGCGCGACCATAACCGTAAAAATGCGGATAGTCCTGAATGAAAGGATCAAGCTCTCGTTCGAGGCCGCCTTTTAGCCCGATCTCGCACTTGAGCGGGTCGATTCTGGACCATTCGACCTCATGACCGGCCAGGGTGACTTTGACCGTTTCGTCGCGGCTCAGAGCCTGCCCGGTGCAATTTTTGACGCACAGCTTGCAGCGGTCGCAGATTTTGCCTTCGAAGATCGGATCTGGTTCGAGCTCCGCGGTGGTGAAGCACAGGGCGAAGCGCTGGCGCGGGCCGAATTCGGGAGTCAAGAAGACTTTGCTGAAACCTATTTCGCCCAGACCCGCCAGATACGCGGCGATGCGATGCGAGACCAGGACATCGGGATAGGGCTTATCCGGCTCGACGGGCAGACTCCAGTTCTGGCGGAACTTGCCGGTGACTGGGTTGATGGCTTCGCCGCCATTCTGGTTGGGGAAGGGCATGGTTTCGTGACCCTGATCTTCCAGCCAGCGGGTCAGGTTCCACAAGACCATGGGCCCGTAAATCTGGTTCAATGCAGCGTAACCCATGGAAGGATAGACGTTGAAATGCGTGCCTTCTTCGATTCCGCGCAGCATGCCCCGGGCGATGCGGAAGGCGAGCACGATCATGGATTTGGCCTGCGGGAAAATGTAGCGCGGGTCCATCTGCTTGGGGGCACCTTCCCAGCGGGACATAGGTGCGATGCCGACCAGGTCGGCGCCGACATTCTTGGCGAAAGCTTTAACTTCGGTTGCGATTACTGACATTTTTTCCTCCTTTATGCTTAAACCAAGATAGGTATGCGGCGTGAGTCTATAGTCTGATTTCATATTTGGCGGCTATTTCTTGCGCGTAGCGTTGCTGGATTTTCACGCGTTCTGCGATTACAATTTTTCCGGAAGTGGGATAAAAAGTAGGGAATGACTGAGCCACGGCGGCCACGACCCGACCCTGGCTGTCTGTAACCGGCACGCCAATGGCCGCAAGCCCGTCTACGGCTTCGTCAATACAGGTCGCCCAGCCGCGCTGCCTGGTCAGTTCTACCTCGGCACGCAGCTTTTTCGGATCGGACAGCGTTCGCGGAGTCAGGGTCACGAGCTTAGCGCGCTTCAGCCAGTCGTCGAGTTCGTACGGTGCCATGCCAGCCAGCAGCACCTTGCCACCTGCCGTGGTGTGCAGTCGTTCGAGCCATAATTGTTTTTCCAGAACCTGTACCGCGCCCGTGGCCATCAGAACCAGTACGCAATGCAGTTTGCCACCGTCATTGACGCCTAGGGTGACACCGTCGCCGGTTTCCACTGACAGGTTTTTTAGCGAATCCAACGCCGCCTCCCTGAGCAACGACCAGCGGTCAGACGCTTCGCCCAGGCGGGCGCACTTGCCGCCCAGCAGATAGCGCCCGTTTTCGTCCTGAGTCAGATAGCCGCGCCGATAAAGGGTGCGGATCAGATTATTGGCCGTGTTGGCGTTCAGCCCCAGCTTGCACGCGATGTCGCTGGAGCGCATGGCGCTGTTTTGGGCAAAGATGGTTTCAAGAATGTCTAGCGCACGCTCAACGCTTTGCACCAGAGGTTTTTTTTGGTCAATCATTCTCAGAACCCTCATTATTGTATATACACCCATAATACCACATTCAGCCTAGTTGTCAAGCTTGGTTAAAAAAAAAGCGTATACAGAAGTTATGGATCAGAAAATGTTCAAGGGCGCCAGATGGCGTTCTCAATTAAGCTCAAGACACACAGAGGAAAGCGTCGATATACGGGTATCAACTTTTCCCGTATACGGAGGCTTTCCATGGAACGAATGATGCT
>JAGUZQ010000052.1 GCA_020060765.1 Planctomycetota bacterium | reverse complement strand
GGGCTATACGATCGCGTCGCTGCCGCTGGTGGTGATGTTCATCTTCTGCATGCGCCTGTTCGTGCGCGGCCTCTCCGACGGCGCCGTCAAGGGGTGACTCCGCAATTAGTGCGGCAGCTGATATTTCTTGCCATGTGAAAGGACGTCATGAACGGACGTGACAGAATCGCCTCGGTTTTGAGATTTGAGGAGCCTGATCGCCTGCCGATTGATCTTGGCGGCACGACTGGTGCCAGCGGCATCCATGTACTCGCTTATGCGGCCCTCCGGCGATATCTGGGATTGCCAGAGCGCCCTGTCCGTTGCTCCGATGTCATGCAACAGCTTGCCGTAATCGATGAGGATTTTCGCCGACACCTTCAACTGGACGTGATTCAGATCAGCGCCAATACCATAGTCAAGGAGTGGGTACCATATCGGCTCTACCCCGAACTTGATGTTTTTCTCCCACAGGAAATAGTCCCGACCTGCGACCAGCAAGGAACGTGGCTGCTACATGATGCACAGGGAACGCAATACCGAAAGCCAGCCAGTTCTTTTTACTTTGATGCCGAGGACGGAAAAAGCTGGTATTCCTATGCGCCTCCTCTCACCGACGATTTTTTGCGCCGCCTGAAACAGCGGACAAAGGAGATCGCCGCCGAGACTGGCTGCGCTCTGGCGATTGCCTTTGGCGGGGGGTTTTTATCCTCTGATCCGGCATTTCTCATGGATTTATTGGAAGAACCGGAAGCGATTTACGAGCAGTTGAACCAGCGTTGCGAGGTGCTTATCGAGCGTTACCAAGTTCTCCATGAGACTATCGGGGATCAGACTTTTTGCGTTGTCTTCGCGGATGATTTCGGTGCTCAGGCAGGTCCTATGATCGGGCCGGAATTATTCAGCCAGAGCATAGTTCCTCATTACCGTCGTTTTTCCGAATGGCTGCACCAGCACACGAAATGGAAATTATACCTGCATTCCTGCGGAGCAATCGAGTCCCTGCTTGAAATGATTATCGACATGGGTGTGGATATCCTGAATCCCATTCAGACCTCAGCCCGCGGCATGGATCCGGTATTGCTCAACGAAACTTATGGAGGACGTATCGTCTTCTGGGGTGGCGGTTGCGATACCCAGCGTGTCCTGGGATTCCTGCCCACCGAAAAGCTGGCGGCTCACGTGCGGGAACGCGTTGAACTGTTTGCGCCGGGGGGGGGATTCGTCTTTAACCAGATACACGCCATCCAACCGACAGTTGATCCAGCCTCTATCGTTGCCATGTTCGATGCGGCTCGCTCGGTTGATCCATACAGGCGCAAGGGATCGCTCCACAGTGGAAGGGAACGGTAAGCCAGTCGAAAAGTTGTTGTCTTCACCCTGCAATATTAAAGTACATGCGCCAGCATCGCTGCGCCTCAGTCATCATTGCGTTCGCTACACCAAGCGCGCAAGCGTTCGCGGTGTTCGGTCAAAACGCTTTGCATAGCTTCATCCCCGGCCAGAGATTGGTTTTCCAGAGGATCGTTTTGCATATCGAAAAGCTGTTCGTGGTGCTCGCCTCGTTCATGGATCACGTATTTGTAGCGATCAGTACAGAGCATGCGGCCAAATGGATTGTCTTGCGGAAAGGCGAAGCGGAGATGGCTTTCGCGCCCCGGAACCATAAGGCGGTTAAGCTGCTTCCTGGGGACGTAATAATCATTCCGGCAAATGTCCGACGGCATACCCCCGTGCCAGCTACCGCAATCAGTAACTGCACGGGGTTTCAAGGTGGAACTGTTGGCAGGCCGTTATTGGGACGCGCTCGTTTGGCTTTTGCCATAGTCATGTCACTTCCAGATAGGTCAATCGCCTACACTTTTATGCCGGAGATACAAACAGATGTAACAATCCCGGGTAAGCTGTATGACTGATCCTTTGCGTTCAGGTTTTCGTGCGGCCGACAGGGCAATTCACCAGGCAAGACTCCAGGATACACGGTCGGTGCTTCATCAGGGGATCGCGCTGTGGAAGTGCCGCGGCAATATCCTCGATTTTCACTGACCCGCGCGGTTTCGGCACGTCGGTTTTGTTGCCAATCAAAGCAGGCCCTTCTTCTTTGCAGAGAGCATACCGTTTCGACCAGTCGCAAAGATGGCGTTCAACACGCGGCATCTTGAGGGTAATCCCGTCCACCCGCACGTCGAATTTCTCCCGCGACAGCGCCTGCATGGGGCACGCACTTTGGCATTTCCCGCAATCGGTGCACAGGGCTGGCCCTTTGTAAGCTTCGTCTGCCGGAAGTTCCGCATCGGTCACTACCACGATGAACCGCTGATGCGGGCCGTATTCCGGGGTGAGCAGGCTTCCGCTCGCGCCGATTGAGCCAAGTCCCGCCGCCGCCGCCTCGATGGCGTTGCAACGGACATCGGGAAGAAGCCCACGGTGCGAGTCCACCCGGGAGCCGACACCGAGCATATCATCTGCCACCGTCGCCTTGAATCCGCGTTCTACCAGCGACTTCGCCAGCACGAAGGCCGCATAGCAGAGTTCGCGATAGGTCTGGTATTGCCAGAAAGCATAGGTGCCGATCTGCTGCGATTTCGCGAGTCCCACATTCTCGATGATTTCAGCGGGGAACGGCATACCGAGAACGATTACCGACTTCGCGCCTGGGAGCCAGTCTTGCGGCTTCCGGATTCGCCTGTCGTTTTTCTCTATTTTTGAGACCCAGTCGCCGTGGTAATTGGGATTGGCATCGACCACGCTTTCCCCAAGTTCCGCCTCGTTTATATTTGCCTTGAGATCGTTCACTGTCTGATCGAAACGGCCTGCCGGGGCAACGCCGAAAAGGGCAACGAGGTTCTCCTCGGCGAGCGCCTCCAGCCGTCTGCGCAACTTGACGGGGGAAAGCGACAGCGGCGCGGCGGGCTTGTCCGCTGACATGGGAACCGGGGTTGCGTCAAGCGGCGCGTCGGTCACTACTGCGGCGACTACGGTGCAGGCACCGAACTCGGGTGTCTCCAACTCCCCGAACGCGCCGTTCCCGCGCTTGCCAAGTCCCGCCATTTCAGCCAATTCATGCGCCCAGTTGTAGGACGCGGCGTGATAGCCGCAGTCCTCTACCAGCCGAGCTATGCGCAGGCAGATAAAATGCATCAGGTTGCCTGCACCCCACTGCAATGGTGTGCTGTCAGGCAGGGTTTCCGGGAAGCGCATGCCCATCGCAATAACTGTCCGTGCGCCGGGAAGTTCTTTTTTCACTGAGTATCCGGGCACGGTTTCGATGTCCTTGGACAGAGGGGCGACGGTGCAAATATCCACTCCCATTTTTGTTGCCGCCGCTACTATATCGTCGCGCATTTTACGCAACGTCGGCATGGACTCGGGATAGCGGCGGTTGATCCGGTTCTGCGCGATCATTTTATCCGGACGGCCGAAGCTGGGTTCGCGTGTGCGCAGGTGCGGGGGTACGCATACTTTCTGGCAGACACCGCGCTCGTGACCGCGTTTTCCCTTCTCTGCGATCTCTCCCATAATCTCCGCCTCGCCGACATGCTCCAGCTTTTTCAGGTTCTCCGAGTTCAGATCCAGGTCGAAGTGCTCTGCCCAGGCGCAACGCCACATGTTCTTATTGGCATAGCGATAAGTTTTCCCGCCAATCCTGACTTCGTGCGGAGAACCCAGTTCTTTCCGGAGGGAAGCCGTGGGACAGGCCTTGATGCAGGCGCCGCACATGTCGCACAGCTTGGGGCCGTTGTACATCGGGGTCCGAATCAGGTCTGCGCTGGTGACAATGGAAATGAAGCGGCAACGCGATCCGAATTCCGGCGTAATGGCAAGACCGGACCAGCCGATTTCCGCCAAACCCGCCGCCGTCGCCGCATGGATGTGGGAGAGATCAGGCGCAAAAAGGCTGGGCACACCTTCGAACTTTCGATAACGCCAGATGTTCGAGGACGCCACGGGTATGGCCTTGTGTCCATAACCCTGGAGCAGCCGCGCCGTCCGGTACGCCACGCGATCCAGCAGCCCATTCTGATCCATCCAGCCGCCGGCGCTGCGATCCTGCGGTTCCGGTTCTCCGCCCATCTCGGTCCAGGTGTCGGTGATGTGGATGCCTGCCACTACCACGAATTTCCCATCCGGCAGAATAGCTTGGGGGCTGAGAAGAAACGGCGCATGCTCCCACCGGTCGACCGGGGCGAACCCGACCAAATCCATTCCCATTCCCAGCATTTCCGCCCGCACTTTGTCTGTCAACATACGATCCGCCATGACCATTCTCCTATTGGAAGTTTTCCCAACTCTGCTCCAAACCCGCAACCGTCAGCTTCATCGCTTGCCGGATTTTTTCCCAAGACGTTTCGGGACACCGAAAATTCGGCGCGTAACAACCAAGCGCACCGATAAACTCCCCGTTTTGTCCCAACACGGGGCGGGCAAACGCAACCACCTGCCTTTCCACAATCACACTCTCCCCGGCAGTTCGAATATCCTCACCTGCCGCACGTAAATCCGCTTCATCGTCGATCCCGCCCCAGGACGCGCCCGGGAATCCCTGACGTGCGATGATCTGTGCGAACTCATCCGGCGAGGCATAGGCAGTCATCACCCTGCCGGTTGGCGTGCTGTAAAACCGTTCGTTTTGAATCAGCGCCTGCCTGACCTGTATAGCCTGCGATGCTTCAATTCTAGCAAGAACAACCCGGTTGCCGCCGTGCAGAGTCGCGAACACCGTAGCTTCCTCGATTTCAGCCGTAAGCGCGGCCAGGTGCTCCTGGATAGCCTGTGCCGTTGTCTCTGATATCAGCCTGTTCCACCTCCCCATCCGGTGACATTTCGCTCCGGCAAAGTATTTGGCGTCCGAATTCTGTTCGACGAATCCGCAGGCAATCATAGATTTCAGAATGTTTCTGGCAGAATTCTGCGGCATCTCCATCCGTCGCGCCAGCTCCGACAACGCCAAGCCTTCACCCGCCGGAGCGTCGAACACGATCATTTCCAGCAAATCAAACGCTTTTTTCACAACCGCAACAGGGATTTCACGCATAAGTTCCTCCATGTGGAATAGTATTCTTCTAGGTAGAATACAATATGTTTTAGCATTGTCAAGTCAGCGGTTGTTTTTTTTTCCAAAAAGACTTTGTCAAGAGCATCCCTTGACGGAGCAGAACAGAGATGTTCCATATTCACGCTTGACAATATCCGCAAGTTCCGAACAATAGACTTATCATCTAAATTCGGCAACGCACTGTAGCGACTCAGTGATAATGATGGAGAACCTGGTTGACGTCAGCCATGCAATCGAGATCGATGTTGCATCGAAAGGACATACATGAGCGAACTCTGCCGCGACTTTGAGAGTGAATTCCATCCGGTTAGCGCCATCGATTATCTTCAATCCGAACGCCTGCGGGAATTGCAGCTTCATCGCCTTGGCGCCATTATCGCGCATGCCTACGCGAACGTGGAGCATTTTCGCGCACGTTGCGACGAACGAAGCTTGACTCCGAGCCACTTGAAACAACTCTCCGACCTCGCCCTTTTTCCGTTCACGGTCAAGACTGACCTGCGCGATACCTATCCCTTCGGACTTTTCGCCGCGCCGATGAAGGACATAGTCCGGCTGCACGCCTCCAGCGGCACGACCGGAAAACCGATTGTCGTCGCCTATACGAAAGCCGATATCGACGTTTGGTCCAACGCCATGATGCGTGCCTTCGCCGCTTACGGCTTGCACCAGGGCGACATCATCCAGAACGCCTATGGCTACGGATTGTTCACCGGCGGCCTCGGTGCGCATTACGGCGCGGAAGCGCTCGGAGCGACCGTGATTCCCGTCAGCGGCGGCAATACCGACCGCCAGATCATGCTGATGAAGGATTTCGGCACGAACGCGATCTGCTGCACTCCCAGCTACTTCCTGCACATCATGGAACGAGCGAACGAGATGGGTATCGACCTGAAGGAGCTTCCCCTCCGCGCTGGCATCTTTGGTGCCGAACCGTGGACCGATGCGATGCGCGACCATATCGAAGCGGGTTCGGGGATCAAGGCCTACGATATCTATGGCCTGAGCGAAATCGTCGGTCCCGGCGTGGGCGCGGAATGCCGCGAGCAGAACGGCCTCCATATTTTCGAGGATCACTTCTATCCGGAGATCATCGATCCCGAAACGGGCGAACCGCTCCCGGACGGCGTGGAAGGGGAACTCGTCTTTACCACGCTCAGCAAGTACGCCATGCCGATGATCCGCTATCGCACGCGGGACATCACCACGATCATGCCCGAGCCATGCGCGTGCGGTCGCACGATCCGGCGCATCCGGCGCATCGGCCGCCGCGCTGACGACATGTTCATCATCCGAGGGATCAACGTCTTCCCCTCGCAGGTAGAGAGCGCGCTCCTGACCGTCGAAGGAGCCGTGCCGCATTACCAGATCGTGCTTCGAAGGGAAAAGGGACTCGACCAAATGGTGGTGCGCGTCGAAGTTACGCCCGAGGTGTTCAGCGACCGTGTAAGCGAACTTGAATCGCTCCAGGCCCGCATCGCGGCGGCGATCGAGCGGGTACTGACGATCCGTGTGGAGGTACGTCTAGTCGAACCGAACGCGATTCCCCGGAGCGAAGGGAAGGCCAAGCGCGTGATCGACGAACGGGCAAAATGAATGCCGGATTCCGGCCAAGGAGGATGCATGAAAATCCATCAGTTGTCGATATTTCTGGAAAATAAACCCGGCCATCTCGACGCCGCGTGCAAGGCGCTGTCGGTTGCGGGTATCAGCATTCTCACGCTCTCGCTTGCCGACACGCAGCAATTCGGGATTCTGCGTCTTATCGTCAAGGACTGGGAGAAAGCGAAATCCGTGCTGGAAGCGAAAGGCTTCGTCGTCAATGTCACCGAAATGGTGGCGACTGAAATTATGGACGAGCCGGGCGGATTGCAGCGCATCCTGGCGGTTGTCGATACGGCAGGCTTGAATATCGAATATATGTACGCCTTTGCCTACCGCCGGGAAAACGCGGCGGTCTTGCTTTTCCGTTTCGACAAGCCCGACGATGCCATCCGTGCATTGAAAAAGGCAGGCATCGGCGTTCTCGGAAAGGTCGATCTATTCGAGTCGTCCGGAGAAGCTTGCCGGGTTTCTTCAAGTACTGGCGGAGTGAAGGAACCGCACAAGCAAGCCATCAAGGACAATCCCCGCGAGCGGATGGAGGACGACGCCTTTGCCAAAACTACCGGCGTCCGATTGCTAACGGTTGAGCCCGGAACAGCGGAAGCGGAACTGCGAATCGAACCGCGTCACTTGAACGGCGTCGGCGTCGTTCACGGCGGGGTTTTGTTCACACTCGCCGACTTTGCCTTTGCTTCGGCCTCAAACGCTTACGGCCCGTCCGCCCTCGCGATCGACGGGCATATTCAGTTTCATCGTTCCGGTCTCCCCGGCGATATGCTGACCGCGACCGCGCGCGAAACGAGCCGGAGTCGAACCCTCGGTCGCTACGAGGTGACGGTTCACAATCAGCTTAACGAGCTTCTCTCGAGTTTCTTCGGCACCGCCTACATCAAGGCCTGACGGCATCCTGAACGGGTCTCCCGGCATCAACAACAAGACGCGGAAGTGTATCTGGCACTCGACGCGGGTCTTTTTGTAGGTGTTCCTTTATGCTTATGCTGGCCTCGGTTTGGGCCCGAGAGGTGGTGAAGGCACAGACAACAGTAAAAAATGGCGTTTCTTGCTCGCGTTAATGCGCCGGACGAAAGCGATCCTGGTTCTTGCTTTTTTCGATCTTTTCCAGAATGGCGTTTTTCAGGTCTGGCCGGATATCGAAGTTGCGGCTTTGCAGGGTTTTGACATCCTCCCACGCCAGCAGGTCGCGGTCGGTGAGGTGATACAGGATGACCCGGGCGAGAATCGCGCGATTATAGCCGCCATCCAGCATGATCGCCTTGTTCAAGCGGTATTCGGCCTTGTCCATTTCGTTCTGTTTCAAAAACAGGTTGCCCAACTCGTAGTGCAGCCGGGCGAAATCCGGCTTGATTTCCAACGCGTTATGGTACGCCTTCACCGCTTCGGCGTAATCGCCTTTCTGCCGGTAGGTGTCGCCGATGTTGGACAAGATCGACACATTGTCCTGAGCCAGCGCCAGCGCCGCCTTCAGCTCCTGAAGCGCCAGATCATACTCGCCCAGCCAGTACCAGGTGCGGCCAAGATTATTGCGGTATTCCGCCACCTCGGGGCTGAGTCGCACGGCCTGCTGAAAACACGACAGCGCTGTATGGTAATCACTTTTCTGGCAGGCGCGCAGGCCGTTGGCGTTCTGTAATTCTGCGGCCTCGTTCTTCATTTCCTCGTTGGTAGTCTTGTGAACCGGCGTTTTGGTGTCGTTAGGCTCTATTTCAAGGCTACTGTCGGTGGGCATTTTGTATCCGTTATCGTTCTTTAGACTCCGCACCAAGCTTTTCACCTTTTTCGTTACGCAGCCGGGACACAGCGACAGTGCCGAGGTTAACAAAACAGCGATAATAATTCTGCTTTTCATGCGATTCTCTCCCTGAAATATCTGTGGCACAAATGATATTTATTCAACCGAAAGCATTTCTCCGGGCGCGACGCACATAATCTCGGAGCCAACCTTACACCAGAGTTTTTGGATTCTTTTCATGCAAATTGACCTTTGCTTGTGCGCCTAGTCTCGTTGTCGCGCCGCCAGCCACGCGCGGGCTTCCTCCGCCAGCGGCCCGTCCTGCGCCAGTTCCAGCAAGGCATGGAAAACCTCGCGCGCGGATTCGATGTCTCCGGTTTCGGCGTAAGCCAAGGCAAGGTTGCGTCGACTGACAGCGCTGGCGGGATTGAGCTGCACCGCGCGCGCAAAATAGCCGACCGCCTCGCCCATATTCCCCTGCGACCGCTCCACGCAACCGAGATTGTTGGCGGCGCTGGCGTCTTCGGGATCGAGTTCCAGCGCCTGCAGGAACGCTTCGCCCGCCTCTGACATGCGTCCCAGCCGTCGCAAAATCACTCCGCGATTGTTGAGCGCAGACACATTATCCGGGTCTCTCTCCAAAGCCTGTTCGAACATGCCCAGCGCGTCGGCCTCGCGACCTTCCCGTTCCAGGGCGATACCGAGATTGGTCATTACCTCCGCATCGCCCGGCTCCAGTTGCAAGGCACGCAGAAAGCACGCTTTCGCTTCCGGCAAATCACCCAGTTGCAGACAGAGGTAACCGCGATTATTTATCAGCATGGCGTCCGTGGGATATTGATCTGCCAGCACGTCCATAATCCGCCGCGCCTCCTCCGTCCGACCCAGGCGAGCGCAGAGCACGGCATAGGCGTTAGCGAGCGTTGCGTCATCCGGGCTTTCCTCCCAGGCGGCGAACAGGAATTCGCCCGCTTCCTCGCGCCTGCCTTCACCCAGCAGGGTCTCTGTGCGGCTGATGATTTCGTCTACGCTTTTCGAAGCCGTGCGCATGTCTATTCCTGGAATTCTATCGGCCCGGTGTTTTTCAGATACTTGATCTGCGGGCGCGGATTGGCCTTGATGTCTCCATCGCGCAGATCCAGCTCCAGGGTCTCACCCTGCAACTGGATCCGGCTGCACTTGGTTTCGCCGTTGTCGACTATGTCCAGCGTCTGCTGGATCGCCATGGGCGCGGGGGGGCCGCCGTAGAGCTTGATAGTCTGCGTCTCCTCGTCGAAAAACGCCTGTTCGCTTTTAGTGAAGACGGTCTTGCCGTAGCGCAGCAACGGATCAGCCTCCTGTTCGCGGGCGAACTTGGCAGGCACATAGCGCTTGAATCTGACCTTACCCGCCGCCTCCAGGCTGTCTATCCTGACATCGGAGCCACCGCCAGCCGGAACATCGGCAAATAACAGGGTTAGTTCGTCGCAGTTGCCGTAAACGTTAGCCTGTTTCAGACGCACGTTTTTCTCAAACTTGATTTTACGCGCCAGCGAGTTGTATGTCATTCTGCCGTCGAAATAAAGCAGGTATTGCTTCGCAGCGCCACCCCCCTCGGCACCGTGGCTTAACGCCTGCTTGATGGCGCTGTTGACTCGCACTTCGCCCGGGCCGTCGGCGATTATGATGCCGGTACTCTGCACGACCTTGATGGAAGGGGAGAATAGCACGATGTCCTTGCCGTCGTATACCACCGCGCGCCTGTCGCCGCTGCCGTGGAGCATGACGATGTCGCCGGCGGGGTTGACGTGCAGTTCGCCGGTCGCGCCGATAGCCACCTGTTTGCCCTGGGTGACTTTCACATGTCCCCGGATAACGGCCTTGCGCAACTGGCGCGGCAGTTTACCCTTGTCCGCCCCAACGGCGGCTTCCGGCGTCTCCTCCAGCACCGCGTCCATCTCATCCCCGGCCACGATCATGCCATTGTCGAGGCGGCGCATCCTGACGTCCTTGCGCAGTTTCGCGGTGCCTGTCTTGTCGGGATATTCGGTGTAGATCGCGTTTTCAGCATAGGTAATAACCGCAACGCCGTTGGTGTCCGGCACCACCATTTCGCCCGGCCCTTCGGCATGAACAGTCTCGCCCATTTCAGTGGCGATGATGCGGGGCGACTTGAAGCGCTTGCCTCCTTCTTCCCAGACAGTGGCAGGCTTGTCCTTCTCGCCGTAGAGCGTGATCAGTTTCCGCTGCACGTCGCGCACGATGCGCTCGGCCTCGAAATGCTGCTGTTTCCAGTGCAGCGTAGCCGCCCCCATTGCCGCGATCCGGGAAATCTCGGTGTGCGGCTCCCGGTTGGCATCCTCGGTTCGGGTCAGGAGAACGTGCAGCTCGTTGCTGCGCAGAACGTATTCCTGGGTGGTAGCGACCACATTCTTGGTGAATTGCGCGTGGCTGTCGCGCGTGTCGTATTTCATGGTGTCGTCGTAACGGATCGCCACCGCGTCGGGAGAGGCGGTGACGTCGGGCGTGACCTCCACGTCGAGGGTGGCCATGGGAGCCTTCTTCTGCTTGTCCTGGGGCATGAACACGCAACTGCCCGGCCCGCCGCTGCCGGTGATGAGTTTATGCGGCTTGTCGCCGGTTTCGTTTTCGATCTGCTCGACCGTGATTTTCGGCGCGGTGAACTGAGCGACGCCAGGTTGTTCGATCTGCGGATGGGGCGGGCCGTCCGGCGATCCCAGCAAGGTGGTTTTCTGGGTTTTGGCATCGAATTCGGCGCGGTAGGCAGTTGCCTGCTGGGACGGCTGGGTAATTCGTACATTTTCCTCAGCCGTCATTTTATCGATGCTGCGCTTGCGGTTGGCCGTGTTCATGGGCGTCAGTTCCACCAGCAGTTTTTCGCTGCTCATGGTCATCTGCTCCGACTCGCGCGCCAGCCTGACGTTGCCGCTGAAGATCGCCCGGTTGTTGGCGCGGTCGTAATTCAGATCCTTGTCGAACAGCACCACGGTGGGAGAGTCGACCTTTTCCTTGACCCCGGCCTGGTTTTCCAGCACGGCGTTCATCAGCACCGCCCGCCCGCGCCCGCCGTAGGCAATCAGCTTGTCCAGGTCGCCTTCCCGGATATTGAAGGCGATCACCGCCGCCGACACCCGGTTGCGGTCGACCTCCACCGACGGATCGGTTCCCTCTTTCTGACTGCGCAGAATCAGCTCGCCGCTTTCGGTTTTGTACTGGGCGTGCTCGCTGCGGGCAGAGAAGCTGGCGTTCTTGTCGGCCTGGGCGCTGTCGATAAAAACGTTGTCCCAGGCGATGATTTCGCGGATGCGCTCCTCGGGAGCGGAGGCTTTTTTGTGCATCAACACACGCAGGCGTTCGCTGCGCATGGTCATGTTATCCTGGCGATTGACCACCACGACCTTATCCTGGAACTGCACCTGTTTTTTCAGCAGGTCGAGGTGCGCCAGCCCCGCGCAGGTAATGACGGTAGGCTCCGGCTCCAGCACCGGCAGTTTCACCCCGTCGATCTGCTCCTGGGGCTGAAGCGCGAACAGCTTCTGGGTAAACTCCATTCTGACATCGCGCTTCAGCCGGAACCAGCCGCCCGGCTCCTGATCGAAACCGTTGGGGCGATCGAAAGAGAGGGGGCTGTTGTCGGCCGGGTCGCGTCGCACCAGCTTGTAGATAAAATCATTTCCGCGCAGAACGCTGCCGGGCTGGCGGATCGTGACCGCGCCCTCGCCTTCCAGCGTTTCGCTTTTGCTGTTCCAGGTGGCGTTGTCACAAAAAATCTCGGTCGTCACCCGCTCACCGCCGTCTGGCGGATACTCGTAGCGGAGGACGTGGACGTCTTCCTCAATATGCGACAGTTTCAGCGGCTCGCCGTTTTCGCCCGCGATCTGCTCGTAACAGCCGCGCTTGCCAGTAATGACCAATTTCACCGGCGGTGCCTGGTCAGGATCGGAATTGACGTCCAGCGGCTTGGATGTGTCGTACACCAGCACCTTGACCCCGTTGATGTTGATGCGGGTCTTGCCGGCAGTCATTTCAATGGCGTCGGCTTCCTCGGCGAACAACTCGCTGATGATGCGGTTGTCCTTGTAGCGCGGGAACCGCACCTTTTTGTAGACAGGCTTATCCTCGCCCGCAGGCACGGAAACGGTCAGCAGCAGCGTCATCGCCAACAGGAACAGCGCGGTTTCGACCGCACGGAATTTACGCATATTCATTCTTCCCGGCTTCTGCCAGATAACGAGCCATAAGCGCGTCCCAACGCCCCTGCGCGCGAAGAAGTTTTTCAATCACTTCACGCACGGCTCCGCGCCCTCCCGGCAATTCTGTCACCCAGTCGGCTGTTTCCTTCGCCTCAACCACGGCGTCAGCAACCGCCACGCCGATTCCTGCCGCGCGGATCAGCGGCAGATCCGGCAGGTCGTCGCCGACGTAAACACATTCTTCAGGTGCGATCGACAGTTTCTGTAAAACCATTTCAAAGGCAGGCAGCTTGACTTTCGCGCCCATTTCCACAACCGTGATTCCCAGTTCCGCCGCCCGCCGTTCCACGATGGGCGAACTGCGACCGGTGATGATGGCGCTGGCGTGTCCGGCACGATGCCAGTATTTGACTCCCGCGCCATCCTTGGCGTTAAAGGTTTTCAGTTCCTCGCCGGAGGAGGTGTAGGTAATCCCACCGTCAGTCATGACTCCGTCCACATCCAGCAGCAACGCGCGGATGCGGAAGATTTTCTCCCTGGGCAAATCCTCGAACCTCATCCCGCCTCCCCGACGCTCAATCCTCCGGCAGAACCGGAATGCGCGCCGCATTTCCCCATCGTCGGTATTTTTTAATTTCCGATATTAGTTGAAACAATCATATTTGTAAGTCATTGCCAAGTCAACGAATATATGCAGGTTAGCAGACATTATCGACGTGCTTGAACGTAGTGCGCAGGCGGTTATTTTCTTATCTTTTTTCGTGAGACAAAAACCGACCAGGCTTTGCCCTTGCCGGGAGTGAAGGTGGTTTTGATCTGCAGGAAATTAGCGATGATGCGCGCGGTATCCTTGGTCGTATTGAGCGGCCGGAGAGTGACAAAGCTTCCGCCCCTGGCAACAGCCAGCGGCAGCAGCAACTGGCGCGCGAGATTTTCGCCTGCCGGAACCTTGGCGGAAAGATAATACAACGCCTGGTCTGACAGCTTTTCCGCTACTGCTTCCAGCGACTGGTTGCTCAGGCAGTTAGCGGCAAACACTTCTGAGAGGTGTTCCGATTGAACGGCAATCGCCAACGCGCAACCTTCGCCAGCGCCTTTTTTCGCTACGCCAGTCTGAACTTTTTCCGGAAGGAGTTTCAGGCGCCTGCCAATCACCTGCAAGGCGCTGGCAGCCAGGAAAACCGGCTGTTGTGAAACCAGCGCGCGCGCTGTCACGTCAAGCACTTCGCCTCTTTCCCCGAGGTTCAAGGGGATAAGCTTTTCCGTAGGCGTCAGGCGCAGAATCACCCTGCCGGGGGTTTCCCGGGAAAAACCGGGACGCTCGACGTTCAGCTCTACCGCCACCCCCATCTGCCGTAAAACCGGCAAAACTGTTCCAACGAAAAAATCAATATGCGTGCCATAGTGACTATGCGTTACGCCTTCAAGAACGATTTCAGTCTGCCGGTTGGCGTGCAGCAGGACAGGCAGGATTACCTCCAGCGCGGTCACGACACTGCCGGAAACTTTCAACTCGCAAATCGCCTGGAGCCGTTCGGTCGGATTCGCACCGGGAAAGAAACTCACCCGCCGCGAGCCTTCTTCCGCACCCCCGGCCTGCGCGCCAAACAACTCCGTCACCGCAGCAAGACAACCCAGGTCGTGGCGCTTCAGGCCGCTTTCTCCGTCTACTTCAAGAGTAAATTTTTTTCCGGTAATCAGCGACAGCGACAGCGCCGCGGGCAGCAGCGAACGCTCTCCCTTAAGCTGTATTGGCTCTTCTTTCCCAGGCAAGCAACTTCTCCTTGAGGCCGGTTCCGCCGCTGAATCCACCCAGTCCCGTCGCCGCCACCACGCGGTGGCACGGCACTAGCAAAGGCACGGGATTCGCGCCGCAGGCCTGACCCACCGCCCGCGCTGAACGGCAGGAGATTCTGACCGCGACCTCTCCGTAAGTCAACGTATTTCCATAAGGAATGTTTTTCAGTTCGCGCCAGACTCTTTGCCGGAATGCGGTATGGCCGGAAACATCGACCGCCACCGTGAATCTTTTCAGGTCGCCTGCGTGATAGGCCTGCAATTCCTCCGCCAGCTTGCGCGCGATTTTTTCCTGCCGCGCGGAAGATGCTTTGTCATTTATACATACATGTTGCGCGCCGGGGAAATGCAGGCGCGTCACTCCGGCGCCGGAAATCAGCGCGGTGTATCGGCCAAACGAAGTTTCAATTTCCGCCCTCATTTTCCGCCTTCCGCGTTTCGCGTTTGTCCGCGCATTCAAACACTTTCACCTCGTCGAAATACACCGTGCCCTTGGGCCAGTAGGCGTACAGTTGCACTCGCAGATATTCCGGCATGTGCTCGGGCTTGGCGCTATGGGGCAGGAAGGGCTTGCTGACCAGTTCGCCCCACGTGCCTTCCTCACCGTAAAAACGCACCTGGTGCTTGGAAGTCTCCTGCCGATGAACGACCACGCCTTCGTAACCCTCCACCGGAATGTCGCGATAGCCTTTCACAAACATGATGACTTTCGGCCCCAGCGTTTTCACCTTGAATGAAACCTGGTAATATTTTCCCGGCTTTATTTTTATATACGGCGAATAGGCGTACAGCCCCTTGCCTGCCGCCACTTCTTCCGACAGCTCAAACCGCAGAAAACCGTTGTGCGTGGCAAAAAAAGGATGGCGCTGCCGCGCTTCCGGCGTAAGCTTTTCCAGCACCAGTCGCACGCCTTCAGTAAAGGGAAAATGCCACTCCGGGAAATTGGGAACAAGCTCATTTTCCTTCAGGTCGGTGTCGTAACTGACATCCATCGACCCGCCGATGCACAGATCCGGCTCCAGCGGCAGCATGAAATTAGCCGGGTCTTTAGCGGCTATATCGGCAGGCGTTTCCGCGCCGCTCAGAAGTTTCAACACCTCTTCGATTTTCTCCGTCACTTCGTAATTGATGTCGCAGTCGTAAATCTCGTCGACAGCGAGCGCAGCTTTGCTTTTGCGAAAATTCATGGCTTTTACATATAACCGCAAACCGGTGGCGTTGCGCACGCGCGTGTCGTGACTGTCGCCGTGATGTTTCACCGTGTCGGCCTGCGGCGGCTCGGCGCGTTCGATCCTGCCCCAAACCAGAATATCGCAACCGAATTTATCCGCTGCGCCTTTCGCGACATTTTCCAGATCCTCCTCATCACCGGGAAGCTTCATGTTGCCTGCCTTTTCGTCCCAGTCGATCTCAATGTCGACGGAAAAAATCTTTTTTCGCGCCGCTTTCGCCCTGAACATCTGCCCGGTTTTTTTACCCAGCTTGCCGCCGTCGAAGGCGCTATCGAAGTCCAGCGCCACGAGATACGGCAAGTCCTCGCCCGCCCGCAAGGTTTGGCAGAAAAGACAAGCCAGCAGAATCAGCACCAGGTTTTTCATGTGATCTCCGTGTTGGGGGTAACAGGTTGACGGGGAGACGGGTTGTCTGGCTAATGGGTTGATGGGCGCTTTCCCGCCTGACCATCAACCCATTAACCCATCAATCCGTCAACCCATTAAAAATAGCTTTACCAGCGACGGCGCGCAAGTAAAATCGAACAGGTGAATAACGACTGGCGATTTCACGACAGGCCTGACAGGAGAACCCATGCCCACGACAGTGCAAACCGTAATTGATATGATGGAAGTCGTCGCGCCGTTGTGGATGGCGCGCACGGGCGACCCCGTCGGACTGCACGCGGGCAACCGCAAAAGTCGGGTAACCAAAATCCTGGTGACGCTCGACGCGACGCTGGACGCGATCAGGGCGGCGCGTAAAGCCAAATGCCAGATGATAATCGCCCATCACCCGCGCTTCTATAAGCCGCTGACAAATCTGGACGAATCCACCTATATGGGGAAAATTGCCGCCGAACTGTTGCGAGGAAAAATCGCGCTGTACTGCGCCCACACCAATCTCGACACCGCGCCAGGCGGAATCAATGACGCTCTGGCCGATCTTGCGGGAATAGCGAATCCGCGTCCGCTTACGTGCGACGTGAAAGACAAGTTGTGCAAGCTCGTCACCTTCGTGCCGGAAAGCCACGTCGAGGCGGTGCGTTCGGCCTTGTGCGACGCGGGCGCGGGCTGCATCGGCGAATATTCCGACTGTTCGTTTCGCACCCTCGGTCTCGGCACCTTCAAGGGTTCGGATGCGACCAAGCCGTTTCTCGGCACGCCGGGCGAACTTGCCGAGGAAGAGGAATGGCGGCTGGAAGTGATTCTGCCCCGCAGCCTGAAAGACGGCGTGGTCAGAGCCTTGCTTGAAGCGCATCCGTATGAAGAAGTCGCGTACGACATTTTTGCGTTGGAAAAAAGTCTGTCGTACGGCCTGGGACGGATCGGCGAATTGAAAAAGCCGACGACACTCAAGGCCTTCGCCGCGAAAATGAAAAAAGCCTGCGCGTCGGAGGAAACGCGGGTGTTGGGCGATCTGCAAAAAAACGTCAAGAAAATCGCGGTCTGGAGCGGCGGCGGCTGTCCGACCAGTCTTGTCATCAACGGCGGCGTCGACGCGGTGGCGCTGGGCGAAATCGGCTATCACGACACGGAACTGCTTGCCCAGGCTGGCGTCGGTTGTGTGGCGCTGGGACACGGTTGCAGCGAGGCGGTCGCGTTGCCCCGACTGGCGGAAAATCTGGCTAACGCGCTCGACGGCGTGGAAGTCGTGGTCGATAATTCTCACCTGCCGCAAATGCGGAATGTGTGACGCATGAAAAACATCGCAATAGTCGGCGCGGGGCCGGCGGGACTGATGGCCGCGCTCTCCGCCTCGCGGCAGGGCGCGCAAGTCACGGTTTTTGAAAAGCTGACCCGTCCCGGTGCCAAGCTGCTCGCCACCGGCGGCGGGCGCTGTAATCTCACCAATCTGCTTGACGCCGACAGTTTCCTGCGCGCCTTCGGCAGACAGGGGCAGTTCATGCGCGACGCCTTGAAAAAATTCGGGCGTGACGAGTTGCGCGAGTTTTTCCATAACCAGGGCGTCGCCACTTTTTCGCCAGACGATTTTCACATCTTTCCCTGCTCGGAAAAAGCCGGCGACATCCTGCACGCGCTGCTGGCGGAATGCGAAAAACATCAGGTCAAACTCGAATGCGACCTCCGGGTGTCATCGCTGCTGATTGCCGAAAGAAAAATCTCTGGCCTGAGCGTAAACGGTAAAGAGGAAAATTTCGACGCGGTGATTATCGCCTGCGGCGGCAAAAGCTATCCTTCCCTCGGCGGCGGCGAAAGCGGCTACGAACTCGCGCGGCAGGCGGGGCATGAAGTCATTGGGCCGGTTCCCGCCCTGGCGGCGCTGGAGACTGCGGAAAAATGGCCGGGTACCTGCCCGGGTATTACTCTGGAAAATTCGGCGCTCAGCATTGACCTGCCGAAGTTGCGGAAAAGCCCGGTTGTCGGCACGTTGCTGTTTACGCACACCGGCATTTCCGGCCCGGCGGTGCTGGATATTTCCGGGCAGGTGTGCGCGCTGCTGGCGGAAATGCCGGAGGTGACGCTGTTGCTGAATCCCCTGCCCGATTACGGCACCGCCGACTGGCAAAACCTGCTGGCGGAGTGGGCGCGGTCGCAGCCGAAGACGCAACTCGTGAATCTGCTGGCGCATAAGTTTCCGAAAAGACTGGCGCAGGCTTTATGCGAATCGGCAGCGGAGGAATTCGGCAGAACCGATTTAGCGACGCTGCGCCTGAGCGAGTTATCAGGAATCATGCGGGAAAAGTTTTCCGTCAGAATGACGGCGCTTTCGTTGACGGTGAACAAGTCGCCGGGGTTCGATGGCGCGATGGTAACGCGGGGCGGAGTGTCGCTGAAAGAAATCGCTCCGGCAACGATGCAAAGCCGGTTGGTGACAGGATTATTTTTCGCCGGGGAAGTGGTCGACCTCGACGGACCCTGCGGCGGTTATAATCTGCAATGGGCGTTTTCCTCGGGACATCTGGCGGGGGAAGCGGCGGCGGGGTTGTCCTGAAAAAACGCAAACCCCCGCGAGAGCGGGGGTTTGCCGATAAGAAAGACGATTGTATAGGGAACTAGCAGGGACGGACGTTGGTCGCCTCGGGACCCTTCTTTCCCTGGGCAGGCTCGAACTCTACCGCCTGGCCATCGCTGAGTGTCTTGAAACCGTCCATGACGATGTTGGAGTGGTGAACGAAGAGATCCTCACCGCCTTCATCGGGAACGATAAATCCAAAACCTTTCTTGTCGCTGAACCACTTCACTGTGCCTCTTGCCATCACTTTCCTCCGTTGCATGTCGAACTCATTGTTAAGACATGCACTTTTTTCTCTCACAATACATTTTCAGGAATCCACCGCCCGTGAGAAAAGAGGTAATCCCATACCCAAGCATATTCTCGCACCGCAATTGTAAAGCGCAAGCATAAAATTAAAAAAAACGAACTTTTTTTTAAAAGTAATGCGGGTGACGTTGCCTGCTCAATTAATTAACAGGCGCATCCTGATGGCGGAAAAGCTTGACAGCGGAGCCGAGTTCCGCGAGCACGTCTTCCTTTCCGGGCAGGTACTCCATTCCCCAATAACCACTATAGCCGACAGCGCGCGCGACCTGGATTACTCCGGCATAATCAATCTCCTGTTCCCGACCGGGGAAATCGCGCCTGGGGCTTCCGGCAATGTGCAGATGAGCAATATCGCCGATATTGTCTTGCAGCAACTTATTCAAATCCTCGCCCATGCGAAACATATGATACAAATCCAACAGCACTTTGAAATAAGGCGATTGGAAATGCCGACAAAGCGCAAAACCGTACTCCGCCCGACTGGCCTCGTAGCCTTCATGATCAAATGTATTAAGCATTTCAAAAGTCAGCACTATCCGCGCTTTTTCCGCCTCGGGCAGGATTTTTTCAAAAGCTTCCCGGCAGGCGACCCAGCCGTCGGTGATTCCAGGTTGCGTGTTGCCGCTGAAGACGATTACCTGTTTTATGCCGGAGTCCGCCGCTTCCCGGATGGTTTGACAAATTGACGGAACCAGGCACGCATGGTTCTGGCGGTTGTTCAGCCCCTTGGTCATCCCGTCCGCGCCGTGGTTGAGAATCTCCAGCCCAGCCTCGCGCGCAAAGCTGCGCCGCTGCGGCGCAACCATCTCGACCGCGTCGCAACCGGCGTCGCGCAATTCCCGGTAATATGTTTCCGGAGTCCTGTCTTCTTTGAAAAAGCACCAGTCTGGCGCGCTGAATCGCATCTTTTTTTCCACCATAACCTTTCTCCCTGATTATATCAGCTATCTTTTTTTCAACGCCAATCAAAAAGCATCCCCATGGTCGAACCGCGTTCATTTTCGGCGGTCTGATAAGCTTTTTTAACGTCTTCGGGCTTGAAGGCATGGGTGTTCATCTCCGCCATGCTGATTCTGCCTGATTGCAGCAGGGAAAAATACAAGCCGACAATCCGGCTTTCCGGCCAATCGCCGCCGCTGTGGCAGTCGTGTGCTCCGATTATTTTCAATCCCCTATTGATAACGTCGCCGGTCAGCACCTGCTGCGCGGGAGTTCCGGTGTCGCCTAAAATAACTACTGTTCCCCGCGCGGCGGCGATCCGCAAGGCTTGGGAAAATACCTGTGCGTTGCCGGTAGAGTCGATGACAATTCCCGGCTCCTTGCCGCCGAATGCTTCCCTGATCTCCTGCTCCGCCGAGTCAAGCGGCTTGCCGATTACGCAACTCGCCCCTCCCGCCCTGCCCAAGGCCAAGCGGCTTTCCAGCAGATCAACCAGCACCACCCGTTCCGCTCCGCCCGCCACCGCCCAGCGCACCGCCATCTGACCAATCGGCCCGCCGCCAATGACCAACACCGAATCGCCCAGCCGCACCTGCGCGGCATGTACTCCCATGAAGGAAATTTTTGCCAGCGCAAACCAAACCGCCAACTCCGGCTCAATCCCGGCCGGAACGGGATAACAGTCACGCTCGTCAATCACGTGAGCCGAGGAATGGCCTCTGCGCGAAACAATTATATCGCCTTTTTTGAGGTTTTGCACATCGCTACCGATTTCGACAACTTCGCCAATGGAGGCATAACCCGAGGCGAACGGATAGCGCACCCATTTATCCCAAGAAGTCCCCGGATCAAACTTCCGCCCCAAGACGATTGTTTCCGTACCGGTGCTTATCAGGGAAAATCTGGTTTTTATCCGTACCTGTTGCGCTGAGATTTCTTCTGCGGCAAATTCCTGTAACTCACATTTGTCCTTTCCGGTAAAAACTATTTTCCGCTCCACTTTCTGCCTCCTCCCTTTTTGCAAAATTAAACTACCATTCGATCTGATCCTGACAGTACATCTGAAATCTATCCCCTCGGCGGCAGATTGCAATTACCCATTCTGGCGATTACTTCCAGATTCTGGCTATTCGACTGCTAGTGGACACGTACGGGAGAGTAACCCAACTCGACATCTTGATATTTTACGTGATATATGGCATTATATGCGCGGAGTCATTAATCCGCCTGCGCTAGCATTTTAGCCGCGATTCAAGATAATGGCTATGAGCCTTTTCGCAGAATATTTGGAGAAAGCTGAGACTTAATGAATATCTCTTTTGTCCGAGGCTGGAAATCACCTGTCATAAGCGAGGTCTGCCCGCTTCACGCGCATCTGTTTGCCGAAATAGTCTATCACCATTCCGGAGCAGGCTGGACCGAGCTGGAGGACGGATCGCGCTTTGATTTCGCGCCGGGGACAGTAATAATCTATCCGGCTAACGCGGGGCACCTGCAGGTTATGATTGAGCCGGGGATAGACGTGGTAGTACAGCTTGAAATCAAGCCTGAACCAAGAGAATTAAAAACAACTCTCCGCCTGGATTATCCCGGGAATCCGACATTTCTGGCGGAACTGGATTTTCTGTGTAACCCTTCGCTCAAGCGCACGCCGGGACAGCAGCGGATTTACGATCACCGCGCGGCGGCGGTTTTTCTGTCCCTGCTTTCCGCAGCAGCGGAATTGCCGGGAAATATTCAGGAAACGCCGCAGGCTTATTATGCTGAAAAAGCCTGCCGGATTATTCTGGAAAAGTACCAGACCCTTCCCTCGGTAGCCGCTGTTGCGGATATGATCAGCATCAGCTACGACCACCTGCGCCACGTTTTCAAAGACCGTTATGGCTTCAGCCTGCAGGACTGGCTCACCCGCACCCGTATCGAACGCGCCAAAGAATTACTGTTGCATTCCACCCTGCCGCTGAAGACTATCGCCCCGCTTTGCGGATTTGGGACAGACCGCCACTTATGCGCAGTCTTCCGAGAACACACCAAACTTACGCCGGGTCAATATCGCAAGAAAACAACCGATACCGGGTGATTTTCAATTATACGCCCAATCTTACGCCGCAAGGCCTTATCCCAAGGCTGTCAGCGCACCAAAGAAAAACGTCTTTCTCCACCGGGGAAAAAGACGTCTTATAGTTCAACAAAAAGGCACGCGTATTATTCAGGCTGCCCCATAACTCCCACCACCCGACCCAGAATAGTATCGCCCTGATCTTCGCGGTAGGGGATTTTGCCACGCCTTCCTTCCAACGCGGTGACGCCGACCAGCTTGCGCGAAATCGGATCGTCAATCAGGCGGCGGATGCGTACGCCTTTACTGTTCATATTCAGGGCAACCAGGCGACCCAGGGAACGCTCAACGTCCTGAATCCGGCGGTCGACAATAACGATGCCGCCCAGCGGAATCATTGGATCCATGCCGGAATCCGACATGCGGTAGGCAACCAAAACCCCGCCGCGCGGCACCCATTCGGCCGGAATAACAACATATTTGGCGATATCCTTGGTTGTAAGGGAAGGCACCGGCTTGGCAGCTGCCACAGGTCGTAGTAGAGGAACTGCGGCCACGTCCTTGGAGAGGATATCCTCTTCCGGCATGGCGGCGAGCTTGGCGGCATGCAAGGTAAAGCCGACGTGAACCGGGCCGGTTTTGGGACAACCCTTGCTACTGGATGCTCCGTATTCCGCAGGAGCTTCCGCCGCTACTTCCGGCATGATGCCACGGGTGGATTTTTCGATCAGACTGGTAACGGAAATGGTCAACTCAGCTTCAATTGCCGGTATCAGGGACAGGTTTTCAATAAAAGTCCTACCCATTTCCCAACTCTGGATAGTTTTGGGGCTGATTCCCAGGCGCATGGCCAGAGCTGCCCGCGAAAGCTTTTTTGCATCCCGAGCTGAACGGAATTGTTTGCCGAATTCTGCCTTGATATTACTTGTCATAGCCATCTCCAAGATCTACCGGTACAACACCTGGCGATTTTCTGCCAGCCCCTCGATGAAAGTATCAAACTTGGTTTTCCGGCTCACAATAGCGCGCGGTTTCCAAGCAAAGTAATATTATACATAAAATGTAATTCCGTCAAGGGGATTTTTACATCAAGGCTAAAAAAACGTGACAAACTTTTTTGCGACATAGCATTGCGTTGACAAAAAAGCTTACGGTCAACAGCAAAATGCGGCTATATTACTTAGCCTTTTTATGGCTATATCATTGCATTTACCGCCTCCAGGCATTGCTTCTCTTCTTCCTGGCAAGTCTGCAGTATCTTGTCAACTTCCGTCGTAACCCTCTTGACAAGTTCCTCGTTTTTGATGTTTTTCAGATTTATTTTTACATTTAAACATAACGCGCGTGCCGAAGCTGCCAGCAGAATGGCGGCAACGCCGGTATCGCTGACCAGGTTGGGATTGCCGATTTCAGCCAGTCGCGGCAACGGCTGCAAACACGCCAGCGCCGCGCGCATCCCGGCTAGCGGTACCTCCATAGCCTCGGTCAGGGCATTCTGGATAGCAGCGGCGCGAGCCGCTTTTTCATCATCCGTATTTTTCGGCATTCCGTAAGCTTCGCCGATAGCGGAAAAAGCGACTGCGTCCCGCTCCATGCACTCCACCAACTTCTCCCGCTGCGGCTGGATTTCGGCCAGGATTTCAATGACTTCCGACTCAACCTCGGCGAATTTCTTTTTCCCGACCGTGAAATTCGCCGCCATGGACGCCATACACGAACCTAACGCGCCAGCCAGCGCGCTGACGCTGCCACCGCCGGGGGTAGGCGCGTCGGACTGTGCTTTTTCCAGATAACTGCCGATAGTGTCCTCAATAAACATGCCAGATTTCCTCCTTATCGATTAAATGCCTTGAACTGATTTATCTTTCGATTTTTTTTACCACTTTCGTATGTCATTCCCGCGAAGGCGGGAATCCAGGGTGCGTGCCGCACGCGCATACTTCGCAAGCGAATCCGTCCGTGTAACACTACCGCGCTTCCGTTGGTCGCGGGCGAAGAACGCGCGGAAATTTTGTACGTACCGTAACGCTTGCGTAATATAGCCTCGGGGCTTTCCCGCCTGGATTCCTGCCTGCGCAGGAATGACGACGCAAAGAAATCCTGTTCAACGTACATTAATTGACGTCTTCCTTTGCGTTTCCCGCAACCGGCGCGACCAGCGGCAGACGGAACCAGATATCGTCCTCGCATTTGCTGCCGCGCGAATTCGGATCAGCCAGATTCGGCGGTTCATACCCGCCGTCGTCGATACTGTTGGAACCGACCGAGTAAACGATCAATTCTCCGCGTTTGCGCTCCAGCAGGAATTTCCTGCCGGAAAAAGTGTCTCTCACCAGTTCCGGCTTGAAGTCGTCCAGATTCTGCGGATAGGGTTTGCCTTCCAGAAAGTCGGCATAAAGCCGCAAACCGACGGCGGCGAGGCGAAAATGAACAGTATTATAAACCACCATCTCGATAAAACGTTTATAGCCATCTCCCAGGCAGTTTGACCAGTTGGGAATGGCGGTTGGTATTCCATATATATTGAGTTTATCCTCGAAACTACTACAGCGAGAAAACAACAGCATTTCTTCTTGTGGGAGAGAAAATGCTTTTGCAAAAAACGGCTCAATTTTTTTCATATAGAGATACTCGTTATAGAGTAAATACAATTCGAAAAAGTACTTCGGGTTTTCACATTTCTGACTGAAATCAAGCTTTTCCCAACGACCTCTTTCGTCTAAAAGTCCATAGAAGAAAAATAAACGCTCGGCATCGAGAACCTTGGTCAATGTCGCCGACGTTTGCAGTGATTCCTGCCGCTCATATTCATCCGCCAGTTGACGCAGAACATTAGGTGCGGGGCGCGTGTAACGACAGATATCGGAAGATGTGCCGCGATTTATACCATACAGAGCTACGCCGGTAAGATACTCAACCAGATTTGTCTGTCTATTGCACATTATTTCAGGAAGAACCAAGGACTTCGCTAAACAGTTCAAGGCTTCGTCTGGCCTGCCATTAATCGCTTTAAACAAAGCGTCATAGCGGCAAGCATTTGTACAATTTCGAAGATAGATCAGGTGTTCACAAGTAATATATGGAGATGCAGAAATATTGTAACCATCAAAAAATACGTCCTGACGTTTGTTGGCCAAAGCCTTTCTGAAGACGGGGAAGAACTTTTCATATTGCTTTAACATAGGCGCAAACACTTCCGGTTCGCTTTTCATCGCCAGCGCCATGTCGTTGCGGTATTTATCGTTCAGGGAATAGAAATCCGGTTCGTCCTTCGGCAGCAGCGCGAACGCTTTGTAAAACTCCGTCGCCCCGTTTTCGTCCCAGGGGATAATGCGGGGCAGAATCATTTCCTCGAAAGTCATGGGATGGCCTTCGAGTCGCAAACGTTCTTTTTCCAGCCTGATTTCATGCTTCAGCCAGACCACGGCAAGGCGGTACGTCACTGATCCCGCAGCCAGCAGCCACAGCGGCGTCAGCACCAGCAGTTTCAGGATTATCGCCTTGCGGCAACGTCTGGTTTTCACGCGGAATCCCCGGGCAACTTGGGCAACTATTATACAAGTTGACGCAATTGGCGCAAACCAATTAAAAAGGGACGATTAAGTTCCCGCCGACTTTCATATATATTTATTTTGAATTTTTCCCGCCAATCTGTAAACTGGAATTTATGGTATAGCATTAATTTCGTTTCGGGAATGGAAACAGGAGACATGAAATGAAGAACATCGAAATGTCTGTCGAGGGCAACATCCTCACCATCAAGGTTGATCTGACCAAGGATTTCGGCCCTTCCTCCACCGGCAAAACCATTATCATCGCCTCGACCGAAGGCAATGTCTCTATTCCCGACCGGGAAGAAAAAGTAGGACTGAACGTTTATCGCAAGAAATCCTGATGTTTTTTTTACTGAAGTAAATCAATTTACCTGACACAAAGGAACAGACATGCCAAATTTCATCAAGCCGCTGAAGGAAGAGATTGCCCGTATTGCATTGCACGAGGCGAAAGTCCTGACCGACCCGATCCGGAAAGAAACCACGCGCCTGCGCAAAGCCGTCGCGGATCTGCGCAAACAGGTGGCGGTTCTGCAACGGGAAAAGAAAAAGATTATGCGTACCGTACGCCCGGTGATAGAGGCGCAGCAGGAAGAAAAGACCCAGACTGCGGCCGACCGCCTGCGCATCACCTCGAACTGGGTGAAAAACCTGCGCAAGAAACTGAATCTGTCGCAAGCAGCCCTTGCCCGGCTGGCAGACGTGACTCCGCAGTCGATCCTCAACTGGGAAAACGGTTCCGGCAAACTGAACCTGCGCGCCGCGACGCTGGCGAAACTGGCCGAAGTGCGCAACCTGGGGCGGCGGGAAGCCGACAAGCGACTGGAAGCTCTGGCCGAAGAAAAGAAGCGGAAGAAAACCGGCAAGAAGAAAACCGGTAAAAAAAAGGTCAGCAAGAAAAAGACCGCTAAAAAGGTCGCAAATAAAAAGGCGCGCCGGAAAGCGTAGCGCCCTCTAGCACCAAGGCGGTTTAATTAAGGAAAAATCTTTCTGTTTCCAGAAAAAAAACATAACGCCGTCATTCCCGCGAAGGCGGGAATGACGGTACAGGTTTTCTCCTAATTAACCGTATTGCCTCTAGTACCCTGTCAGCATTGAATTGCCATATACAGGGTATCCGGTAATAGCAGATTTTCCTCGTACACTACTGGCGTGGAGATAGCAATGCCCAAGAATATCATTGCCACGGAATTGGCGCCACCGGCGGTGGGGCCGTACGCACAGGCCGCGGAAGCGAACGGCTTTGTCTTTTGCAGCGGGCAGATTCCGCTTGATCCCGAAACCGGGGAGCTGGTCACGGCAAGCGTCGCGGCGGCGACTGAGCAGGTTTTGAAAAATCTGCAAGCCGTGCTGGCGGCGGCGGGGCTGACTCTCGCCGACGTGGTGAAAGCCACGGTGTTTCTCGCCGACATGAACGACTTCGCGGAGATGAACGGGATTTACGCCAGGTATTTTCCCGGCACCCCACCTGCGCGCGCGTGCGTGGAGGTTTCCCGCCTGCCCAAAGACGCGCGGGTCGAGATCGAGGCGGTAGCGGCGCGGTAAAACTTCAATCGAGGAAAAACGTGCAAAAAAACATTAATACTTACGCATCGTCATTCCTGCGAAGGCAGGAATCCAGGAGGTGTTGCGTACGACTTCCCCGCCTGGATTCCCGCCTTCGCGGGAATGACGTTCGATAGACTTTTTTCCAGACGGCATTCTTCGCAATCACCGGCTTTCCCCGAAAACACGCGAAAAACCATTTTTTCTCTTTCCATGTATACGCCACGCGACGACAGGTTTTCACGCCCAGTCGGTGGCAAAGAGGGCATCCTCGCCGTCGGCGGTCGCCTCGGGCGGCAGGAGCGCGGGTTTTTCCGCCGATTCCATGCCCTGCATCTTCACCAGTTTCGCATACTCGCCATTCATGGCGACCAGTTCGTCGTGCGTTCCCCTCTCCACGATTTCGCCATCCTTGAAAAACAGGATGATGTCGGCGTCGCGGATGGTGGAGAGGCGGTGGGCGATGATGAGCGAGGTCTTGCCCCTGACAATGTTTCTCATAGCGTCCTGGATCAGCCCCTCTGATTCGGAATCCAGCGCCGAGGTTGCCTCGTCCAGAATCAGGATCGAAGGGTCACGCAGGAAGGTGCGCGCCAGAGCGATGCGCTGCTTTTCCCCGCCGCTGAGCAATACCCCGTTCTCTCCGGTAAAGCTGTCGTAGCCCTCTTTCATCTTGATGATGAAGTCGTGGGCGTTGGCGTTTTTGGCCGCCTCCACCACCTTCTCAAACGCCGTGCTGCGGTTGGCGTGGGCAATGTTGTCGTAGACGGTGCCGGAGAAGATGATGGGACTCTGGCTGACCACGCCGATGTAGCGCCGAACCGTGCGCATGTCGAGTTGGTCGACCGGAATACCGTCGATCTTGACCAACCCCTGCTGCGCGCGGTACAGCCCCAGCATCAGGTTGACGAAAGTGCTTTTGCCAGAACCTGATTTGCCGGCCAGCCCCACTACCGTGCCGGGAGGAATGTCGACAGTGATATTGCGCGCACTCGGAGTGCCGTCATCGTAAGAGAAGGTGACCTGCTCGAAGGAGACGTGCCCCCTGATCTCCGGGGGCGAACGCTTGCCGTGGTTGTACTCGATATCGGGCGCGTCGAGGATTTCCCGGATGGAGCGCATCGCCTCGAAGAAGAGGGTGAAAATCGGATAGATGTTCACCAGTTGCAGAAAATGGTTCATCATCTGCTGGATGTACTGCACGAACAGCAGCATCTCGCCCAGGGTCAACTCGCCGTCGATCACCTTAATCGCGGCGATGGCGGTGATGGTGAAATTGAAGTAAAGCGACAGCACGCTGTTGAGCGAGGCGAAGACCGAGATATTGGCCTCGGCCTCGGTGGAAGTGCGGATGACCTGCTGGCTGCTGTCGTCGACCTTCTTGCGCTCGAAATCCTCGTGCCCGTGCAGCCTGGCCAGCAGCGAGGTCTGCAGGAAGTTGCTGACCGAGGCGGAAAGGTTTTCCCGCGCCATGCGTTCGCTGTAGCGGTTCTTGCGGACGATGCCCTGGAACAGGGCGAACAGCACGTAAAACACCGGGAAAATGGCGAGAAACGTCAACAGTATCCGGTAATTGACATAACTCAGCACCCCGCTCAGAAACACCAGGATGACGAAAGACCCGAACAGGCTGACAAACAGCATGTTGGCGAATTGTTCGGTCTTCTCCACGTCTACCATGATCTTGGAATAGAGACGCCCCGTTTCGTTCTTGTGGTGATAGGACAGCGACAGCACCTGCAGGCGGTGGACAATCATATTGCGCAGGTCGCGGGAGACGCTTTTGACCACGCGGATGTAATTGACCATGAAACTGGTGTGGAAAAACACGTTGAGCAGTCCCATGGCGAGGATCAGCCCGAACATCATGTAGATGGACTTTTTGTTAGCCGCCGGGATGTAATTGTCGACGATGATCTTTACGAAAATCGGCATGGCGAAAAACGGAAAAATGTCGATGGCGTGGAAAAACATCGCCCAGCAGACCTGCCCCCGGTAGCGCTTGAAAAAGGACAGGTAAAACAGGATGCTGCCCAGGCAGCTGTCGTCGCCGTGGCGGGGGCGCTCGCCTTTTTTGGGCAATTCGTATCTGCCGCTTTCGCCGGTCATCTCGAACCCCGTTTCAGAAACAGCAGATGAAACAGCGGGATTTCGTCGGTGACGATCTCGCACATGGAGGAACTGCCGACCTTGAGCGCGGCGGCGGCTTTCGGGTCAAGGGCAATGTCGACCCGGTAGGTGATTTCGTCCTGGTACTGTTCGCCGAAGGAGCCGATGCGCACTACCCGCCCGTGATAGACGTCGTACAGCAGGTAATTGTACAGTTCGCTCTTGATAATCACCCTCATGCCCGGGCGGATATATGAGTAGTGCCGCTCCTGGATCATGCAGCGGATATACTTGTCGTCCAGCGCGGAGACGGAAAACAGTTCCCGCCCCACGTCGGCCATTTCGTATTCCTTGATGAAGACGTTGATGATCTTGCCATCGAGAGGACTGCGCACCAGCAGCCGGTCGGCCTTTTCCCGCAAATCCTTGATCTCCAGTTCCAGCGCGCGGATTTCGAATTCCATCTCGCGGATCTTCGCCTCGGTCACCGACCCCGCCACTTGTAGAGGCTTCAGCCTTTCGTAAGTGTCTTTCAGCGCCTGCAGGTTCACCGACGTTTTTTCCGCACTGTAGCGGTACCCGTGCACATCCTCGAACTCGACCACGATCTCGCCCTTGAGTACGTGGTCGCCGTTTTCCTTGTAGACCTTTTTCGCCACCGTCTCCTTGATCGCGGAACGCACGATCAGCTGGTCAACCGATTCGACAATGCCGGGAGAAGATACCTTGTCTTCCACGCGAATGCCGAACAGCACCAGCAGGGTAGCCGGGACCAGCAGCACGCCGAATATCTGGGAAAATCTATAGTAGGCTTTTCCGGACAGAAAAGACATGATAGAGTTTAGAACCGGGTTCGACGAGCGCCAGGTATCCGGTTCCGTCTTTCATTATGAGTGTTTTATCTCGCGGCAACGCACAACGCAACGCTTATTAACTTACACCGAGGAGAAAAGCTTTGCAAACCAAATTACCGAATAATCTCGCATCTGCCTGAAGGACGTTCCCAATTATCACTCCGCGCATCTTTTCCCACTTTCCCCCGGGCATATTTTTCTTTCCGGAAAAATCGGAAAGAATCCCTTATTTGCCCTCCGGCCTCCGAAATGATGTATACTATAAATAGAGGGGTCATGCTTCCGCAAGCAAGGAGGGTTTACCATGAGCGGGATGACGACTTTGACCAAAGGAATTGAAAAAACGGGCTGGCACCACGGGAACGTGCACCACCACCCCCACAAGGCGCAACTCCACCCGGGCGAACATCGGGCGCTGAACCTGTTGAGAAATCCGCCCAAAAGCCTGTGGACAATCCTGTGGCGGAAAATTTTTCGCGCCGGGAAAAACCACTAGCGCCGCATCCCGATACACCACGATCAGATAATATAGATAAGGTTTTTTGTGTGTTTGAGACGCATCCCCCCCCCGTGCGAGGCGCTTTCATTATCTGCCTTCAGTGAGATCTTTCACTGCCTGAAATCCGGTCATACAGATTCTGCATATTGTCGGCATGAGTGGACAAAGAGAACATTTCGTGCGCCCGAACCTGTCCGGCCAGGCCAAAAGAACGCATGGTTTCGACATCATTCAGCAGGGTTTCGACAACTTTCGACAAGGCTGCGGCATCGCCGGGAGGGTGCAGCAAGCCGGTTTCACCATCCTTGACCACTTCCGGAATGCCACCGGTATTGCTCCCCACCACCGGTTTGGCAAAGTGCATCGCCTCCAGCGAAACCAACCCTAAACCCTCTTCGGCAGAGGGGATAGCCAGCAGGTCGCACATGCGGTAATAAGGTGCCACTTCTGCCTGAAAACCCGCAAAGTGAACTCTGCCAGCAAGTTGCGGCGACTCCCCCAGCCTTTTTACCTCTTCGCCGAACTCGCGGTTGTGCGGTTTCACGTCGCCAAGGAAAATTACGTGCGGTTTAAACGATTCTGGCAGTTTCTGCACTGCCCGCAGCAAGGTAAGCTGGTCTTTTCGTTCTGAAATATGGCCTACTTGCAGAATAATCTGCGATTCAGACGGAATATTAAGCTTTTTTCTGAGGTCGCAAGTGTCTTTCTGCGCATCAAGCAGGGAAAAATCGAGCCCGTCGTGGATAGTGACGATCTTCTCATCCTGCATGACTTTAGACCAGTGGTCTAATTCCGCGCGTAAAGCGTGGCTGATTGTGACGATTTTATCTGCCTGTTGCAGTTTATAATTTCGGACGCGTTTTTCGCCGACGGGATTGCGGACGTGGCAGATCACCGGCGCGGCGGAACCTGCCCACCAGCGCGCGGCCAGCGCCCAGGGCAAAGCCCAGAAATCGTTGCAATGTATAATGTCGATTTTCTCGCGCTTGATAATGTTGGCGATCCTGACCGTGTTTACCGGAATACGCCAGAGATTTTTGCCTTTGCGCCAGGGATGGATGCCGACGACGTAGGCCGGGATATTACGGCGGCGCAGTTCGTCGGTCAGGCCGCCTTCGGTCAGGCAGACGGCGACCGGCCGGAAGCGCGCGGGATCCAGCGCCGAGGCCAGTTGCAGCAGCATCACGCGTGCGCCATACATGGTTACTGAGGGAGAAAGGTAGAGAACGTTTTTCATGCCGCTTCAGCCGCCATTAGCTTTTCTCCCCAACTCGCGACCATAAATTATCATCATAATGCCGCAAAAAAACCATCCCATTCCGGCCAAAAGTCTATCTGGCCCGATTTTTTTTACATACTTAATCTGTAATCGGCACGCATGAGTAAACGTATCATGTTGTTCGGGATTATTGGTGGTTATGCCAAATTTATCGCAAAACTGCGTCAGCTCCTTCATGGCTCTTTCCCGAACATAAGAACTGGAATACATTATCCAAAAGCCAGAAAGCATGACAAGCCCCCCGCATCCCATCAGCAGGCATGACTCGCGTCTGGCGCGAATGCCCTTAATACTTGCCATTGATTACTCCCCGATCTTGTCGAACATGCCTTGTTCGCAGGCGGCGACGAAACTTTCGGCGTAGCGTTTCAGGTCTTCCCAGTCGCGGCGGATTTTCACCGCCTCGTCCCCTTGTGAAAAATAATGATTTTTATATATGACAGACACCTGTGGTTCCAATATAATTATTCTATGTTATGTTATAGTAACTATCAAATTACGTGTTGCAAACGCTTTCTTGCTTGTTTTTCGGAGAGACTATGGATGATAAAGTCATTTTAGCGCTGCTGTATGATACATGTTTTAACTGCATGACTAACATTGAATTGCTGAATGAAAGAACAGCCGCGACTTGGTCGGAGTATACAAGCAAGAGATATTTTATCATTTATCAATCCATTTTAAAGGCCTTGGCTAATAATGATTCTGAAGAAGTAAGGATATTAAACGCATCAGGAATAGGTGTAGGCCATCAGGATTTTTCCCTGCGAGAAGCAATCTCTCGGCGTTTTGACAAGAAAATTACATGGGATACATATGAAAGCCCCGAAAATAAGTACATGAATCTTCCTGAATTCAAGAAATTGCTTGGCAAACATTCGATTAATTTGGTCATTAAAAATTTTGCCGAAAACGACTCGTCTTTGATTTATGGCGAAAAAAACGATATCTATGATATCGTCCTGTTCACCGAGATAGCCGAACATCTTGATATTTCAACCTTCAACAGGTGCTTGTTTTCCATCAGGAATGTTTTGAAAAATAACGGCATGCTTATTGTTTCCACGCCTAATTTGTTATATCTATTTAATAGACTTTTGTTCGTTGCAGGATTGGGCGATAAAATTTACTGGAAAGACTCTTATGATGATTTTCAGAAAGGAATGTGTGGCCACATCATTTATTATGACAAGTTCAGAATGGAAAGAATGTTAAGGCAAGCCGGTTTTACGACGACTTTCAATAGAACCTTTACATATGGCCACGATCCGGTAAGAATGCATAAAAAAATTGGCTTGCTTATAAAATTGATGGACAAAGCTGCGGAAATTCTACCAAATTGCGGACAAAACATATATTTTGAAGCCCATAAGTATAATTGAGATTCGGGTTTTATCTAAAACTCCGCCAGATCAGCTTCGGCGTTTATCGTTCCAGTAATCTGAAAAAAATATCGCGCCAGAAGCAATAATAATCAGTGCCCCCCCCATCACCGCATATGACTCGCGTCTGGTTCGGATGCCTTTAATGCCTGACATCAGCCTTTCTCCCCGGTCTTGTCGAACATGCCTTGTTCGCAGGCGGCGACGAAGCTTTCGGCGTAGCGTTTCAGGTCTTCCCATTCGCGGCGGATTTTGACCGCTTCCCTGCCGTCGATGCGCCCGTCGTTGGAGATCGACTCCGACATCGCCCGCAGCAATTCGGAAAAATTCTGGATCATGCGCTGGGTGTGGGCGATGAACTCGGCGTCTATCTTCTGCTTTCTGATATCGGGGTTGTTGACGAAATACCCGTCGCAGCGTTCGCACAGCCATTCCACCAGTTTCCGGCAGCCGGTGCAGGCCACCAGTTCCTCCACCCGGTCGAGGGGGTTGCGCGCGCCGCTGACGTCGTCTTCCTCGCCAGCCTGCTCGCACCACTTGTAGACCAGCGACTGCGAAACCCGCATTTCCGCCGCCACCTTTTTCACGCCCACGTTTTCGACCGCGCTTTTCAGAATTTCACAGGAATCCATCGCGCCTCCCCCGGCAAAAAATAGCTTTTTTTGTATATGACAAGTCCCGTCGCTTGCGGTAATATCCAGTCCTTGCCCGATGATACCGGTTGATTCCGGCCAGGGCAAACGCTTTCTTATCGGCGTAATGGGTTAATTTTCATGGGAGGTGGCATGGTGCCACCCTCTTCTTCCGCAAGCGATCACAGAGCGTCGATCTATTCGCGCTCCCTTCGTTCGCGGATTTTTGTTGAAGCAGGAGAAAGTATGAACAGGATTTTGGCAATGGTGTTGTGTTCGGCGCTACTGGCAGGCGGCTGCATGGACATGCAGAAAAACGTGCACGTGAAAAAGGACGGCAGCGCCACCATTGAAGAGACGGTGTTGTTATCGGCGCAGGCGATGGCCATGATGGCGCAACAGGGACAGGATCCCCTCGCTATAGTGGAAGCGAAGTACCAGGAAGCGGCGAAGAAAATGGGCGAAGGCGTGACTTATGTCAAGGCGGAGAAAGTCTCCGACCCCAACACCACTCAGCAGGGGCTCAAGGTCACCTACGCCGTCGAGGATATTAACAAGCTTAAACTTTTATCCAGCCCTACGGCAATCAACGCCCCCAGCAACGAAGAGGAAAAAGCCCTCACCTTTGAATACAACAAGGATACCGGCACTCTTACCCTGACCCCTCCGCCGGCAGACTTCACAGACAAGAAGAAGCAGGAAGAGTTCGAGCAGAATTTGCCGCAGATGCAGATGATGGCGCAGATGATGCAGGGACTGCGGATGCGAATCGGCCTGACCGTCGAAGGCGCGATCACCGAAACCAACGCCACCTATCCCAACGAAGACAAGACCGGACTCACCCTGATCGACGCCAAGTTGGGCGAAATGTTTGCCGACATCGAAAAAATGAAAGCCATGTACAAGGTCAGCAATGAGGAAGAAGCCAAGAAACTGATCAAGGATTGGCCCGCACTCAAGATGGAACTGGAAAAGAAAGTGACTGTTAAGTTCAAATAAGCTTGCGTGAACTGGTAAAGGCGAAAAATCCCAAACGCGTTCGGTTCGCCGGACGCGTTTTTTTATGAAGATAGTGCGCCCGGCCACGGCTAAAGGCAAGCTTGTTCAGGCGCGGGGCAAACGCGGGAAACATTATTCCCCGCGTGAAACGGCGCGCGGTTCTGTCGGTAAATTATTAGCCACGTTTGGCTTGACCCGCCGCCGCGCCGGGATATACTTGGAAATTATTCAAGGGACTGGGGGACTAAGGCTCTTAGTCCCCTAGAGCCCTAGTCCCTTAGTCCCAAAAAAATATCTTCCGCGTTCCATTCGTTCGCGGATTAACGGTTGCGGTTAACACTAGGAGAGATCATGGCAACAATGTATTACGAATCAGATGTGGATAAGAGCTCGCTGGAAGGCAAGACCATTGCCATCATCGGCTACGGCTCCCAGGGTCACGCCCACGCCCTCAATCTGCGCGAGTCCGGGCATAACGTCATCGTCGCCCAGCGTCCCGACAGCGCCAACGGCCGCCTCGCCCAGGAGCACGGCTGGCAGCTCCATTCCGTGTCCGAAGCCGCCGCCAAGGCGCAGATCATCCAGATCCTGCTGCCCGACCAGGTACAGGCGAAGGTATACAAGGAAGACATCGCGCCCAACCTCCAGGACAACGACGTGCTGATGTTCGCCCACGGGTTCAACATCCACTTCAACCAGATCCTGCCACCGAAAAACGTGGACGTGATCATGGTCGCGCCCAAAGGCCCGGGTCATCTCGTCCGCAGCGAATACGAAAAAGGCGCTGGCGTCGCCAACCTGATCGCGATTTACCAGGATCATTCCGGTAACGCGAAAAAGCTCGCCCTCGCCTACGCCCACGGCATCGGCGGCACCCGCGCGGGCGTGATCGAAACCACCTTCAAGGAAGAGACCGAAACCGACCTCTTCGGCGAACAGGCGGTGCTGTGCGGCGGCGCGTCGGAACTGGTGCGCGCCGGGTTCCAGACCATGGTGGATGCGGGCTACCAACCGGAAATCGCGTATTTCGAAGTGCTGCACGAACTGAAGCTGATCGTCGACCTGTTCTACCAGGGGGGCTTAAGCTACATGAACTATTCGGTTTCAGACACTGCCGAATACGGCGGCCACACCCGCGGCCCACGCGTGGTAAACGAAACCTCGCGGCAGGCGATGCGCGAGATCATGGAGGAAATCCAGAACGGTTCCTTCGCGCGCGAGTGGCTGTGCGAAAACCTGGTCAACCAGCCGGTGCTGCGCAAGATGCGCGAACGCGACCACGACTCGCAACTGGAAACTGTCGGTCGCAAGTTGCGCAAGATGATGCCTTTTGTCAATCCCAAGGAAGTCTGAGCAACGCCAGCCCCTCCCGAAAGGGAGGGGCTTTTTTGTTCTTCGTCAGGTTTGCGGCAATACGGTTTACTTAAGGAAAAATATTTGCTTTTGAAATAAACTCACGAATCGTCATTCCTGCGCAGGCAGGAATCCAGTGGAGAAACCGTACGCAACACCGCCTGGATTCCTGCCTTCGCAGAAATGACGGTACAAGTTTTTCCTTGATAAACTGGAGACTTCAAAGCCTACCCAATATCACGAAGAACCTTTTTGCTGTCGGAGGCTTTGACATGACCGGCAAGATCGAAACAGGCAACAGCGGCGAAACCCTGGCGGTAAAATACCTGGAGAAAAAAGGGTATGCCGTCGTCGACCGCAACGTCCGCCTCAAGCGCGGAGAAATCGACATCATCGCCCGGCAAGGCGGCGACCTGGTGTTTATCGAGGTGAAAACCCGCCACGGCGAAAATTGCGGTTCCCCCCTCGAAGCCATAACTCCCGACAAGGCCCGCAACATTGCCCTCTCGATCCGCGAATATCTTTACGCCAACCTCCTGACCGAGGAAAATATCCGCTGCGACGCGGTCTCCATCCTGCTGCCACCCGCCGGAGAACCGCAAATTGAATTAATTAAAAACGCCTTCGACGCCGGGGACTATCTTTGCTGAACGCGAGACACTTGTGTCTCGATTTAAGTCGCACAACTATCGCAACAGCGTCATCCCATCCTGAAAAACATGCGGGCTTTAAATATTTTATCCCGCAACTACCTTTCCCGCAGTACGTTATATTGGCATAAAGCATTTCCACGCCAATTCCCGGTAATTGGCGCACGGGTTGCGGAACACTAAATTGCGACAGGCTTGTTGCCTGGAACGCGGTGCACGTAACGGGCATTTAGTTTAAAAGATATGTTGGTCGATCAAATCAGGAGGAGAGTCATGAAAACATTTTTCGCGTATACATTTCTGTTTGGGGTGCTGTGTCTCCCCGCCTGGTCGGCGGAAGAAAAACCTGTTGAGCTGGTTGCGCAGAAAACCTGTCCTGTCATGGGAGGAGATGTCAATAAAAGTCTGTTCGTTGATTTCGAAGGCAAGCGTATTTACGTCTGTTGTGGCGGCTGCATCAACGAAGTGAAAAAAGACCCGGCCAAGTATATCGAAAAACTCGCAAAGGCTGGAGAAAAAGTCGACCGCACTCCCGACCACGTCACCGACGGAGTCAGCTTCATTGGTATCGACACTTTGAAAAAGCTGCAGGCCGATAAGAACCCGCCGGTAGTGATTGACGTGCTTCCCAAGGAATATTACGATAAGGCGCACATCGATGGCGCGATAAATATTCCTCTGAACGAACTGGAAGCCAAGGCTGCGGAATTGGATAAGAACAAAAAGATCGTGGTCTATTGCGCCAGCTATACCTGTCACGCCTCGACCGCCGCAGCCAAGATTCTGACCAAACTCGGCTTCAAGGATGTGCATGACTACAAAGGCGGCATCAAGGAATGGCTGGAGGAAAGCAAGGGTGAAAAGGTGGCGGCTTGCCTCAAGTGCGGTTTAGCGGTTGACGACAAGAACTGCTGCAAGAACGCCAAGACCGAGGCGTGCGCCAAGTGCGGCGAAAACAAGGACTCGGCCAACTGCTGCAAGCCCAAGGCTGGTTGCGGCACGGGCGGATGCGGTCTGTAATTGCAGGGATGATCAGGAAGGGATAACATGAAACTCTCTATTGCGTTTACTGTCCTGATCGCCTTTTTGCCTGCCGTAATTTCCGCTGCGGAAAGCGACGGCGTGTCTTCCGAACTGTTTGTGCGCGCGCAAGGGTCGCAAGTCAAGGCGGTTCTGAGACTGGCGGTCAAACCCGGCTGGCACCTCTATCACGACGACCTCGGCAACCCGGACGCTATCGGGTTGCCGACGGTTGTTTCTCTCCAACCGGAAAACCTTTCCTGGAGCAAGGTTGTCTTCCCTCCTCCGCACCGGCTGGAGCAATACGGCCTCGGCACCTGGATCAATTCCCATTCCGGCACCATCCTGCTTTACGCCCAAGGTGTTTTGCCTCCGGGCGAGGACTTGAAACCGGTTACGGCGAAAGTGACGGGACAGACCTGTTCCGACGCAGGCGCTTGCGTGCAGTTCGAGTTTCTGCTCGATTCTCCGGGGCGGGGAGACGATGCGCTTTTCGCGAATTTCCCGGATAAGCTAAACCCTGAAACTACGCCTGAAATCAACCAAGCCTTGACGACTCAACCGGCAAAAGCCGAATCCGATTACACCGCCGTAGCCTTTCCCGATTTTCAGCCGCGCGCGGAAGCGTCGGCGACGCGCGGATTTTTGCTGTGGCTGGCGGTGGCGTTTCTGGCTGGACTGCTGATGAACCTGATGCCGTGCGTGCTGCCGGTGGTGATGCTGAAAGTGATGAGCCTGGCCGCGCAGGCGGGAGAAAGCAAAGGCAGAATCCTGTTGCACGGCCTCGCTTTCGGCGGTGGGATGCTGGCGGTTTACTGGGTGCTGGCGGGACTGACGATATTTTTTGGCCTGACCTGGGGCGAACAGTTCCAGAGTTCCGAATTCATGATCATCCTGATTGCGGCGCTGTTTGCCTTCGCTCTCAGCCTGTTCGGGGTCTATGAATTCGGCGTGCCTGCGACTCTGAACCAACTCGCGGCCAGCGGCCAGAAACGCGAGGGATTGGGCGGTGCATTCCTGAAGGGCGCACTGGCGACGGTGTTGGCGACCCCGTGCAGTGGGCCACTACTGGGAGGTACTTTAGCGTGGACGCTGAAACAGGGAGCGCCAACACTGTTTGCCGTTTTCACTCTGCTGGGAATCGGCATGGCGATGCCGTACGTTCTGCTGCCGCTGTTTCCGGTACTGCGCAAACTCATTCCCAAGCCCGGCGAGTGGATGGTTACATTCAAGCAGGCGATGGGCTTTGTGATGATTTTCATGGTGCTGTACCTGATGATGAGCCTGCGCCAGGATCTGCTGCTGTTCACCAACCTGTTCCTGCTGTTCGTAGGACTCGCGGCGTGGGTGTGGGGAAGATATGGCAACGGCAGAGTAACGGTCGCGGCGGTCGCGCTGGCGCTGTTGCTGCTGGGCGCGCAGATTTCGTTCCGCAACGTGCCGGATTTTCTGAACGGAAGCGAGGGACGGAATAATCCTTACGAGGAATTCGAACCGGAGAAATTCAAGGAATTGCTGGCGTCGGGACATAACGTGTTTCTAGAATTCGAGGCGCAATGGTGCTCCAACTGCAAGCTGAATAAAAAACTGGTGTACGAATCCGACGGCGTGGTCGCGTTATTGAAACGGAAAAACGTGGCGGTGTTGCGCGCCGACATGACTCATCGCAGCGCGCGGACGGAGATGCTGCATAACCTCCGCGCCAGACTCGGCGGACAGGCGGTGCCGTATCTGGCGGTTTTCCCGGCGGACGATTCCCTGCACCCCTACGTGCGTCCCGACCTGGTGTCGCGTTCCGACATTGAGGAAATTCTGAACAAGCTGCCTGAGGGCAAACAATAGTGGCATGAGGAGGAGCATATATGTGCAATTGCAAATATCATGGCGCGCTGCTTTTTTTGATCGCGACCGGAATTTTTCTGATGGTCTATCTGTCGGGCAACTCCGCGCGGGTTGACGCGCCGACTATCGAGACTGTCCCGGCAACCGACGCCCAGGCTCTCGTTTCCAGCGGAGAATACCAGGGAGAATGGCTGGAGGATTACGGCGCGGCCAAGGCGCTGGCCAAAAAACTCGGACGGCCAGTCATGCTGGATTTTTCCGGCAGCGATTGGTGCGGCTGGTGCATCAAGCTGCACGACGAGGCGACCGGCACCGACGCATTTAAGAAATACGCGGGGGAAAAGCTGGTGCTGCTGATGGTGGATTTTCCCCGCACCAAGGAACAGCCGGAAGAAACGAAAAAACAGAACGCGGCGCTGGCGAAGGATTTCGGCATCCAAGGCTTCCCGACTATCGTGCTGGTCGATGCCGACGGAAAAAAACTGGGCGTGACCGGCTACGTCCCCGGTGGCGCGCAAGCGTTTATCGCCGAACTGGAAAAGTTCATGAAATAAGCGGCGTGAACCAGCGCTTGTCGATTTTCATTTCTCCGCCCGGATGATGAACGGCGAGGGCGAGGCGGTGCGCCTCGCCTTCCTGCCAGCGTGAAAAATGCCAGCCTGCCGGAGTGTCGTCCAGTTCCGGCTCGATGGAAATTCCGATGCTGTCGCCCGAGTCGAGGTCGAAGGCGAATTTGCCCAGCGGCAGAGAAATTCCGCGACCCCGCGCCTTGATGTAGCTTTCCTTCAGCGTCCAGTAAGCGAAGAAACGTTCACGCCTTTTTTCGGCAGGCAGCTTGCGTAACGCCGCGCATTCGGACGGCGCGAAATAGCGTTCCGCCAGTTCCAGCAATTCGCCCTGCGCCAGCCTGCGGTCAAGGTTTTCCGCGTCGATGCCGATCTGTTCCGCCTTTCCGACCGCGCAGGCAACCAGGCCGTCGGTATGGGTAAGATTGAACTTCACCTCCGGCACAACCGGCCCGGCCACTTCCGGGCGGCCGTATTCGTTCTGCGTAAAAACCCAGCATTCCGGCGGCACGTCGGCATATTGCGACAGCACCGCCCGCGCCAGCGCACGCGTGACCAGATGCTGCTGGCGATGTTGGGGAAACCGGAACCTCTTCATCCGCGCTACTTCGTCCGCACTCAACAAATTTTCATAAAGCGCGAGCAAAGCAGAATCTGTTATCTCTTCGGGGCAGGCCAGATAGATATCGATAGTCAAAGTCTTTCCCACCCCGCCTGGATGCGTTCCTCGACTCTGTTCCAGTGCGGTACGCCGGTGGCGGCTTCGGCGCGTTCAACACTGCACCCGCCCACGGCGGTGGCGTAGGTGGCGATTTCCTCCGGGCCCAGGCCTTTCAGCAGTGCGCCCAAAGCCCCCGCGATAGTCGCGTCTCCCGAGCCGGTGGTGCCGACCAGATTCGCCTTGAAACAACGGGAAAATATTTCGTGTCCGGCAAAAGCAACCGAGTCCTGCGGCGCGCAGGCACCCATCTTTTCCAGACGGCTTGCGTCGCCAGACGTGCGAAGATACAGTCCGCGTTCACCCAGTTTTATCACCACCACCGCCGCGCCCATAGCCAGCATCCGTTCAGACAATTCCCGCAAAAGGCCATTGTCGATCAGTGGAATTATGTTCCTGTCCGTCGCCCGGGCGGAAAGGGAATCGAATTTCGCGCGGTCGAGCATGAACAGGATTTCCTCAATGCTGGGAAGAAACACGTCGACATGCGGCAGGACTTTTTTCAGCCACGAAACCCAATCCACTTTTCCTGCGGTGGAATTGGGGTCGGGATAAGCCATGTCCAGCGAAGTCGTCAAGCCCCGCGCCTTGACTTTCGCAAACATCTCGGTGCAGGAGACGCCGCCATCCTCGTACATTTTTTTCATCAGCGGCGGATAGCCGAAATGGAACAGGCGCGCGCCCTGCAAGGAATCGTAATTCACATCGGCGGCGGTAAAAGTATCGTTGGCGCCGGGGCAATGCAGGAAAATCCTGTCGACGCCAGGCACGTTGATGACCACAGTATAGGACGAGTTTTCGCCCGGCGCAACAATCATACCCGCAGCCATTTCCGCGCCGTAACTTTTCACGATCTCGATAATCGCATTGCCGAAGACGTCGTCGCCCACCTTGCCCATCAGCGCCACATCGAACCCCAGCCGCTTGAGCGTGAGGCCGGTGTTGCTGACCGGCCCGCCGGTGGCGGCGACCGCTGCGCCTACTTCGATCAGTTTCCCCGGCTGCAGGATTTCCGTCAAACTCCCGCCCTGCCGGAAAGTCGGAATCACGTCCAGGCAGATATGCCCAGCGGCGATTACTTCGGCTTTGTTTGCACCCATCGGATTCTCCCGCAGATTAAAAAAGCGCGGCGCATATTCGCACCGCGCCTCATTGTATCAGTTATCTTGGAACGTCTCAATGCGTTTTCGAACAACTCGCATCAATGCATTTCGGCTTCGCAGGTGCCGATGCCGGGGCGGTAGTAGCTGAAGCGGACGTTGTCGTGCAGCGCCAGCAGGCTCATCGGCACGGAACTGTCGGGAATCTTTTTCGCAATCATGAACGCGGTCAAGCGCATCCCGAAAGCGTTGTCGTGGCACCCCGCCTGCCAGATGGAAACGCGCTCGGCTTTCCAGGTTTCGACCGGGCCGACGGTGAAGGCTTCGGTCGGCACTTCCGACACCTTGCCCCCGCCGCTGGTGCGCGCGTTCTGGATCAGGGTCATGGGATGGAGCTTGACGCGGCGCGCGGGAAGCTTCAGATATTCCTTCGGCGGCATCGGCTCGTCGATATATTTTCCCTCGCGCGGAAGGGGGTCATTAAACGCCCAGTGCTTGGTCTCGCCCTGCCCGCCCTGAATAACCTTGCACTTGATCTTGTCGTAGCTGGCGGTGTACTCGGCCAGTTTGTCGGCCTTGGGGAAATGCAGGTTCGACTCAGGCATCATCAGTTCCGGTCTGATTTTATTGAAGCACATATCCCGGTCGGCTTTTTCAAAAGACAGGTCGTGGGTGGCGGGAGCTTCCTTGCCGTTGATGCACCATTCGTCCATGCCCCAGAAATGCGCGTGTTTCAGGTTGAGATTGAGCGAATTCACCAGCAGCGCCACGAGGGGAAGCTGCTCGGTGGGGCCGATGGGGCCGCAGATGCCGCAGGGCTCATTAGCGGTGGCCTGCTGCCAGGCTTCGATATATTCCAGCGCTTCGGCGAGATAGAAACTTTCGAGCGTGTCGTACATCCGCACCTCGAAGCCGGGACGGGAAAGCTGCTGCATGTCCTTGACTGTAAGTTTCGCCACATCCTCAACCAGTTTTTTGTCGAGAGTGGTGTAGTCCCACCAATCGGGGGCGACGATACTGCGTGCTCTTGGCATGGTTTTCTCCTGATTCAAATAAACATGACGATATAACTATAACAAGCCTACTCGAAATAACTGAAATCCTACTCCGCACCAAAAAAATCCGACCTCAGAAAACATCGGTATCTTTTTTAGCGTCGGGGTCATCCTTATTTTTTCCCGGTTCGACGCCGGGAGCGACGTTTGCCGGCGCCGCAATCGCGACACCGTATTTTCCGCACAGCTCGGTGAAATCTGGACGAACCCGCAGACTCTCCAAATCCTTGTCGTTGAGCAAGTTTTTCTTCAATTGCTTGGATTCGTCAAGCGCCTTAAGCTCCGTCATCGCCTCATCGCCCCGGTTGGTGAGAGCCGCGCCGCAAGCGAGGTTGAACCGGTTTACCCATTTATTGTATTTGTACTTATAAACCGCTTCCTTGTTGATTTCGTAAAACTTTTCTAAATTGCCAGCCTTGTGATAAGCGAGAGCGGTGCCGAGAAAATTGCTGTCGCTGGGTTTCACCCGGCAAGCGCCTTCCTGGCAGCGCGCGGCTTCCTCAAGCTTGCCCGCCTTTTTTGCCAGATACCCGGCATGGAACCAACGCTGCTCGTCCTTGCTTTCCCTGGCCAGATCGAAGGCGATTTCATAAGCCTTGTCGTACGCGCCCAGCCTGTGGTAGTTATCCATTAATATGCGCTTGCGGCTTTCGGAATCAGGCGGGAAATCCTTCGCAAGCTTGTTGATAATCTCGATGGCTTTGTTCTGGTTGCCCAAGTTCATACAACACTTGATCAACCCGTCGATATGCATCGGCATATGTTCTTCACGCAATCGACAACGTGCGACGGCAAGTTCGTAATACTTGAGCGCCTTGGCGTGGTCACCGCAATCGGACAAAAGATCGGCGTAGGATTTCGCGTCCTCGCAACGCTTCGTCTGTTCCATTATGAAAAACTGGAGTTCGGCCGCATCCCGGAAAAAACCTAATTCTCGCAAATCATCCACCAATACATAATACATATCGACCGAGGGCTTTTTCAAAAAGGATTTGACCTTCTGCAGGAAATGCAACGCACGATCGGAGTCTCCGCGCTTTATGGCAGCCGCAACCGCTACCAGGGAAAAAACCTCCGGCACGCCTTGGGCGTCGGCGAGAGCGACAAATCCCTCGTATTCCTTGCTGTGATCCCCCTCTCCATAAATTTCAACGAGCAAAGCCGCGCATTTCCCGAATTGGTTTTCCGCCCCCGATCTAAGGCAATCCTTCCAATGCGCCAATCCGTATTCCAACTCGCCGGTAAAAACCTTCAACGCTCCGTGAAAGAACAAAATAGATTGTTCCTCAGGGAAAGCCAGAGTAGCGGACTCCAATCGCTGATACGAGGGATAAAGCTCCCCATCCAAAAAGCTTTGCAGGCATTCCTGATAAACCTGTTCACCGGTTTTCCCTGGGAAAAATTTTTCCCGTATTGCGGGTGAATACTGCTTAAGCAGACTATGCAATTGAGCCAGGTACTTTTCCTCCCGGGGAAAATATTTCTGGGTTTCCCTCAGAATGGAAACGGCTTCGTAAAAATTCCCCAGGCTCAATTCACAATCGGCCTGACTCAACCTGATCCCGGACAAGTCAGGCCAGTACAGGTCATATTCGGGGAATTCGCGATATGCCTCAGTATTGGCAAAAGCGGTTTGGTACACATTGGCTGCATCCCGAAATTTTCCCAGTATGCGAAGAATATCAGCTTGCGTATTGAACAGAAAATAATGATTTTTTACGGCGAAATATTTTGCTATTTCACCTGCGAGCTTAAAAGCCTCATTATGCCTGCCCATCTTAGCCAAGGCCATGGCCCTGGCGTGCATAGCCTGTGCCATAGACCAGGAAACGCGCACCAGCCTTTTCCCGTCAATATATTTCAGCACCCCATCTTTCGCCCGGTCGGTGCGATAACATATGTAAGCGCAATTGTAATCGGTGCAAAGCGCGTTCAATGCACCGATTATTTCACCCAGGCGTTTCTCGACCTGCTCCAACCCTTCACCGGCCTGCACCTGCCCCAAGAGCGTCGTCACTTCAGCGGAGAAGTCCTCGCCCAATCCGGCGTTGGAAGCATCGACTTCCTCCGCGGCACCCACGCATAAATCGATGGCCAAAATAAAAACCACCGTTAATAGTATTCGTTTCGCAAAATTCGAGCCCGACATCTTCCCCTCCCTACCTCGCCACGTTCAACGCCTTCTCGTAGGCGGCATCGACGATGATCTTTTTACCCAGCGCTGCGGTGAGCGGATCGATTTCGGTTTCGGAAAAACCGAGGTGGCTGTGGCGGCGCCAGCCTTCGGCGTATTTGAATTTCTTCGACATCTTCCCCACCTCGCGGCACATGTTTTCCATCGTGATAAGGTAGGCGTCCAGCCCCTGGCTGGTATCGAGCCATTCCTTCTGGCTTTTGTGGCAGGCCAGCATTTCGCGCTTGGTCTTGATAACGGTTGTCACGTCGACATACTGCCCCGGACGGATTTTCTGGCGCAGGCCGTCGCGCAGGCCGTAAGGCAGCGCGTGATAAAGCGTCAGGTTGCCGCCGACCGCTTTGGTTGGGGGGATAGTCTTGAAATTTATCATCGGCCGGTTGAAGGCGGCGCTTACCGCCAGGCGGCCGGTGTTCATGTGGTCTTCCATGTAATCCTGGGGGCTAGGCAGGAGCATGAGCGTGGGGTTGATCTGACGCATCACCGCGCCCAGCTTCGCCAGCCGTTTCGCTTCGTAATAGACGTCGATATCGTCCATCAGCGGGGCGTGGAATTTCGCGCCGATAATTTTGCAGGCGTTTTTCGCCTCGGCGGTGCGCACGCGGATGCAGTCCTCGCGGTTATAGACCGCCGTGCCGCAGGAACCGTTGGCGAGATTCATGTAGTGCATCTCATAACCCGCCTCGCCCAGCAGAATCAGCGTGCCCACCATCATGAACTCGATATCGTCGGGGTGACAGCCGATCGCCAGCGCCACCTTGCGTTCCGTTTTCGCCATATGGATTCCCTTCTCTAATTTCCTGCGTCAGCCAATTATATCTTACCAAATTTCCGTTTCCGCTTGTACAGGCATGTCATTAAATTATATACTGACATCAGCGCTTTGAAAGTAGAAAATCTCCACTAATTGACGGAGTATTCATGTTTTACGCAGGCATAGACGCGGGTAGCCGCGCGGTCAAGGTCGTGGTCATAGACGGCGATTCGCGGGAACTGATCGCCTCGGGCGAAATCGACCAGGGGATCGATCAGGCAAAACAGGCGCGCGACCTGTTTGCCTCGGTCTTGCAGGACAACAATATTTCCGTCGCCGAAATCGGCGCGACCGTCGCCACCGGCTATGCGCGCAACCTCATCGCCGCCGACCGGAAAGTGACGGAAATCACCTGTCACGCGCGCGGCGCGCGGCATCTGTTCCCGGCGGCGAAAACCATTATCGAGATCGGCGGGCAGGACAGCAAGGTTATCCGCCTGGGAGAAGACGGCAGGATCGCCGACTTCAAGATGAATGACCGTTGCGCGGCTGGCACGGGGCGGTTTCTGGAAGCGGTGGCGGTGAAACTGGAAACCAGCCTGGCGCGGATCGACCTCCTCTGCAACGCGAGAACGGAACCGGTAAAAATCAGCAGCACCTGCGTAGTCTTTGCCGAAAGCGAAATCATCGGCCTGCTCGCCAGCGGCGCGGCTCCCTCGGCGATCGTGGCCGGAGTGTTGGACGCCATCGCCCGACGGGTGGCGACACTGGCGGGAAACGATGTCGAAGCTCCCGTCGTCTTCACCGGCGGCGTGGCGCGGGTGGCGGGAATGGCCGGGGCGCTGGCACAGGCGCTTGGGAAAGAGGTGACGCCTCTGCCCTGCCCCAGTCTGACGGGAGCGCTGGGCGCGGCTCTGCTGGCCTCCGACTGAATTTGATGTTGCCTGGAACCGCCGCGGGAGTTATGATTATTTTCGCGGGCATATTGCAAACATAACCGGAGACAACCATGCTCAGTCTGGAAGAAAAAGCCGACAGCCTCGGTCGCGGGATTTTCGAAATGCTGGACAGGGAAACCCTCGCGGCCATGGCCGGACGTATGGGCGAGCGCGACCTCGCTGGCGGCGAGGTGCTGCTGATCAAGGGTGAACCCGGCGACGAGATTTTTGTCGTCGTCGAAGGCGAGATTGAAATTTTCGTCGGCGCCCATATCATCGCCGTGCTAGGCGCGGGACAGATGTTTGGCGAAATGGCTGTACTTGGCGGCGGCAGGCGCACGGCAGGCGCGCGCGCAAAAGGAAAAACCAGGCTGCTGTTTCTGAAAGAGAAAGCGTTGAAACTGCTGGTGCAGCAGATTCCCGACCTCGCCTTCGCCATCTTCAAGGTTTTGATCGACCGGCTGGAAGAAGCCAACCGCCTCGCCTTGTTCCTGTCTTCCGCAAAAAAGCAACTGGGATATGTCGAAATAATCGCGGGCGACATCAAGGGAAAAAGAATTCCCATCTTCCACGCCGAAGCAGTCGTGGGAAAAAGCAAGGGATCTGTCACTGCCGACGCGCTGCGCGTGGCGCTGCCTACCGCCGACGCGACGGTGTTGGAGCAACACGCTTTCCTCAAGATCGAGGACGGCAATATCTACCTGGAGCCACGCAATGGCACAGCGCAGGTTCACGGCATGGAGATTGAGGACTCGCTGATGCTTGCACCAGACGACGAGGTGACGCTGGGCGGAGTAACGCTGACTTTTCACGTAGGCGGCTGAAACCATGACCAGATTCCAATGCGGCTATTGCGCCCACATCCTCGTCCTGCCGGCGAAACTGGCTGGGCGCAAGATACTCTGCCCCATGTGCGGAGAGCCGATCACCATACCCGAAGCGGATCCGGCTCGCAAATTCAAGAAGATAACTTTCGCCGAAGCGCTTGACCGCTACCGGCTGGAGGACTGGGACAAGATTTTCGCCAAGGCGCTGCTGGAAGGAGATATCGTCCCCGCCGACCTCCTGCAGAAAGCCGTCATCGAAATCGTCAAGTCCTCGAAAAAAGGCCCTGCCGTCAGCCTCGGGGTGGAACTGGTGAAAAGTTGCGTCCTCAGCCAGGAGGAGTGCGACCGCGTCCGCTCGCTGGTACGCGGAACCGTGCCGCAGGAAGAGGCGAAGACGGTGGAGTGCCCCAACTGTTTCGCCTCGGTTTCGTCCAAGGATCGCGCCTGCAAATTCTGCGGGCAGAAGCTGGGCGACACGCTGGCTATCGCTATCTGTCCCAACTGCAAACACGAACAGCCTCAGGGCGCCGCCCGCTGCCGCCGCTGCATGGCGGATATGAAAACGGGCTTGCGTCCCAACCAGAAACAGAACCGCTGCCCCGCCTGCAACGCCGTGCTTGAGGGCAAGCCAAAAAAATGCCCCAAGTGCAAGGCCAGCTTGAAGAAAAAAGGAGAGGGGCGCACGGTCGACCCCCGGCGCGTCCTGCTGATGTATTCGGGCGCGGCGCTGCTTGTCCTGATTATCGGCATCTTGTTATATAGCCCGTTGCATAATCTCTACCGCTGTCTCGCCGTCGGCTCCGCGCAGGCTGCGCTGGAAAACCGGGTGGAGAATTTTAAAACCGCGCTCGCCGACAATTCACTCGACGCGCTGGAACAGTTTATCGGCGAAGGCTTCGCGGTGGAGCGCGACACCCGCGACTTCATCCTCTCGGGAAAAAGTCTCAAAGGCAAGGTCAGCAAAGTCAGGCAGATTGACGTACTCGGCTTCAAGTTGAGCGAGAACCAGGGCGAGGTTTCTGTCCGCGCGGAAGTGACGGTGGACGAACTGGCCGACCGGAATCTCGAAGGGCTGGAATCAACGCGTGGACTTTTTGGCGGCGGCAAGAAAGAATCCTTCGCCGTCACCTGGGTCTGGCAACAACGCACCGGGAAATGGTTCTACTCCGCCCCGTTGCCGGAAACGAAGAAATAAAAAGTCTCCAGCTTCCAGTCTCCATTGCTGGTTTTCGGCGTACTTTGACACCTGAAAACGCGGACAGAAAAAACTGGAGACTGGAGTCTTTACCTCCGCCACGCCAGCGGCAGCAGCAGCACCACCACCGAATAGATTTCCAGCCGCCCCAGCAACATGCAGATAATCAGCACGAATTTCGCCGAGTCGGTCATCCAGCCGTAATTCGCCGTCGCTCCCACTCCCGACAGTCCCGGGCCGATGTTGTTGAGCGTAGCCGCGACAGCGGTAACGGAGATGGTGATATGGCTGTCGATATGCGGCGGGTGCGACGGATTGGTGGCATCTCCCAGACAACCGGCCACCAGCACCGTCGCCAAAATGAAAACCAGCAACCAGAGCAGGGTAAGGCCGACAATGCTGGCAACAAACCTTTCCTGCAAACCATCCTCGCCAATCCTGATGCAGTTGGCCAGCCCCGGCCGCAGCATCCGCCTGAGTTCGCGGACGATGCACTTGCCCACCACCATGATCCGCATCTGTTTCAACCCGCCGCCGGTGGAGCCGGTGCAGCCGCCGAAAAACATCAGCGCCACCATCAGCGCCCGCCCGATGCCCGGCCAGATATTGAAATCGGCGGTGCAGAACCCGGTGGTGGTGGTGATGGAAATAGTCTGGAAAATACTATCGCGGAAACACGCGCCCAGCTCGCCATAATTGGGCAGACCGGAAAAGCGGGTAACGACCGTCAGGGCCAGCGCGGAGGCGGCCAGCACGAAACAGTAAAACCGGAATTCGGCGTTTTTGAAATAGCTCCTGACGTCGCCCCGCAAAGCCTGGAAATGCAGCAGGAAATTGCACCCGGCCAGGAACATGAAAATATCTATCACGACTTCGATGTACAGTCCATTCAGATCGGCGGAATAATAACCAATCGAGGCGTCCTTGGTGGAAAATCCGCCGGTAGCCATGGTTCCGAAAGTGTGGCAGAGCGCATCGAACAGCGGCATTTTTCCCAACCACAGCAGCATAGTCTCCGCCGCCGTCAGCAACACGTATACGCCCCACAGCACCGCCGCCGTCTCGCGAATGCGCGGTCGCAGACGCTCGGCGGTGGGGCCGGGAACTTCCGCCTGAAACATCAGGTAGCCCCCCGCGTGCAGCGTCGGCAGCAGCGCCAGGCACAGCACGACAATGCCCATTCCGCCCAGCCAGTGGGTCAAACTGCGCCAGAACAGAAAACTCTGCGGCAGCGCTTCGATAAACCCGCGCCCGATCTCCGCGCCGGAAGCAGAAGTCAATTCCCGCGAGGTGCCGAAGATTGATGAACCAGTGGTGGTGAAGCCGCTCATGGTTTCAAAATAGGCGTCGAGGTAGGAAAATGATGCGCCGGGACTCGCGCCAATGCGGTGCAGATCAGCCACCTGCGCCAGCGGGGTTTTGTCCGCGCAGAGATACAGCGGTATCGCGCCCAGCCCCGCCAGCAGGAGCCAGCCCAGCGTCACCACGGCGAATCCTTCCGAAGCGGTGAAATGATCCTTGGCGTTTTTATAAGTCAGTCCGCGGAAAACCGCGCCCAGCGCAAGGCTGACGACGATGCCGACGGCAAAAGCCTGCGCAGTTCTCCAGCCGACAAACTCCCGTTCCGCCCCGAACACCGCCAGCAGCAGCGACGGCGCCATAGCCGCGGCGACTATCAGGCACAACGCGCTTAAAACATAAATTACCAGCTTGAGGTTCAACTGTCGCCGCCTCCGGAAAAAGTCTCTACCGCCTCGGCGCATTTGCGATGCTGCGCGACCAACACCACCCGGTCACCGGGATTGACCACTGTCAGCCCTCCTGCCACGCTGGCGTCGCGGTTGTTCATCACCGCTGCCACCACGATGCCGCGCGACAGGTTGACATCCTTGAGCGGCCTGCCTACCCCCCGCGCGCCTGCGGTGGCGATGACTTCCAGCGCCTCGCCCCGCGTTCCCGCCAGATTAAACAGCGAGACCACGGTGCCTGTCCGGACGGAACGGATAATCGCCCCGACCGACAGCAGCAGCGGAGACACTACCCCGTCCAGCGGCAAAGACTCGAACAGCTCCACGTGTTCGGGATGCCCTGACAGCATGATCGCGCGCTTAACGCCCAAGCGTTTGACCAGCAGCGAAGGGGCGAGATTCTGCTCGTCACTGTCGCTCATCGCCAGGAACATGTCGACCCCTTCGATTTTCAGGTCCTCCAACAGCGACCGGTCGGAAGGGGAGCCGTGAATCACGGAAGTGTCGGTCAGGCGTTCGGCGGCGCGCGCGCAGAGAGCTTCATCGGTATCCACCAGCATGACGTCGCGCACCAGCGGCTCGATGGAGGCGCAGAAGTCCTGCCCCATCTTGCCTGCGCCGAAAACCAGCACCCGCTTTACCTGCTCAGAACCGAAGCCGAAAGCGTCGAGAAAGGAGTTCAGGTTTTCCTCGCGCATCACCACGTAAGCGAGGTCACCCTGATCCAGCTGGAAATCGCCGGAAGGAACAAACAGTTCATGATTGCGCTTGACGGCGGCGACCAGGAAAGGCCGGTCGAACATGTCTCGGAGTTGCTGCAGGCTGCCACGGCAGAGAGGACTGTTTTCCTCCACCCGCAACGCACGCAGCACGATCCTGCCCTCGCCGAACTCGGCCGACTCTGCGGTACCGGGACTGGTCACCATGTGGCGCAGGCGCTTCACCGCCACCTGCTGGGGATGCACGAACTCGTCCACGCCCAGCACGCCGCAGTCGGTTTCGCGCAAATCCTCCGCCAGATCGCTGGAGCCCACGCGCGCGATGCGGCGCCTGACCCCCAGTTCCCGCGCCAGCAGACAGGCGACGATATTCACCTCGTCGGAACCGGTCGCGGCGATAAGCAGATCCGCATCCTCCAACCCTGCCTCGCGCAGTATTCGCATCTGCGAACCGGAACCGGCAATAGCCATTACGTCCAGGCGGCTGCTCACCTGCTCGACCAGGTCGAGATTGCGCTCGATCACAAATACCTCGTGGCCTTCCAGATCAAGCTGCCTGGCCAGACTGAAACCCATCCTGCCCGCGCCGACAATCGCGATTTTCATTTTTCCGCTCCCTGACTCCCGGCCGCAAAAATCCTAGCCAAGAAAAAGCATAGCACATTTTTCCGCGACAGACAAATTTTTCCGCATATTGCACCACCACCCTGGTGTGTAGAAACACACAGAAGCTTATTTTTGCTGTATAAATATATACTTCAAAATCTGCCAAAACGCTGAAATGCACCTAAAACCAGGTCGCTTTCTGGCATACTAATTGTTAGAAGATCATTCGATTTTATTTGCCTGATTATTTGTAAAGGGTGGAAAGATGGCGGAAGAACCGGAAAAAGACAGTATTTTCGCGGAATGTCGAACTTATCTGATCGACCGCCAACTGCGCGCTCTGGAAACAATTGCGGCAGGAGTGGCGCACGAATTCAACAACCTGCTGGTGGCTGTGCAAGGTTATTCCCAGATGGCTCTGGAAGACAATATGCAGGATCGCGATCTGATGGAACGGGCGTTCAAAGCTAACCTTCAAGCAGCCAAGCGGGGCGGGGAAATCGTGCGGCGGCTTCAGCATTTCTCCCATTCCGACAAGCCCCAGTGGGAGACGGTGGAACTTAACTCCACGGTCGAGGATGTGCTGGGTCTCTGGCGCGAAGGGATGCGCGAAAAAAAGATTGCCGTGGAAACCAATTTCAACAGCGCGCCTCCGATCAGTCTCGACCCCGCCCTGTTCTGCGTGGCAATGCTGGATATTCTGCAAAATGCGGCGGAAGCGGTGGCGGAAAGAGAAGATCCGCCGCGCCTGCTGACCGTCACCACCAGCACCGAGGACGGCGAGGCCGTTTTGCGTATCAAGGACAATGGCGCTGGCATGAACGCCCGCCAGATCGAACAGGCCAAAATTCCGTTCTTCACCACCAAAGGTTCGCTTGCCATCGGCCACCTGCCCCACGCCAAGGGTCTGGGTCTTTCGGTGGCTGACGGCATTATCTCTACCCTGGGCGGCTCTCTGGATATCCATTCCGAGGAGGGCTTCGGCACTGAAGTGCGCCTGGCCTTCCCCCCGGTCGCGCTTCTGGTCGAAACAAGGCGCAGCATTCTAGTAGTGGACGACGATCCCACTATCCGCCGGATATTCACCACCATTCTGGCCAAGGCCAACTACGAGGTGGTCACCGCCGAAAACGGCAAGGAGGCGATGAACATATTCTTCAACCAGGAATTAGACCTGATCCTGCTCGACCAGATGATGCCGCAGATGAGCGGCACGGAAATGCTGAAACATCTCGCCGCCATCGGCCGGGATTACGAAATCCCGCCGGTAGTTATGATAACCGCCGGCTACTCGCCGGAAATGGCGCGTGAAGCCCTGAGCATGGGCGCGGCCTGCTGCCTGGCCAAACCAGTCAACCACGCGAAACTGCTTTTCCTGACCGACCTCTACACCAAAAATCCGGGCGGGGCATCTCCGGCGCGGAAACAGTCGCTCGATAAGCTGAAGGATTTTCAAGACAGGATACTACTGGCCGAATCAGATAAAATCATGCTGGACGTGATGGAAACCGTGCTGGATCGCTCTGGTTACAAGATATTCTCGGTCAACAACGCCGCCGACGCCGTCAGCGCCACTGAAGACCGCTATTTCGACCTGATCCTGCTGGATGTGCTGCTGGGAGACAACACCCCCGGCGAACTGGTCGGCTCACTGCGCCTGAACAACCCCTACACCCCCATCATGGTAACTACCCCCCGGCTCAGTCACAAAACCGTGCAGGATTGCATCAAAGCCGGCGCGACCCAGGCCATCAGACGGCCGCTCGACTTGCGCAACTTCCTGCAGGAAGTCTCCCGGCTGGTCGCCGTGTTCCGGGAAAACAAATCCCGCCAATAAAAAATGCCCGGCCTGCGCCGGGCATTTTCTGCGAAGTCAGATTACTTCAATCTCGCCTTGCCGCGCGAGGGCAACTGCCATTCGCGCCGGTAGTAGTTCTTGGTCATCTCGTGGGAGTCTATCACCGACTGCAACGGTGCCAGGATTTCCCTGATTACGCTGGTCGTCACGCGGGAACCGTAGGACAAGGCGCGTTCCGGCACGTAGACAATATCTCCCGACGCCAGTTGTATGTCAGGCTTTTTGCCCATCTGGATCGCGGGCCAGTCGACCTTGATCGGCTCCTTTTCCTTGCCGCGGACGATGTAACAGTTGCGGGCGTTGGCGGTGTTGCCGCCAGCACCGCCGTCGCTGGCGTCGGTATCGGCACCGCCCGCCACCAGCATCGCCTCCATGAAGCTGAGCGACCCAGTGTAGTAATACACCTGGGGCGTGTCGATCCTGCCGCAGAGATAGACCTTCTTCTCCGTACCGATGCTGGACGGGATGAAGATGAAATCGCCGGGTTTGAGCGGGATATTATTATTCTTGAGGTCACGCTGCAGCAGCAGCTTGCGGAAGTCCACCTCCAGCACCCGGTCGTCGCGGGCGATATAGGCACCGTCCAGATCGACCACATCGCTCTGGCGGCTCATGCTCCCGGAAGCCGAGTCTATCTGCGGCAGCAGGCTGAGCACCCCAGCCGAGGACAGGACGTCAAGCAATTTCGTGCCGCGGTTGATCACGTGCGCTCCGGGATTCGAGACCGGCCCCATGACAAACACGGAGTTGCCCTTGAAGCTTTCGCCGATCACGGTCACGCGGGGATTCTTGTAATACTTGGTCAGTTTCACCAGCAGTTCGTCGTGAAGTTGCTTGTAGGTTTTTCCCGCCGCCAGCAGCTCGATATCGTAAAGATAGCGAACATAACCATCGGGCTGCACCGGCACGCTCCGGGCAGTGCCTGCTTCGCCGGGGATGGAGATGTTGAGACTGTCGCCGCTGCGAATGTGATAACGGAAATCCACATCCTCGGACGCGTTCACTGTCTGGCGGGAATTGTCTTTTGCCGGCGCATCTCCAAGTTCCGGATTTCTCAATACGGGTCTGACATCCTCTATTTCCGGCTCTGGCAGAGGAGCGGGAGGAACCGCTTCCCCGTCTCCTGCCTTCGCGTCGTCGCCAAAAACATCGCCCAGGGAAGGCGCGGGAACCGGTGCGTTGGCTTCGAGTTCAGGCATCAATTCCGCTCCGGCCTTGCGCGCGACCGGTTCTGCCCTTTTCGGCTCGTCGCCGCTGAGATTTTCCTGCTGGATGCTGCCGTCCATGCAAAGTTTGACCCTGATGCAAGTTTCATCCGGCTTGGCTTGTTTAACCTCGGTAGTTTCCGCCTTCTTCCCGCTTGCCTTGTTTTCGTCAGAGTTTACAAATTTGTTCCAGAAGCGGCGCACGCCGCCTTTCTGTCCGGCGGTAGCCGGAGTGGCGGTGGTCGAGGGAGCAGCCAGGGCGGAGATGTCGCGGTCGGCGCTCGGCGCGGGCTCGTGCTTGCTGAAGATACCGGTGACCCTGTCCACCTGCTCGCTACATCCGCTGAGGCCGAGTAGAGAACAGGTCAGCAGTAACGCTACGGGTAATAATGCCCGTGGTCGCCGACCAAATGCTTTCATAGCGTACTCCTATGATTAACTTCAACCCAAATCCGCAAACGAAGGAAGACCGTTATTCATAAGTCCTTCATCAGCGCAACAGCGTAACTTGCCAGCGGCAACCAGCCGCAACTCGTAAAACCTTCTCTAACCATAACCCGCGAACGAAGGGAGCGCGAAAACATTGCCGCTCCGAACTCGCTTGCGTAATACGCCTGTGCGGCACGCACCTAGGCGGAGTCTCCCAGACTCTCGTCGGGATCGGTGAAGCGCGATCCGTAGGGAGAGTAGTAATAACCGCCGCGATAGCGGTAGCCGTAATAAGTATAGCTGGCGGAACGCTCGCGCACCTTGTTGAGCACTGCCCCCGCCAGCGGCGCGCCCACATGCTGCAGACGGTACATCGCCATGCGCACCGCGCCGATTTCCGCCTCTTCCGCCGCCGCCACCAGCAGCACGCCGCGCATGAGCGGAGCGATGATAGTTGCGTCCACCACCGGCAGCACCGCCGGGCAGTCGACGATCACGATATCGAAGTTCTCCTCCGCTTCCTTGAGCAGGGTTTCCATGTTGGGGCTGCCCAGGAGCTTGGCGGCGTTGCGCACGCGGCTGCCGGCAGGCATCAGGCTGAGGCCGGGGATGCTGGTGCCGTAGACCACCTCCTTGAAGGAGGCGTCGCCGCTGAGCAGGTCGGAGAGGCCGAACTGCATGGTCTTCTCTCCCTGGAAGATGTCCAGGATTTTGTGACCACGGGGACGGCGCATGTCGGCGTCGATCAGGATGACATTATTTCCCTCCAGCGCATAGCGGATGGCGAGATTGGCGGAGATGGTGCTCTTGCCCTCGCCTTGGGTAGCGCTGGCGATGAGCAGGCGTTTCTCCGGGTTGCCCATGCGTCCGTAGCGGATATTGTTGCATAAGTGGGCGTATACTTCCGCGATGTGCGAGTCTGGTCGCTCTGGTGAAATCGTCACCTGCTCGGCCGCGCCCCAGTAGGGGATGACGCCCAGGTAGTTAATGCGCAAATGGTAGTAGACGTCGGTCGGCGTATGCAGGCGGTTGTCCATGCTTTCCACCAGGAACGCCACGCCGCAGCCAAACATCAGGCCGACAATCAGCGCCAGCAGCACGTCCATGTAGGTCGTGGGGCTGATCATGCCTGCCCCGCCAGGCTCGCCCAGCAGGGCGAATTCCTCGTTCTTCTCGTCTTCGCCGCTGAGCTGTGCCAGGGCAGTCTCGATGTCGGCAATCTTGTTGGCGACGAAGCGGGACTTGCTGCGCAGGTACGAAAGCTCGTTGTTTATTTCCTCCTGCCGCTGGATCAACTGGGGAGAAACTCTTCTCTTGATCGGGGTCTCTTCCTCCCGCTGCTTTTCCACCACTTTGATCTTTTCGGCCAGCACCGCCAGGCGGCGCTCGTTAAGTTCGATCTGGTCGCGAAGCTGGCTGACGCGCCCCAGCGCCTCGATCTCGTTAAGTTTCGGCAGCGGAGGCACTTCTCCCGCCGAGGTGGCGCCGCCGGTTTTTTTCAACCGCTCCTTGATCGCCTCGATGTCGTTCTCAAGGGTGATGACGGAAGGATGCTCGTCGGTGTAACGGGTCTTTATCTTGGTCAGCTCACCTTCCAGCTTGGCCCACTCCATGCGCAGGGGATTGCCATTGACCAGCACCTTCACGATGTCGGCGTCATCCTTGATCTTCAGGCGCGCGGCGATCTCGTCGTACTTGGCCTTTTTCTTGAACAACACGAGCTGGATATTCAGGTCGGTCTGCGCCTGCTGGAGTTGGAATTCCTCCCGCTTGAGATTGGGCAGCAACAGGAAGCTTTCCTTTTCCAGCATCTGATTGTCATCGCCCAGTTCTTTCTTGATGGCGCGGGTGACTTCGTCGAGTTGCACGGAAGACTTGTTGCATTTTCCGTCCCACTCGCTTTTCATATTGCGGTGATTGTCCAGAACGCTGCGGAAACTCTCCCGCCGTTCCTTGAGGAAATACCAGTTCAGGGTCTCGACCATGCCCGAAGCCAGCGCCACCAGCAGTTTCGGATGGGTGCCTCGCACCCGCACCGAGGCAATGCCGTCGATCAGAGCCGAGGCGGAAATCGAAGCCAGCCCCCCCTCGCCGTTGCGGAAGCGACTGATCAGATCCTGAACTTCCTTAAGTTCCGCGTCGCGATACTTGAGATCAGTCTTGAGTTGGGCGTTGTCGCAGAGTTTCTCCAAGAATTCCTCACGGCTGACTATCTGGTTGATATTGGCGTTCTGCGCGGTTCTGGCCCGGAAGCTATCGGTAGTCTCCAAGGTAACGACCGCGGTCTTGCGTTCGAAGTTTGACGTAGCCTGATAAATCTGCGTCGCACGCAGGGAGGCAGGCACGATCTCCTTGAAAGGCGTCCGGTTGAACAGCCCGTCATAGCAGTACATGGCCCCGGGCAACACCAGCGTCAATAGGCCGATGGTGAGCCAGCGTCGCCGGATCATGCGCACCACGCGCTTTATCTGGATCGCGTCGACATCGGAGTGGCTTGAGCGGGAGAAGAACTCCTGCGGCGCGATTTCCGCGTTGGGGACAGTCGCGCCGCTGGGCGCGATAGCCGCCTGGAGCCGCGGCGGAGAGGCGCTGTAGGCGCCGCTGCCCGGCTGGGACGCGGCTTGCTTAGCCGCCTCTTCCAGGCGCCGCTTGTCCTCCTCCATCTTTCTCAAGCTGAATTCGTCACTTTGTGAGGTCACGGGTTACACCTTTCACAGCCATGCGCTCTGCTTGAACACATCTTCAGCTATCTGACCAACCATATCCGCCTCAACCCTCTCCCGCCCGAGCGAAAACGCCCGGTCGAGAGCCAGTTTGCAAATCCGGTTTATTTCCCGGGGTACACCCCCGGTCGTCTGAGCGAGCGCGGCTTTCGCCTCATCCGCGAACACGCTGGTTTCATGCTTATAACCCGCCGCGCGCATCCGGCTGTCGACATAATCCCCCACTTCCTCCGCTTCCAGCGGCAGGAGGTGGTAGCGCAGACCAATGCGCTGGTCGATCTGCGGCAGGGAGCGGATCAGTTCCCCCAACTCCGGTTGCCCCGACAGGATAATGGTCAGCGGGTTGGTTCCTCCACCCGCGAGATTGGTCAGGTTTTTCAATTCTACCAACGCCTCTTCCGAAAGCTGCTGCGCCTCGTCCAGCATCACCACCAGCCTCCGCCGCAACCGCGTGAACTTGAATTCCAACTGGTCGCGGAAGCGCCGCACCAGTTCGTAACGGCTGTAACCGGCGTCGCGCCTGGCGGTGTGGCGACGCAGCGCAGGCACCGGGTTCATCCCGGCAGCGATTTCCCGCATGATTTCATCGAAATTACCAAACGAGTTCTCCAGCATGACCACGTGGCATTCCCTTCCCAGCAACTGCCGCGCCACCATGTTGGCCACAACTGTCTTGCCGCAGCCGATTTCCCCGGTGAGAACACCGAAGCTCATGTCGCCGTCCCGCACCAGATATAACAGCCGCTCCAACGCCTCGCGATGCTGGCGACCTGAGAAAAAGTGTCCTGCGCCGGAGGAAGCCTCGAAGGGGCGCTCGCTCAACCCCCAGTGATTCAGATAATCTACCATTACTTTCCTCCGCGATCAACCGGCTTTTCTGCCGCCGCGCCGTTCTCCCGCACCTATGTCGCCAGCCAGGTCGTGAATGCACAATTCCGCCCAGCCTTCCTCGCTTTCCGGCACAAACACCACTTCCGGCCGGTCTTCGCCCTGCCGGTAAGCCAGTTCTTCCTCTGGCACCAACAAAGCTATCCGAACCGGATCCGGCACAGTCAGCCGCCGGATCGCGCGGCATCTGCCAGGCACGTCCGTACCTCTGTCAGGTTCTACTATAATATAGGCGGGACGCAAGGCGCCGACAAAATGGCCGAACTCCAAATCATCCTCAACCACCACCGGCTTCAGCACCCCTTCCCACAACTCGATTGCCACCAGAATTTTGTCCCGCCATTCCGGGGTCTTGATATGTATCAGGACATTCCGCTCCGGTTCCTCATCCAGATAGTGCATAGGTATATCGTAATCCCGCATAAAGTCTACCAGGTTTCTATGCAAAATACGCAAATCGCCGCCCGGGGTTCGGTAGGACTTCAACGCCCCCCGGCTGATCCAACGTTTTAGGGTGGTAAGCCCCAAACCGCAGAGACGGGCAGCTTCGCCTGATGTATAGCTTTGTTTCATCTATCGCACCTGCATATAATGCATGAATATGGAAAAATACTTCCATTTAGTTTATCGGACAAACACGTCAGGCATCTTCGGCGTTTTTCTTAAAAAAGATCGTCCGCGTATTAAAAACCTTAACGGCACCTCGTGCGACATAGCCGCAATTGCCGGAACAGGCGCATTTATTCATTTTAACGACATAATCAGGTCAAACAATCCAAACAACAATAACGACTTTGACAACAAAAATTATCTGAGCAAACCGCATATTTCAGGCAAGTAGAACTATTGAGACAAAATAAGCTGACTAAGCAATCCGAATCAACGAATCATTCCAGGCAAATCAGGCATACTGGCGGACTAAGGTAAATCAAGCAATTATGATATTACGAATGACGAAGACAAACAAGACAGCCTGGTCAGTATGGTCAGTATAGCTTAAAAAAGCTAAAAGCAGCATCAGAACGGCATAAACAGAAAAAAAGTTGCAGACGGATAAAATGAATATCTCGGAAAAGCGGGCGCGGTTCAAAAAAACGGCTGGGATTCTGTCATTTTCCACACAATACCTTGCTATTCAGCCTGTTGTCAGTACAATAGCTATTATAGCCAAATTTTCATCATTTAACCTAATTCTATACAGGCAAAATACTTATGATCAACATTCGCAAATCCCGCCACATCATCGCCGTTTCATTATTATTATACAGCCTTGCCGTTTTTTCCGGCGAGGAAGAACCGGTCATGTCTCCCCGCCAGAAAGCGCTTTACAATGCCCTGGACGAAAAAATGCTTTCCCACTGGGACGCGGCCAAGGGATTGGAGGAGCTGACCGAACTGCCTGCTGAACCTGGCAACGCCGCCGATCATTACGCCAAACTGGAATCGCTCTACGCCACGGAAAAAGTCGGCAAATCCATTCTGGTCAGCCCCGACAGCGCGGGCGTGCAGGAAATTCTGGCAGGCGCAAAAATCAAGAAATGCGATCTGACGCCGAAATATTATCCCTACATGGAAACCGGCACCAAGAAACAACCTGACCTGCTGATCTTCCAAGCCTACAACAAAGCGCTGCTGGCTTACGCCAAACGCCTGGACTCCGAGGAAAAACCGCTGGAAGCGAGCAAGGCTTATAAAAGTTCGCTGATTTTCGGCTGGCATCTGACCGAGGAACGCCCCAGCCTGATCACGTTCATGCTGGGGGTTTCCATCGAACTTCAGGCGGCCAAGGCGTACAGCCGTTTCCTGATCCGGCGGGGCGCCTTGGAAAAGTCGCAGAAAGCCGACACCTTCGCCGAGTACCTGATTGAACTGCGCAAGCTGACCGGCGCCAAGGCACAGGTTTATCTTGGCGAGTTCGACAATTTCAACTGCCTCTACGCCACGGTGAAAATCGCCAAGGAAGACAAAGACTATTTCTGGCGGCAGGAAGCGGTATTGCGGCTGGGAGTGTTGCGGCACGGCGCGCCTGATCGCGCGCTGAAAAATCACGTCAAGGATCCGGTCTCGCAGAAACTCGCCAAGGATACGCTGGTGCTGCTGGCGAAAAGCGATCCCCAGCCGTGGGTGCGGCAACTGGCGCTGTGGTCGATTCAGAACGTGACGCCGGAGCGCTTCGACGAAATGCGCCAGACCCTGCTGGAAAACATGGGCAAACCCGACGCCGGGGAAGAACCGGAAAAAAAGACCGACGCGAAACCGGAATAGATTTCCCGTTAATTAAGGGAAAATCTTTTTGTTTTAAAGAAAACATACGATCGTCATTCCCGCGAAGGCGGGGGAATCCAGTGGGGAAACCGCACGCAACACCTTCTGGATTCCCGCCTTCGCGGGAATGACAGTACAGGTTTTTCCTTAGCCAATGTATTGAAGCTAATCCAATAAAAAAGCCCTCCCGGCGGAGGGCTTTTTTTCAGGCGCTTTCGCGTTCATTGTCAGTGAGATCGGCGGGGCTGTCGTCTTTGCCGGGCTTGCGTTTCTTGCCTGATTTTTTCTTCAGTTCCACCAGGCCGTTTTCGATAAACGCCTCGTCGATGGTGAAATCGCGCGGCTCGGGCAGGTCGGGCAGGTCAAACATCAGGTCAAGCAGCACATTTTCGAGAATCCCCCGCAAGGCCCGCGCGCCGGTCTGCTTCTTCATCGCCTGTTGCGCGATATTGCTCAGGGCGCAGTCGGTGAACTTCAGCTTGGCGTTTTCCAGGCTGAACATATGCTTGTACTGCCGCAGCAGCGCGTTCTTCGGCTCCTGCATCACCCGGATCAGCGCTTCCTCGTCCAGCGGGCGGATGGCGGCGATTACCGGCAGGCGGCCGATCAGTTCCGGGATAATGCCAAACTCCAGCAAATCGTCGGTGTCGACCTGTTCCAGCAGATCGCCCAGTTCCTGCTCGGAGGTCTTGTTGTACTCCTGGTGGAAGCCGATGGACTTGTGCCCCACGCGGCGGCTGATGATCTCGTCCACCCCGGCGAAGGAACCGCCGCAGATGAAGAGAATTTTTGAAGTGTCGATCTGGATATAGCGCTGCTCGGGATGCTTGCGCCCGCCCTGGGGGGGGACGTTGCATGTGGTGCCTTCCAGCATTTTCAGCAGCGCCTGCTGCACGCCCTCGCCGGAGACGTCGCGGGTGATGGAGACGTTCTGGGTCTTCTTGCCGATCTTGTCGATTTCGTCGATGTAGATGATGCCATGCTCGGCGCGACGGACGTCGTTGTCGGCGGCCTGGATCAGGCGCAGGAGAATATTTTCCACATCCTCGCCGACGTAGCCCGCCTCGGTCAGAGTGGTGGCGTCGGCGATAGCGAAAGGCACGTCCACAGTCTTGGCGAGGACTTTCGCCATCAGCGTCTTGCCGCAGCCGCTGGGGCCGAGGATCATGACGTTGGATTTCTCGACCTCGACTTCGTTGGCCGAACCGAAGCGCAGGCGCTTGTAGTGGTTATGCACCGCGACGGACAGGACTTTCTTTGCATGTTCCTGGCCGATGACATAATCATCCAGCGCCTGCTTGATTTCCTTGGGAGAAGGAATCCGGTCGATGGAAAATTCGGTGCCCTTGTCGCGCATATCCTCCTGTTCGAGGATGCTGCTGCACAGAAGTACGCAGTCGTTGCAGATACAGACATTGTCCTGCCCGGCGATGAGGCGCTTGACCATGTCGGAGCCGCGTCCGCAGAAGGTGCAACGCTGGGAAGCGCCGTTCCTGGGTTTGGTGGTTTTTGACATCAGCGCCCTTTCCGGCTAGTCCTTGTTCTTCTTGCCTTTTTCACCCGGCACCAGGACTTCGTCGATCAGACCATACGCCTTGGCTTCCTCGCCGCCCATGAAAAAGTCGCGGTCGGTGTCGCCGGCTATTGCCTTGATATCCTTGCCGGTGTGGAGCGCGAGGATGCCGTTAAGCTTTTCCTTCAGCCGGTTGATTTCCTTGGCGTGGATGTCGATATCGGAAGCGGTGCCTTCGTAGCCGCCCCAAGGCTGGTGAATCATGATGCGGCTGTTGGGGAGCGTGAAGCGCTTGCCCTTGGTACCGGCGGCAAGCAGCACCGCGCCCATGCTGGCGGCCTGGCCGATGCAATAGGTGGCCACGCTGCAGGAAAGATGCTGCATGGTATCGTAGATGGCCAGCCCCGCTGTAACGCTGCCGCCGGGGGAGTTGATGTAGACCTGCACATCGGCCTCGCGGTTTTCCAGTTCCAGGAACAGCAGTTCCGCGATAATCAGATTGGCGTTGTCGTCGCGGATGCCGCCGCCGATAAAGATGATCCGGTCCTTGAGCAGGCGGGAAAAGATATCGTAGCTGCGCTCGCCGCGCCCGGTGCGCTCGATGACAAACGGAATCATGTCCGCGCGTTCCTCGAATTCTGACATTCCTTCTCCTGTCGTAAGGTTATGCGTCTGCTTATCTCGTCGATCTTGGCAAATGGGTTGTCTGGTAAACGGGAAAAGCTTCATCTAAAAGCCGCCGTCAACCTGTCAACCCATTAACCCGTCAACCTAACCGGCCACTTCCGCCTTGGTGATTTCCGCCTCGTTCATGATGCAATTAAGCACCTTGATATCGCGGATTTCGCTGATCATCGCCGCCAGGCCGTTGCTTTCCTGAATCTGCTTGAACATCTTGGCGGGCGTGGTGCGATAATAGTTGGCCAGCATTTCCAGGTGGCGCTGGATTTCCTGTTCCGTCACCTCGAACTCTTCCTTGTCGGCGATAGCGTCGCTGACAATCATCCAGCGTATATCCTTCTCCGTGTTCTCGGCAGTGCTCTTTTCCAGCTCCGCCGCCTTTTCGCCCAGGAATTCCTTGGTCGCGCCCATGCGCGCCATCTGCATCTTGCTGCGCATCAGGTTGGTGTTGATCTGGCGCTTGAGAAATTCCTCCGGCAGATCGAAAGACACTTTCTCCAGCAACGCGGCCTTGGCTGCCTCTTCCAGTTCCCGGCGCGACTCGGTCGAACGTTCGGCCTCGATGTTGCCGCGAATCCGGCTTTTCAACTCGTCCACGGTTTCGATGCCGAATTTCTGGGCGAATTGCTGGTTCACTTCCGGCAGCTCCGCCTTCAGCACCTGGTTTACCTTGAGCGAAATTTTAGCCTTCTGACCGCGCAATTCCTCTTTGTAGAAAGTGTCGGGCAAAGTCAGTTCAATTTTTTTCTCAGTGCCAGCCTTGGCACCGACCAGCGTTTTCACCAGCTCCTTGCATTCCATCCCGAACAGCATTTCACCAGAGACGCGCAGGCGCTGGCCGGTTTCGTTAACTATTTCCTCTTCGCCCGCCTTGGCGACGACGTCGACTTCCAGCATGTCGTTTTCGGCGCACGCTTCCTCGGTGGGGTTGTATTCGGCGAAAGCCTGGCGCATCTTGCCAAGCTGCTCGTCGATCTCGGCGTCGGTGACGGGGACAACCTTTTCCGTCAGCGCTAGCTTCTTGTATTCCGGCAACTCGAACTTGGGACGCACGTCGACCTCGGTGGTATAACCGAAAGGCTCGCCTGGTTTCGCTTCCAGGTCTTCGACCTTGAGGTCGGGGTCGCCCAGCGGGGAGATGTCGTTTTCCTTCAGGCATTCGAGAAACGAATCCTGGAAAAGTTTCGACCTGACGTCGTTGGCCGCGACCTTGGAAAACTTCTTTTCCAGCAGTTTCCGCGGGGTATGCCCCTTGCGGAACCCCTTGACCTGGGCGTTGTCGCGCAGTTCGTTATACAATTCGTCAAACGCGGCGTCGACTTTTTCGGCAGGGACTTCGACTGTGATTTTCTGGCGGCATTTTGCCACTTCCGTGCACTCGAACTTCATATCGCTTTCCTGTAAACCCGTGGTGAAAAAAAAACGCCAGCGCTCTTGCGGCGCTGAAGGCGGAAATCAACCGGACTAGCGTTTACTTCTTTGCTATAAATATGTTGCGATTATAAAGCCGGATTCGCGAGTGTCAAGGCAAAAACCGGGGGTTATTTTCGGGTTGGCGGGTAAAGGGGTTGGTGGATTAGCGATCCTCTTTTCATTTTCCGACCGGTATTTTCCAAGGGCGCGTACAAAGAATCAATCGCCAGGTTCGCCCCGGTTCTTGAACCGGGGCGAACCTGAACGCCTATTTTATCCTTTGGGAATGTTTCGCAAAGGTGGGCGTATTATAATAACGTAGCAGGTTTCCTTCGGCTTTCCACAGTTCGTCGAACAGATTGCGAGCTTTCTTCAGGTTAAGAACCGCGCACACACTCGGATCAAGCAGTAAGGCTTGATAAGCTGCCTGTTGATCTTTTTCCATAATAGCTTTTACAGTAAGCGACTGCACGGAAACATTAGTGCGGCAAAGAGCAGCGCATTGTTCGGGAAGACTTCCGATCGCACACGGATGGATACCCATGTTATCAGCCATGCACGGAACCTCGACGCAGCAATCTGGCGGCAGATTATCGATAAGCTTGCGGTTCATCACGTTGCCATTAAACCGCATCGGCTCACCGGTTTCCATCGCCTCCATGATTCCCGACGCGTATTCATGGGAGCGCACAAGGTTAATGCTCTCGGCACTGGAAGCCTTTACTCCCATGTCCTCGAACCAAGCCTGGCGTTTGTTCTTGATAGCTTTCGTCTTAATCACGAACGGTTTTAGCATATTCTGTTGGTGCTGGTACCAAGATACGTATTCGCTTAAGTGACGGCTGCTCTCGGTCATAAAATAGCCGAATTCGCGCATGACTTCGAATCGCACCTGATTTTCTTTAAAGACCTTGGGATCTTCTATTGCCTTGTACAGGCGTGGATATGCGTCTTTCTTTTTATGTGTGAATTTCAGAAACCACGCCATGTGATTGATACCGGCGGTCCAATAACCGATTTCCTCGTAAGGCGCTCCGATCAGACTGGCCATCAGTTTTGAAGTTCCCTGCACACCGTGACAAAGCCCTACTACCTGACCGTTTGAATATTTATCCAAAACCCAGGTTAGAATTGCCATCGGGTTAGTGTAATTGATGATTGTAGCGCGAGGAGCCAAACGATTAATATCCGCTACCATTTCCATTAGAACCGGCGCGGTGCGAAGTGCGCGGAAAATACCGCCCGGCCCGACCGTATCGCCCACAGTCTGCACAATACCGTATTTTCGCGGAATATCCATTTCGAATTCATACGGGTTGTCGAAATAGGCGGGGCCGCCGATGGAAACTGCGATAACCACGAAATCCGCACCCTTTAGAAGCTTTTTACGATCAGTTCCCGCGATAACTTTTGACTTCAATTTATTGCCGTCGATCACCTTCTGCACATAGTTCCGCGTAGTGCATACCTTACTGTTATCAATATCGCAAAGTGCGATAGTACAACCGCTCAACGGCTCCCGGGAAAGAATATCCACAGATAACCTGCTTCCGAATGCGCTTCCGGCTCCGATAATTACAACTTTCATAATCTATGCTCCTCGCTATCAATCCAAGCAACAGAAGATGCTTCCTGACACCTATATAGACATTTTTTGATTCAAAAATTGCCGCATTAATGCTATAATTGCATAATATATCAGGATAGAGTTTTCGCTAGAACCGATTTTTGATATTTTAAACCAATAGGTAGCCAGAATTAGAGTGCACATCCACAAAAATCTATGGCGCGTCAGGTTTCACACCACCCGACCGCTAAAAGCCTTCGCCCAACCATTGACGGTCGCATCGGATTACGTCATGACGTCCAATTATGCGTTCGAAGGAAAAACGCGGAATCACCCCGTGTGCATATTCCAGTATACAGTGGAAGGTGCGGGCATTTTCCATGATGCCTCCGGCGAGTATTTACTGCCGAAGGGAACCGGATTTCTATGCGAAGCAAACGATCCGGAAACCGGCTATTATTTTCCGGAAAACAGCACGACACCCTGGATACACCTGTTTGTGTCTTTTACGGGAGCCACTTACATGGTTCGAGAATTGGTGAACCGGTTCGGCGCGATCTATCGCTTTAATCCGGATTCACCTCTGATAGCACGCTTTGGGAACTACCAGCGCTACGCAAATTCGATTATCGAAGTTACACCCGGCGAGGGCGCCTCGATAATAAATGGCCTGCTCTCTAATCTGGCGGATATTGGGGAGGAAGATAAACGCGAAACTGCTAACGCGTGGCTGGTGCGTGAGGCGCGCCGCTTTATTCAAACCCATCTTGAGGAAAATTTTAACGTGGCGGAACTGGCCCGAAAACTAAACGTGTCGCAGGCACACCTTTCCCGTGTTTTCAGAAAAGAACTTGGTACGCCGCCGCTTCTTTACCTTACGCGGGAAAAAATCCGCCACGCTTGCGAACTGCTGCTTGACACCAAACAAAGCGGCAAGGAAATTCATCTTCGCCTTGGGTATGATAATGCGTCTCATTTTGCGCGTACCTTCCGCCGGATCATAGGCCTATCACCGCAGCAATTCCGCCAACGGGGAACGATTCCGCTTTACTAAGGACTTGTTCAAAAATTGATTTGGTCATTCGTTCTTTCTCGGGCAGATGGTATAGTTCCATTTCGGGCAAGGATCATGATGCGTCAGCCACAACCTTTTCATTTCATCATCCGGCACCTTCCGACCCTTCGCATATTGCTGCTTGGTCACCGTCGCGTCAACCCCCAGGCCGCTCCCGTTTTTCGTCCCTCGGATCAGTCCCACCATCAGGCGAAGCGACCGCAATGGCACTCCAGACCAATTCCCACTGATCGGACCAAACAAGCGGTGCTCCACCGGATTACACTTCGACGCTCCTGTCGGATAATGACAGACTGTGACCTTCAGCCCGAACTCATCGCGCACGGCTCGAATCCGCTTGAATTGCGTGTCGCGGTCGGGGTGGGGCGAACCGGTGAAAGACTTGCGATTGCCGAAGAGGGCGATCCTGTTTTTTTTAGCAGCCGCCGGAGCGTGTTCTTCGAGAGTACGTGGCCACGCGCGGCCATCGCCTCCCGTAGTTTGTCCAAACTGCGACCGGCCCAAACATCGAGGCGGTTTGGGTCGCCAGCCTTGTGCGCCTCGACGATTTCGAGGAGAGCCGCTTCGATCTGCGGATTCTGCTCTTCGACTTTCCTGCGTCCCTGGTTGCCAGCCCGGATTCTCCCGGGCGGAGGCGAGGGTAGTTCGCCGAGGAGTTCCCTGCGTCCGCGGGAGATGGTTTCCTCGCAGAGGGAAGTGATGCGGGCGAGTTGGGCTTGTCCACCGTGTTCGAGGCAGAGTGAGAGTAGTCCGGTAATCTGGCGCGTCAAGCGCTCGTCGCAGAGGGAAAGAATCTGCCGCAGCATGGATTGCCAGCGAGGATCGTTGAGCCACGGCGCACCGCTGGGGTCGAGAGGAACCTGAATTTCGTACCAGGAGATGTCCAGGCATGATTTATCGACTACCCATTCGATCCAAGTTGAGGAAATCTAAGGAAAATTTTGAACACGTCCTTAGCCCCAACGAAATCTTGCGGGATAAAGAATCGACCGCCGAACCAGAACGAGAAAATTTCCGAATCCTCTTGCAAAAGAACAGGAAGGATGCTTCAATCAGGATGTTGAAATGTTGGCCGAAGTCATCCTGACCGAGGCGGAACCGAAAGAGCTTTATGCCGATACCAAAAGAGATGCAATGCGCCGGACGCTGGAGTCGTCCGGGCTTTTGATCGAGAGAAGCAAGCGCATCCCGCCACGCAAAAAAACGCTGATTTTGTCGGGGAATTACCGGTACTCTGCAAATTAATAGGAACCCAAATGTCAAACCTACGCGTCTGGTTTGCGATCATAATATTCGCCTGTCTGCCCCTGTGCCTGCACCTCACCGATTACGTTTGCGTCGATGAAGCCTTTTTCTTTCATGATGCCATCAGGCTTAACCAGGGCGAGCGGCTCTATCTCGATCTCTCGCAGCACCTTGAGCCGCTGAACAGTTGGCTGCTGGGAGCCGTTTTTCACTTTTTCCCTCCCACCATGTACACGGCGCGAATCACCATGTTGCTGCTGACCGTGGCGGTTGCGATAGGCGCGACCTGGTTCATGCTTTCATACTTCCGTATCCGTCCCTGGCTGGCTTGTCTGTGCGGAGCCCTGATTCCCTTTTCCCAACTTCCGTTTTTCGTTTATTCCCATCACCGCCTGTCGACCTTTTTCTGGTTCCCGGTATTGTTTTGCATGTTGTACGCTGTCAGGCATCGTGAAAACAGATGGGGCTGGATCACCGCCGGTTTTTTTCTGCTCTGCGTACTGGAGTCCCACATTGTCAAGGGCGGAATGGTCGGCCTGGCTATTCTGGTCTGGTTCGCGTTTCGCCTGTTCATCATCGAACGCAAAGAATGGCGACGACCCTTGCGGGAACTGGTCTACCTGTCCTCTGGCTTTCTGCTTGGTTGCGCCGGGCTGGCAGCGCTGATCGCCAGTCTGTCCAGTTTCGGCGCTTTTTACCAGGAAACCATTGTCCGGAAGTTCTCTTATTCGCACACGTTCCTGGCATCATATCCGTATTTCCGCACCTCGGTAAGCCACTTTCCTTACGACACATTGCTTCATTCCCCCACCCTTATGTCAATCTGGCTGCAGCAGCAGATCATGTACGCGGCTCCTCCGCTGGCGTTAATCCTGGGGCTGTTTTTATTATGGCGGCAACACGGGGAGCGTGAGCGCTTGGCCGAATATTTTCTGCTGTGGCTGCTTTCCCTGGCGGTATGGGCGTCGGTGCTGTATCTCGCCGCGCCTTATAAATTCACCATGGTGATATTCGGTATGTTCATCCTGCTGGCGGCAGGGCTGGAAAACCTTTTTGTCTGCGGGCGAAAAACCGCGAGGGTTTTCGCTTTGCTGATTGTTTTCGGACTTGCATTCTGGGGCGCGAAGAATCTGTCGGCCACCGCCCTGCAATGCTACCGGCGTGACCGTCCCATCCAATCCGCTTTAGGGCCGGTCAGTTTCAAGGACAAGCAACAGCACCAGGCCGTGATCGACCTGAAAAAATATCTGGAGAACATCGGCTCCAACCGATACGTGCTCTGCTATTCCTACGATATGGTGATCTATCATATCTGCGATCTCAAGAATCCCACGCGTTACCCTTATATTCATCCTTCTATTCACACTGACAGGGATGTTGATATTGCTATTGCCGAAATGGAACAGCATCGGGTGGAATACATGATTTGGGGTACAAAACAGGGGTGCCGTAAAATGGATGATTACATCCGACATAATTTCCGCAAAGTCGCCGAATTCGGACAGTACCGGGTTTGGCGGAAACTATCGGCAATAGAGGAAGGGGCGCAACTGTGAAAAAAGCCATCATCACCGGCATCACCGGGCAGGACGGCTCTTATCTGACCGAACTGCTGCTGCAAAAAGGCTACGAGGTACACGGCATCGTCCGCCGGACTTCGACCTTCAACACCGCCCGGATCGACCACCTCTACCGCGACGAGCACCGGCGCGAGGCGCGGCTGTTCCGGCACTTCGGCGACCTCTCCGACGGCACCAACCTGACCAAGCTGATGGGAGCCATCAAACCCGACGAAGTCTATAACCTGGCCGCGCAAAGCCATGTCCGCGTCAGTTTCGACATTCCCGAATACACCGGCAACGTCACCGCCATCGGTGCCATCCGGCTGTTGGAGGCGATTCGTGATTCCGGGGTGGCCACGAAATTCTACCAGGCCGGAACCTCGGAGATGTACGGCAATTTTCCCCAGCGGCCGCAAAGCGAAACCACTCCCTTCGCGCCCTGTAGCCCCTACGCCGCCGCGAAGCTTTACGCGCACTGGATCACCGTCAACTACCGCGAGAGTTTCGGCATTTACGCCTGCAACGGCATCCTGTTCAATCACGAGTCTCCCCGCCGCGGCGAGACCTTCGTCACCCGCAAGATCACCCGCGCCATTGCCCGCATCGAACGCAAACTGCAGGATAAACTCTACCTGGGCAACCTCGACGCCAAGCGCGACTGGGGCTTTGCCGGCGATTACGTGGAGGCGATGTGGCTGATGCTGCAACAGGACAAACCCGAGGACTACGTAATCGCCACGGGAGAGACCCACACCGTCCGGGAATTCCTGGAGGAGGCGTTTGGCTATGCCGGTCTGGACTGGCGGGAATATGTCGAGTTCGACCCGGACTATCTGCGACCGGTCGAAGTCAACCATCTGGAAGGCAATCCGGCCAAGGCGCGGGAGAAACTGGGGTGGGCGCCGAAGGTGGGTTTCAAGGAATTGGTGCGGATGATGATAGACGCCGACCGCGACCAGCTCGACCGCCAGCTTTCGGGAAAACTGGTCGTTACCTGGTAACATTGGAAGGTGTGTAAAAAGTCGGGTTGAGGGCTATTTATAAGCTAAAAAAGTAATTTATGCTTTTTTAGCTTATAACTTTCCGGGCAAGCAGACCCAGAAAAAACCGGAAGAAATACACAATCCGCCTGACCGGTGCAAGCCTGCAATTTCTCATCATGCCGCCCAGCTCTGCGTCTGTATACGGTCTTCCAAGCCATTCCCGCATGGCCTCGGTTGGCGCGACGTGATAACTGGCCAGCGGGCCATAAAAATAGGGTATGCCCACAAAGACGAATCCTCCCGGTTTAGTCAGTTCCGCCATTTTGCGGATAGCTCCGGCAGGATCGGGAAAATGCTCGATAGCGGAACTGTTCCAGGTCAGGTCAAAGGTTTCCGGCTCGAAAGGCGGATTATACAAGTCGCCTAAAATAAATTCTGCGGAAAATTCGGAAAAGTTCGCCTGGTCATGCAACTCGCGCGAAATATCCATCGCCACGCTGCGCCCGACTTCCGGCAGTTGCGCCAGCAGGTGCGCCCCGTAGCCGGAACCGCAGGCCAGCTCTCCCACCACCGCCCCGCTTTTTCCCGCCAGCGCCTCGCGGCGCAGAAACTCTATCAGGCGCTGATTTAACCGATATTTCAGCCAGCGGTGCAATCCGGTATTTTCAAAATTTTCCAGCAGTCCCATCAGATCTTCCTGATTACGGCGCAGACGGAAGTTCCCATCGGCAGCGGCAGTGTCGGCAACAACCTGCTTTCCAGCCAGCAGGGAATCGAAAGCAAAGCGTTTACCGCCGCATTGGGCATAGTCACATCAGACACGGCTTCATCCCGCGGCTTGTCCCGCGGCGGATTCAGCAGTTTCCACGCCGCCATCAACGGAAATAAAAAGCAGAAAAAATAAGTCGCTTTTTCGATCCTGATTTCCGGAAGATCGAACAAGGCTTTGAACTGCCTGAGATTCAGCCGCCGCACGGAATGGATGGCGCGGTCATGTTCGCTGAGCAGCCATTGGTGAGCAGGCATCTGAAAAATTCCCTGTCCTCCCGGCTTGAGTACGCGCACCGCCTCGGCGATTGCGCGCGGCGGGTCGACTTCCTCGCACTCGAAAATATCAATGCAGGTGATCAGATCGAAACTGTTTTCCGCAAACGGCAGCGAGTTGGCGTCGGCCACGCGGGAATCGACGAAGCCTCTCTCCCGCAACGATTCCACCGCCAGGGGAGAAAGGTCAACGCCCGTGCAGGCATAACCGCGCTCCCGCAGTTTCAGCATCAGCCCGCCCGTACCGGCGCCGATGTCTAAAGCCTTTTTCGGCTCCCGCGTTTCCGGGATAAAGCGCAAAAGATAGCGGTGCAAGGCACGGAACCACCAGTGGTTCTCCTCGCAGTCCCTCATCCTGCCATATTCGTCGTTATTCACGCTTGTTCCTCTGCGGGGGAAACCGGGCAGGGATGCAAATCCGGCGCGTCCTTGTCGAAGGGTTTGTCTTTCAGCAGAAGAAAATCCGCATCGGCGAGAAAAACTATGCGGTGGGTTTCCAGCGGCTTGAACCAGACGCCTTCCCTGGCCTGTAATTTCGCGACTCGGACGGAGTTTTCGTCAATCTGCCTGACGCTGACCTCAGCCTCGCCGCGCAACAGGTAGAAGAAAGCGTTGCAGTCGCGGTGATAATGATTCCCCAGCTCGGCGCCGGTCTGCATGGAGCCGTGGATTACGGTTTCCCAGCCGCCGCCGTTCAGGATTTCCACGAACAGACCGCGCGCGTCTTCCCGGACAAAATTCGGGGTAGTGACAGCCAGGTCGCCAAACAAATCACTTTCCCCCCAGTCGCGACCAGACCTTGACGATGCGGTAAAAATAATGCGTGCCCGTGCGCATGAACGAAAACAGGGAAGGCATGGATTTGCTGAAGCCCTCGGTGCGATCCTTGAAGGCATAGCCTACTTCGGTGATTTTCAAACCCGAACGATGGGCGTCGCAGATCATCTCGATGAAATATTCGCCGTAGCCGTAGGGCATGATGGTGACGTGGTCGAAGACCTCGCGCCGGATGGCAATGAAGCCGCTGTCATAGTCGCCGATGCCGCCGCCCAGCAGCCAGCGGGCGAAGCCGTTGACCATCCGGCTGGAAGTCACGCGCACCCACGCGCGGTTGTCGCTGCCGCCCTCGGCGTAGCGGGAGCCGATGGCGATGTCGTATTCGTCCAGTTTGTCCACCATCTGCCTGAGCACTTCCGGCGGCATACAGGTGTCGGCGTCCATCCAGCAGATGATGTCGCCGGTGCTTTCGATAATCCCGCGGTTGAAAGCCGCCGCCAGTCCCCGCGCCTTGCGCCGGATCAGCTTAACGTCCGGATCGGCGAGCGCCGCAACCACGTCGGCGGTGCCGTCGGGCGAGGCGTCATCCACCACGATAATCTCCAGCGGCGCGGCGATATTTTCGTGAAGGCCGTGGATCAGCGGGACGATATTGTCCTTTTCGCAATAGGTGGGAAGCACCACCGACACCTTCTTGCCCTCGGGTCTCAAGCTTTCTCCTTGTCAAGCGCTGAATTTGCGTAACACCCCGGCTACGGTTTCAACCTCGGCGGCAGTCAGCCCCACGCCCGACGGCAGGCAAAGGGCGCGGTCGCTCAACCATTCCGACACGGGGAAATTCCCGCCGGTTGCGGGAAAACGCGGATCGCGTCCCTCGACATATACCGGCTGCCGGTGCAGCGCGTTAAACGGCATCCGCGTCTGTACCTTCGCCGCGTCGAAGGCGGCGCCGACTTCCTCCCGGGAAGCCGGAAAATCATCCTCGATCACCACCGTGTAATTCCAGTAGGTTGACTTGGCCCAGTCTTTTTCCGTCGGCAGAAGCAGGCCGGGCAACCCCTTGAGCAGGCCTGAATACTGCTTGGCAATCTCCCGCTTGCGCGCCACTTTCTCCGCGATACACTCGGTCTGCGCCAGACCGATCGCGGCTTGGAGATTGGTCAGGCGATAGTTGAACCCGAGTACGCGGTGGACGTATTGCCGCCCCGTGCCCTCGAACCCGTGGCTGCGCAACAGGCGCAGGCGCTGGGCGATTTCTTCGTCGTTAGTCACTACCATGCCGCCCTCGCCGGTAGTGAGGGTCTTGCTGGCGTAAAAGCTGAAACAACCGACCCGGCCGAAGCCGCCGACCTGCCGACCTTTATATTCCGTGCCATGCCCCTGCGCCGCGTCCTCGATCAGCAATAACCCGTGACTGTCGGCAATGGCTTGCAGCCTGTCAATGTCGCAGGGGTGGCCGTACATATGCACGGCGAGAATAGCCTTGGTGCGCGGGGTTATCGCCGCTTCGATTTTTTCCGGGTCCAGACACCAGGTTTCCCGATCCACATCGACGAAGACCGGTTTCGCCCCCGCCAGTATCACCATGTTGGAATCGGCGATCAGGGTGAAATCCGGCACAATCACCTCGTCGCCGAAGCCGATCCCCAACGCCGCGAAGGCCAGGTGCAACGCGGCAGTGCCGTTGGCGCAGGCAACACCATGGCGGCAGCCGCAGAGGGCGGAGAAAGATTCCTCGAACCGGGTGATGTAACTGCCCATCGAGGAAATCCAGTTGGTGTCGATGCAGTCCAGCACATATTTACGTTCGTTACCGCTCAGGTCAGGCATGTTTTGAAAGATCATTTTTCGCTCGCTTGTAATTTTCCTGCACGGGCTAAGATCAACGACAATATTATAAGCATCTTATGGCGCATTACAATAGTATAGTGACCAGAATGCACTGGGGTAGCAGGGCTATCGCATTAAACATAGCTGTGTTTCGGGAATTAATACGCCCAGGTGGCATCTGCACTTTACCGTGAAAGCTTCATTGAAGGGCAAAACAAGTTCCCTCGCCCCCTGAGGGGGAGAGGGGGATTTTAATGCGATAGCCCTGACTGGGGTAGCTAGTTCATCGACGCGCTGTGAGAAAAGCCGTTGCGTCAGGATAAATCAGGCGGAGGATGAGTTGTCCGCGAGGCGTACCTCGAATCGGAAGCAGTAAGCCGGCCAGCGATGCAGCAACAAGCGCGCGTGTCGGGTTGGATCAATAGGTGGTTTCGAAGGCTGCCATTGAGTGGATTATATTGCCTGCATCTGTGGCCTTTACTGCTACTGCCATTTCAGAATGAGATTATGAAACGATTGTCGATTGTTTCGCCGAAAGTCTTTTCCCGGCAAGGATATAACCGAAGGACTTCCCTGTCAAAATCATGTCAATTGGGGACTTGTGTGATTCTGGAATACCAGAAAGCAAGGCCTGCTTTTTCGCCTGGGTTCGTTTCCCGTGCCAAAATTATCGCCCTTGTCAGAGGATGACAAGGGCGTTACGGTATTTATGTCTCTCTCATTGCGTCACCGGCTCCAGTATGAGTTTTTCTATTCGCCCGAAAATATAGCCCCATTTCAGCTTGGCGGGATTGACAGCGATAACCGACTCCCCGACGGCAAGTTCGATTATGCCGGCTTCTGCCAGGTTGAATCCGCCGTCATCCGACAGCGGCGGCATGTCAACTTTTAGTTCCTGACTGCCCGCCCCCGCGATTCTGATGACCGCGCCGGTATCGTTTTTTGCGCATCCGCCCAGCACGCTTAGCGTGTACGCGCCAGCCCGGGGGCAATAAACCCGCCAGTGCGCTTCCTGCTCCGGAACCCACCAGCCGTCGATCATTTCCCGTTCCCCTTCCACGACGAGGCGCAGTTTGGTGCCTTTGACCCCATAACCGGTGAATTCCGCTTTCCCGGCCGGCAGTTCTGTCGCGCCGCTTTCGCTTATCCGGCAGAGAACAGTTTCCTTGACTGGATTAGCTGTAACGTCCAGCCTCGGCGGTTTGGAAAAGGTAAATTCGATAACCTGCGGTAATGCTCCGGGAGGAGCGGGTGGCAGACCGCTAAGTTCCAGTCCGTCGCCGTCCACCCGGAATGCAATTTCCTCTCCTGAGGCAAGCAGCTTGGCCTTTGTCGGCGCGGACTTGATTCCGGGCACGGTGAACTGATCGATTTCCGGCCATTTCCGGCAATGAAGGTAAAGCCTGTCCCCGGTTCGCGTAAAGCCGAAATCCTCGGCGGGCAGCGGTCTGTAGTCGAATTCTTCCAGCATGCGCTTGCGCACGACAACACCTTCTTCGTCGAGAAACCTCACTTTGGGCGACTTTTTCCGTGGAGGGCTGAGGCGAACCGGGTCGGTATGGTATATTGCATTTCCGTTTATTTTAAGCCATTGTCCGATCACACGCATGACCCGCGCCTGGTTTTCTGGTATCCTGCCGTCGGGGGTCGGCCCTACGTTCAGCAGGTAATTACCCCCGGCACAAGCCATCCTGATCAGGCTGTCGAGCAGATACGGCGCGGAATAGGAGGCCGTATCGCCTTGATAACCCCAGGAACTCGGGCTGATGGATTCGCAGGCCTCAAACATGAAATCGGTAAGGTCTTCCGGCAAGGAGCGCTCCGGCGTGAAGAAATCCCCGCAACGCCCCCGGTCGTTGACAACAGCGTGGGGTTGGTGCTGTTTGATCAGGGCGTAAATCTCGCGACCCCGCCATTCCTCCACCGTCTTGTGCGAACCGTCGAACCAGATACCGTCTATGCGTCCGTATTTGGTGCATAGCTCCTCGACCTGCCCCATGTAGTATTTCACGTAAGCCGGCCAGTCCGGCCTGTCGTTTGCTGGCGGATGGGGCAGATCCTTGAAGGCTCCGGGGTGGTGAAGGTAATTCGGATGGTGCCAGTCCGGCTGTGAATAATAGAATACAATCCTCATACCGCGCCGCTGGCAGGCCTGAGCCAATTCTCCGATCAGATCGCGTTTGAATGGCGTGTTGGTGATTTTAAAATCCGTCAGCACGGAATCGAACAGACAGAATCCGTCGTGGTGTTTGGCGGTGACTGCAATATATTTCGCACCTGCTTCCTCGGCCAGCCCCACCCATTCTTCCGCGCAAAAGCGACTGGGATTGAATTTTCCGCATAATTTTCCGTACTCCGCGCGAGGTATACCCTCATGATACTGCACCCACTCCCCTCTCCCCAGCAGCGAGTAAAGGCCGAAATGGACGAACATGCCGAAGCGTGCCTCATAAAACCAGCGCAACTCGTCTTTTATTCCAGGTTCGACAATCATGTCCTGCTCTCCTGCGTGTGTGTAAAATTTGTTGCCGCTGTTAAAGTCGATATAATGGTTTCTCCTTGTTAACGGTAATTTATGCTGTATATGCCGCGGATGCAAGCAGCGGCTATTTGACTTTGGTTCCATATGTGGTGTATATTTGTTGCATGAAAGGCCTCAGGGAAAGTTTCCAGCGCTCACTGCTGCAACCGCCGCCCGGCGCTTCGGTGTGGATTTTGCGCATGGGCAAGCTTCTGCTCGACGACACGCCGGTGCGTGAGTTTGTTCCCGTCCACGTCGGCCCGCATCTGGTATTAGAGGGCTGCGGCCTGATAAAAACCGGCGGCGGCGAATATCCTCTGCGCGCGGGCGATATGTTTTGCTTGTGGCCAGGTGTTGAGGCGCACTACCGCCAGGATCCTTCCCGCCCCTGGCAGTTGCTCTGGTGCCATCTGATCGGAGATGGCGCGGCGGCGGCCGGGAGGGCGTTGGGCCTATCGGCGGAAAAGTCAGCCTGGCGGCCGACCAACGGGCAAGGGGTGCGCCGGACTATGGAAGAATTGTTCTGCCGTTTCTGCCGCCCCGAGAAATATTCCCCCTCTGCCGTGTTATCCTCATTTTTCGCCTGGCTGTCGGCGGTAAATGCGCCCACGGATGACTCTGCTCCTGCGAATCCCACACGCACACTGGTTATGCAGGCCCAGATGTTATTTGAAGGTTTTCCCGAAATCGTTATGAACGTGTCGGAAGTGGCTAGGGCGTTGCACGTCTGCCGCACGACTTTGTTCCGGGCGTTCCGCGAGGAGCTGAAACAGTCTCCAATGGAATACCTGGCCGGGATACGCCTGGAGAAGGCTAAGGAACTATTGCGTCTCACCGACCGCAAGCTGGTAGCCGTGGCGCGGGATTCCGGCTATCGCGACGAAAAGTATTTTTCCCGCGTATTCAGGCAGGCTACGGGGACAACTCCGGGGCAGTACCGGATGCGGCAATCCGACTTTTCACACACCCTCTAATTTCGAGTTTAGCACTTTTCCGGAAATCGTTGCAAGCCGGAAACCAAGTTCCCTCTCCCCTTATAAGGTGAGAGGGAGATATTTTTCGTGACTCTGGCAATTAACCGCACCTTGCGAAAACATGGATCGTACCGTTTACATATGCGAAAGAAAAAAATACGAAACTCAAACTAAGGAACCAGGATAACGAATTCATTGTCCGGCAAAAGCACCGCCGACAACTGGTGACGGGCGTCGCAAAATTTCGTTTCGCCCAAGCGGCGTTCCTCGCCTATCCTCAGATTTCGGAAAAGATTTTTCACTTCGGTCCCCCGGTCGCCGCTGGCCAGAATCTTGAAGTTATTTTTCAGCCGGATAACATAGGGACTTTTATTTCAAAAAACTCTTTTTCTTCAAAAAAAATCAGGGTATGGATAGCAACCTTGCGCTGATTTGACTGGCGCTTTGTACAAGTTTATTTCTGACTTCTTCCAGCCGCTTACTGTCCCAGCGCGAGGAGGGCAGCACGATTCCCAGCGCAGCCACCACGGTTCCGTCCGGCGCCCTGACCGGCACAGCCAGATTGCGGGTCGAACCATTCGCAGCGGAACTGGTGGCGTATCCGTCCCGCCGCACCCGCTCCAGCGCGGCTTCCATGCGTTCCCGGCTGTTATTTGCTTCCAGCCAGGTGGTCGGCAAGCCGTGAGTTTCCAACAACTTTTCCAGCGTTTCAGGCGGAACATGAGCCAGCAAAACCCGCCCTGTTGCCCATTCGTAAAACAAACCTTTCCGATAGGTTTCCGGCCGCACTACTACCGCCTGCCTGGATTCGCATTCGGCAATGACTACAAGTTCCACTCCCTTGATAATGGCTACAATCACAGTTTCGCCAGCTTGTTCACTCGCCGATTCAATAATAGTGGATGCGGCGGAGGCGATTTCGACCGCAGAAATGCGCCTTGCCCCCAATCGCTCCAAGGCAGAGCCAAGGGCGTAAACTCCATTGCCTTTATTTACTATAACATCTAAATCTATCAACGATTTAACTATATTATGCACCGTGGTTTTGTTCAGTCCCACGCGGGCACTCAAGTCCCGTAATGAAAGAGATTCTTCCTTCCGCAATTCTTCAATAATCTTAAAGACTCGCTTGACAACCTGAATCATGTGCAGTATCCTTGAATGAGATATGACGTCATTCCATTATGTTGGACGAAGGGCTGATTGTCAAGATAATTATCATGATAATCTGGCTCCACTTTTAGCAAAAACAAGCAGAGGAGAAAAAAATGCTTACTTCGCAAATGGTAAAGGACATGGCGCGGGAGGCAGGCGCGGATTTGTGCGGCATTGCCTCGATGGATCGTTTTGAAGGCGCTCCCAAACAGCAGGATCCTCGGTATATTTTTCCCGACGCCAAGGCGCTGATCGTGCTGGCGTTCCGCATTCCCCGCGGCTATCTGCGGGGAATAGAGGAAGGGACGTATTTCATGTCCTATACCGGCATGGGATACGGGCACCTTAATCTGGTGCAGATGCCGGTGACCTTGCGGGAAGTCTGCTGCCGGATCGAGGATCACGGTTACGAAGCCGCGCCGATTCCGAATATGCACTGCGGCGCCAGCATCAGTTTCATTACCCAGAAAGAGACCCCGGAACGCAGCCGCCCGGTGCGCGAGGGACTGCCTTTTCCCGACGTGATGCCTGACTTTCGGATCATGGCTTTCGCGGCGGGGCTGGGCGAAATCGGCTACAGTAAAATGTTCCTGACGCCGGAGTTCGGCCCCTCCCAGCGGCTGGTGGCGCTCCTGACCGATGCGCCGCTGGAACCGGATCCGTTGTTTGAAGGCAAAATCTGCGACCGCTGCATGAGGTGTGCGGCCGAGTGTTCCGGCAAGGCCATCTCCACCACGGAAACCGACTCTGTCACCGTGGCGGGCAGAAAAATCGAATGGGGCAAATTGGATATCATCAAGTGTTCCATCGCCTATCGCGGCGGCAATCCCGACTATAACCCCTTTTTCCAGCCCACGCACAAGCCCGATCAGTTCGAAGGACAATACACCGGAGGTCCGGAAATTTTCAAAGCCATGAATTATGGCTCGGTCGAAGGCCATAATCCGGCGTTGGAGGGAGCGCGCGGCTGTATGCGCGCCTGCATGATCCACCTGGAGGAAAAAGGCGTTCTGACGAAAAAATTCGAAAATCCCTTCCGCCGGAAAAAGGCCTGGAAAATGACGCCACTGGGCAGCGACGGATGGCGCGGGGTATTGCCGAATCAGGACGCGAACCTTACAGACAGGGAGTAGGCTATGCGCTTTGCCATCGGTTACCAGTTACCCGATGAGGACGATTCCACCGTCGAAATGGTGCGCGATTTCCGTCCTCACGTGGCGGAAGTGTATTTTGCCCTCCCCGGCCAGGCGAGCGGTCGTTCGCCGCTGGGCCGGGGAGACGGCTGGAACGTCGAAGAGGCAAAGGCGGTTATGCGGGAGGATTTGGCCGAGTTGTCTGGATTGGGAATAGACCTTGTTCTCCTCTTCAATGCCGCCTGTTACGGCGGAAACGGCATCAGCGCCGCCTTTGCCCGCGAAACCGTCAAGACCGTGAGCGAACTGCGCGATAGTTGCGGCCTTTCGGCAGTAACCACCACCTCGCCCTTCGTCGCGCGGGTGTTGCGGGAATCGGTTCCGGAGGTCAAGGTGCGCGCATCTGTCAACATGCGCGTCGGCTCGGAACGAGCCATGGAATACCTCGCGCCTTTTTTTGACGGGTATTATCTGCGTCGCGAATTGAACCGGTGTCCGGGTGAAATCGAGCAACTCAAAACATGGTGCGACAATCACGGCAAGTCGCTGCATCTGCTGGCCAACAGCGGCTGTTTGCGGGATTGCGCGTTCCAGTCGTTTCACGATAATCTCGTGGCGCATGAAAGCGAGGCGGCGCAGACGGAAAACGTGCCGCTGAAATATCCCGCGCCGTGCTGGGAGTTTCTGGATAATCCGGAGACGCAAAAAAGACTCTTGGCCAACGACTGGATTCGCCCCGAGGATTTGCGGCATTACGAGCGCTGGTTTGACACCGCCAAACTCGCCACCCGGATGCACCCGCGTCCGCGCCAGGTGTTGAGCGCTTACGTGCGCGGTCGGCACGCGGGAAATATCCTCGATCTGCTGGAGCCGGGGCACGGCGCATTGCTGGGGAACGCAATCCTGGACAACACCCGCTTTCCCGCCGACTGGCACGAGCGCGTCACCTCGTGTTCGCGGCAATGCGACGCCTGCGGCTACTGCGCGGAGGTATTGTCACGGGTACGGGTCAGTTTTGGGCCGACAACGGATGTGACTCAGGGCAGTTGCCTGGAAAAAATCGGCTGCAAGCGCGAGGGAATGGCGTGCGCCTCTGCTTGTCCTCACGGAACAGTTCCCGCCTGCCGGAATTGCGACGGGGAAAAAGAGGTCTTGCGGCGGATGAACTTGGCGAAGTAGTTGGCGTTCGCGAAGCCGGTTTCCGTCGCCACGTCCTCGATGGCGAGTCCGGTTTCCCGCAACAGCGACAGCGCCTTGCGCAACCGCAGGGCGTCGATGTAGCGTTTGGGCGAGGTGTTCAGGCGCTGCAGGAACATCCGGTGAATGGCAAAACGACTGAGCCCCGTATCCCGCGTCAGTCTTTTCATGCACAAGTCCGGATCGCAAACCGAGGCGGAGATGCCGTCGAGAATTTTTATCCAGTAAGCATCGGCGTATCTCCCTCCGGTTGCGCGGCTGATGCCTGCCAATAATGAGAGCAAGCCATAGGCAAGCGACCCGCCCCGTAATCCGCTTTCAAAGGAAGCTTCCTCCAGCGACCTGGCCATTTCACTGAACAAACCGATTTTGCACGAACCGGCGTGAAACGGAACCCTGCCGATGCCGAAGCTTTCGGTCAGGGAAAGCGCGTGGGTGCCGTCAACGGTGCACCAGCGGTATTCCCAATCCGATTTCCCGGCGCATAGCGAGTGCGGACTGTCAGGAAAACAGAAAGCCGCCCATCCTTCCCCAAGCGCGTAGTCATGAGCGCCGATCCTCACATACCCTTCTCCCCTGACCGTCCACAACACCTGGATAAAGTTTATCCGGCGCGCCGCCGTGATTTTACCGGGAACGAAAACGGCATGACCGACCGAACGCAATCCCACCGGAACCGGGCACTTTCCCAGTTCCGGACGATAGACCACTCTCTCCCATGATTCGCGCACAATATTACCCTTTATAAAACATAAGTACGATTGCAAAGCATTTCCAAGGGGATATTCTTAAATCATAACACACAAAAAGGAACTTGCCAGTTTTTTCAGCATGGGAGAATAAAATGAAAACCAGTGAACAGGAACTGACCGCCGCGGTCAAGGCTTACGCGCTGCTGGAAGGGGCGGATCTGGTCGGCATCGCGCCGGTTTCCCGTTACGAGGGAGCCCCGGCCAAGCTGCGGCCGCAGGCGCATTTCCCCGAAGCGCAGGCGGTGATCGTCATGGCGATCCATCATCCTGACGCCTCCATCGATTTCGGTGCCGAACCCAATAGCAATTATCCCGGCGCCTTCCAGATCGGCATGATTCCCAAGCTGGACACCCTGGCTTTCCGGATGGCGAAGTTCCTGGAGCATAAGGGACATCCTACCGTCCCGTATTCCTGCACCTATTACTGGCATCACCGCAAGCAGGACGGCGTCGACTTCGACCACGCCGCCACCTTCAGCCATATGAACGCCTTTGTCGCGGCGGGGCTGGGGGAATACGGCTGGCACGGCATGGTGATGTCGCCCCAATACGGCCCGCGCCAGCGGATAGTCTCCGTGTTCACCTCTGCGCCGCTGGTGGCTGATCCCCTTTACGACGGCGAGCCTCTCTGCGACCGCTGCAAGCTGTGCGAAAAAGCCTGCTGGGGAGAAAACTACAAAACAGACGCCTTGCTGTCACCCGCGACCGTCTCTTTTGAAATCGAGGGCAAGCGTTTTGAATACGCCAATATCAACCGCTGGCGCTGCTTCTGGGGGGAGCAGTGCCACCTCGACATGCGCGAACTGGCCAGGCGCGACAAGTTGGATGAGCAGGGCATTTACAAAGCCATCGATAGCGGCGTCGAGCGCATCGTCGCGGGCTCGGCGGGATACATGTGCTCTTCCTTCAAATTCTGCATGTCAAAACCCGTACGCCGGTGGGACAAGAAAAAAGCTCCCGGTCCCTTGCGCAAGAAAGCCGCGCCAACCGCTTCCTGGCCGGAATTGAAACAAGGCATACTGGCACGTGCCGCAGCCGCCGGAGCTGACCGGGTGGCTGTTATCCCGCTCAAATCTTTTGCAGAAGCGATCAGTCCCAATTTTCTCGAAGGTTTCCGCGTGGACGATTTTTTCAAGTCGTTCAAATGGGTGGTCTGCATCGGCCATTCGCTTCCGCAATTCGCCGTCGGCGAGGAAAACCCTTTAGTCGCCAAAAACTTGCCCCCTTACAGGCAACTTACCTCCGGTCGCCTGATGATCGGCTCTATCGACCTCGCCCGCTATCTGGACGACGAGGGTTACGAAGCCTGGCAGGATGCAGCCGGCATCAGCAAGGTTGCCTTCGACCTGACCGGCTGGAGCAAAAACGGGGTGATTCTCTCGCTGGCCACCGATGCGCCGCTGGAGAAGTTCGAGCACATCTTCCCCGACAAATTCCGCGCGCAGGAAAACCTGTCCGCGTTGCTTGATGTGGATAACGGGCAACATCCGCAGCTCGACCTGGCCGGTTCGGTCAGGCTGGAAGACCTGCCGCAGGCGCGGCGGGAAGAGTTGCAAGCCCTCATGCCGACCGCGAAGTCGCTGATCGTCGTGGGAGCGGAACTGCCTTTGCGTACGGTGGAACTGGCGGGCAGGCAGGAAGCCGCGTGCGGCGTGTCGTACCAGCAGGTGAATTACCAGGCCATGCGGGAATCGTTCTGGGCGGCGCAGGATATCGCTTCCTCGCTGCTGGCGCGCGGTCATGAGGCTGCGCCGTTGTTTGACGTCGATGCCGACTCAAAAGGACGAGTAAACAATAACGTGAGTTTCCTTCCCGATCTCCGCGCGCAAGCGCCATATGCCGCCGCTGCGGGCTTGGGGTTCCTGGGCAAAAGCGGTTTTCTTATCAGTCCCCGTTTCGGCCCCCGCCAGCGATTTGCATTTGTCCTGACCAGCGCGGAACTTCCGGCTCCGCCGGCAGTGACCGGAGCCTGCCCGGAAGGTTGCCGCGCCTGCGCGGAAGCCTGCCCAGTGCAGGCGTTGAATGCCGATCGTGCCCAACCGCAGGCGGCGCGTGAGGGCGAAAAGGGCAATCCGGTGTTCGCGCGCTGCGATGCGAGATGCGAATGGGCGCGGGTCATGGGGATGGTGGAAGGGGAAGGCTCGGCGCTGGGCGGATGGCGTCTGCCGAAACTTCCCGTGCCTGACGCGCTGGACGATGCCGCCCGCGATCAAGCGCTGGCATTAAAAGATCCGATTCAGGTGCGCTGCTACAATCGACCGAATCACGCCGATATGCAAATCGAACGCTGCCTTCAGGCTTGTCCTTTTGGCAAAAAACATAACTGCTTGTGATCGTAAGGAATTTTCTTGAGTGCGGCGCATGATTAAATATGGGTTGTGGGCGAAGCCACATTGGTTACGGAAGGTGATTTCTGCATTCAGACGGCGAAATTTTCGCAGAGATGGCGGCGCAGGTCGGCAATCAGGCACCAGGAGGAGCGGGTGGCATATGGGAATTCCCCGGTGGCTCTCATCTGTTTGCCGAGTTTGTGGTTGAAGGTTTTGCGCGCGGTGATGAACTGTCCCCAAAAGCCATAATGACCGCGGACGTCGACGCCGGGTTGGCTCAGATTTTCGTGCCAGGCACGGGGAAAAAGCGCGAGCCAGCGCGGGTGAGAATTCAGCCAGGTGCCGGTTCCGATTTCGGTAACGCCGAACTTCTCCTCCACCTGCGTGAACAGTTCCAGGAAACAGCGGGGAAAGTAGGCCGGATCGGCAAATGGAGATTCGGGGTAACAGGCGTTGGCGATATGAAAACCTATCCTCTTTCCGTCTTCCGCCGGTTCGAGGTTGTAGCGCAGGCTTCCGCATTGGTAATTTCTGACATCGACCCGGTTCCCGTAGTCGCGCAGATCCCGGTCGATGCGACCGCGGAAATAGGGCATCAGTTCGACAGTCACCCTGTCCTCGAATTCCGAAGAATCGGGCGCGGCGAGGGTTTCCTCGTGGATTGCCGCGATCATTCCGACCACTTCTTCCCACTTTTCGAGATTGTCCTTGTTGGCGGCGCTGCCGTCGGCGTGGTCTTCGTGCAGGGAAGTGCGCCGGAAAATATCGGTTCGCTGCCGGATGGTGTCAGCAAAAGGCTCGCCCGGATTTTTCCTTTTCCAGTCCCGCGCAAACCACAGCATCAGCCGCGTGCTTGAGACGAGATAATCCAGAAGTTCCTCCGCTGTAATCGCAGGCGCCATGACGTTATCCTCAGACCCAGCCGAGCATCACAGCAGCTACGTACATCTGGTGGGCAGAGACGCCAGCCAGCAGGCCGCCGATGGTATGCGACAGGATGGCTTTTCCCGTCAACCGGCGGTAGCCCAGCGCGTCCATCATGGCAATGTGCGTGCTGAGATATCCCGACCAGCACATGCCCATGGCGGTGAAAACCGCGATTTCGTTGGAGCCAACTATGCCTTCGGCGATGAATTTGGGCACCATGCTCATCGCGGCGCCGACCGCGCCGAGACTGGTGATGAGAAACGCCAAGGCGTCTGAATTCTGGAAACCGAACAGAATATCCAGCGGCGCGCTCAGGTAATTCCCCGCCTGCGACAGCAGCGGTATGCCCTCGTAGGCGGCACCGGTGTAGCCGTGTTCGCCGGGGCCGAAGGTCAACATCAGGATAAGCGTACAGATCACCAGCACGCCCGGCACGATCTGCATACCCATTTCCAGGCCGTTTTTTCCTCCCTCCAGCGCGGCGTCCAGAATGCGCTGGAAAAGGTTGCCATCGCGGATATAGCGGAAATCCAGGAAATCCTTTTCGTTATCCTGTTCCTGCGGCTGAGGGGGAAGCTCGCGTCTGGCGAAAAAAATCATCAGCCGGGTGGAGACGATGGAGCCGATAATCGCGCCCAGGTTACCGATCAGCGCCTCCCGGAAAAAACCGAGGGAAATCATGAACGCGGTCAGGATCAGCCCCATGCCGAAGCTGGTGCCGAAATTCGTCAGGGCGGGGCGCTGGTATTCCTTGAAATAGGCGATAAAACCCCGATCCTTGGCCAAGGTGATGATAGCGGGATTGTCGGAAATATAGGTACTCAGCGCGCCGAGCGTGGCCGCGCCCGGCAGACCCCAACCCAGGCGGACGATAGGGGCGAGCGCCCAGTTAAGCAGCGCCAGCACCCCGAACTCGGCCAGGATGGAACTGAAAGCACCGGCCAGGACAGAGATGGCGGTAATGAGAAAAACCGTATTCAGCAGCAGGTTATGCGACGTTTTCATCAGGGTGGAAAAAAGATTGGCATAACCCATAACGCTGCCGAAGTAGACCAGCGTCAGGACAAAGAACAGGCAGACAAATACGGTATGAATACCGAAGGCTTTGATCTTTCGCCCAGGCGGTCGCATGGTCTGGTCGGCGAGTGTCTGCATAAACGACCTTTCCGTAGTGCAATGTCGAATGTTTTAATAAATATTCCAGAAGTATATGCTTAATCTTAATAAATGCAAACAAATATTTTAAAGAAATATACAAAGATATTATATCGCCTTAATGCTTTATTATTACGTGGCTTATGTTCTTTATTAACAGTTTTTGCAAGCAACTTAGCTGATTATGCGGATTGACAAAACTGTTAATGCGGGGTAGATTAAGTCAGGTCGATTAACAAAAACTATGATATTGCCAGCTTTTTACCGAACAATGTTTGATTTTGCCAAAGGTCATAATCTTGATGAAACTGCGTGGCAAAAAACAGGCTCTGTCCGAGATTTCCGCAACCCAGTCCGGATATTTCACGGCAAAACAGGCAAGCCATGTCGGGTATGGCATGGATGAGCAGGGCGCGTATCGCCTGAAGGGAAGCTGGCTTTATATTTCCAAGGGGTTGTATCGCCTGCCGGGATATGAGGATACACTTGAGTCCGAATTTATCCGCTGGTGCCTGTGGTCGCGTGATCGCAACGAGCAGGTGCAGGCGGTGGTTTCTCATGCCAGCGCCTTATATTATCATGCCTTGCTGCCTGAGAAGCCGGATCAAGTTCATTTGACGGTTCCGCGCGGTTTCAGAAAAAAAATACCTGACGGCATAATTGTTTACAGAGATGGAACCGAGGCGCTGGATATTATTGACAATGGTGCCTTCCGGATAACGACATGCCAGCAGGCTTTGCGGGACTGCCAGGAAAAGGAGAAAAACTTGTATCCGAAAAGTGTTGGTGCCGGTGGCGCAAGTATGACTCCCTCCTATGGAGAGACTTCTGTCGGCAGGGGAAGAAAAGCAGGCTTTACCTTGGTGGAGCTGCTCGTCGTCGTCGCCATAATCAGCATTCTGGCGGGACTGCTGCTGCCGATGTTGAACCGGGCGGTGGAGTCGGCGAGGCAGACTCAATGCAAAAACAATCTCCGGCAGATTTACCTGGGATTTCTGGCTTATGCAGACAAATGGAGCAGCTTCATCCCTCCCCGCCACTGCAAACTTTCCGGCTATACATATGATTTATCCTGGCACGATCATATCGCGCAGCAACTGGAAGAGCCGCTATTTTACCGCCAAAAGGGAATCTTCTCCTGTCCGACCAGGGGAGAGGGGGAATCGATCTCGCCGCCGGAAGCGCAGGGCTGCTGGAATCCGCCCTATGGCATCAATGCCTATCACAGCCCCGATTTCACCTATCCTCCGGCGGTGATGGTCAAGCTGTCTCGCATCGCCAAGCCGACGCAATGGCTTTTGGTGGGTGACGCCTCCTGGTTTTACATCAGGCGGAACACGACCATGCAGCCTTACGTTTCTTCCCGCCACTCAGGCGGCCTCAATCTGCTGTATTTCGACGGCCATGCGAGCCGACAGCAGAAGTCGGATGAATTATTCGTGGGTTCTTGTTGGGATCAGTGATTTCCTGTTGCAGTTTTTCTAGGAGCGGCTAATGAACCAGAAGCGGAAACTCGCCGTGGTAATGGCGGCACATACTGACGACGCGGAGTTCGGGGCGGGAGGCGCGATCATTAACCTGATCCGGGCGGGGTACGACGTCATCATGGGCAACATGGTGGATGGCGGCGGTAGAAGCGCCGGTCTCCAAAGCGCGCAAATGACCGGAGCGGGAGCAGAATGGCTGGGGTTCGAGGCGAATGCGGTCGAAGATTCCCCGGCGTCTTTCGGAGTGGTAAAGGCCTTTCTTGACCGGCATCAACCGGATTTGATATTCACCCATTGGCCAATCGACGAGCATCCCGACCATCGCGCCACCGGCTCCCTGACTATCCGCTATGTCGACGAGCGGCAGAAAATCCTGGTAGACCGGGAAGGCGTTATTCACCCCGGGGAATATTGCCCCCGTCTCTATTTTTACGAAGCCATCTCCGGCAAGCAGACCAAGTGTTTCACGCCTGACCTCTACGTCGATTTTGATAAAAACGCTTTTGAATTGAAGAAGCGGCTGATGCAGCTTTATACGGGAACGCCTATGACTTCTTATATGAAAAGCGCCTATCAGCATCACCTGCTGATGATGGAATTCCGTGCGCGCGAGTCCGGCGCGTGTCGGCACGGTGAAATCGACGGCGGCATCTGGGCGGAAGCATTTGCGATGTTTCCGCTGGCGCGGGGACAGGAGCGGATCGTGCTTCCCGGCGAACGCTAGAAGCGTCAACCTATTGAAGCTCATGTCGGAGGAATCTAATGAAGAAACTGCCTGAAAAAACGGCGTTGTTCCTGGGGGGAATTCTCGCGGTTTCCATCTTCGCCTGTCCTGTCCACTCCGGCGAGGAGGTGCTTCCCCGCTGCCAGACGCCTCCCGGCCTGGACGGGGCGCTGGACGATCCCTGTTGGACGCAGGCGCTGCTCCTGACCGGATTTACCGAACCCAATACCTTTAAGGCGGCGGGAAAGAAAACAGAGGTCAGGCTTTGCTTCGACGAGACCGCGCTATACCTCGGCATCGCCTGCGAAGAGCCGCAACCGGAATCAATCAAGGCTTCGGTGGTGACGGATGGCGGCCCGGTGTGGGAGGATGACAGTATCGGCATCTGTTTTCGCGGAAGCGACGCGCTGGATGTAGACCAGTTGCAGGCGAATACCGCGGGCGTACGCAAGGCGGTTCGTTTGCGGAGAGGCGTCGTAACGCCCTGGACGCCGGATTGGGAGGCGCACGCGGGTAAGGGAGTAACCGGGTGGACGCTGGAAATCCGCATCCCTCTCTCCGCTCTGGATCGACCAAAAGTGCGGCGCGGCGAACTGCTGGCGCTGAAGATCGTGCGCGTCAATCAGGCTGGCGGGTTCGCGCTGGGCGTCTGGCCGCCACATGCGACCAGCACCTACGACGACGGCAGGGGATATGGCACCCTGTATTTTGAAACAGCAAATCTGCTCGAAAATCCCGAAATGACCGCGTTGGAGGGCGACCGCCCCCGTGCCTGGTCGTTTTATGCCGATAATGCCAAACTTCTGCGCCCAGACCTGTTCAAAGCTAATCGCGAGGGCGACCGCTCCGTCATCACCTTTGCGCCGGTGCGCTGCTGGTGCTCCGCGACCCAGAAACTGCAGCTGCAACCCGGTCGCCGGTATCGTCTGGAAGCCCGGGTGCGCGGCAACACAGGCATGGGTCTGCGGGTTCGGATAAAACCCGCGGCTGACACGCCGGAGCGGGAATGGAACTCGTTTCAGGTCGAATCCGTGCCGTCGGAGACGTTTATTCCGCTTGGAGTGAATTTCCTCACCGGCTCTACGGGAGAGGCGTGGCTCAGTCTGACAGGCAGCGCGAATCGATCCGGGAACAATGCGGACGCTACGCCCGAGGTGTTTATCGCCGGACTGCAGGCGATCGAGGTGATCCGGGCCGAATCAGACGGGGTCGGCATTCCCGCAACGCCGGATGCGCCCTCCCCCCTGCGGGTCGTCAAGCTTCCCGTACGCGACTGCCGCGTGGTGCGCGGCTTCACCAGCGCGCCCGTGGACGGGAAAATGAACAGTATCGACTGGGACGGCAACACGTGGGAATACAACATGCGTGGCGGCGCCAACGTGCAGTACGCCTACCGCCACAACGACGGCTGCCACATCACCCTTGCCGATTCCGACCCCGTTGACGCGGTTCTGATCCGGGGCGGCGCCGGGGTCAAGCTGTACGGTTCGGGCGGAACATATGCAGGCCCCGGAAACGCGCCCCTGCTCCACACCTTTCCGGGACACGTTTCCACTTCGCGGGCGTTGTTCGATACGCCGGTTGCGGGCGGACAATTCAGCTTCTTCGACCTGAGCGACGGGACTATTTCCGACGTCTCCTTCTTCCGGATTGAGCACGACCAGGGGACTCTCCCGCCGCCCGAACCGTGGCGCGTCGGCTCTGCCGCCGGGAAACCGCCTTTCGACGAATTCCTGCGCGACCGGTTCGCGGCGGAACAACGCGCCCTGTTCCGCCTGGAATCCGGAGCAGCCACGGGCGGCGAAGTCCGTAGCCTTGAGGTGGGGCGCGCGGTTCACTGGTTCAGTCCTCCGCTGGAACGCGAAACGCCCCTCGCAGCGATCGGGCTTGAATTCACCACGCCCAACGCCGTTGCCGGCTCTTCCCTGAGCGTCCGGCTGCAGGATCCGCTGAATCCCCGCGCCGAACTGATGGGCGTCGATTTCGCGCTGCAGGGAGCCGGACGCTACCGGATTATTCTGGATTTTCCCGACCAGATCGTTCCGGCTGGCGCGTCCCTGTGGCTGACCGTCGAGTGCGACTGGCCGGCGGAACTGGCCGGTTGCGATGGCGGCTCCCCGGTCGTGAATCTCTACCGCGTGGAGCGGGAGCGCGCTCTGCCGGAGGCGCTGGCTTACCGGAAACTGCTGCTCAAGGGCTTGTTCTCCTGTCTCAGCGAGTGGCGTCCCTGGGGAAGAATCCCCGCTGGAGCCGACGTCTACAAGTGGGCGGATGATCTGCCCAAGCAAGACCCCAACACATCCACCATCGCGCCCCATCTGCGGGAACTGTTCGACCTGATCGCCCAGTGCAAGGCGCTTGCGCCGGACGACGATGACATCCGCCAGTACGACGAATGGGTGTTCCGGAATCAGCGGGGCGTCAAACTGCCAGAGGCGCGGCTGGACGACGTACCCGGCGCGCCGGAATGGGCCGTGGCTGTCCGCCAGGCCTGGCTGCTGACCCGTAAAATTCCGGCGTGGTGGCTGGACAACCGCCTGGTGCCTACGGGCGAACTTGGCGGCGAAGTCGGCGACGACACCGATATGTTCGGGAACTATGCGAGCTTTCCCCTGTTTGAAAACGACGGCGTGGCGGCGCGGATCAAGGAAGCCGCCGCCCTGCTGGCGGAGACTGCCGAACGCGACAACCTGGAACAGGGGCTGAACAAAAGAACCATGGATCCGCTGCACGCGTACGAGGAAGGGGTCAATCACGAAGCGCTGATGGCGTGGTGGTTTTACGGCGATCCCGTGTATTTCGAGCGCTGTCTGGTGGCGGCGCGATCCCTGGAGGCACTCACCACCGTCAATGCGGCGGGACACCGGCATTTCAAGGCCTGGCACTGCGGTGCCGAAGACCTGACCATCGACCGGAAAACCGACCGGGAAGACGGACTCCATCCGCTCATGCTGCATCCGGCGCTTGAAGTGGCGTGGTACAATCGCAACCCCCGCGTCATGAAATTCCTGCGCGAATGGGGGGAGGGTTGCCTTGCCCATCAGTTGCCGGGCGCGTACGCCGCCGCGGTGGACGTCCAGGCAGACAAGGCCGTGTCGACGGAGGCTCTGCCGTTTGCGGGCAACACCTGGGGACAGTCCAACGCCCTGGCCTATCTTTTCCATATCACCGGAGACACGAAATACCTTCGTCCGTTCGTCGAGGGCTGGCGCGGCCAGATGCACCGAGCCGAGATTTATCTCCCCGATTTTCTGTGCCGACACGCAATTCCGCTGGACGACAAACTCGACGCGTTTCTGCAAACGCGCGGCGGGTATGCCAAGCTGCTGCTCACGGGAAACAAAGATTCCTTCCTTTACTATCTGAAACGAAACATCGCCGAGCTTCAGACTTTTCCCGCCATGTATACTACTTCCGAGCCTTTCACTGATCGCGTGTTCCTGTATGCCGTGGAAAACGCCGCGTTGGCCTACACGGGAGGTTTCACCACCCGCAACAAGCTTCCCCATACCCATGCGGTCAGCTATGAAGGTTTCGGCGTTGATTATGCCGCTTTGGTTTTAAACGCGGAAGCGGGATATTTCCGCGCGCTGCTCTATAATTTCAGCGAGAAACCACTGCCGGGTCGCCTTTGTTTCTGGACTCTCGACCATGGGCGCTACCGCCTTTCGCTTGGCTCCGACGCCGACGGCAACGACCGGGCGGATCAACTGGAGCGAGAGGAAAGCGTGGAGCTTCAACGGGCGACGGCTGTGCCGGTTGTCCTGACGCCGAAACAGACGATGGTTCTGGAACTCCGGCAGATGCAACCGCTGGACGACATCCGCACGCGTCCCGATCTTGCGTTGTCGCCCCGGGAAATCCGGGTGGAAAATGGGGTTGTCACCGGCGTTGCCCATAACATCGGCAGCTCCGACGCGCCGAAGTGCGTGGTGGTGCTGCTTGACGCGGAGGGCAATCCTGTCGCCAGGCAGGATCTCGGGGCACTGGCCGCGCCGCTCGATCTCATGCCCAGCCGCACGCCTTTCCGGCTGGAAGGATTGCCGCCCGGCGCAAGGGGATGGAAGGTGACGCTTAATCCCGACAAGGAATTTCCGGAAATTTGCGACAGCAATAACGCCTGCGAACTTGACCGGCCATAGGCAGCGATAGGACTGCAGTAGCGAATTTAGAACCTGTTTTCAATAAACCTACTGGCACTCATGTTTTAAAAGAAACAGGCATACGAATCGTCATTCCCGCGAAGGCGGGAATCCAGTAGGGAAACCGTACGCAACACCTCCTGGATTCCTGCCTTCGCAGGAATGACGGTACAAGTTTTTTCTTTTATTTAACCCCTTATTGTTTCTAAAAAAAGACTTTATTGAAAACAGGTTCTTTGATTGTCTTATGGGAATCTGAATAGGCAGTGATGCCGTTACATCATGGACGAAAATTTATAAGATAAAAAGCCAAAGCGCTTTTTTTCTTGGAGCCCTCAACCCGACTTTTCACACACCCTCTAACATTGTCCAGGGAGACAGGAGGAAATCTTGCCTGTCTGCTATACATTTCCGAACGAGGCGGTCGCGTCATCCGGGCGGATGTCGGTGAGGTCGCCAGTGTAGTGGCGCAGATTTTTCGGTTCATACGGATGCGCGGCGATGGCGTCGAGATTGAGGTCGATACCAAGTCCGGGAGCGTCCGGTATCGACATCATCCCGTCTTTCAGCCGCACCTTTTCCGTGCTGACCTCGCGCCGGTACGGCACATCCAGCGCCATGGTTTCCAGCAGATAAAAATTCGGCGTGCAGGCCGCCAGTTGCAGGGTCGCCGCATTCGCCACCGGCCCGCTCGGATTATGCGGACAGATCGGAATATGATGACACTCCGCCATAGCCGCGATCTTGCGCAGTTCCATAATGCCGCCCGCGTGGCTGACGTCGGGCTGGATAAAGTCCACGCATTCCAGCCGGAAAAACTCGCGATAATCCCAACGTCCGTACAAGCGCTCGCCACCCGCTATCGGCACACGCACGCGCTTCTTCACCTCGGCCAAACCTTCCTTGTTGTCCGGCGGTAGAGGCTCCTCGAACCAGAGTATGCCAAACTCCTCCAACGCCTGCCCCACGCGGACGGCGGTCGGCACGTTGAATCGCCCGTGCCCCTCGATCAGCAGTTCCACCCGGTCGCCTACCGCGTCCTTCACCGCACCCACGCATGCAAGCGCGTCGCTCAATTCCCTACGGCCGATATTCATGTAGGATGAGCCGAACGGATCCCATTTCAATCCGGAGAAACCGGCATCCGCCGCGACCTTGGCCTTCTCCGCGAATTCGGCGGGAGTCTTAGCCGGTGCGAACCAGCCGTTGGCATAACACGGCACGACGTCTCGTACCTTGCCGCCCAGAAGCTGATAGACCGGCACCCCCAGCGCCTTGCCCTTGATGTCCCACAAGGCCATTTCCACTGCGGAGAGCGCGCTCATCAGCACCGCCCCGCCGCGCCAGTAGGCGTCGCGATAAGCGTCGTGCCAGAACGCCTCAATGTTATGTGGGTCTTTGCCGACCAGATACCGTTCCAGTTCCTGGCACGCCTGCGCGATAGTCAGTTCGCGGTATTCCAGCGTCGCCTCGCCCACGCCGTGCAAGCCTTCGTCGGTCAGGACGCGCACGAATACCCAGTTGGTGCGGTAAGCGTGGCAGATGTGGGTTTCGATTTTCGTGACTTTCATTATTTGTCTCCGCCAACAGTGAATCTTTCGCTTACCGTCAACTCCCGCGCCCTGATCCCGGCTGCGCGCACCGCCTGCAGGAACGGCTGCGGGTCGGCGGTATTGCGTTCGAACAGACCATAGTGCATAGGTGCCGCCTCGACCGGAGCAAGCTTCTTTATCACCTTGACCGCGTCGGTGTCGTTCATGTTTCCCAGCCGTCCGTTGATGCAGATCAGCGCCAGATCGATTTTCCCCTCTGCCAGCGCCAGCACTTTCTCCGCCAGATCGTCGGCGTATTCCGTGTCGGCGCTGAGATAGACGCGGATACCGTCGGCTTCCAGCAGCAGGCCGACCGCCTCGGGGTCGCTGTGAATCGCCTTGACGGGAATGATTTTTATCGCGCCGCAAACCTGTGCCTTCCCGATTTTCAATTCCACGCACCGCGCCGGAGCGACGCCCATTTCACGCAGATGTTTCACCACGCTTTTCGGCCCGGTGATTCTCATATCGGGAAAAGCTTTTGCCATCGGCCCGGCGGTTTCCGGATCGAGATGGTCGAGGTGGTCGTGCGTGCAGATCAGCCAATCGACCTTTAATTTATCCGGCGCGACCGGCGCCGGAAACATCCGCGGCGTGCCGCGCCCCGCCAGCGCGTCGGAAAGATACGGGTCGACCGCCACTTTCACGCCCCCGCTCTCAAATAAAAATCCGCCTTGCCCCAGCCATGTCAATTCCATGTTTTCTCCAACCTGAAAAGATCAAGTTATCCAGTCTCCAGTTGCCAGTCTCCAGCCTCCAGTTTTAATGATACGAGTTTTCCATTTTCACTGGAGACTGGCGAAATTACTTGCGGTCAAACACCCGCACGTGATCGACGATGAAGGCGTCGGGCAGCACGGCCTTGCGCAGTTTCTCGTCGGCCGTCTCGCCGTCGCGATAACCCATGCACTCGGTGGAAACCAGGATAAACTGCTCGCGCTGGCTGACCGCCTCGGCGGTGCGCCACGTTTCCTTGCCATCCACATAATATACGTATTTATCCGGTTCCCACAACAGGCCGTAAGTGTGGAAGCCGTCCGGGGTGTCAGTCAACTGGCGCGGCCCGGAGCCGCAGTGCTTGTGATCCTTGCCGTAGCCGTCCCAATGGTTGTTGTGGCTGATGATGCCGTCGCGGGTGAAATTTTCCATGATGTCGACTTCCACGCCGGATTCTCGCGAATTCAAGGTCGATCCGATAGTTGGCGACTGCAACCAGAACGCCGCCCACCACCCCGGCTGGGTCGGCAGCTTGCAACGGCATTCGTAATACCCGAACTTGTGCAGAAACTTCGGCTCCTTGAACTGCGCGATCGGCCAACGGAACTTGTTATACGCCTCGCCGGGGCGATCCATGTAATTCTCGCCGGTCTGCAAATGGGAAGAATAGAATTCTCCGTCGCGTTCGACCAAGTCCAGATAGAGCTTGCCGCCCTCCACCCGGGCTGCGTCGTCGACTAAGGTCTTGTGCCGCTGCTGCATCAGGTGCAGGCGATAATCCCACTTGGACGTGTCCAACTCCGTTCCTTCAAACTCGTCGTGCCAGACCAGTTTCCAGTTTCCTTCGGGCAGGATCGAAGTCGACAGGTCGGTTTTGCCGCTCATGGTTTTCTCCAGTTCAGCTTGAAATGAAAAATCGTCATCCTTCCCTGATAGCGGAAAGGTCGGTAATGAACAGGGGGTAATCGGTGTAGGGAAAACGTTTGATGAAAGTGTAGTTCTTGTCGCCGATATCGGTGACGCTGACGGGCTTGTATACCCTGCGCCAGACAGGGTCGATCACCGCGGGATTGTCGAATCTGTCGGATTTCTGCGTATACATCAGAAACTCGATCTCGCCGGGGTCGAACTGGATGTCGGGTGTTTCCGGCAGGTAAATGCAGAATAACGGCACACCCTTGCGCCGGAAGCGGGCGGTCGTGAGATTGTATCTCTGGTAGGAGAAGTTGAACTTGCCGCTCATCCAGATGCGGCAGTATAAATCCTGCGCCTGTTCCAATCCGTCAAATAAAAAGCCCATCGCCTGCAACGCATAAAACGCCAGCTTCGGTCTTTTTTCCAGACGGTTCAGGACGCCGAACGGCATTTCTCCCTTGTTGCAATAACCGCCGAAATCGGAGACCGCGAAAAACGAGGCCATCTCCACCCCCAGCCGCAGGTCGGTGACAAAGCGCCGCGTCAGATATTTCGCCTGGTTGTACTCGGTAGTGGCCACGCCATAGCCGGTGTTATCATAAACTCCCGCCGGTCTCCCTGCTTCACCCTGCCAGATCGGAATAGAGAGCGAGCCTATGTTGTGGCGGATGAAATCGAACTTGGCGTCGACGTTCTGTTCCGGAATCACTCCGTAGGGATGGTAGCTGATGATGTCGGCGTACTCGGCGATGCGGTTTTCCGCCATACTGCTTACATAAGTGCAGACATCCATGCCGTTGGAAAGCGCACCTGCGATGATTTTCGCGTCCGGGATTTCGGCCTTGATCTGCTCGCGACAGATTTTCACCAGTTCCACGTAATCCGCCGCGCAGCGCGCCAGCCTTTCCCCGGTTGAAAGCTCGGGATAAGGCATACCGCCTTTCATCCGCCAGAATCCGCCCATGGTGTTGGGCTCGTTCCAGATTTCCCAATGCCTGACTCTCTCCTTATAATGCCGCGCCAGAGCGGTGAGGAAATTTTTCCAGCCGCGCACCGCTTCCTCGCCGTGATAGAGCGGCACTTCGCCCACGTAGCCCCTGACGTGCATCGGCACTTCCTCGCCGGGATGATCCTCCGCCCAGGTGGTGTAACCAGGAACGGGAGTATAGTTGGCGTTGCCGAAACTGGCGCTGAACCAGGGCTGGATACCGATCTTGAGCAGCGAGTCAACAATTTCATCAAGCCACCTGAAATCGTAAGTGCCTTTAACTTTTTCGCACTTGTTCCAGCCGGTCTGGACGCGCGCCCACTTCGCGCCCGACTTGGCCATCAGGTCGTAGGTATAGGTCGGGTCATAGGTATCGCGGTCGAGGGTCTCGTATCCTATCCCGATCGGCGATGCCTTGATATCCACGCTTTTCTTGTAGGGCAGATTGCCGATATATTCGAATTCAGACCGCCCTTCCAACACGCATGGATTGAAATCGTACAACGCAATGCCGTCGTTTTCCGGCACCATGTCCACAGGAGGAAGTTTGAAAGTTCCGTCGGTAGCCATGTTTTTCCTTTTCATAGCGAATTTGAAAGCACAAAACATCTGCACGTTATTTGCCCGCGAACGAAGGGAGCGCGATTGCTATTAACCGTTCGCGTCCGCCTGCGAAATATGCCAGTGCGGCACGCACCTAGCGGAGGTACATGCCGCCATTGACGTCGATAGTCGCGCCGGTAATATAACGCCCGCCCTCGCCGCAGAGGAAAGCCACCGCCAGGCCGATGTCGCGCGCCTTGCCTAAACCCAGCGGCACCGTGTCCGCCAGTTTCTCCACTTCCTCGTCGCCGTGGGTCTGGAACAATAATTCGGTTTCGATGATGCCGGGCGCGACGGCGTTGACGGTGATGCCGAAAGGGGCAGCGGTGCGGGCGAGGGTTTTGGTAAAGCCGATTTGGCCGCTCTTGGTCGAGGCGTAGTGCACGTGCCCGTACAGCGCGCCCCGTTGGCCGACGATGGAACTGATACTGACAATACGCCCGGACTGCTGTTTCTTCATCACCTTCATCGCCTCGCGTGAACAGAGAAACATGCTGGTCAGGTTGGTCTTGAGGATAAAATCCCAGTCTTCCAGCGAAGTCTCTTGAATCTCCTGCGACTTGGTAGTACCGGCGTTGTTGACGAGAAAGTCGACACGCCCGAATTCCTTCACCGCCAGCGCGAACAGGTTTTTCACCGACGTCTCTTCGCCCACATCTGCCTGCGCCACCAGCGCGCGGCGTCCCATATTCCGGATGGCCGCCGCAACTTCTTCGGCTTCCGATTCCTTGCTGCGGTAATTCACCACCACGTCCGCGCCCTGCTCGGCCAGCACCAGCGCAATGCCCTTGCCCAGCCCCCGCGACGCGCCAGTCACCAACGCCACCTGTCCCGCTAATGGTAGATTGTTGTGCTCGTTCATTCTCAGTCCCTCAGTCCCTCAGTCCCTTTAGCCAGCAACACCGCCACGCCCTTTCCGGGCAAGGACAACTCTATTTTTGACAGTTTTTTCGCGCCTTTCGCGGCAATGGTCTTACCGGTCTGCAACTCGGCATATCCCTTCACGCCGGATTCCGGCAGCGACAAAGACACCCGCGCTTTTTTATCCGTGTGGTTTAATATGACCCAGATTGAACCGCCTGCTTCCCCATCCTTAGCCAGCCTGCAAACTTCGATATCGCGCATGTCGAAGGTCTTTTCCTTGACGGATATTTCGTAACCCGGCGTCACGCCCGCTTTTTTCAGTTCCGACAGGATCAGGTTCCGCACCGCCTCGTTTCGCGAAATCTCATATTGGGAAAACAGGAAGGTGCCTGCCATTAATGTCCTGCCCTTGCCGTAAGTATTCGCCACTGCCGCCGCGCCGCCCGATGGATAGCGCGCCGCGATTTCCGCGTCCGGCAAGGGAGCCAGGACTTCCTGGAAGATAAAGTTTTTTATTTCCCCGCCGCCATGTTTTTGCGAAAACTTCATCGACGCATCATCCGGCGCCAGCGGGTCGGCGGTGGTGTAACCGAACACTTTTTCCAGACCGCAACCGGGAGCGTGATAATAAAGCCTGCCGAAATCGCTCTTGTAGCCGAAGATGGATTCCGCTATCGCCACGCCGCCGCGCTTGACAAAAGCCGCGATTCGATCCGCGATATCCTGTTCCAGGTTGGGGCGGAACGGAATCAGCAATACCTTATATTTATCCAGCGCGTTTTCCCGCACATCCAGGTCGTCGAGGAAATCACTGCCAATTCCCGCCTCTCGCAACAGCCGGTGCGCACCCATCCAGCCCCGCCGCCAGTAACTGTCTTCCTTTTTGTCGGAAAACAAATGCCCTTCGACTTTTCCCCAGACGCAGGTGCTGTTGGCGGCAAGGATTGCCACCTCGGGCTGGGGTACGTGCCTTTCGTTGAACAGGGCGGCATGTTTTTGCAAGACAGTCGACATTTCTCCCAAAGCCTTGACTCGTTTCGGCAGCGAGCCGTCGAACGCCACCATGTTGTAACAGCCGGATTGCGTATCCGCCACGCGCGTGCGGTATTTCCACCCCAGCCAGCATTTCGCGCCGTGGCCGACCGCCTGCCAGTTGCGCAGGATACGGTCGGCGTCGGAGGTGCAGACAGGGCCGGGAGATGCCTCGGTGTTGTCGGATGGGGCGGAACCGAAACTGACGCGCCCCGCTTCCGCTTCGATGACGTAAAAATCGCGGCAGGCCGAGGCGCTGCGTAACCGGTCAAGCCGCGCCGACATCACGTGCGGCAGCGCGCAGTCGCCGTAGATCGTATATTGCGAATAGCCCAACACATCGAGATTGCGCCCGATCTTATGAATATCGGTATGGGTCTCATAAGCTTCATCGCCCAGATCGAACCGCATGACGTTGGAAGTGGTCGGGCGCTGGTCGTATTCCTTCACCAAGCTGTTGATCCAGCCCAGAGCGCCTGCGAGATTGTCCTGCTGGAAATACTGCCAGTCAAGCCAGGTCGAAATCCCGCCCTGCCGGAACCCGGTTCCCGCCGGCGGTTCGATCTGGCTCCAGTCTTCATATAATACCGGAAACTCGGTGCTCCATTGCGCGTTGAGCGTTTCAATATTTCCCGCGTATTTTTTCTTCAGCCAGTCGCGGAAGCGCGCCTGCGTGTGCGGGCAATAGCAAGGCCGCCGCAGCATCGGCTCGTTCCACACCACCCAACTGTGCAGCGTGTCGCTGGCGGCATACCGCTTGATCGTCTCGCGCAGGAAGCCTTCTCCCTTTTCCCGCATGACAGGATCGTCCATGCAGATTTCCTGCCTGGGGCCAAACGGGCGCGCGCGGTCGTACGGTTCCGGCATCAGCCGCTGGCAATCGTATTTATGCACCAGCCACCAGGGCGGATAAATGCTGACCAGGTTGCAGAACACTCCGCCCAGGTTCAGCATCACCTTTACCCCGTGCTTCTCCGCCAGTTCAAACGCATAATCCAGCATGGAGTAATCGCGCGCACCTTCGATTTTTTCAATCCGGTCCCACGCCACGAACGCGCGAAACAGGGAAAAACCCAGCTTGCGCATATTGCCGATATCCTCGTCCCACTTGTCCATCGATACTTCCGTAGACTTCGCCACCGGCACATAACTGCCGCCAAACGGAAAAATCACCGACACCTTTTTGCTCATTGCTCTTCTCCATCTTCTCTAAAACCTTGCTCAAAGATAAATGTCAAAGGCCAGCTTCCCATGTACATATATATATCTTCGCCACCCTCAAACCAACCACCCCGCCTGACCCATCCAGGCAGATACGTGGGAGTGACCGGAAGGCGATGCTTACACCGCTGCGGTGTAAGCGGTGTTTAGCATCGTCGGACGGGCGCGACTACGTAGATGCCGGTCGGATAAGTGAAAGCAAAAACTTCTACAACTTACAATAGCGAACAAAGGGAGCGCGGCGGCGGGTCGCCGCTGACTTATTTCGCAAGCGATTTCACAAACACAAATCTTTCGCGCATTCTTCGCCCGCGAACAAAGGGAGCGCGACGGCGGGTCGCCGCTGACTTATTTCGCAAGCGATTTCACAAACACAAATCTTTCGCGCGTTCTTCGCCCGCGAACGAAGGGAGCGCGAAAACCTTATACGCTCCGCACACGCTTGCGAAATAAGTCGGCGGCGACCCGCCGCCCAACCAACTAGTTGGTTGGGTGGTTTGGTTTCCAGCCCAGTTTGCTTGACAGAGTTTGCGCTTCGACCTGCACGAACTCGCGCATGAATTTTCTGTGTTCCGTCGTTGCCCTGAACAAAGGACAACTGGCTCCCATTGCCGCCACGACCCGGTTTCCGGCCGTTTTCAGCGGAAAAGCGACGGCATATTGCCCGTTTTCAGAATCGCTGATCCGTTCGTAATAACCAGCGTCTTTTATCGCGGAAAAGAGCGTTTTTAACTCTTCCGGCGATTGGCCGAGATGCTGCTTATTTTTTTCTAAAACTTCTTCCTGCAATGACTTGCCGGAATAAGCCAACAGCACCTTGCCAGTCGCCAAGCCCAGCGGATTAGGCCAATGCCAGGAGGGGAAATGAATGGTTATTTCCTGCGTACCAGCACAGAAACCGATCAGATGCGCCTCGTTTCCCAATAAAACCGTGGCAGAAGCGGCTTCCCCCGTGTTCTGGCTGATATTTTTCAGGTGCGAATCGACCACGTCCGCCAGCGACGTGACCGGGTTCCAGCCCCGCGCCAGCAACGCCGCGCCGGGGCCGAGCGAATATTTGCCATCAAGATTCAATACATAGCCGCGTGCGGCCAGGGTGCGGACAATATTGTGCGCAGTAGCGACATGAAGGCCCATTTTCTTGCTGATGTCAGTCGCGCCAAGATTATGCTCCTCCGCCAACAGCTCCAGCAGGTCTAGCGCGCGGTCGAGACATTGGATGTTTTTCCCTTTTTCCATCTGCTTCCCTTCGCATAATATAATATACTATCGCACTATATGCGTTACGCAAATTAAATTCCTCTTTTTTCGGCATTTTTCTTCATAAACACGGCTGCCCGGGATCTAAAGTCATAATGGATTGATATGAAAGGGATTACATAACACCAAAAGCGGAGTCTGCCTTTACCTGAGCGGAGTGTGACTTCCGGGTTAGAAAACTTTGAGTACTTGACAAGTTTTTTTTGCCTTTTTATTGTCAAGGCGGTTTCTTCCAAAACCATGGAGTTCAAGCCTTTTCGGGGATAGTTGAAAGCCGGGGCGGGTCTGGCGAAAAAAGCTTTGTTTTTTTCGATTGACCTGCCTATATCTGGTGGCTATAAAGAATCCAAGCCCAACAAGTAGTGTTTTCCGCTGTCGGGCGCATTCAAGAAAAAATTCGGCGAAAGTTGAAATCCATGCGCTGTCCTTTTTGCAAGCTTGACCGCGACCGCGTGATTGACACCCGCCCCTCGGAAGACGGCCACGTCACCCGGCGGCGGCGCGAGTGTCTTGAATGCGGGCGGCGTTACACCACGCACGAACGGCTGGAGGATCTGCCGCTCCGGATCGTGAAAAAGAACGGGCAGCGTGCGCCGTTCAACCGCGAGAAACTGCTGGGCGGGATTTTGCGCTCGCTGGAAAAACGTCCGGTCAGCCAACAGCAGGCCGAAGCGCTGGCGGATGAGATAGAGCGCGAGTTGCTGGAAAAACCGGAACGCGAAGTGCCGTCCCACGAAATCGGCGGCATGGTGATGGAAAAACTGCGGGGAGTCGACAAGGTCGCTTACGTCAGATTCGCCTCGGTTTATCGTGAATTCAAAACGGTGGATGAGTTTTTGAAAGAGATAAAAACCATTTCGCCGCGGGGGGAAAAGAAGGGGTCAAAAGGGGGAAAGTAATGCCATCGATCAAGCAGGTTGTGAAGCGCGACAGCAGGGCAGTGGAATACGACCAGAAGAAAATCGCCGACGCGATTTACGCGGCGGCGCGCGCGGTGGGCGGCGAGGATCGCCATCTCGCCGACGAACTGGCCGACGTGGTGACGATGTTTCTGGAAAAGGCGTACGGCAAGGGGGCGTCGCCTTCGATTGAAGACATCCAGGACATGGTGGAAAAGGTGCTGATCGAAACCGGCCACGCCAAGACCGCCAAGGCGTATATCCTGTATCGCGAGAAGCGCGCCAAGTCTCGTGACAAAATGCAGGTGCGCAAGGAAGTCGTAGACAGCAGCAACTCCACCGACATCCACCTGCTGGTAGACCCAGGCAGCCGCGCGGAATATTTCAACTGGAGCCGCGAGCGCATCGCCAAGGCGCTGATGGTCGAGGCCGACCTGGAAGAAGAGGAATCCTTCAGCATAGCCAAGGTGGTGGAGAAAAGAATTCTTGATTCCGGCCTGACCCGCATTTCCTCGGCGCTGATCCGCGAACTGGTGGACAACGAGCTGTTCGAGCGCGGCCACCAAACCTCGCTCAAGAAACAATCAATCATCGGCATGCCCAAGTACGATATCGAGCACCTGATTTTTTCCAAGAGCAAGGAAAATTCCAACATCGCCGCCAACAACCCCGAGGCCATTAACCTCGCCATCGCCGAGACGACGCTGAAACAATATGCGTTGCAGGAAGTCTTTTCCGAGGAAGTCGCCGACGCCCACCGCAACGGCATGGTGCATCTGCACGACCTGGGCTATCCTACCCGCGTGTACTGTTCCTCCCATTCGATCGAATACCTGAAAAAATACGGCCTGAAACTGGAAAACCTGGACACTTCTTCCGCCCCGGCCAAGCACGCCCGCACCTTGACCGGCCATCTGAACACATTTCTGGCCAGTATGCAGGCGTATTACGCCGGCGCGCTCGGAGTGGCGTATATCAACATCATGTACGCGCCCTACGTTCACGGCATGAGCGATGCGGAAATGAAACAGGAAGCGCAGCACCTGATTTTCTCCAGCAGCCAGAACGCTTTCTCGCGCGGCGGCCAGACGCTGTTCCTGGATTTCAACATCCACACCGGGATTCCGTCTTACCTGAAGACCGTCCCTGCCATTGGCCCCAGCGGCAAATACATCGAAGGCAAGACCTACGCCGATTACGCCGAGACCGCCACGCGTTTCACCAAGGCCATGCTTGACGTCTGGTCCGACGGCGACCAGCACGGCCATATTTTCGCGTTCCCGAAATGCGACTTCCACATCAACCATGAGACTTTCAGCGACCCCAAGCAATATGAAATTTTCCGATACGCCTGCGAAATCGCGGCAAAGAACGGCACGCCCTATTTCATTTTCGACCGCGACGAAGTGACGCTTTCCGCCTGCTGCCGCCTGCGCACCACTATCGAAGACAACAACATGATTACGCATCCGGAGTGTATGCGTTTCTGCGGCTTCCAGAACGTGACCATCAACCTGCCGCAGTGCGCTTACCGCGCAGGCAAGAACAATTACGAAAAAGTCTTTGCCGAAATCGACCGCGCGCTGGACATCTGCGTCCAGGCGCACCTGCAGAAGAAAAAGTTTGCCAAGGTGCTGATGAGCAATCCCGGGATGCCGCTGTGGCAGGTGGGAATGCCTGCCGCCGACGGCAAGCCCTACATCGACCTGGACACCTGCACCTATATCGTCGGCGTGATCGGCCTGAACGAAACCCTGCAATATCTCACCGGCAAGGAACTGCACGAGGATGACGAGTCGCTGCGCATGGGCTTGCAGTTGATCTCGCATCTCTACTTCGCGGTGAAGGACGCGGGCAAGCGTCACGGCCTGAAGATCACCATCGAGGAAAGCCCGGCCGAAAGTGCGGCGCGGCGGCTGGCCAAAATCGACCTCAAGCGTTATCCGTTCGCCGCCGAATTCATGCGCGGCACCGTTGCGGACGACGATATCTACTACACCAACTCGATCCACATCCGCCCCGACGCGGACGTCGACCTGATTACGCGCATCCGCAAGCAGGCGAAATTCCACGGCCTGATCGAGTCGGGCGCAATCATTCACGCTTTCGTCGGCGAGAACCGCCCGTCAGCCGGAGCTATCGCCAGCCTGGTAGAGAAGACCTTTAACCAGACCCAGGCCGCGCAGCTTACCATCAGCCCGGAATTCACCGTCTGCAAGGTGTGCAACCACATGACGATGGGCCTGACCCAGAAGTGCGGCTACTGCGGCGCGGCGAATTATATGACTATCGAGCGTACCGACATCTCGCAGGTAGACGCCATGCCGTGGAACCGGGAGACGTTTGCCGAGTTGGCGCGGATGAAGCAGGTCGTGGAAAAGTCTCCCGTCTCCAGTTGACAGTCTCCAGTTCCGCATACGGGAGCGGAAGGGACGACTTGGCAGCTTAAATAGGAGGCGAGTCATTTTCCACATAACTCCCGGAAGCAGGCAAAAAAAACTGGAGACTGGAGACCGTAAGCTGGCGACTTCACCGGCTCCCTGAAAGATAACGAATACCTGAAAAACGATGAACATAGACATCCGCGGTTTTTTGAAAAGCAGTCTCAACGAATGGGAAAACCGCGTCTGCGCGGTGGTGTTTACCGCGCGTTGCAACTGGCGTTGCGCCTACTGCCACGGCTGGCGGCTGGTGAAGGAACCGGAAAAGCTGGAGGGGATCGAGCCGGAGAAAATTTTCTCCTATCTCGACTCGCAACGTGGATGGATAGATGGTTTGGCCATCACCGGCGGAGAGCCAACCCTGCAACCGGGATTGGTCGAATTTATCCGCCGCGCGCGCGGGTACGGCGTACAGATAAAGCTGGAATCAAACGGCACGCGCCCGGAAGTGCTGCGCGAATTGCTGGAGGAAAAACTGGTTGACTGCCTGGCGATGGATTACAAGGCCCCGCTGGACGAAAGGCTGCAAAAAGTGGCTGGCGTCACAACAGAAGCGACGGCTGTTGAAAAAGTGAGAGAAAGTTACGCGCTGGCGGCGAAGTACAAAATAGAACGCGAGTATCACACGACGCTGTGTCCGGCTTTTATCGATGCGGGAATGATCGCGGAAATGGGCGTCGCGCTGGACGCTGGCGGCTGGTGGGTTTTGCAGCAGTATGAGCTTGACGAACTGCTCGATCCGGTCGCGGCGGGAGAAAAGCGGTTCGGCGAAACGGAGTTGGACGAAATCGAGGCGGCGGCGAAAAAGAGCTACGGGAACGTGCTGCTCAGGCGGGGTAAGGGGAGTTGAACCTGGACGGACTGAAGGAAGCGGCATATTTCGAGGAACTGGCCGACAGTTACGTGCAGTGCGGGCTTTGTCCGCACCGGTGCGTGATTGCGGACGGCAAACGCGGCCGCTGCCAGGCGCGGGAAAATCGCGGCGGAAAGCTGTACGCGCTGACCTACGGGCGCGCGGCGTCGCTGGCGGTCGACCCGATTGAAAAAAAGCCTCTTTATCATTTTTATCCGGGGCGCGAAATTCTCTCGCTGGGAAACTGGGGCTGCAACTTCGCCTGCTCTTTCTGCCAGAATCACGACATCTCCCAGCACGAGGTGCCGACGCGCGCCTTTTCGCCGGAAGACGCGGTGACGATGGCGCGGGAAAGCAAGTCGATCGGCTTGGCTTACACTTATAACGAGCCGCTGATAAATTTCGAGTTCGTGCGCGACTGCGCGAAAGTGATCCGCGCGGCAGGCCTGAAAAACGTTTTAGTGACTAACGGTTTTGTCAATCCCGAGCCGCTGGAGGAACTGCTACCGCTGGTGGACGCGATGAATATAGACATCAAGGCGTTTCATGAGGGTTTTTATAAAGACCAGTGCCAGGGGAAACTGGAGCCGGTGTTGCGCAACACCGCGCGCGCGGCGAAAAGCTGCCACGTGGAAGTGACGACGCTGCTGATTCCGGGACTGAACGACGCGCCGAAGGAACTGGAAGACATGGCGGTATGGATTGCGGAAAACTGCGGCGAGGAAACCCCGGCGCACCTGTCGGCGTATTTCCCGCGCTACCAGATGAAGATCGACGCCACGACCCCGGCGATGCTGCAGCACGCGCGCGAGATTTTTCTCAAGCATTTGCGCTACGTTTACATAGGCAATGTTGCCGCAACGAAAGGCGCCAACACCGTCTGCCGCGCGTGCGGGGAAATCATTATCGCGCGGCAGGGCTACGCCATCGACAAGCGCGGAATCAATGACAGCGGTCGCTGCGCCCTGTGCGGCGCGGACAACAACATCATAAACGAAACATCTTTTCGGAAAGGGAGTTCATGAGCAAGAAAATCGGCGGCGAAGCTGAAGAGTTGCAGACGTTTATCTTTTTCGGCACGTACAACTCCCAGAGCCTGAAAAACGCTTCCGCCGGCCGCACCAAGCGGGCGATTAACCTGATCGCCGGTTTCGGCGGCAAGGTGCATTCGATCTACGCGATTCTCGGCGACTACGACCTGGTGATGATCGCAAGCCTGCCGGGGCTGGAAGCGGCGATGCAGGTGTCGGTGGCGCTGACCAGATCGACCGGCATCAGCTTCAAGACTTCCCCCGCCGTGCCCGCCGACCGGTTCGATGACGTGATTATGAAATCCTAGTCCCTGGAGAAGAGATGTTGCGGGAATACCGCGTGGCGGACAAAGGGGAATTGCATCGGCGTTGGTTCGGCGACCGGGATTACGACCTGATCGTCTGGTACGACGAGGCGGGCGAAATCTGCGCGGTACAATTGTGTTATGACAAGCAGGCGGGCGAACACGCGCTGACCTGGACGCGGGAAAAAGGCTTTGCGCACAACCGCATCGACGACGGGGAGATAACCGGCGGCCACAAGCGGACGCCGCTGCTGGTGCCGGACGGCATCTTCGACGCGGAACGGGTGGCGGAGAATTTCCGTGAAGCCGCCGGGGAACTGGAGCCGGAACTGGCGGAATTCGTATACGAACAGATTTGCAGTTATACATATTAGGAGCGTTCATGTACCTGACTAAAGTGGAACTGGCCGGTTTCAAATCCTTCCCCAACCGGACCTCGTTCGAGTTCGACAAGGGCATCACCGCCGTCCTCGGCCCCAACGGTTGCGGCAAGTCCAACGTGGTGGACGCGGTCAAGTGGGTGCTGGGCGAAAGCAGCCCGAAAAAACTGCGCGGCTCGCAGATGCTGGACGTGATCTTTAACGGCTCGGAACGCCGCAAACCCCTCGGCTGCGCGGAAGTGAGCCTGTTCTTCAATAACGAAGATGGCTCTCTCCCTGTCGAGTACAACGAAGTCTCCGTGACTCGCCGCCTGTACCGTTCCGGCGAAAGCGAATATCTCATCAACAACAATCCCTGCCGCCGCCGCGACATCCGCGAGCTGTTCATGGACACCGGCATCGGCACCTCCGCGTATTCCTTTATCGAGCAGGGCAAGGTCGAGGCTTTGCTTGACGCCAAACCTGCCGAACGCCGGATGGTGTTCGAGGAAGCGGCCGGCATCAGCAAGTACAAGGCGCGGCGCAAGGAAACCCTCGCGCGGCTGGAGCGCACCAACCAGTATCTCCTGCGCGTCAACGACATCGTCGACGAGATCGACAAGAACGTGCGCCGCGTCTCGCGCCAGGCGGCGTCGGCCAAGCGTTACCAGCGCCTGAAGGAAGAGCTGGACGCGCTCAAGACCCATCATTACACCCGCCAGTTTCTCGCCTTGAGCGAACAACTGGAAAAGGTCTTTGCCGAACAGAAAGAGATTGGGGAACTGTTTGTCGCCGAAAGCGGCAAGGAAGCGTCTTTCGGCCAAGCCGTGGCGGAACTGACCCAACAGGAAATCACCGCTGCCCAGCAGGCGCAGAACCAGGAGCGCGCGGCGTTGACCCTGCAGGAAAATCTGGGACAGGTGCTGGCGGAGTTGTCCGGCACGACCGAGCGCCTCGCTTCGATGGATAGAGAAGAAAAGGACGCAGGCGAGCGCGCCGAGGCATTGCGCAGTCGCATCGCGGAAATCGCGCGCGAGTATGAAGGCGCGGTGGCAGGCATCGAAGCCGCCCGCGCCGAGGCGGAAACGGCTTTGCAAAATACGCAGTCGCTGGAAGCAGAGCGCGCGCGTTGGCAGGCTGGCGCGCAGGAGTCTGAAAATGAAATCGGCAAGTCCCGCGCGCAACTCCGGCAGATTGGCGACCGCCGCAACAGCCTCATCGCCGACAGCGCCCGCGCCGAAAGCGAGGAAAACAATCTTAACGCGCGCGAGCAGCAACTGCACGAGCAGGACGGCAACCGGAGCGAGGAGCTTTCCCGGCTGGAGGAAGCGGTCAAAGCCCTGGAGCAGGAAGGACAGTCTGTCGCCGACGAGGCGCTCAAGCTGAACGAGCGCGTCTCCGCCCACCGCACCAACGAAAAGCATCAGCGCGAACGCATCCAGGGTTGCGGCGACAAGGTTTCCTCTCTGCGTAACGAGCAGTCGGCCAAGGCCGCGCGCCGCTCCACGCTGGAAGACCTGGAGCACAATTTCGCCGGAGCGTTCCAGGGCGTGAAATCCATTCTGACCGCGAAACAGGAGGGACGCCGCGACTGCGCCGAGGTGCGCGGCATGGTGGCGGATTTGATCACCGTCCCCACCGACGTGGCGCTGGCGATTGAAACCGTGCTGGGCGGGCAGGCGCAGGACATCGTGGTCGACTCCGCGCGCGGCGCGCAGGACTGCATCGAATATCTGAAAGCCAACCGCGCGGGGCGCGCGACTTTTCTGCCGCTGGATCGCATCCGCTCCCGCGAGCGTTTGCGTAACGACCTGCGCCACATTCCTGGCGTGCTGGGCGAAGCGGTCGACCTGGTGCAGTTCGATCCCGTCTACCGCGCGGCGATGGAATACCTGATGGCGGGCGTGCTGATCGTCGACTCGCTGGAACTGGCGCGGGACTTGGCCAAGCAGGACGCGCGCGGCATCCGCATCGTCACGCTGGAAGGCGAGGTCATCAACCCCTACGGAGCCATGACCGGCGGCAACGGCCAGAAAGGCCCCGGCGGCATCATCACCCGCAAAGCCGAGATGGATCAACTCGCCGACGAACTTTCGCGGATCAAGGAACAGCTCAATAAACTCGAAGTCGCGCGGATGGAGGCGATTCAGCTTGCCAACGCCGAAGCCGACCAGGCCAAGGCGGTCGAGGCGCAACTGGCCGAAGTCATGCGCGGCGCGCAACGCATCGAACGCGACCTGTCGGTGCGCAAAAGCGAACTGGCGCGCCTGCACAGCGACCGCGAGGGGCTGGAGCAGGAACTGGCGCGTATCCGCGATTCGCGGGAAAATCTCGCCGGGCGCAGGGCCGGGTTCTCCCGCCAGCGCGAGGAACTTGATATCGAGGAAAAGCAGTTGGAGGAAGCGCTGGCTGCGTTGATCGAAAAGCAGCAGGGCGCGCGCGAGGAACTGGATCAGCTTAATGAACGCCTGGCTGTCGCCCGCGAAACGCGAGCACAGAAACAGGCGTTCTTCTCCGAGTTGGAGCGCCGCGTCGCGACCCTGTTACACGACCGCGAGCAGCGCGAACGCGAGCTGGAAAACTGCCTGCACTTTTCCACCCGCGCGGTGGAGGAACGCGCCAGTCTCAAGGAACGCTTTGTCCAGTTGCAGGCGAAGGAAACCGAGCTTTCCGCCCAGCGCGACGAGGCACGCGGTTCCGGCGACAGCATCCGCCAGCAGCTTGCCGAAATCCGCCAGCGCCTGTCCGAGGCGCGCGACCACGAACGCGCCCTGCAACGCCGCCTGTCGGAAATCAACGAAGCGTCCAATTCCCTGAAAATCCGGGAAAGCGAATGCCGGATGAAAATCGAAAACGTCGAACAGAAGGCGCGGGAAGACCTGGAAATCTCCGACCTCGCCGCGCGCGCACAGATCATGCAGCGCGAGGAGGCTGAACGCGCCGCTTCGCGGGAAGCCGCCGCGGTCTCCGGCGAGACGGTCGCAAATCCCGAACCGGAAGTTCCCCACGCGGCGGAGATTTCCGAATTTCTCACTAACGACGGCAACCCCCTGCCGTTCATGACCGACAAACAGGTATCGCTGATGATTGAGGACGTGTCGGGCAAAATCGCCAAGATCGGCCCGGTCAACATGTACGCCATCGACGAACTGGCGGAACTGGAAGCGCGCGCGGAATTCCTTCAAAGCGAGAAGGAAGACCTGGACAAGGCCGCGCAGGATCTGCTGGCGGTGATCGACCGGCTGAACGTCGAGTGCGGCAAAAAGTTCGAGGAAACCTTTACCACCGTGCGCGAGAATTTCCAGGAGATGTTCCGCAAACTCTTCGGCGGCGGCAAGGCCGACCTTGTGCTGGAGGAAGCCGACGACGCGCTGGACGCAGGCATCGACATCGTCGCCCGCCCGCCCGGAAAAGAACCGACCAGCATCTCGCTCTTGTCCGGCGGGGAAAAGGCGTTGTGCGCGGTGGCGCTGCTGTTTGCGATTTTCCGCAGCAAGCCCAGCCCCTTCTGCATCCTGGATGAGGTCGATGGTCCCCTGGACGAGTCCAACATCGACCGCTTCATGAGCGCGGTGCGGGAGTTCTCGGTCGAAACGCAGTTCATCCTCATCAGCCACAGCAAGCGCACCATGGGCATGACCGACACCATCTACGGCGTCACCCAGGACGAGCCCGGCGTCTCCCGCAAGTACAGCCTGCGCTTTACCGAAATGGAAAAAGCGGGCAGGGAAGACATCGAAGCGCCTGCCGCCGAACCCCTGGCGGTGGGATAGATTTTTCTTTCCTCCAGGGCTATCGCACTAAAATCCCCCTCTCCCCTTACAAGGGGAGAGGGTCGGGGTGAGGGGTTTCCGCAAATTATGCTTCGCGAACCGGAAATCGACGATCATAGGTGACCCCCTCACCCTAACCCT
>JAGUZQ010000060.1 GCA_020060765.1 Planctomycetota bacterium | reverse complement strand
TATGCGGGAAAAGCTGCACGGATGCGACGGGCGGATCACGCTGGCGCGCCACCAACCCGGACTGCCGGAGCGGGAAGAATACAAGTTCAATTACGAGGGCCGCATCCACTACAACGGCGGCCCCTTCGCCGGGTTACATTTCTATAATATGATCCAGGGCAAGGTCGGACCGTTCACCACCGTCGCCGACGCTTTCGCCGCGGAAATGGTCGGCATCGCCGCCATGCGCTCGTCTGACGAACACCGCCAGTTGGAACTGGAAACCGAGATTGTGCCCAAGGATCTGCGCGAGGTTTTCCGGAAGGCGTATTTGTAATCTACTGTCCAGCGCTTTGAGAATTTCCATGATAGTGGCATGTATTTACTAACCGTCATTCCCTCGCAAGCGGGAGTGGCGGTTTTTATTTCGCCCCGCCCGCACAGCGCTTCCATTCCTTTAGCGCCAGCGTCGCCCCGCACAGCGCCGCCAGCAGCGCCAGCCCTTGCGACAGACGGTAGCGTTGCGGCTCGGCGGCGGCGGTTAAAACCGGCGGAGTGCCGACTGCCGGCTGCACTTTCAGACGATTGTCGCTTTCCTCTTGTCCCGGCAGCCGGGGGGCGGGGGGCAGAAGTTTTTCCGTCAATGCCGCGATCATCAATGGATAGGCGGGATGAAGTTGCCACTGCTCCGGCGCGGCGCCCAGCCAGGCGACCTTTTTCCCGCGCCATTCCCACACCGCCGCCAGCGGCACAACCTCTCCCCCGCTTTCCGCCGCCGCCAGCACCCGCGCCCCTTCCGGCAGCAGCGCCGGACGCAGCCTAAACTCGGATAAACCCGCGACGCAAGCCTGGTCGATCCCGTCAGGCGTATCGGACAATCTGGCGCTGGCGGCGCGCGCCTCCGCGCCGAGATTGATAATCCCGCAACAGGCGCGCTCGGGAACATGCAGCAGAATTCCCGTTTCCGGCAGTTGATCCGGCTCGTCGTCAGCAAACAACAACCGCGCTGGTTGTTCCGTTACCGTCATTTCTGCCACTGTCTCCAACGCCAGCGTGGCGCAGGGAAAGCGGTTTCGATCCACGCCGATTTCCCGCTCCGCAAACGGATAGAGAACGGCGCTGTCATCCAGCGGCAGGCTGTCGCGGTAAGTCAGACTGGTTAATTTTACGTCCAGGCGGGAGCAGGAAAAATCGGGCGGCAGGGGAAAGGACAGGCCGGCGCTGGCATTAGCGGCGAGAGAGATTTCCCTTTCGGCAAACAGTTTTCCGTCAGCCCTCAGTTGCAGGGACAGGGACGCTTTTTTCGCTTCGATTATTCCCGGATCGGAGAAACAGGCGACTGCGACAAAAAGCGCTTTTGCGTTATTGCGGGAAATCATCCGCGCCGACAGGAGAGCGAAATTCACGCCTGGTTCGCCGACAATGATTTCCGCCACTTTCGGGCTGGACAAAGGCGCGGGGCGGTCACTCAGCCAGATCACCGAAGCATCTCCATGCGCCAACGCCGAGGCCAGCGTCTCCCGCGCCAGGCTTGAGTCTGATTCCGCCAACATCGCCACCGCTTGCGCCGCTGTCGCTCCTTCTGCCTGCTCCAGCAGCGGGCGCGCGCGGGAAGACATATATAATGTAAAAACGGCGCCAGGCATTTCCCGCGCCAACGCCGCCAGCTTTTCCGCCGCCAGTGTCAGTCTGGTTTTTCCGGAAACGCCGATACTTGACATGCCGGGGGAAACGTCGACCACGACCGCGATGTTTTTTGCCCCGCCAGGACAGACCAGAGCCGGAGCCGCCAGCGCCAGCGCCGCCGCCAGCGGCAGGCACAGCGCGCAAAAAGTTTCCAGGTCAAGCGGATTTCGGCGCGGGCGGGGACGGGGAAGAGCCAGCGCTTTGCGCCACGGCATCATGCTGGCCACCAGTCGGCGTTTTTCGCGTTTCGACAGAAAAGCCAACAATGCAGCCAATGGCAGCAGCGCCAACCCGTACAGCCCGGCGGGATTCGCGAAAATGATCTGCACGCTTTTGTCCCCGTCACTTCAGGCGGAACCCCGCCGCGGAGCGGCAGACGCTTCTCAGTTTCAGGCAGACTTCCTCGTCCATGCCGACGAATTGCGCGCCGATGCGGTAACGCTTGCCCGCCGCTTTGGTGTTGGCGACCCTGACCGGCAGGATATATTCGGCGGGGAGCCCCAGCCGCTTGCTGATTTCCGCCGATTCCAGCACGACGATCGAACCGTCGGGAATGGCGAAAGACGACTCGAAGCAGCAGCCGGTTTCGGACACGTCCACGATCGTGAACGGCAACTTGACGTCAAACCCGAGCGCCGGACTTTTTTCAACAGGCGCGTCGCCGTGCTTGCGCGTATGCTGCTCGATCAGGGTGTTGATCCGCAGCACCAGGTTGCCCAGGTGCACCGGTTTGGTCAGGTAGTCGCTTACGCCTGCCTTGATCGCCGCGACCACGTCCTCGCGCGTGGCGCGCGCGGTCAGGATGATGACCGGCGGGGGATTGGCGTCCTTCCTGATCTCCGCCAGCACCTCCATACCGCTCATGCCAGGCATCATCTCGTCCAGAATGATGGTGGCAATATCGGGGTTTTCGCGGTAGACCCGCAGCCCCGCAGGCCCATCATTGGCCAGCATCGTGTAAAAACCGAACCTGCCCAGCGCTGTCTCCAGCAAGGCACGCATATCGACGTCGTCGTCGATGCACAGGATTTTTTTCTTATCAGGCATATTATACGTCTGCTCGCAAAGCCCGCATGATCGCCTTCTCGTCCGAAACCGCCGCCACCCGGGCGGAACCGATTTTCTCCGGCAGCACAAAGCGGATCACGCCGCGTTCGGTCTTCTTGTCGCCGCGCATCGCTTCTAACAGTTTCTCCGCCGGATAATCGGGAGGAGAAATCGGCAACCCCAGCTTGCCCAGAACCGCCGCCAGCCGCATCCGCACCGCCTCCTCCAGACCAGTCACTTCCTCGGCCAGTCGGCAAGCGGCGATCATGCCGATCGCCACCGCTTCGCCGTGGCGGATTGCAAAGCCACTCAACGTCTCGTAGGCGTGGCCGAAGGTGTGGCCGAAATTAAGCAACGCGCGCACGCCGCCTTCGCGCTCGTCCTGAGCCACGACCGCGCCCTTGATCCGGCAGGAACCGTCGACCACCTGGGTCAGCGCCTCCATGTCCAAGGCTAGAATATTCTCCGCTTTTTCCTCGATCAGAGCAAAATATTTTTCATCCCGGATCACGCCGTGTTTCACCACCTCCGCCAGCCCCGACAGCAGTTCCTCTTTCGGGAGCGTGCGGAGAGTCTCCGGATCGGCGATTACCATCGATGGCTGGTGGAACGAGCCGATCAGGTTTTTCCCGAGGGGATGATTGACGCCAGTCTTGCCCCCGCTGGAGGAATCCACCTGCGCCAGCAGGGAAGTCGGTATCTGCACGAAGCGCACGCCGCGCATGAAGGTGGCGGCGACGAAACCCGCCAGGTCGCCGGTCACTCCCCCGCCAAGAGCGACAATGACGCTTTTCCGGTCAAGCCCGTGTTCGAACAGTTGGTCGTACAGCAATGACAACTGCTCCAGGCGTTTAGAGTTCTCCCCGGCCGGAAACGGCAGAAGGAACGCTTCCGAACCGGTCGCGCGCAAATCCGCCGCCAGTTTTTCTCCGTACAGGCGGGACACGTTCGCGTCAGCGATAACCGCCACCCGGGAGGGTGACAACTCCCGCGTGATTTTTTCCGCCGCGAGGGAAAGCGCGCCCGGCTCTATCGTGATTTCGTAACCCCTGTCCCCGAAGTCAATCCTGACTGTCGCCATTCTAAATTTCACTTTCTGTTGTTTCGGATTTTTCCCCGTCAGATTTTGCGCCTTGGACGTCGTCGCGCCGTTTCTTCTGAATGGCGACGCGCTTGTCGGCAATACGCTTCCTTTCCTGCTCCATGCGCGCGCTGTCCCGACGGGAAGCGCGGTAAAGGAGGATGAATGCGCTTCCCAGGATTGCCACCACCGCCAGATAAGCCGCCAGCGATGGTTTTTCCCGGGGAATGCGCCTGACGTTCTTGCAGACGATCAACGGCGCCCAGTGCCATTTCCTCTCTGTCGTAAGGTAGGGATAGATTTTCAGAAAAACCCCTTCCGCCTCGATCAGATCGCCCTCGCGCAGGTCGGGAGGCAGGTTCAGTGTCGCCAGTCCCCAGGAACAATCGAAGCCTTTCAGGCGCAGGTCTATGCCGGTGAGAATGTGAATGCGGGTAATCTGCGAGGGATTCTGTGCCGGATCGGCGGGAAAGCGCATGGTCTGTACGTCGCCGCCCACCGCGCCCTCGAATTTCGTCACCTGTCCGCGCATCCACTTATCCGCCTGGTTGCCACCCGTCAGCGCCCGATAATTCAGGGCGGGATTGACCGCCTGCTTCAGTTCCTCATCGGAAAACTTATGTACGTACTCGAACGTGTGCATGAGCGGTACGGCGATTTCGCGCAGGTTGCTCGCCTCATGCCTCAACCCGCCGGGGCCGGTGTAGCTGTACCCGGTTTCGTTCTTGGGAATGACGAACATGCGGTCGTCGCTGATAACGTCCGGATTCAGGCGCTGCACCACGCGCACCGGCCTGATCTCCTCGTAGGTTCCGCCCGGATCGCCCCGCTCGTCCAGCAGCAGCGGCGGGGTCTCCGGCTCGCGCGCGAGGTAGGCGCACTTGGCGAAAAACAGGGGCGTCCGTTTCCAGCCTATAATAGAGACATAGGGAAAACGCATGATAAACATGCCTTCGCACGCGAGGTAGGAACTTTCGTTGAGATTTTCCATCGCCTTGGCCGCTTCCGGCATCTGCGGAGTCAGCACGGTGTAAAAAACCTGCTCGTCGACGTCGTAAAGCGTGAGCCGGAAAAGCTTGCGCAGACCCACCGGCATGTCGGGAAATTCCTCGATCCGCTTGTCGGCCAGAATTCCGTAGACGTGAACCATCTGCAGGCGCCAGCGGTCGGGTTCGCGCATGACCTTGTAATAGCTCCACCTTCCGCGGCTCATCGCCAAAGCCGCCAGTTCCTCGTGGCTGCGCGCCTTCAGCCAGGGAAAGCCTTCCTTGACGGCAAAGCCGATCTTTTTCAAATCCTGCGCGGTGCGTTCGTCCCGGTCATCGCGGTTGACAACGGATATAATATGATCCTCGGTCATGGTTTTGCTGGCCTCGACGCCAGGCATCGGGTCGTCCGGAGTGGCGCCGTCGTCGGAGGCGATCATTTTCTGCCTGCCGGGGGAATAGGAGACTTTTTTCGGCAGGTTGCTCTGGTATTGCTGGTACATCGCCGCCCAGACCAACGCCAGCAGAATGCAGAGGAAAATCAGCCTGGCCTTGGGGTCGCCCTTGGTCGGGTCGGATATCACTGACATAAAACCTCTCTCCCGGAATATCGGTTGCCGTCGCGAATGAACAGAACTTCCTTTTATTCAAACGACTGCAATAGGCCAAAGGTTCAGTATAGGCTTTTGAAAATCATCGTCAAGCTCATATATATGTTTTCCTTGCTATCGAAGGGAGGTATTTATATCATTTTCTCATATGTTGGATTTTGATCTCCTTATGCTCCAAAATCTTTTATCCTATTAAGGAATCGCAATGAAAAAGCCCCTGCCCTCGCTGACTGGGTTATTTGATGAAGTCAAGGAATATTATGCGGCTTCTCCGGAAAAGGTTGAGGATCAGGATTTATGGCATGAAACAAACATGGCTCGCGACGTAGGTCGTTATCGGGATACGCTGGAGTTCCTGGCGCCGTTTTGCGAGAACGTAAAAAGCATTCTGGACGTGGGCGGATTTCCCGGCTATCTGTCGGTACTGTATCATAAATATCTGATCGACCATGTCGATCTGGTCAGCTATCATACTTCTACGCAGTTTGAAAGTTTTCTGAAAGAACACGGGATTCGTGTTTTCCAGGCAGACCTTAACGAAAAAATCCTGTCTGAGCCGGACGCAGTTTACGACCTGATCACGCTTACCGAGGTAATCGAGCACCTTTGCGATCCGGTCAGCCTGCTGGTTCGGCTGAAACAGCATTTGCCTCCGCACGGCGTTCTGTTCCTGAGCACCCCCAACCAGGCGCATCTGAGAGCCAGGATATCATTTTCCTTGTTCGGACGCTCCTGCTGGAGCTATCCGGTCGGCCAGGATATCTGCGGTGCAGGACTGAAAGGCCATGTCCGGGAGTACACCAGAGAAGAAATGAGCGAATTATTGGCATTGGCCGGATATGAAGTGATCCGGTTTGAAGGGTCTTCCTGGGAAGTGGATTCCCGATATGGCTCCAATGTTTTGCCTAATTTCCTGAAGCGATTGATTCCTGCCTTCCTACGCCGCGGCCTGTTTGTATTGGCGAAGCCTGTCTAATTCCGCATCTAATTCCGCACAGAAATAGTTACAGCGGAAAAGCCCCCGCCGATTTTTCCCGCAATTACCTTAATATTTTCCTTGCGACTTGCAAAACTGCACTTATAATGCGAACTTTCAGATATTTCCCGCATTCCGGCCTGGCGGTATCTGCAGGCAGGCGGTTTCGCCGTGCGGCATTGCTTCCGTCCGCCGCGGGGCGCGAATCGCGCATATTCCAGGTTAATGCGGTAGATCGAACCGCGTTTTAACAGTTCTTGTGGAAAGGTGCGTTCGCTGTTTTTATCGGGGAGGTGCAATTTGGCTAAGTACAAGTCGGAAGATATTCGTAACATCGTTTTGTGCGGTCACGGCGGCTCAGGCAAAACCATGTTGGCCGAGTCCATGCTGTTCAAGACCAAGGCAGTCAGCCGACTGGGTTCCATCGCCGACGGCACCACTGTCAGCGACTTCGACCACGACGAAAAAGAGCGCCGGTGTAGCCTGGCGGCCTCGGTCATGCACTGTTCCTTCGGCGGCAAGGAAATAAATATCGTCGACACTCCCGGCGCGATGGACTTCGTGGGCGGGATGATCGGCGGCGTCTCCTCGGCCGACTTGGCCGTGATCTGCGTCAACGCAGCCAAAGGCGTGGAAGTCTCCACCCGCAAGGCCTGGGATCTGGCCGGTCACCTCGGCCTTGGTCGCATGATAGTCCTTACCCGGATGGACAGCGACAACGTGAATTATCAGGAGATTCTCGCCGGCTTGCAGAAGACTTTCGGCAACAAGTGCGCACCTTTCGTCATTCCCGACGGGGAAGGCAACAGTTTCAAAGGCGTCACCCTCGTCCTGGGCGACGGCGCCAGCGGCGATGAAGTTGAGGAACTGAAGGTGCAGATCATTGAAAGCGCGATCGAATCCAACGACGCGTTGATGGAAAAATACTTGGAGGAAGGCACCGTCGCTCCGGAAGCGGTGCTGGGCGCGATCCAGAACGGCATCGCCGCCGGGACGCTGGTGCCGGTCTTCTGCGTGGCATCGGAAAAGGATCTTGGCGTGAACGAACTCCTGACCGGTATCGCCAACTGGGGGCCGAGTCCCCTTACCGCCAGCCGCGTCACGGTCAAGGAAACCAAGGAGAAGGACGTCGAGGGCAAGACTTTCGTCAAGCTGGAGGAAGTGCCGTTGGCTGTCGATCCGGCGGGCAAGCTGGCGGCGCAGGTATTCAAGGTGGTGAGCGACCCCCATGTGGGCAAGCTCGCGTTCCTGCGGGTGTTTTCCGGCACGCTTGCGAGCAAGAGCAACGCTTTCGTCTCCTCCACCGGCAAGCAGGAAAAAATTGCGCAACTGCTGCGCTGCCAGGGCGACAAGCGCGAGGAAGTCACTGAAGCCGTTACCGGCGACATCGTAGCCGTGGCCAAAGTCGATTGCCTCACGGTAGGAGATACCGTCTACGGCGAGGCTTCCGCCCTGCCGATCAAGGCACCGATCTTCCCGCGCCCCATGGCTGGCCTGGCGGTCACGCCCAAGTCGCGCGGCGACGAGCAGAAGATGAGCACCTACATGCACCGCCTCTGCGACGAGGATCAGACTTTCATCTTCGAGCGCAGCGAACTGACCAAGGAACAGGTTGTCCGCGGCGTCGGCCAGCTCCACCTCGACGTCATGCTGCACCGCCTGAAGGCGCGCTACGGCCTGGAAGTCGACACCCATCAGCCGCGCATCCCCTACCTGGAAAGCATTACCGCCGAAGCCGAGGGCAGCTATCGCCACAAGAAACAATCCGGCGGCTCCGGGCAGTTCGGCGAAGTCCACCTGCGCCTGAAACCTAACGAGCGCGGCGGCGGGTTCGAGTTTGTCAACGCCATCGTCGGCGGCGTCATCAGTCAGCCGTACATTCCCTCGGTCGAAAAAGGCGTGGTCGCGGCCATGGAATTCGGCCCCATCGCCGGTTATCCCATGGTCGATGTGGTCGTGGAACTGTTCTACGGCAAGGAACACCCGGTCGACAGCAAGGACATCGCTTTCCAGTTGGCCGGTCGCCATGCTTTCAGCGAAATCGTGCAGAAGTGCAAGCCCTCGTTGCTGGAGCCGATCGTCAACATGGAGATCGTTTTCCCCAGCGCGTATTTCGGCGACATTTCCGGCGACATCTCCACCCGCCGCGGACGTCCCACCGGCACCGACCAGATGGGCGACATGCAGGTGCTGAAGGTGCAGGTGCCGCTGGCGGAAGTGGCCAATTACGGTTCCAGCCTCAACGCCATCACCCAGGGCGAGGGTTTCTATACGATGGAGCTGAGCCACTACGAAGTCGTGCCCAGCAACATCGCCCAGCAGGTCGCCGCCCGGGCAAAGGCGGAAGCGGCAGCGGCGGAAAAATAATTTTTTCAGGACAGGCGTGTGTGCCTGCCATATAGTAACGTTTACGGCGGAAAGAGCCGCTGACAGTGGAGCCAGTAAAATGAGAAAAGATATCCATCCCAATTATCAGGACTGCAAGGTAAGCTGCACCTGCGGCAATGCCTTCGTCACCAGATCCACCGAGAAGGAGTTGAGCGTCACCATCTGCGGCGAATGCCATCCCTTCTACACCGGCAAGCAGAAGTTCGTCGACACCGCCGGACGCATCGAAAAGTTCCAGAAGCGCTTCCAGATTCAGGACGGCCAGGGCACCGCGCAGGTCATGCGCCAGGTTGATGTGAAGAGCCGCAAGCAGATCATGTCCGAAGCCAAGGCCAAGGCCGAAGCCGAAGCCAAGGCGAAAGCGCCCAAGAAGGAAAGCAAGACCGCAGAGAAAAAAGCCAAGGCGGAAGGCGAAAAAGCGGAAGGCAAGTCTGGCGAGAAAAAAGCCAGAACCGAGGAACCTGCCGCCAAGCGCGAAACCAAGGCTTAGCGGGATTGACCGAATACTTCCGATTGCGCCAGTCCCGCGCGGCGGGACTGGCGATGTTAATTATATGAAACCGGATATCCTCACATGCTGGACAAGAAACTGAAAGGCAAATTCCTGGAGCGGCTCCAGCGTTTCGACGAGCTGGAGGCGAAGCTGCAGGACCCGGCAGTCGGCAGCGATCCCCGGATCGGCGATTACATGCGCGAACGGGGTTCTCTCGCCAAGAGCATGGAACCATTCCGCGAGTATCTGGCGCTGGAAAAGCAACTGGAGGAAAATCGCGAAATCGCCGCCAACAAGGCCGAAGATCAGGAACTGCGCGAGATGGCGGAGATGGAGATTCCGGAACTGGAGGAGCAGGTAGACACCCTCGCCAGCAATCTGATTGAAATGCTGATGGGGGCGGGCGCCGACGATTCCAAGAACGTGATTCTGGAAATCCGCGCCGGCACCGGCGGCGAGGAAGCAGCGCTGTTTGCGGCTGACCTCTTCCGGATGTACCGCGCCTATGCCGAGGTCAATGGCTGGAAGATGGAAATCATGGCCTCGCACGAAAGCGAAAAAGGCGGACTCAAGGAAATCTTCGTCAGTTTCCAAGGAGAAAACGTGTTCCGCGACCTGCGGTTCGAGGGCGGCGGCCACCGCGTGCAGCGCGTGCCTGAAACCGAAAGTCAGGGGCGGGTGCACACTTCCGCCGCGACGGTGGCGGTGCTGCCGGAAGCGGAGGAGTACGATGTGGAACTCAAGCCCGAGGATCTGAAAATCGACATCCAGGCCTCGTCGGGGCCCGGCGGCCAGTCGGTCAATACCACCAACAGCGCTGTCCGCATCACCCACCTCCCGACCGGCATGATGGTGATGATGCAGGAAGAAAAGAGCCAGCACAAGAACAAGGCCAAGGCGCTGCGCATCCTGCGCTCGCGGGTGTATGACCTGAAGAAGCGCGAGGAAGAGGAGAAGCGCGCGGCGGAGCGGCGCGGGCAGACCGGCAGCGGCGACCGCTCGGAAAGAGTCCGCACCTATAATTTCCCGCAGAACCGCTGCACCGACCACAGGTTGGGCGCGAATTTCTCGCTGGAAGATATCATTAACGGCAAGCTGGACAAGCTGGTCGCCGCGCTGGTCGAATACGGCAAGGCGCGAGACCTGGCGGAGGCGTGATGCCGGAAAAAGTCTGGACACCACTGCCGCTGGTAAAAACCACGGCAGACTTTTTGAAGCAGAAAGGTATCCCGACGCCGCGGCTGGACGCGGAACTATTGCTGTGCGAGGCGCTGGGCTGCGGGAACCGCGTCGATCTCTACACGCGTTTCGAGCAGCCCCTGACCGAAGCGGAACTGGGCGCGTACCGCGAACTGGTCAAACGCCGCGCCGCGCGGGAACCGGTCAGCCGCATCCTGGGGGCGCGCGAATTCATGAGCATCACCTTCAAGGTGACTCCGGCGGTACTGTCGCCGCGACCTGAAACTGAAATTCTGGTGGAGGAAGCACTGAAAATCCTCTCGCCGGAAAAAGGCAAAAAAACGGAGTGTCAGGACTTCGCGGAAAACCATGCCCAGGTCGATGTCGCGGAAATCCGGGACGGCGAGGTCTACGTCGAGGCGCTGCCGCCGGTAGAACTGGAAAGCCTGGCCGAGGAGCCGGGGAAATACGCGGAGGAACCGGTTGCGCCGACGTCGACCGGGGACGAAGAAAAAACCGTCGCCGCCGAGGAGGTGAAAAAACTCATTTTCGACCTCGGCACCGGTTCCGGTTGCATCGCCGTAAGTCTGGCCGCGCTGTACCCGGGCGTGCGGGTGGTGGCTGGCGACGTGTCGGAAGAGGCGCTGGCGGTGGCGCGGGAAAACGCGGAAACCGCCGGAGTCGCAGAGAGGGTTGAGTTCCGATGCGGCGACTGCTTCGGCGTCTGCCGACCCGGCGAAAGCTTTGACCTGATCGTCTCCAACCCGCCGTATCTGGTCGAGGGCGATCCGGAAATCTGGCCGGAAGTGCGCGGCTTCGATCCGGCGCTGGCGCTGTACGGCGGAAAAGACGGCCTGGATTTTTATAAACGCATTGCAAGCGAGGCCGAAACGTGGTTAAATCCCCGAGGCGTTTTGTTACTTGAGATCGGCGCGGGACAGTCAGGGGCGGTGATGGCGTTGCTGCACGATCTGACCCTGTTGGAAAACATCCGGTGTGTGCGGGATTACGCCGGAGTGGAACGGGTGGTAGTCGCGGAAATGCCCGCGCGTTGAGAGGGTTTTGATTAATACGGTTTAGCTAAGGAAACATCGTTAGATGTTAAACTAAAACTCACGAATCGTCATTCCTGCGAAGGCAGGAATCCAGTGGAGAAAACGTACGCAATACCTCCTGGATTCCTGCCTTCGCAGGAATGACGGTACAAGTTTTTTCCTTAATTAAACCGCATTGGAATCCTAGTCCCTAACACTGTTTTGCCGATAACGTTGCATCCAGGGAATACGATGTTTGAATCCATCAGCGATAAGTTGACGACTGTTTTCCGTACCATCGCCGGCAAGGCGAAGATTACGGAAGACAATATCCAGGAGGCGATGCGCGAGGTGCGCGTGGCCTTGCTGGAGGCAGACGTCAATCTGCAGGTGGCGCGCGACTTCATTGCCGGGGTGAAAGAAGAGGCGCTGGGCGAGAAAGTCCTTAACGCCGTCAACCCGGGCGAGCAATTCATCAAAATCGTCCACGACCGGCTGGTGGAGTTACTTGGCGGCGAACGCGAGGAAATCAAGTGGGCCGCGCAGGGGCCGACTGTTATCATGCTGTGCGGTTTGCAGGGCGCGGGCAAGACCACCACGGTGGCGAAACTCGCCAGCCGTTTCAAAAATCAGAACCGCCGCAAGCCCCTGCTGGTGGCCGCCGACGTGCAGCGCCCCGCCGCTATCGAGCAGTTGAAAATACTGGGCCAGCAGATCGGCGTGCCGGTTTACGCGGAACTGGGCGGCGACCCGGTACAGATTTGCGCGCAGGCGCTGGAAGTGGCGCGGATGCAGGGCGCGGACACGATTCTGCTGGACACCGCAGGCCGCCTCCATGTCGACGACGCGCTGATGTTCGAATTGGAAAACATCGTCGCGCGCACGAAACCGCAGGAGATACTTTTTGTCTGCGACGCGATGATCGGCCAAAGCGCGGTCGACACGGCGGCGGAATTCCGCAAGCGCCTGCCGCTGACCGGCGCGATCATGACCAAGATGGATTCCGACGCGCGCGGCGGTTCGGCGCTGTCCTTGCGCGAAGTCACCGGCGTCCCGCTGAAATTCGTGACTGTCGGCGAAAAGCTGGACGCGCTGGAGGAGTTCCATCCCGACCGCATGGCCGGACGCATCCTCGGCATGGGCGACGTGGTCAGCCTGGTCGAGAAGGCGCAGGCGGTGGTGGACGAAAAAGACGCCCAGGCCATGCAGAAAAAGCTGATGGAAAACACGTTCACGTTGGACGATTTCCTCAAGCAGATGAACCAGTTGCGCAAGATGGGCGGAATGAAAAGCCTCCTGTCGCTCCTGCCGGGGATCGGCCAGGCGCTCAAGGATATCGAAATTCCGGAAAAGGAAATCAAGGGCATCGAGGCGATGATCCAGTCGATGACCTCCGACGAACGGGAAAACCCCGAAATCCTCTCCGACAGCCGCCGCCGCCGCATCACCAGGGGCAGCGGAAAAACCATGAAGGAACTGGGTGACTTGCTCAAGCAGTTCGGCGAGATGAAAAAAATGGTCGGCAAGATGGGCAAGGCCGGCATGTTCGGCGGGGGAGGAATGGAAGCGCTGGGCAATATGCTGGGCGGAGGCGCCGCGGGTCTGCCGGGAATGGGCGGCGGGCGCAGCATGTTCGGATCGAAGAAGCAGGGCACGAAAGCCCAGAGGGACATAAAGAAGGAACGGAAAAAGAACAAAAAGAAAAGGAGGAAGTAATTTGTCAGTACACATTCGCCTGACCCGTGCGGGACGCCGCCATCTCCCGTTTTACCACATCGCAGTCTTCGACGTCCGCGTCCGTCGCGACGGCGCGCCGATCGAGGAGTTGGGCTTTTACGATCCCAACAGCAAGACCGAACCCGTGCGCCTCGACGTCGAGCGCGCGAAGTTCTGGCTGAGTAACGGAGCCAAGCCTTCGGAGACCATGGCCAGCATCCTCAAGCGCAGCGGCCTGACTGTCGAACTCTGGCAGAAGCCCCGCGTCAAGGCCAGCAAGCCGAAAGTCAGCACCGCGCTGAAGAAGGCGGAAAAGGACAAGGCGCGCGGCGTGAAGAAACGCACCAAGCCCCGCACCGCCAATTCCAAGCTTCGCGCGGAAAGAAAAGCGGCGAAAAAGAAATAGCGAGGTTTTTAAGCAGTTATCCCCGCACAAGCCACCAGGCGCATTCCGCCTGCGTGGCTTGTATCGGTTAGGGACGCCATGCGCATCGACATCCTCACCCTGTTCCCCGGCATGTTCGAAAACGTGCTGGGGGAAAGCATACTCAAGATCGCCCGAGAGAAAAATCTCCTGGACGTGTTTCTGCACGACATCCGCGCCTACACCGACAACAAGCACGGCAAGGTCGACGACAAGCCTTTCGGCGGCGGCCCCGGCATGGTGATGCGCTGCCAGCCGGTAGTCGATGCGGTAGAGGCGGTGAGTGCGCTTGATCCCGAGCCGGGCAGGCTGATCTTCCTCACTCCCGAAGGCCGGAAATTTTGCCAGCCGGTCGCGGTCGAACTGGCGCGGGAAAAGCGGCTGATACTGGTCTGCGGCAGATACGAGGGTTTCGACGAACGCATTTTCGAAATCCTGCAACCCGAGCGCCTGTCGGTGGGCGACTTCATCCTGACCGGCGGCGAAATCCCGGCGATGCTGGTGACGGATGCGGTGACGCGGCTGCTGCCGGGAGTGCTGGGAAGCGAGGAAAGCCTCGACCACGAATCCTTCAACGAAAACCTGCTCGACTATCCGCAATACACCCAGCCCGCCGAATTCCGCGGCCTGCCGGTGCCGGAAATCCTGCGTAGCGGCAACCACAAGCTGGTCGACGAATGGCGCGCCCAACAGTCCCTTATCCGCACGCGCGATTATCGGCCCGATTTACTCTCTCCTTCCGGCGATGAATTCCCCTAGCTGCCTGACCAAAGGTCAAGATATGCCTGATACGAATGAATCTGCCTCGATCAATACCCCGGTCGGCGTGTTCTGGTCTTTTGTCAGCGCATTCCTGTGGGGCACCTCCATGGTGGCGGGCAGGCATCTCACCGGAGACGACAAGATCGATCCGATCAGCCTTTCGCTCGTCAGATTTGCCGGTGGAGGAGCGGTGATGCTGCTTTTCGGCGTTGCCAGCAGAAGGGAACTGTTAATCCGCGAATGGCGGGATTTGCTAAGGGTGGCGCTTCTTTCCGTTTTTGGCATAGTGGGCATGAGCATCCTCATCTTCTATGGCATGCAGACCAGCACCGCCATCAATTCGTCCATGATCATGCAGCTCAGCCCGGTCTTCATCATGCTGTTGGGACTCTTCATCGGCGAGGCGATTCACGCGCGGCAGGTGCTGGGAATCTTGCTCAGTCTGGCGGGGTGTATGCTGGTGGTAAAGGTAATCACCGAGAAAGGCCTAGCCTACGACTGGAGCAACGCCAGGGGCGACCTGCTGGTGCTGGCCAGCGCCGCCTGCTGGGCGGTGTATTCGGTTTTCGGCAAACCTGTGGTAAAGCGCGTGGGCGGATTCCGGGCGACGATGTGGGCGATGCTGTTCGGCGCGGCATTTCTGTTCGTACTGCGCCTTACGGTCTCCCGGCAGCAGGTTTGGCCGACAGACAACGAAACCTGGCTGGTAGTGGCGTATATCGCGGTGTTCCCGACGGCGGTGGCGTTTTTCGCCTGGTACGAGGCGATGGGAAAAATCGACCTGTCGCTGCTGAATGTCATGCAATACCTGACGCCTGCGGTTACGATATTTCTCGCATGGCTTCTGCTGGGAGAAGAAATCGGCGCCCTGCGGCTGCTGGGCGTGGCTGTCGTCATCGCCGGTGTGTGCATCACCTCCTGCAACCCGCGAAGAATCCCCCGGCGCGTGCCGTGACACAAAACCTGAATCAACGTTCGGATAAAAATCTCTGGCCTGCTTCAGCCACTGGACAATTCGGCGAATTTATGCTATGAGAGAATTATTATTCGTTATCTCTGGAGAGACAGACATATGTTCATAAAATTGTTTGCCGTCGGCGGCACCATCGACAAGGATTATTTCGATCAGAAGAACGATTACCAGGTCGGCGATCCCAAAATCGTCGAGATATTGAAGGAGGCCAACGTCACCCTCGAATACGACTGCGAGTCGCTGCTGAAAAAGGACAGCCTGCAGATAACCGACGAAGACCGCAAACTCCTGCACGCCCGTGTCGCCTCCGACCCCAACGAAAAAATCGTCATCACCCACGGCACCGATACCATGCCCGTGACCGGACGCCTGCTGAAGGATATTCCGGGCAAGACCATTGTCATCACCGGTTCGATGCAGCCCGCGAAATTCCGTTCCAGCGACGCGGTGTTCAACATCGGCTGCGCGATCATGGCGGCGCAGATTCTGCCCCACGGGATTTATCTCGTGATGAACGGCGAGATTTTCGATCCCACCCATACCGTGAAAAATGTCGAAAAAAGCCGCTTCGAACGGACAGAATAATTTTTCGGCTTTTCGCCGCCGCGCAATCGGATTAAAATACAGGCGGCTTTATCATAGGAGGTGGCATGTTGCCACTGCCATTTCCCGCAAGCGATCTCGGAGCATTACACTGTTTGCGCTCCCTTCGTTCGCGGATTTCCGGTTGCACTTTATCATAGGAGAATCTCATGCCTGCCCGTTCGCTGCCGGAAATGATAGACGCGCTGCTGGATCTCGCCATCGAGGAAGACGTCGGCGACGGTGACGTGACTACCGACCTTCTCGTCCCAGCCGGAAAAACCGCGACCGGGCATTATGTCGCGCGGCAGGGCGGCGTCTTTGCCGGAGAAAAGGTGCTGACGCATTTTTTCCAGCGATTCTGTTCCGATGTGAAAATTACCGCTCTCGCGCGCGAGGGCGAGTGCATCGAACCGGGGCGCAAGCTGGCAACTATCACGGGGTCTGCGCGGGCGATTCTCACCGGCGAACGGCTATCGCTGAACCTGCTCCAGCGCATGTGCGGGGTGGCTACCCTGACCCGCTCCTTCGTCGACGCGGTGGAGGGTACCGGCGTTAAAATCATGGACACCCGCAAGACCATGCCTGGACAACGCGCCTTCGACCGGCTGGCGGTATTCGTGGGCGGCGGCGAAAACCACCGCGCCGGGCTGTACGACATGATATTGATTAAGGACAACCACCTGGCGCTGACCGAGCCGAAGGGGTCAGTAGCCGATGCGGTCAGGCGCGCGCGGGAAAAATCCAGCCTGAAAATCATGCTTGAAGTCGACACTCTCGACCAGCTTTCCGACGCGCTGGAAGCGGAGCCGGATATGGTGCTGCTGGACAACATGAGCCTGGGAGCGCTGGAAGACGCGGTTAAATTGACGCACGACTTCAGCGCCAGCCGCGACCTGCGTCGCCCGCTGCTGGAAGCTTCCGGGGGAGTGTCGCTCAAGACCGTGCGCGGCATCGCCGAAACCGGCGTCGACCGCATCTCTGTCGGCGCCCTCACCCACAGCGCCGTCGCCCTGGACATTGGCCTGGATTTCGCCTGAGAGGCGCGACCTGCGTTTCCTGCATATCTATGTTTTTTTAATGACTATAACCGGGAGAGCCAGATGTCGACAGAAAACCATAACGTGACTGCAGCCACAAAATCACTGGCGTTCTGGTTCGAATTCTCGGAGCGTTACGTTTGCCCTATTCCGGGAAAACCGGAACTGTGCTGTTTCGGCACCGGCTACAACAACTGGGGGGTGCAGACCAACCAGAAATATCTGGGCGCGATGGCGATCCTGGCGGCTTCGTCCGAACCGGCGCGGGAGCGGGCACTGGCCAGCCTGCGCTTCAGCCTGGCCAGTCACCTGGTCGGCGAAAGCTACTGCACCGACGGCACGAAATGGGGGCACACCTGGATCTCGGGACTCGGCATCGAACGCATGATGCACGGCTACGAAGCCCTTTCACCCTGGCTGGAGGAAAACGATCGTGCCGCATTCCTGCGCATGCTGGAGAGCGAGGCCGACTGGCTGCTGGACGGCTACGAGCGCGACAGTGTGAAGGGAGTATCTGCCGGATTGTGGGCGCGCGATCACAACCATCCGGAATCGAATATCTGGAACGGCGCGATCCTCGCGCGCGCGGCGGAAATGCTGCCGACCCATGCGCACGCGGCGGCGTGGCTGGAGGAAGCGCACCGGTTTCTCATCAACGGAATTTCCGTTCCCGCCGACGCGAACGACGGAACCGTCATCGCGGGCAAGCCGGTACGGGAGCGTTACGTCGGCGCGAACTTTTTTCCCAACTACGCGCTCGACCACCACGGTTACCTGAACGTCGGCTACATGGTGATCTGTCTGAGCAATATCGCCATGCTGCATTATTCCTGCCGGAAACGCGGCCTCGCCGCCCCGGAGTCGCTGTACCATCACGCGCACGATTTATGGCTGCTGGTGCGGCGGCTGATTTTCGGCAACGGCAGGCTGCTCCGGATCGGCGGCGACTCCCGCGTGCGTTACTGCTACTGCCAGGATTACCTGTTGCCGACGCTCTATCTCGCCGCCGAATACTGGCGCGATCCGCACGCAAGACAATTGCTTGGCGCCGCGCTTAATCTGATAACTACGGAACAGGACTACAACGGCGACGGAAGCTACCTGTCCCGACGCTGTGTGAAATTGCGCGAAACGAGCGAATACTATTACACCCGCCTGGAATCTGACAAGGCGGCAGTCTTGTCCATGTTGGCCGATTGGCAGGCGCACTTTCCCCTGCCGGAAATCGCGGCGAACGAAAAATGTGAACTCTCGGTCGATGGCGGCTGGAGCGAGCCGGAGCACGGGGCGGTTTTTCACCGCTGCCCAAGTCGGTTCGCAAGCTGGTCCTGGCGGGCGGCAAGCGGTCGTGTCCAAGGTTTGTGCCTGCCCCCCGACGACGGGCATCTGGCGGAATGGACCAACAACTGCGCCGGGGAAATCACGGCACAGGGCAGCCAAGGGGCAAGAGAAACCGAGGTACGCCAACTCGCCGAATTCGACGGCGGCTTCGTTACCACCGGCCTGATTCGCGAAGGTGTCGATTCATACATCCCGGAAGGCTGGAAAAGCGATCTCGCCGCCGTCCATCACCTCGCCGTCGCCGCCCTGCCCGACGGACGAACCCTGGCGCGAATCGAACTGGCGACAGCGGCATCGCCGCGGGTTTTTCCCGGCGGGCGCGACGATTTCGAGGAAACACCGACCGATCACCCCAAGCGCATCTACCTGCGCCGGATTCGCGGCGTAAAATACGAAATACCGAGCGACTTGTTTAACGGTTTTCGCCGCAAGTATTTTTCCGAAACCGGCGAGCTGTCTGTACTCTCGGAGGAAACCGGAAAAACGGAAATTATCCCCCTCTCCTCGCACTGGGTAAACGTGGACGACCGCCTCGGTTTTGTCGGCGTATACGGCGCTGAAGGTTGGAGCATATACCGCCAGGGCGCGCGGGAACTGGGACTGAACAGCATCTACGCCGACTCACTCTGCTACGGTTGCCGCGAGGGCTTGTGGGATGTCTGGAGCGGGGAGACGCTGCTGGATAACGCCTGCCTGATCCTTTCCGGCGCGACGGCGGAGAAAACGCGGCAGCAGGCGCAAACCGTCCGGCAGATAGACATGTTAGGTGAAAACATTTCCTTGTGCCGCGGAATCGAACTGACCGACGCCAACGGCAAGGCCTGCCTGTTTGTCGCCAACTTCGGTAAAAGCGACCGCGAAGTAGTGCTTTGCAATCATGATGGTAAAACTTTCCGCGATCTAACTGGCGAAAAGAGTGTTGATAGCGGCAAGCTCTTCCTGCCTGGCGGCGCGGCGCAGGTGTATATTGTTGAGTAATCGCGATGGATCGGCTTGACCTGTTTGCGTGATATCCAAGTTCGGGAACAGGCCTCAACCTGGAATTCAGCAGCTTTCCAGCGCCTGCTCGAAGCGTTCCGCCATCAGGGCGGCGGTGAAATTCTGTTCGATGCCGGCCGCGCCGTCCTTGCCGATGGCGTCGGCTTCATCTGCCCCGGCCAGGATTTCCTCCAGCGTCGAGGCGAGATAGCCGCAGTCTCCCGGCGGGTACATGATGCCGCCCGGCGCGGCTTCGAGCAGCTCGGGAAAACAGCCCAGCCTCGGCACCACCACTGGCACGCGCGCAGCCAGCGCCTCCATCACCGCCAGCCCCCGCGTCTCAAACAGCTTGGTCGGCAGGCAGAAAACACTGAGCCCCTGCAGGAACGCCACCTTGCCGACGAGGTCGGGTTCGCCCACATATTCGAACCGATCGGACAATCCCAGTTTTCCTACCTGGGCGAGAACCATCTGCCAGTATTTTTCGTCCTGGATTCTGCCGCCCACCCTTAGAAACGCGTCTCTGCGCTGTTCCCGCACCAGCAGGCCAAAAGCGTCGACCAGCGTGTCCAACCCCTTGTAATAGCTGATTGAGGAGAGATACCCGATGGTAAAGGGCTGCCGCACGCGGGGGGAGAGGCGGGAGTACGGTTCATGTTCGATGCCGGGATAGACCGTGCGCATCCTGATCGGCGGCACGGCGAGGAATTCGGTCGCGCGCGCGGCGTGGCTTTTGCCCTGCGCGAGCACGAGGTCGATGAAGCGGGCATTGCGCCTGATCTGTCGCCTGGCGTCGCCCCGGTGCGGCTCCCGCAACAGCTCGATGAAGGTTTCCTCTCCCTGCATGGAGCAGACGATTTTGCAATCGAGCCGATCCTTCAACGCGGGAGCCAGTCCCGATAGCAGGGAATTGGACAGGCTGATGAAATCCGGGCGCGGCTGATGGGCGATGAAATCGACCAGGCGCACGACTTCGCGTTTCTGCTTGCCGTCAGTGCCGGAAAGCATGGAAACGGTCAGCGCTCCCAGTTCGGCGGGGTCATTGGTTTTGACCAGGGAAGTGGCGGTATTGATCACCCGGGGAGAGTCGAGAATTTTCCGCAGAGGAGCGGCCAGCAGTCCCAGAGCGGGGTTGATCTGTTGCAGATAGATATTGATAGCGCCGAAATGCAGCTCTTCCAGCGGCAAGCCGGTTTCGTCGTCAAGCTTGAACGGAGTATACAGAGGAACGATTTGCACCTCGTGCCCGCGGGCGATCAGGGCGCGTAACAGCCCCGCGTCGCGCTGGCAGGCGCCGCAATACATTCCTCCCGCTCCGGGCATGATATGAATAATTCGCATGATGTTATTTCCGGTCAAGCCTGATTATAACACCCCGGCGCGCGGGTTTGCAACCGCTAATTGCGGCGGCTGACTTTTTAAGCACACTCCTTGTATTTGAGTTTCGTGCTTCCAAATGATTATCACTTTTCATAAGCTTGCCCGTTTTTTTTAAATATCCGCATGAACAGGCTTGACACAACGCCTGCCGTCAGTTATTGTCTGACGTTTCGTTAATTTTCATTTAGGAGAGATCATGGCTCATTCTGCCAACAAGCCTTCCGGCATCCAGCGTAACCTGCGTCGTCCGCGCAAGATGCGCAAAGGCACCAGTCTGTACGTAGCCAAGAAAACCGCCCGCGGATGAATAACGCGGGCTTTCAGGCTTTGCCCGAAGGTAACCAATACGAGGCTCTGGCGCTTGATCTGGACGGCACTTTGCTTAACGCCGCCGGAGAGCTGGAGCCGCTTGTTGTTTCACAGGTAAAAAACCTCTCCCAGCGCGGCGTGCCAGTATTTCTGGTTTCCGGCCGGATGCAGCCCGCGATTGATAATATCTGGCGACAGCTCCAACTCCTTACCCACATCGTCAGTTACAACGGCGCCCGCATTGCCCTGCCCGGACAGCTTCCTATTTACGACCAGTTTCTGCCCGACGATTTGGCGGAACAGGCGCTGGCGTTCTGTCAGCAGGCCGGTTTTCATCTTAATATTTACGCCGACGACATGTTGTACGTTTCCGGCATGAACCGTTCCGCGCGCTGGTATTCCGAGCATTTCGGGATTGAGCTTCATCCCCTCCCGCCGGACGGACTTGCGCGGATTCCGCCCCGCACCAAACTCCTGACTATTGTAGAGGAAGGCGAACTTGACGATACTTACGCGGCGCTGGCAAAAGAGTTCGGCCAGGTCGCACGGATCGTCACCAGCAGCCGCCGCTTCGTGGAAATCCTTCCCCTCAACGCCAGCAAGGCAAATGCCTTGCGCGTTCTTGCCGACAAATACTCGATTCCGCTGGAGAAGTGGATTGCGGTTGGCGACGGCATGAACGACCTGGACATGATCCACGCAGCCGGGTTGGGAGTGGCGGTTGAAAACGGCGATGAAAAGGTAAAGCTGGAAGCCGATCTGGTTGTGCCGCCGCTGCCGGAGGGTGGTCTGGGCGTGTTGATGGAAAAATTTTTCTCTTCGCCGCAAAGGCGGGAGAAATGTTCTTCCGCAACATAAAGCGTTTGCTGAAAAATATTTCTACCGATTACGTGAAAAAATATGCTTGACTAAAACGCAACACCAATTAACATAAACTCTTGTGCGCCGACTGCTAAGCGAGAATCATGGTCGGCGGAGCCTGCGGAGAAAACTTTTATCTGAAGAGCGAAGTCGTTTGCAAGCGGTGGCACAGAACCGCTACGACTTGGTGTTGCCTGAGATATAGGGGGGTACTTAACGTGACGAAAAACGACATGGTACTGAGGATTGCGAAAGAAATGGATATGCGGCAGACCGACATCAAGCGCATCGTCCAGATGACTCTTGATGGAGTTATAGACGTTCTCGCCAGCGAGCAACGGTTAGAGTTGCGTAATTTCGGCGTCTTTGAAGTCCGCGTCCGCAAGCCGCGCAAGGCGCGCAACCCCCGTACCGGTCAGGAAGTTATGGTACCTGAACGCAAGGTCGTCACCTTCAAGCCGGGAAAAATGATGGAAGATAAAATCTGCAATCCCTCCGCCCAGACCGACGGCGGTGCGATGTAGCGTTTATTCCCGCTTTTCCCGTAATACCCACGATGTATTGGAATTGCAAAAGGCCTCGGCGCTTGCCGGAGCCTTTTGTTTTTATCTCAGACCGCCGCCATGATATCATCGGCTTCGTCTGTTTCAACCGCCGCAGCGGCGGTCGGTGCGGGCGCGGCTGGCAAAGCGGTTTCTTGCGGCGCGAGGTTGAGATCACCAGCCGCCATCTCAACTATTTCCGGCGCCACCTTGCGCGCCTGCAGGCCGTACCCGGTTACCAGCGACAGTTCGCAAAGCCGATTGACATGGCGGGGCAGGCCGTGCGAAAAACGGTAGATGGCCTCTGCCGCGTAGCGGGTGAAGATACCCCGGCGGCAGCCAGCCACCTTCAGGCGGTAAAGAATGTATTTCTTGGTTTCGTCCTGGCTCATCGGCTCCAGCCTGATGTTAAGCGCCACATGGCTGTTGAAAGCGCTGCATTTTTCCAAAATTCCGGCCATGCCTTCCTGTCCGGCGAGTACTAGATTGAGCAGCCTGCGCCCGTGGCGTTCTAGATTTAATAACATCCGCATCGCTTCCAACACGCCCAGGTCGCCGATGGTGTGCACATCGTCGACGAGCAGGCAGATCTGTTTACCGCTGTCGCCAAGTTCCACGATCCGCGCGACCAGCCTTTCCAGCGGCGAGATTCCCGCGCCAGCCGTAGCGCCCAGCAGCGCCGCGGTCAGACCCAGCATGTCGGCGGAAGCGCCGGAGGGATTGATTACGCTCGCCGTAACCCAGCCCGTTTTTTCCAGTTCCGCCAGCGCCACGCGCGCGATTTCAGTTTTACCCGCGCCAGCCATGCCGTGAATGGCGGCTACGCCGACTTCCGCGCTGAGGACGTAGCGCAGCTTGGTCAGCGCCAGCCCCGCGCCTTCGGTGGGAACGAAAAAACTCGGGACATGCCCCTGTCCGAACGGATGGGCGTTCATTCCCCAGTATTGCAGATACATCCGCCTGCCTCCTATGTGTACGCGTATAGCCGTTGCCGCATTGAGTTCAGGTCACGGGCGACGTTTCTTCCTCCATCGCGTAGCCGTAACGCTTCTTGTCTCCGCGCAGGAAAGCGGGGATGAATTCCCGCGTAAACGTGAGAGCCGCGCCAGCAACATTGACGCCCATTTCCGTCAGGATGGCAGCGGCGTCGGTCACTTCCTCACGCGGGGTGAGGAGGCTTCTCACTACCAGCAGCGCCCCTCCCGCCTGCGCTCCGGCCACGCCCGCGTCGGCTCCAGCCGAACAGGGCGGCGCGTCGAGCACGATGAAATCGAAACTCTCGTGCGCCCGGCGCAGGAATTTACCCAGGCCGTCGGCTTCGTAATAATCGGTGTCGCTGCCGGCGCGCTTCTGAGTGGGCAGCACAAACAGGTTTTCCCTTTCGCCGTAGATGATGGCGTCTTCCGGCTCTTCTTCCCCGCGCAGAACCGCCGTCAACCCGCCGTGTACCGCCGGTATTCCCAGCAACTTGCTCAAACTGGGGCGGCAGGTGTCGAAATCCACCAGCAGGATTTTCTTTTCCCTGCGCCGAGCCAGCAGGAACGCGAGGTTCAGCGAGGTGGTGGTTTTTCCTTCCCCGTGGCGGCAACTGGTGACAAGGAGACTGTTGCGCCGCAGTCTGAGCGCCTGCACCCGCGCGCGCAGCGGCTTGTAGAATTCCTCTTCCGCGCCCGGCCGCCAGGAAAAGTCAGGCACTGTGCGCACGCGGTCGAGCGCGATAGGCAACACCCGCACCATTGTCGTGGCGGTGCGGTCAATCTCTTCCGGCAGCGCTTTCACTTCCGGCTCCGGTTCATGCTGCGGTTCAGGTTCAGGCGGTGGAGGCGGTTCCGGTTTTCTGACCGCGTTGTTCCGCATGATCCGGCGGAAAGCTTCGTCCACGCTCATGCGTTTCCTCCCCCGCCGACCTGCCCCAGGTCTGGTATCTCTCCCAGCACCGGCAGTCGCACGCGTTTTTTGAAGTGCTCGGCCGAACGAAGGGAGCGGTCGGACTTCTCCAGCAGGAACACCGCCAGCGCCGCCAGCAGTACGCCGGAGCCCAGCGCGTACAGCAGCAACCCGCTCCAGTTGGGGCTGACGTATGACAGGGGACGCGCGGGCGGGACGCTGACGCTGAACTCCACCCCGGCGCCGCCTTTTTCCGCCGTCTGCATTTTCAGCATATCCTCCTGCCGCTGCAGCCGCTCCAGGCGAACGCGCAGCGACCGCCTTTCCGCCAGCAGCCCCGCATACAGGTTGCGCAGATCGGCGGCGATCTTGCCCGAAACTTTTTCCTTGGCCGCCAGCGCCGAGGCCAAGGCGCGCTTTTTCTCGACGGCGTTGCGCTCGCGCTCCAGCGCGCCAAGCTCCTCCCGCCACTTTTTCAACTCGGGATTAGGCAGAGTCTGGACGTAATATTCTTCCTGTTCCTGCGTCAGATCGGACGCGCCCAGTTTTTCCAGTTCCGCCGTCAGTTCCCCGATTTCGCGCGTGACCTTGCGGACAAAGGGATGGCGCTCGGTGCAAGTGAGCAGAAGCTTTTCCCACTCGGCTTTTTTCGCAGCGAGGTCTTCCGCCAGCTTGAGAGCCTTAGGATCGGCTACCTTGCGTTCACGCTTTTGTTTCACTTCTATGGCCTGCAGGCGCGGATCGTTCAGCTTTTCGCCTAGAGGTTCGGTCTTTTCCCGTAATGCCGCCAGTTCCCGTTCCGCCGCCGCGCTTTCCGCTGCCAGTTTTTCGGCGCGCGCGGCGTGGGGATTTTCCATCAGCAGTCCCGCGAAGGGGTCGTCGACCTCTGCGGTCTGGGAAGCGAATTTCTCCCGTTCGACCCGGCTTTTGAATGTCGGCGCGCCGGGAAAATGACCGGCGATTTTTTCCAGGTTTTCCTGCCGGTAGATTTCCCGATCCAGTTTTTCGATTTCTGTTTCTGCCGCTTCTTTTCGGCGGTTAAGCAGCATCTCCTCCTCGCCGCGTTTCTCGCCGCCCGTAGAGGCGAATTCCTGTTTCATCATCGCCAGCACCGCCTGTACCGCCAGATGGGTAATGACGTTTTCCTGCTTGTCGAAGGGCGGACGGGACGGATGCAATAAGTTGCGACATTCCATTTCCAAGCCGCCGCCGGTGGAGGCGATATTCAGGTTTTCCCGCAGTTCCGCTACGGTTTCCCCGCCCGCGTAAAACAGCCCGGTTTCCAGCAGAGGTCGGAGAGCGCGGATTTCCCGCAATATTTCCAGCAGACCCTGCCGCCCGAAAGCAGCCGAACCCTGCGCCAGTTTTTTCTTCAGCTCCTCGACCGCGCGCCCCCGCACACGGGAGTATTTCGCCTCAGGCTCGTCAGCGCACACTTTTTTCCGCAAGGCGTCAAGCAAGCGGTCGCTGGCCGAGTCCTCGGTAGCGGCGGCGGAAATCATCTGCTGGGAAACTTCCTCGCCAGGGTTTCGCTGCAAGGCTTCCAGCGCGTAGGCCAGAGTTTGCGTATCCATCTGCGTGGCCAGGTCGTCGAGACTGACGGGAATCTCCCGCGCCAGCCACCAACAGTGCGAAAGCAGCGCCCCGCCGGGACGAAGCTTTTCAGTACGCGGGAAGAGAGACAGTTCACCGTCCAGTTTCCCGCGCAGACTGTCCTCGTCCAGGGATTGCAGTTTGTACGCTTCCTCGTCGAGGTGGTCACAATAGTTTTCCTTGACGGCGAAGCGGAGATTGCGCGAAAGCTGACGCAGGCTGGCTTCAGACTGCATCCGCGCGGCGATCTGTCCCTCCAAGCCGGTTCCGACCGGAACTCCGACGCCGGGTTTCAGGCTGACTTCCACGCGGGTGACGTATTCCTTGGTGGCGAAACAGCCTAGCCACACCCACGCCGCTGCTACCGCCAGAAAGACGGCGCAGAGAATCCAGCGCAGCCGCCGGAAAAAAATCCGCAGCGGGTTGCGGCAACTGGCAAGCAGCATGTCGATGGCCATGGTCAACCTCTTAACGCCTGACCGGCAGAATCACCCGATAGAACAGGCCGATAATTTTCTTGTCGGTGGTGGAAGGCACGAACACGATGTCGCCTGGTTTCAGCACCGGGTCTTCCCCCGTACGACCCTGCAGAAGAGAACTTTTTACATTATACTCCCGACGCGAGGGGCGGCTGCGGTGCGGGGTGATGACACTGACCTGGCGCAAGTCCGCGTGCGGCGACAAGAAAAAATCTTCCCGCAGATTTTCGCCACTGCCCGGTTTTTCGTCAGTAGCCGTCTTTTTGGAATTCGCACGCAGAATCGCCTCGCGCAGGCGAATAGGCGTCAAGCCCATGGGGAAACGCCCCTGGTTGTGCACCTCGCCGAAAATGTAATAACAGTCGCCCTGGGCATAATTGAAACGCACCTCGACCTCGGGTGCGCCCTTGATATAGCGCGCGATCTGTTTTGCCACTGCCGCGGCCGCGTCCTGGCGGGTCAGTTTCGCCACCGCCACCCGGTCTTCGGTATGGGGGATGCGGATCGTGCCATCCTGCCCCACCTCGGCCTCGCCGCTGAATTCCTCGTGTTCCTCGACGCGGAGATGGAGTTTATCGCCGCTGCGGATAACGCATTCCTCTCCCGCGTCATGCTCGGGATAGGCGCCGCCGTAAATCAGTTGCTCGATAGGATGCCGCCCAGCCGGATCCAGACCGCCCGGATTCATCGCCACCACCGGAGATTGGCCGTCGCGGCGTTTTTCCATGCTGATGGGGCGCAGTCCCATGTGCGGATTGGAAATACCTGTCATTCCCGGCAGCGTGGGCAAGTCGCGCAATCTGCCTTCCGGCGGTTCGGTCGCGCCGTCGAATTCCGGGTAACTGCTTACCTGGGGCAGCACCGGTGCAACCGTCAGATATGCCGGAGGCGCTTGGAAACGCTTGCGCGGAGGCTGTCCTTCCGGTTCGCAACCGGCGGCAAGCAGCAGAGTGCCGACGAATATCAAAATCTTCTTCATGCGAAAACCAGTCTCCCCCTAAGCAAGCAACAGGCTGCGGACGCCACCGCCTCCGGACAGATACCATATTGTTTATCGGCACTACGCGGCGGGACTCTGCACAAAAAATGCGGAAGGAACAACTTTCTCCGGGGTTGCAAATTATTTGCCGGGAAAAACTTGGGCGAGACAAGATAACTCCGAAAGAAAAAATACTATCGGACGTGCAGCGGAGTATGTTGCGAAGGAAGTGGCATGTACGAAAAGTCAGCCGGTCGGGGTGTTCCCGGTTCTTGAACCTGGGCGGCGCAAAAACCAGAGGTGAAAGCCATCATTCAACCTTTTCAAGAACCTGCGTCACCCTCGAAGCAAAGATAAGAAGTTTCGCGAGATGCTATATAAGCACCAATGTATTGTTTGATTATTTTTCCGTCACCCTTTCTCTATGACTTGGAGAAAATGGCTTTTTTTTAGCGTTTAGCGAGAGAAAACCACGGAAAATGTTTCACGTGAAACAATGAATGCGTGTATTCATCCGTTTGGTGTACGCGGTAATATAGCGACATCAACTTTTTCCGAACATGTAAAGTCTTTTTCTCATAGACTTTGCAGTGCAATATGCCGGATAAGGGTATGCTTTCAGAAGTTAGGGAACTTAATAATGAAAGCCGCGCCGCCCAGTTTTTCCGAACGCGTGACAATGATAGAGCCTGCGTACTGGTCGACTATACCCTTTACGATATACAGTCCCAGTCCGGTGCCGCCGGTTTTCGTTTTCGTGGTGTAAAACGGCTCCCATATCTTTGAAATACTATCCGCCTGGATTCCCGGCCCGTTATCCTCGACAGTCAGAACCGCCTGTGCTTCGCCCGCCGCGAGAGTAAAAGCGATTTTTCCTTTTCCCTTCATGGCTTGGCTGGCGTTGTTAACCAGGTTCATCAAAACCTGTTCCATGTGCTGGCGGTTCCAGTTTTTCACCAGGAAGTCGCCGGGTATCTCCGTCGAAACTGTAATACCGTGCTTCAGTAAATTATGGCAGAGGTTGAGAGTATCGTCTACGCAACCGGCGAGAAGGAAAGGTTCGCCACCAGCGTCCATCTTGCGGGAATAGTTCTTCAGGCCAGACAGCAGGCTGGTGGTGCGACCGGCTCCGGCCTTAACGGCATCGAGAGTGGGTTTTAACTCGGCATCGGCGAGTTTCAGCTTTTGCGGGGCAGTCGGTTCCGCCGCCGCCAGGTTGACGACTGGCGCGATCTCCTCCCAGTATTTCAGCGCCATGTCGATGTTGGGGCCGATCGCAGTCAGGCAATTACTGATCTCGTGAGACAGCCCCGCCACCATCGTTCCCAGCAACGCCAGCCGGTCGCTGTGGATAAGCTGCTGCGCGCGCTCCATGGCCAAGCGCTCCATGTCGCGGGCAAAAACCTGCAGCCGTTCTTGCGCCTGTTCCTGTTCCTCGATATCGATAAAGGTTTCGATAATGACCTGCTTGCCGTGGTAGGTGGCAAGCTGCGCGGTTTTCAGCACTCGGATCTGTTCACCGCCAGCTTTCAGAATAACGGTTTTGCACTGGAAGAAATTCTCCTTGCGGTCTGAGATGGGGCAGGTTCCTGCCTCCCTGGGGCAGATGAACTGGTGGCAGTTGCGACCACAGATTTTTTCAGAGCTCAACCCTACCATTTCGGCAGCGTAGGGATTGCATTCAATAATATCGTGGGTTTTCTCATCCACCACAAGGAGGCCTGCGGGAATGCTGGAGGTAAGGTCGGCAAGGTAATGTCCGCCTTCCCTGACCTTATGTTCGAGCAAATAGCGTTCCTTGCGGTGATAAGCGCGCTTTTCCGCAATCCTGATCCGGGCGCTCATATCCTTGACCGAATAGGGCTTGAAGATATAATCGTCAACCCCGGAACTCATCGCCAGTTCAAAAGAATCATCATCGGTCTTGGCCGTGGTCATGACAATGACAGGCTGGAAAATATTTTTCATCTCCCGGATTTTTTTGCAGAAATCCAGGCCCGAAATCCCCGGCAAGGTCCAGTCCAGGAAAATCAGCTCTGGCGGATTGCAGGCAAGATCGTCCAAAGCGCTTTCGGCAGTGGAAAATGCGGAAACATTGTGATCTAATTTTCTGACCGAACCAGACAGGATTTTCCGGAGAGAATCTGTATCCTCCACCACATAAACGTTTAACGGCAGACTCGCCTGCTCCTCATCATGGTGGATGCAAGATGCTCCGGCGCTGGCGTGATAGCTTCGTAAGCCGACTTCAAGGGGGGAGTCGCTCATTCTAATTGATATCCTCAAGGGTGTCGTAACAAGATGTCTGATCAATTATTCATTATATGCAAGTACCCTGCTATTATATAAGTAAATTGTTCGGTTTGTCGGATTTTTTTTTGAAATCCGTCGGAAATTTTCTTGCCAGCGGTGTGGTCGCCTGAGTCAACCGCATTCGGAAAGTTTCCGGTATTTGCCGGATTAGCTTGAATCGTCCTGAACGGATTCATATACTCGCCTGTCACTTTCACCGCGCGCAGACGAACGGAGGAGCACCATGCAGGACTACGGCAGGAACACCGATTCCGCCCCCAGAGGACGCGCGGTTCTGGTAGGCTATGCTACCGACAGCCTCGGCAGGCACATCCGCCTCACCTCGGCTGAGGATTTCCGTCTCATCGGCGGCAGCGAGGAAACCCACGCGCGGATGCAAGAGGTCGCACTGGCTTATCTGCGGAAACTCGCTGCCGAGGGCGGCGGGCTGGACGGCGTCACCCGCGAGGAAGCCGGACGCATCGAACGGGACATCAATTCCTTTGCCCAGAAATCAATCTGAATCGGCCATTCCGCAACCGGAATTCCTGCCCATGTCCCGCGCGGAGATGGCGCGTCTCGGTTGGGACAGTCTCGACGTGCTCCTCGTCAGCGGCGATGCTTACGTCGATCATCCGGCTTTCGGTGTGGCGCTGCTGGGCAGATGGCTGGTGGCAAACGGTTTTCGTACCGGGATAATCGCCCAGCCGGACTGGAACTCGCCTGACGGTTTCCTCGTCATGGGAAGGCCGCGCCTGTTTGCCGGAATCACCGCCGGTTGCCTGGACAGTATGCTGGCGCATTACACCGCTTTCCGCAAGAAACGGCATGATGACGCCTATACTCCCGGCGGAGTTTCCGGCCAGCGCCCCAACCGGGCGTGCCTCGTTTACGCGGGGCTGGCGCGCGCGGCTTTTCCGGGATTGCCTATTGTGCTGGGCGGGATCGAGGCTTCGCTCCGGCGCGCGGTGCATTATGATTTCTGGACAGACAAGTTGCGCCGCCCGCTGGTGCTGGACGCCAAGGCCGATCTGCTGGTTTACGGCATGGGCGAAATTCCGCTTCTGGCAATCGCGCGGCGGCTGGAAGAGACCGGCGATATTCCCCGCGATATTCCCGGCACGGTTTTCGCGGGCGCACCTGATTTCCTCGCAGGAGAAGCGAAGGAGTTGCCTTCTCTCGCGGCGCTGGAGGAAAATCATTCCCTGCTGATTGACGCCACTAAAATTATGGAAAGACAGGTGCAACGCGGCACCGGTTGGCTGCGGCAACAAATCGAGGCGCGAAACGTTTACTTCGCACCGCCCGCGCCTGCGTTATCTACGGCGGGACTTGACCAGATTTATTCGCTCCCGTTCACGCGCGCGGCGCATCCTGCGTACCGGGAAAAAATTCCAGCGGTGGAGATGATCCGCGACAGCGTTACGACCCACCGGGGTTGCGCGGGCGGCTGTTCTTTCTGCTCCATCACGCTGCATCAGGGCAGGAAAATTTCCAGCCGCAGCCGGGAATCGATTGTCGCCGAAGTAGCGCGAATGACGAAAAACAGCGACTGGCGCGGCAGCCTCTCCGATGTCGGCGGCCCCAGCGCGAACATGTGGGGCGCGCACTGCCGGGGGGATTTTGCAAACTGCTCGCGGGAAAGCTGCCTGGTGCCGGAAGTCTGCCCGAATTTTACCTGCGACCAGGGAAAAATCGTCTCCTTGCTGCGGGAACTGGCGGCGCGGGCGGAAGTGAAACATCTGCGCGTCGCCAGCGGCGTGCGGCACGACCTCGCGCTTATGTCCGACGAATACGTGGAAGCGCTGGTGGGCGAATTCACCGGCGGACAGTTGAAACTTGCGCCGGAACATCTTTCCGCGGAGGTGCTGCGGCTGATGCGCAAACCCGGCTTTGAAAAATTCCTGCGTTTTCTGGATGAGTTCGGGCGCGTTTCCGAAAAATGCGGCAAGCGGCAGTTCGTGATTCCCTATCTCATCAGCGCCTTCCCCGGCTGCACCGAACGCCACATGCAGGAACTGGCCGACTGGCTGCGCTCCCGGGGTTGGCGACCGGAACAGGTGCAATGTTTCATTCCCACGCCGGGTACGCTGGCGACCGCGATGTATTTCGCCGGAGTCGACGTACAGGGCAAGCCCATTCACGTCGCCCGGACAGATGCCGAGCGCCTGGCGCAACACGCAATCCTGCTGGGAGAAAAACGGCTGGAACCGAAAAGCGGTAAAAAGACCGGGAAAAGAAGGCGCTAGAAAACGGCAAGGGTCGATCCATCGACCGACCCTCCATGACGGATGACGCCCCGCCAACCATCCACGCTTAAGCCTCTCAACTGTTATCGTACAACAGAAAATCGATTTGTCAAATATTTTGCTTGACAAAAGTATTGCGATTTTTTCACTTGGTCGTGCATTCTCCTGCCTGCGAGAAGGTTACAACTGTCCGCAATTTTTAAAAAAATCCCGAGCGGCCTGTACGTCCCGTCCGATTCTTTCCTTCAGTTCGACTGCGTCGGCGAATTTCTGTTCATCGCGCAGGCGCTGGAGAAATTTCACCTCCGCAACCTGGCCGTAGAGATTGCCGCAATAATCCAGCAGGTGCGACTCGATCAGCACGTCGTGGGGATTGCGGGCGGAGACCGTGGGGCGGTGGCCGATGTTGGTGACGGAACGCCAGCAGGTGTCGCCGCAGCAGGTGCGGGTGACGTAAACCCCGCGCGGCGGATGCAACTCGTGATGCGGATCAAGATTGAGTGTGGGGAACCCCAACGTACGTCCCAGTCCCTGCCCTTCCACCACCGTGCCCAGCACGGAAACTTTTCTGCCCAGCATCGCCGCCGCCCGATCCAGTTCGCCCGCTGAGACATACTTGCGGACAGCGGTGCTGCTGATGGTTTCCCCGTCCACGGCGCAGGCCGGAATGTTGACCGCGCTCATGCCCAGACCAGGGCCAAGGCGGGAAAGCAGTTCGAAATTGCCGGAACGGTTCTTGCCGAAGTGGGCGTCGTAACCGAGGACAGCGATTTCGGCGCGAAGAATTCCCGCGAGAATTTTCCGCGCAAAGTCCTCGCCCGACATTGCGGCCAGTTCCGGCGTAAAAGGCAGTATCACCGCAGCGTCGAGGCCGGACTGCTCGAACAGCTTGAGCCGGTGTTCAAGACTGGTAATCATCGGCGGCGGCGAAAAACCGGCCACCACCGCTCGGGGATGAATGTCAAAGGTGATGGCGATAGACGGTTGGTGCGCCGCGGCGGCGCGGGAAACGGTTTCTTCTAATATCTTCCGATGCCCCAAGTGAACACCGTCGAACATGCCGATAGTGACGACCGGGCGGCGGCCGGGAAAGGGGGATGGCGGCAGGTCGAAAACGCGCAGCATGTTTATTCCCAAAGATTCGGCGCGGCGAAAAGAATCCGCCGCGCCGCAGTAGTTTTTTTTTAAGAAACGCGACTTTACTTCTCGATGTCCAGATAGGTCTGCAGGCGCGCCCATGTGGCTTGGCCGACAATGCCGTCGGGCTTGAGTCCTTCCTTGGCCTGGAACGCCTTGATCGCGGCGACGGTGCGCGCACCGACTTTTCCGTCAATCGTACCCGGATTGGTACCGGCGCGCTTCAATGCGCGCTGGACTTCGATAGCAGGCACCGGCACCCGGATGTTGTTTTTAGGATCGACGCCGCCTTTGCCGCTTTTCGCTGATTTGCCTGCGTGGGAGCCGACAACTGGTTTCAGGTTATGGCGTTGCGAAAGGGTTTCCAGCCGTTCCTTCTCGCTCATCGTCGCCGGGGGCGCGGGTTCGACCGGCACCACGGGGCGCAACGTCATGGAAGGGGCGGACGGATCCTGATTGATGCCGCCCAGCCGTTCCTGCAAATCGCCCAGTTCCTTTTCCAGCGCGTCAAAGCGGGTATGTATGTTCTTGTCGCGCTCGACTTCCTCGGCTTTTTCCTTGGCAGTCTTGCAACCGGGAGCTGACAACAGGGCAAGGGCAGCGGCGACGACGTAGACTAATTTCGAAAGCTTCATGGTAAATCTCCGTATTATGTAAACACAAGACACCTTACTACATATATATATTGATACCGACAGAAGCCTATTCTGTCAATACAACTTTCGGAAAAGGTTGAATCCCTTTCGGAAAATCCTGAAAACCTTGAAAAAAATCTTTCTGGTTGAAATCTTCCTGCGAGGCGGGGGTTTGTCGGCTTCTTCCGCCTCGGCGACTTTTGCGGGGAGTACCTCGGCAACCGCTGCCGGCCCGGAAGTCGGGGTTTGTGGCGGAATTCCCTTTATTTCGTCAAGCTGGCGGTTGATGGCGGTGAGGCGGTTTTCCAGATTGTCGAAACGGGCATGGATCACTCGATCGCGCTCCCGGCAATCATCGGGACGCGGCTTGCGCTGGCAGCCGGGAAAAACCGACAGGCATAACAGGACGGCGGCGACAAGTTTCGCCTGGGGCAAATGTTCCATATTCCATAATCATACGGAAAGGAGGAACGGAATGCAATGGTTCAGAGCGTGGCCTGTTTGGCTGCGTTGTACAAAGCTTCCTTGATGGCCTGGCCGATGAGCAGCTTGTCCAGTTTCATCGCGCCCGGTTCGAAGGAGTAAACCGTGCCGTAGCCGGAGAGGGAAAGCGAACCCGTGCCCTTGAAGGATTTGCTTTGCCCGGTCTTGACGTTGGTGACTACCACCGTCGCCTCGGCCACCGATTTCAGGCTGCCCTTACTGACGAGGATCAGCGAGGTGGAACTGGATTCCTCATGGATTTTGTCGATGGTGGCGGTAACGGCGTAGTCGGCCTGGATTTTCCCGGCGGCGGTCACGGGCGAATCAAACGGCAGCTTCTCTCCCACCCAGCCGAGTTTGCGATACTCCAGCAACTGGTTTTTCACTTCCGCGATCTGGCCGCGGATTTTCTGCGATTCCTCGATGGGGATGAAGACCCCGCTGTCGCTCAGGCCCTTGACGAGATAATCCGACACGTCCACGCCGATATCGCCGGTTTCGCGCATGTACTTGACGAATTCGGCGACCTGTTTGCGCTTTTTCATGCCAAGAGCCGGATTGCTCGCGCGCGGCGTGTGCCAGGGCTTGAATTCCGCCGAGGGGCGAATCCAGATCACGGCGACTGTCGGCTTGTTGGGGTCGTCCACGACATTATCGTTGGTGTCCATCTTCAAAACGCCCAGGCCAAGCTGTTCCTTGAGGTCGTCGATAAGTAAATCACTGGCATAGTCGAGGGCGCTTAAGCCGGAGTTGAACGGGTCGATCGCGCGCTTGGCGGGATGCTCGTTGGTGCCCATCAGCGGCGTCATCAAGTCAACCATCTTACCGGTGCGCTGGTCGATGAAGAAGCCGCTCATCGTCGCCAGCCCGCTGTACATCAGCAGCTCGCCGCTTTTCAACGCGGTCATCGGCTCGGTGCGGTAGTTGATGCGGATGACCTGGTCGACGTTCATGCCGGCGACGGCCTGCTTGACTTCGCCCACCGAACCGCCGCGCAGGATCGCCCATTTCTTCTGGTCTTCCTTCAGCTTGTCGAGAGTGTCCTTGTCGAAATTGGTGATCTTGAGCACGTCGGCCATCTTGCGATACAGGGTCGCTTCCAGGCGGCGAGCAGCGAGCTGGAAATCGGTTTCGTCCATCGCCTCGCCTCGCAATTCCGCCTTGCCATCGGCGCTGGTCTGGATATACTGGCCGTTGACGTTGCCTTCGATGATGAAGAGGACTTTCTTTTTTGTGTCGAGTTTCGGATCGACAGGCGCGGGTTCGACCAAAGGCTTGCCTTCGCGGAGGCGCTGCACGGCGGCATGGTTTTCGAATTTCTTCACCAGGTCGGCTGCGGCGGCGGTGACGGCCTGAAATCCGGCGTTATAGATGGTAGCACCTTTCTGCGCCACCATGTCGGGGCCGCAGTCAGGGGTGCCCATAGGCTGGCTTTCGATAATCAGCGCCTTTTCAGCGCTTTTCAGGTCGATCATTTCCATCACCAGCGCCGCCACTCCCCTGAACATCCCGTCCACATTCACTACCGGCGCGGTGCGGTAGGTCACGCGCACGAACGCGGCGACCTCATGTTCGGCCAGAGCCTTGCGCACGTCGGCGGCGGAACCGCCACGGAGAATCGCCATCTTTTGCGCGTCGTTTTTCACAGATTCCAGCAGGGTGGGGTCGACAACGTCCAAGGCCAGCACCTTGCGCAAGGCGCGGGTGAGGGTGATCTGCGTGCGCGTGCGCGCCTCGGCCTGGTCGGCGTCGCCAATACCCTGCCCCTTGATTTTTCCTTCCAGCACGAAAAACACTCTCAGGTTTTTCTGCTCCTCCGCGCGAGCAGGAGAATGCAGCGCACAGGCCACGAGCGCGGCGAACAGGACTTTTTTATACTGCCGTAGAATATTCATAATCTTCCTTCATTAAAATCGGAGGAAAAGTCATTTCACAAATTTCAATCTCATGCCAGACTGCGCGTCGAGGCGCAGGCCGCAGTTCTTGCGGATCAGGTTGCAGAGCTGCACCGCCGTGCCGCTGTAGGCGACGCCAAGGGTGAGTGTGTTGTCGGCGTAGGAGCGGCGGTGAACCTTGGTGATGCCGTCGATTTTCTCAAGGTGCGTACGCGCTTCCTCCAGGTCGTCGCCACCCTGCAAGCCGCTTATTTCGACCGTGTAATAGATATCACTGGCGAAGCTGATCCATTCCTCCAGCATCTTCTCGCAAAAGACCGGCGCGAGTTTCTGCGTGCCGTTCTCGATCACTTTCTGCGCGGCCTGCGCGGCGTTGAAGGTGGCGTATTCCTCGGCGAGGTCGCCGCCGGTGTCGAAGTTGAACTGCTCCAGCGGCACCTTATTGGCGGTGGAGGTGATGATCAGTTCCGCGTCGACGGAGAGGTTGTAGCGGTAGATAGTATTGGCGCCGTCAGGAAGTTTCACCGCTTCGCGCGCCACGCAGGTGCCAGTCAGCAGCAGGTCGCATTCCTTCATCATCTCCTTGCGGTTTTCCCCAGCGAGGGCGACGATCTCCACCCCCGAGGCCCCCAGCGCTTTCTCGATCCTCTTAAGAACGAGATTGTTGGAATAGGGCTTTTCCCCCTCGCCGGTGGCGACAATGGTCTTCAAATCTACGCCGATGCGGGGGCGGCCGACCAGTTCGTAAAAGTCCCGCACCTTCACGTCGTTCTTATAGAGTTCCTGGCCGATCTTTCCGGTCAGCGGGGTAAGGCCGATAGCGACCATGTTAAGCCCGTCTTTTTCGCCGGTCTTGAACTCGCTGGCTTTCTGGATGTACTTGTCGGATTTCTCCAGCATGTTCTTGACAGTCTGCGATTCCATCTGGTCGGGGCTGGCCACGACCTGCGCGAGCAACTCGGTCAAGGCTTCGGTATAGGCCGCCTTTTCCGCCGCTTCCGGCGAGTCGCCCAGCGAAGCCAGCTTGAACTCGGTGTCCTGCGGCCATTTCGGTTTCTGGTTGTTCTTGAAATAAACCTTGACCGTGCCCGCCGGGGCTTTTTCCAGTTCATCCATCGCCTGTTTCACGAAGTCGGCGTCAACCGGTTCCTGCACGGTCACCGGCGCGACAGGCTGGGTCGGAGTAGTGGTAACTGCGGGAGGTGTGATTTCGTTGGGCTGAGTGGGAATAACCGGCTTAACTGGATTAGTCGGGGTAACATTTGCGACCGGGGCAACAGGAGTAATCGGGGTTTCCGCCGGCTGAGTGACCGGTGCCTGCGCAACGTTGGTTGTATCAGGAGCGGCCTGGCTAACGTTGGGAGTGGCTGCATGATTTTCTTCGTCGTCGCCGGAAAGCATCCACCAGCCGATACCGCCCATAATCACCAAAGCACAGGCGGCTGCACAGATATAAGGCATATAGCTGACAGCTGGCTGTTGTGGCTGGACAGGCTGGCCGAAGGCGGTGCCGGTCATGCCGACGGTGGGGGTACTTTGCGGCTTGGGGTTCTTTGCCATCTTCAAGCCGATAGTGCCCTTGGTGATGACGGTACCCACACCGGTGGTAAGGATGCTGCGCACCTGCATCAGTTCTTCCATCAGATCCGCCGCGTTCTGGGGGCGGTCTTCCTTTTCCTTGGCCATCATCCTCATGCAGATATTGGCGACATTGTCGTTGAGGTCGCTGCGCTTTTTGCGCGGGTCGGGGGTGGGTTCGGTGGCGAGTTTGGTCAGCACTGAATAGGTAGTCTCGCCGTTAAATGGCACTTCCCCCACCAGCATGTGGTAGAGGGTCGCGCCGAGGCTGTAGATGTCGGCGCGGGCATCGGCGTTTTTCGCGTCCATGGCCTGTTCCGGGCTCATGTAGGCGGGGGTACCCATCATAACCGAACTCATGGTGATGCCGGGAGCTTCGCTGCTCTTTTCCTTGGCGATGCCCAGGTCGGCGAGCTTGACCTGTCCCTTTTCCGTCAGCATGATGTTGTCAGGCTTGATGTCGCGGTGGACGATGTGCATGTCGGCGGCGGAGGTGAGAGCATCGGCGACCTTCATCACGATGTCGATAGCCTGCACCTGATCCATAGGACCTTCTCTCATGAGATCCTTCACCGAGCCGCCGTTGACAAATTCCATGACGATGTAATACAGCCCCGTGCCCGCGTCCTGCTCGGCGTCCATAACCTGGATGACGTTGCCGTGCTGGATCTTGGCCGCCAGCCGGGCTTCGCGCATGAAGCGTTCGGCGAACTGCTTGTTCTTGACCGCGATGCTGGGAGGGAGAATTTTCACCGCCACCTTGACTTCGAGCGTGGTGTGTTCCGCCAGATAAACCGCGCCCATGCCGCCGCGCCCGAGCTCCTTGACGATGCGGCATTTGCCCAACACCTGCCCCGGTTTCAGCTCGGCGCTGTCCTCGGGAGCGAGTTCCTTGGCGTTGGCCATTTTCGCATCCACCTGCGTGGCGCCCATCATGGCGGTGGCGCTGGATTCCTCGATTTTTGACATGAGGTTGATGAAGCTGTTCACCTTGGTGAATTCCGCGCCATCCTGACCGGCGGCGGGAGCGGCTGCCTGTTCGACGATGGTCGCCGCCGTCGCCAGAGGTTCTGCTTTTTTCTGCGCCGAGGGAGGAGGCGATTCCAGCCTGGTCGCCTGATCGGGAGATTCTACCTGGCTGACATCGGGCATAACCGTGCGACCATTTCCATTTTCCGGATAAACGGTATTGTCTGGCATCACCTTCTCCTCGGTAAAGCGAAATAAAACAAACTGCCTGTTAAAAAATCAGGGCTGTCCATCCTGAACACAGGCAAATACCTTGCCAGAGGCAAAGGCTTTTGCGAAAAAACGGCATAATCGGCAACCTTCACCGTTCCGGAGGTATTTTAAGACTCAGGCCGGGAAAAACGCAATGTTTTTTTCCATAGGAAGGGGATTGGAACTGTTTCCGCGAGCATAAATATGTATACAGAAAAGAATTTTCCAGTAAAACCGGCTACTAAAACTGGAATTTCCAGTTTATAGTTCCTCCTGAAAAACAGCTTTTAACACCATCGTTTATTTCCGCGCATGGTTTTCAGGCCTTATCCACTTCCCGCCGCCCTTCCAGCGCGAACTGGAGGGAACTGGGCGCGGTCGATTCCAGGTCGGTGCCGGAAGACAGGCCGCGCGCCAGGCGGGTCACGCGCAGGTTTTCGTACGCCGAAAATTCACCCGCGAGAAAAGCAGCGGTGGCATCGCCTTCGGTGGTGGGGTTCAGCGCCAGAATGATTTCGCGGATATTGACGCCGTCGTCGGGATTTTTCACCCGTTCGTGCAGTTCCCGCACGCGCAGGTTTTCCGGGCCGATTCCTTCCGCCGGATTAAGCTTGCCCTGCAGGGCGTGGTAGACTCCGCGAAATGCTCCGGTTTTCTCGACTGAAATAATGTCGCGCGGCAGTTCGACCACGCAGACCAGCGAGTGGTCGCGGCGGGAGTCGGCGCAGACTTCGCACAATTCCGCCTCCGCCACGTTAAAGCAACGGCGGCAGGCGCGGATATTTTTCTTGATATCCCGCACCGCCAGCGCCAGCGCCATCGCGTCTTCCTTGGAAGAGGACAGCACGTGGTACGCCATCCGCTCCGCCGAACGTTTGCCGATGCCGGGCAGACGTGAAAATTGGTCGATCAGATTCTGGATGGATGGGGGATAGGGGGATTCCATTTTTGTCTTTGACTCCTGGGAATACTATGTTTCCAGACTCGCCGTATGCGTTCCTATTGTCATTCCCGCATGGCAGGAGTCCAGAAAAATACCGCATTTTTTTGGGTCTTGGTGATGTTTCGGATACTACCAATGCGGTTCGGTTAGTCACTTAAACTGACAAATCGTCATTCCTGCGGAGGCAGGAATCCAGTGGTGAAACCGCACGCAACCCCGCCTGGATTCCTGCCTCCGCAGGAATGACGGTCGATAGATATTCACTTAACCGGAAGCTTGTGCTGGCGAAAAAATAGGTTATGCTTGAAGCAGCTACGCGGGGATAACAATGACAGACGGCACATTCGCTGACGACCAGACTCTGGTAGACGCCTGCCTGAACGGCAATACCGCCGCCTGGCAGGAATTTGTCGAGCGGGCGGGGCCGGTGGTCTGGCGGGTGTTGTGGCGGTTTTTCGCGAAAGAAGACAACCAACATCGCGAGGACGCATTTCAGGATATTTTCGTAAAATTACTGTCCGACGATTTCCGCCTGCTGCGAAAATTCGATTCCTCGCGGGGAACGCTGGCGCTTTATCTCGCCATGATCGCCCGCACGACCGCACTGGAAAATCTTCGCCGGGAAAACAAGCGCCCTGTCCACCACCGTCTTGACGACCTGAATCCGCAGGAAATAGCGACTACCTCCAGTCTGGACGAATTGCCTGACATCGAGGACTGGCAGCTTGACGCGGCGCTGGCGACGCTGGGCGAACGCGAGCGGGAAATTATCCTGCTGTTTTATCAACAACACCTTTCCACCAGCGAAATCGCGGAAAAACTGGCTACCGCCGAAGCCACTATCAGAAGCGCCAAACGCAACGCCCTGAACAAAATCCGCATTTTTTTCAAAATCTGATTTTTTCACTGCACGCCTGCGCCGGTTTTCACATACTGATTACAGTCTTGTAGTGCGCAACAATAAAATTTACGAATCGTCATTCCTGCGGAGGCAGGAATGACGAAGCAAAGAAGACTGGTTTGACGCACAACTTATTCTTGAATAAGTCCTTAGGAAAGGATGCGACGTGAACAAATCGGAAAACGACCGGGTTTTTTCCCGGCTGGACAACCGTCTTTTTTCATTATTCGGCAAAACCGGATTCGCCGCCGAACCGGCGACCGTCCCCCAGGCTGCAATGATGAACGCGAAGTCGCTGGCCGCGCTGTTTGCCGCTCCGGGAAATCAGTCTGCCGCGTCTCCGGGAAATGCGCAAGTCCTGCGTCTGCGGGTACCGCGCGGCGCCGGGATATTTTCGCGCGCCGCGTTTACGCTGGTGGAACTGCTGGTGGTAATCGCGATTCTCAGCATTCTTTCGGCAATGCTGCTGCCTATGCTTTCGCAGGCCATTGACAAAGCACGCACGCTCGCCTGCGCCAATAATTTGCGACAAGTGCATTTCGCCTGGTCAAGCTACGAGGAGGACTACAGATATGAACCGATTACTTATGTAACCGGTCACTTTCTTTGGTATCGCTTTTTTATTGAAGACGGATACGTGGACGAAAGCTCCTGGCTGAACTGGCCCAGCACCGCCCCGGATAAGGTCATGGGCATCTATAACTGCCCCAGCGAAAGCCGCCCAAACGTTGACGGAAAAACCAACTGGAACACGTGGAAAGGCGGACATTACGCCATCAATTATACATTAATGAATGCCGAACCCAAATACCTCCAACAATGGGCGTCCTTGCGCAATATCCCCAGAAGATCGGATATAGCATTAATGGGCGACAAGGAACCAGATAGCTTTATGAACTTCTGGTATCAATATGGCAAATCGTTCCGCCACAACGGAGGGTGGAACGTATTTTTCCTTGACGGCCATCTCAAATACATGAAGGAAGAGGCCGTCCCTTCCAATCCGCCTGATCCTGATTCATACAAAGACGTTTTCTATGGCGATGCGCGCGGGCCTGGTTATGGCTGGTGGTAATTTTCCACTCTGACAAAAAGGAACCACTATGAAAAAACATCTCGCTTTGTTGCTGTTCTTGATGCTGCTCGCAGGCAAGATTTCAGGCCAGGAAGAATTCACCGCAGCCGGCGATTCATCCGCCAACTGGCGCAATACCCCTAATGCCGAAACCTCGGAACTGCAACGCAACTGGGAAGCTTTGCGCGCACGCGGACTGCGTTTGCTGCCGGTTCCGAAAAAACTGACATTCGCCGATTCCGCCATTGTCATCAAGGGAGTGGACGCGAGGAAAATCGCTCTTGTTCTTTCGCGGGAATCTGACAAAGGAACTGTCGCGGCGGAGGAAATCATTTCCCGCGTGCGTGAACTCTCGCCGGAAACTGCCGTCTCGGTGGTTGCCGCGCCCCAGGCAGACGCCTTTAACATCATTATCGAAAACCAGTGGCCTAACACTTTCACGCAAGACGAAACCCGCTCGGAAAAATCCTCTTCCACCGATCAGGCTTACGGCCTGTATCCGGTCGAAAACGGGATCATCCTGTCCGGTCAGGGCGAGACGGGAATGCTGTATGCCGCCGTGACTTTGCGCTGGCTGATCGAACGCAACAGTGAACAGATCCTGCTCCATCCCGCGAAAATAATCGACTGGCCCGACTTCAAAAACCGACAGATTTCGACCCTGTTTTCCGTATATTACACCGAACACATGGTTGCGAAAAATTATCAGGAACACCTGAAATTGATGAAGCAAGCCGTCGACTATCTTTTCCGCATGAAGGCGACGTCCAGCTTTCGCAACTCGCTTTCGACTTACCGCCAGTGGTCGCCCTTCGCCGACAAGCTGCCATTTACCGACGAGGATTACGCGACGGTGAAAGCCGTCGCCGACTACGCCAAACAGCGCGGCATCGTGTTCCTGGATTCCGGCACCGTGGCGCTGGGTTGGGAAAATAAGGACAAAGACCGCCCGGAAATCAAGGAGATGATGCACTACCGCGTGCATAAGGAATACCATTCCTGGGCGCGGCACGACCTGCACCAGAAAAAAGCCGACCTCATGGCGGAATATATCCGGCGCTCCGGCATGGGACAGATGTATATCCACGCCGTCGACGGCGGCGGCATCCGCGATCCGGAACAGTGGTCAAATCGCGATAAACTCACGCTCGAAAAATACGGCGACGACCGCATCCGGGCAGACGTGGACATGTTCAAAATCTACTCCGACGCCATTTCCGGCGCGGGGGCGGAACCCATTTTAGTGGTTTATCCGTATTCCGGTAATTATCTTGATCCCGCTTTTGTCCTGAAAAACCTCGGCATGAGCGACACCCCCGGCAACCGGCTGGAAGCCGACAGGCTGATCGCAAATCTGAAAGCCTGGACGTTGGGCGTCAATGAAAAGATCGACAAGAACATCCGCGTCTGCGTACGCGAAAGCAACCGGCGCAGCATGGAATTGTTTTACCAGGCGTTCCCCGGTCGGCCGCAGTGGATTTATTACGAAGTCCATCACACCAACCGCGACACGAGACCGTTTCTCTCTCCCGAAATCCGTTGCTTCTGGAGCGCGTACCGCGGCGACACCGACCCGGAAACAAGCGACAAGGATATCATCTGGCTTAACACCTCCCGCAAATTCACCGAGGCCTCCTGGGCGGTGGCCAGCGAATACGCCTGGAACGTGAAATTCCCCGGCTGGAGCGATCTCGACCGTTCGGGTTGGGAAAGCTGGCAGCAAAGAGGCGAACCGTGGCCTTCTGAAACCGAACAGGAAGCGTATGACATCCTGGCCGAACGCGCGGCGGTGGGAATGTGGGGGTACGACCTCGGTCAGGATTTGAAAGACTTCTATCGCTACGGTCTGAGTTTTTACGTCGCCGCCGATCCGGAAAAAGCGGCAGAGCGTTTCAATCTCGCAGACTGTCTTCCCCTGATTAAACGTAACCGCGCCGCCATCGACCAAGCCCTTGCCGCTTTCGAGCGCGCCCAGGCACGGATTGACCAGGCGAAAGAACGCGGAGAAGAACCGCTTTCTCCTTTTGTCCAGCCGTTCTTCAACCAGTTTTATCTCATGACCAAAGCGGCCAAACCATATCTCGACGTACATTACCTTGTTTATTCCGCCCGGACGCTGGCGCTGGCGGGGAAGATGCCGGAGGCGGACGATCTGCTGGAGCAGGGCAGAAAAGCTTTAGCCAACGGGAAAGCCGAATTTGAGAAAGCTTCTCTCGAATTGAAAGACGCTCCGGTGCGGATGACGTGGGATAAACTCGGCAACTGGAGCAGGGGCTTTCTCGACGCCAGGATGCTTAATCCCGATTTCGACAAACTGGCCGCCGACATCGCCGACCTGTCTGCCAAAAAGGAAGCGCTGTTCCAGGCGCACAACGTTCCTTCCTGGCTGGAACCGATGCTGGCAAAAATCGATTTGCAGGCTTTGCGCACGAAGGAACCGGTGAACGTCGACGGAAAGCTTGACGAAGAAGTTTGGCGGCAAGCCGCGCCGGTCGAGCATTTTGTCGCGCACAAAACGTTGCGACTGGCGCCGACTCCCGCCTCGGCCAGACTGGCTTATGACGATAACTGCCTCTACCTGTCGTTTACCGCGACCCAGCCGTTAATCGGTAAATTGCAGGAACCTGCCCGCACGGCCTCGCAATATCCCGATACCGAATCGCTGGAATGGTTTCTCTCTCCCGGCGCCAAGGAAGGGACGTTCTACCAGTTCGCGTTTGATTCGGCGGGGAACCTGTTTTCTCTCAAGCGGATTCCCTCCGACACCGGCCCCGTCACCGAGGAATTAGGCTGGGACAGCGGCGCGCGCGTGGCGGTTTCCCGCACGGAAAATTCGTGGATATGCGAAATTGCCCTGTCCTGGGAAAAACTTGGGAAAAAACCCGGCGCGGGCTGGAAAAGCTTTCTCGCCTACAACCATCTGTCTTCGCAAACGCCAAAAGAGCTTGAGCCGTTCTCCTGCCGTTACGTCGCGGGAAAATCCTTTCACGATATTTTGTCGTATCCTGCACTGCTGTTTGCGGAAAAACCTTCAGCTCCGGTCGCTTACGCGCCCGCCATCGTCTGCAAAAATCTGGAGATGAAGGGACAGACTCACGCTTCCGGCGCGGGCAGTCTGGTAAGTATGAATTTGCAGGTGGAGACTACCCGCCCGTTGAAGAATGTCGTATTGAAAGTCCGCTACCTGGACGAAAAAAAACAGGTAGTGCGGGAAAAGACGGTGCTTGAAACTCCCTATCTGCCGCTCAGGTGGGTCACAAGCGCCCCCCTGCAGGAACAGCTTGAAGTGATGCACGAAGGCGTCTGGGTGCAGGTGGAGCTGACTTACTCCACACTGGACGGAGAGCAGCGCAAAACGGAAAAAACCTTTTCTGTCGGCAACCTTGCCTCTCTCCTCGCAAACGAAGACATTTATGCGGAAGGCACGACTCCCGACACCAAAGGTTTGAATTGTCCGGTCTACGTCGACACCAATACTCCCGCCGGACAGGTGCTGGATTTCAACCAGGGCACCATCGAATTCTGGCTCAAACCTTCCTGGCCGGGTCGCGAACCGAAGATGAACTGGGGAGAATTCCAGGAAAGAGGCCTATTTCATTGCGGCATCATCCGCCAGGATCATCCCACCCATACCAATCTGCACAACCTGGCGATTCTCCAACATAAAAACGGCAATATTTCCCTGCGCATAGCCAATACGGAGTACAAATCCCGGCAGGTGAATGCCGGGATTGCCGACTGGAAACCGGGCGAGTGGCACCATGTCGCCTGCGTGTGGAATCTGCGAACAGGAATCGTGGGGAAACTGGAAATCTACCTGGACGGCAAGCTTTCCAGCAATACCCCGACCCAGTGGGGAGCGGAAGTAAAAGAACAGATAAAAGTCTCGCCTTGCATCTTCACCGCGCAGGTCGGCAGTTTCAACAGCGGCCTTTCCCCCGCGCAAGCGGTTATCGACGAACTCCGCGTCTCTCCCCGGGAGTTATACCTGAACGATTTCACCCCCTCCCACCTTCTCCCCGCCTCTACTGAACATGACAGCATGGCTTTTTCGTTTGAAAATTCCATGCAGGGCAGTTATCGGCTGGGCGACAAAACCGGCGTAATCGACGCCGCTCTCGGTCATGCGATTCTTTAACCTGCGGCTTAAAGCTGATACGGTTTAATTATAGGAAAACCTGTATCGTCATTCCCGCGCAAGCGGAAATCCAGACGTCGTGGCGTACGGTTTCTCCACTGGATTCCCGCCTCCGCGGGAATGACGGTCGTAAGTTCTTTTGTAAAGCCGCGCACGGATTTTAAGATGATTTCCCTGAAATAGTTCCACGCCGACGAAAATTCGATTTGACAATATTTTATCCAGAGGTTATCCTTATGAATAACGTAATAAACTGCTTTGCGGAGTGAACCTTAGTATATTTTACGCGAGGTGCCTGCCCAATGACGATGACGCTGGAGCCGTTGACCGCCGCCGAGGAAGCGACCGAATTGAGCGAATATCCTTTCCAGGAAAGCTTGGCGCCGCTGACGGAAAACAACTCCGGCGAAACAGACGAAATAATCCCGCTGTGCTTCCTGATTCCCGAGGAAGAATACGCCGACGAGGAAGACACCGGCGCGTTCCTTCCGGTAAGCGGCGGCATTGCGGCTATCAGTACACCGATCTCCTCCACGCGCTCCCGCAGAAGGCAAAAAGAAGAAACTCTCTCGCCGGAGATTTCAGCCCGGCGCGACAAAATGCGCTTCCGCGCCAGACTTGTCACCTGGGGGCTTGAGCTGTTCATGCTGGTTTTCTGCGTGATCGCCGGAACCTATAAAATCCCCCTGCTTATCGGCAAGTCCAAACCATACCCCCCTGCCCTGTGGATTTACGAAGCCATTTGGGGCACTTACAAGGCTGTCGAGTCGGAAGTAGAAGAAGTCAAGAAGGAAATAGGCTATAAGACCAGGCAAGGCGATGTTCTGGAAGAGAAATACGTGAAGGATCTGCTCAAGCGCGCCTCCGAGGCGACGCCGGTGGGGAAAAAACTGTTCACAGACGCCAAGGAACTGTATCGCCAGTCCCAGGACGAGGAAGAGCCGAGGAAAAAAATCAGCGCCATTCTCATGGCTGAGGATGCTGCTGAAAAAATGGGCGCGATTGTCGAGGAACTACGACGCAACGAAGGGACGGAAATCATCAACGCCAGGATCGAAAGTTCGGGCAAGATAGACGACGACATCCGGCTTTATCTTTCCCAGTGGCGCAAAACACTGACCATGCCGGAAATGAAGTTGTATGAGGAAATGAAAAAACAGGCTGCTTCCGGCGGCGCCGAATCTGCCTTGGCAAACGAATGGGACGCCGGAACCGGCGCGGAGAAAAAAACCGACGCCGCTAAGAATACGGAGAAAAAAGACGCGGAGACAAATGATATCGACTGGTAGCCTGTCACTAGCCCGAATTTATTCCATCGAGGCCGCGTTCGTCGTGATCGCGGCCTTCGCTTTCCCCGCCCCGGCGGCGGACACGCTTCCCGATCCGGAAATCGGCGAGGACGGCTGCGCGCCGGGCAGCGTTTCCTTCGACGACTACGTCCTGCTGTACCACCTGCTGGACGAGGAATTGACGCGGGTGGGGACTTCGCCCGTGCGGGTGGCATCGCTGCGCCGGATCCGCTCGTTCATCTATCTGCAACTGAAAAAAGATAAAAACTCCCTGCCGGAAGACCAGGAAGTGACGCGGAGACTGGGCGCAATCCTGGCGGCTAAACTCGGGGCAGACCGCAATTCCCGCGAAGCGCGGCTGACTTACGCGCGTTACTGTCTTTTCGCCAACAAGCCGCTGGAAGCCAGAAAAGAACTGGAAAAAACCGGCCCCGCCGATGAAAAAGACCTGCTTTATCCGCTGCTGCTGGCCTACACCCATATCCTGCTGGACGATTACCCCCGGGCGGAAAAATACCTGCGGCAGATCGAACTCGGAATGGTGCAGGAGCGCGAACTCAGACTGTCGCCGCCGGTGTTCTGCTCGGAGATCAACGCCTATCGCCTCTACACGCCCCAGCCCGATGACGCTTTCCAGCCCGGCGACAACACGCTGGTCTACGTGGAGGTGGACGGAACCGGATTCCGACGCACCGAAACCGGCGCCGCCTTCTGCGACCTGGGCTTCAGCCTCTGCGTCAAGGACGAAAAGCAAAAGATAGTCTGGGAAAGCCCCGACCACGGCCAGTGGCGGCACACCTATCGCGGACCGGTGCGCGATCTGCATGTCAGCATCTGGCTGCGCTTCCCGGTCGACCTCCCGCCCGGCAATTACTCCCTGTTTGTCACCTGCCGCGACCATGTCAACAACGGCGAAGGCCGCGCCGACACCGCCTTCACCCTCGGCAACGCCCCGCGTATAAACACCCCTCCCCCGCCGGAAAAACCGGCGAAGGAGGAAAGCAAGCCGGAAGACAAGGAAAAGAAGGCGAAGGAAATCATCGACGCAACCAGGGATGTCCTGGAAAAGCATTCCGGCACCGATCTGGAGGGGCTGATGCGCAAGGCAGCGCAGCACACGGGAATTTATCCTCCCGCAGCCGGCGACGAATAAGCTTGACCCCGCCTCTCGGTCTTTGGTAACATGCGACGGTATTTTTTTGACAGGAACACCTATGGATTTCAACGAAGCCATCGCCTTTGCCAGCCAGCGGACCAACATCATCCGCGCCCGCAAAAACCCGCTCTATACCTTCGGAGCGACGAGGCTGCCTTATGTCTGTCTCTCGGATTCGGCCAGAAATACAGGCGACGTCGTCCTGCGCCGGGGCGAGGTCACCGCCAGCCGTCCCAGTATTTCGGTGCCGGGGCAGGCGGCGGAGTTCGAAGGCTTCGACTTCGGCGGAGACAAGGCTTTCCCGGTGTTTCTGGCGCGGCAGATCGAGATGCCGATAGCCAAATACATCAATAAATCTGAAGGCGCCACCGACGAACGCGGCCCCCTGGAGGCAAGCATCGAGAAAGTGGTCAACCAGCTCGACCGCGACAACGATATCCGCACCGCCGTGCTGGTCGCGCCTGATAACGTCTGGACGCTCTCGGTGCTGCTCTACATCGGCAGCCAGGTGGTGCGCAGCGCCCCCGCCAACATCGCCGAAGCGCTGGAACGGATGAAACTTCGAGGGGGGTTGTGAACAATTCAAGCATTTTTCTACTTGTAAAGGGAACCGGTTAAATGGCGAAAACGGCAACACTGAAAGCGGCGGAAAAGCGCAACGAAACCTTGGCCGCGCGCGCGGCGCGGGAGTGCGCGGAGAAACGCGCCGAGAACGTGATCGTGCTCGATCTCCGGAAAATCTGCGATTACACCGATTTTTTCGTAATCGCCACCGCCAGCAGTTCCCCGCAAATGAAAGGCATTATCCGCGAAATCGAGCGGGTGATGGCGGAGGAGAAATGCCGCGTGCTTTCCCGCAACGGCATCACCGAGGGCAAGTGGGCTTTGCTCGACTGCGGCGACGTGATGGTACACCTGTTCTCAGCGGAATGCCGCGAATTCTACCAGCTTGAAACCCTGTGGGGCGACGCGCGGAAAATAGACTGGGGAAGCGAGTTTTTCAAGGAACAGGACTGATCTTTTCCGGAAGAAAACCATGATAAAAGTAAAACTGATCGGGGCGACCGGTTACGGCGGGTTGGGAATGATCGAATTCCTCCTGCGGCATCCGGAAATGAAAATCGTCTGCGCCGTGGCGCTGCAGGACGCCGGTAAAAAAATCTCCGAGGCGTGGCCTTATCTGGAAGGATATTCCGATCTGAACATAGTTGCGCCTGATTCGGAGGAGGCGAAAAATGCCGACGCCGACGTGACTGTTTTCTCCACCCCTGACGGAGTGGGACAGGTCGGCGCGCAAAGCGAACTCGACGCCGGACGCAAAGTGCTGGATTATTCCGGCGACTTCCGCTTCAACAGCACGGAACTCTTCCGCGAATACGCCACCCGCATCGGCAAGGATCCAGTGCATAAATCTCCCGCGTTGCTGCCGGAAAGCGTGTACGGCCTGTCGGAACTGCACCGGCGGGAGATCGCCGCCGCGCGGGTAGTGGGCAATCCAGGCTGTTTCGCCGCCAGCTGCATCCTCGGCCTGGCTCCGGCGTTCAAACACGGCTTGGTGGAAAAGCAGGGCGTGGCCTGCGACTGCAAGACCGGCGTCAGCGGCGCGGGAAAAAAACCGACGCCCGGCTTCCATTATCCCGAACAATACGACAACGCCTACGCCTATCGCCTGACCGGGCACCAGCACGTGATGGAAATCGAACGGGAAATGAAACTGCTCTGTGGCGCAGACGTGCGTTTGACGTTCACGCCGCAGGTCGTGCCGATGACGCGCGGCATTTTGAGTTGCCTGTACGGTCGCCTGCCAACGGGCATGACGCAGGAAAAAGTTCTGTCGGCCTACCGGGATATGTATGCAGGCGAGCCGTTCGTGCTGGTGAAGGATTTTAAACAGCCCGCGTCGACGGGGGCGGTGCGCGGTTCCAACCGCGCGCTTATCACCGTCGCCTGCGACGAACGCGCGGGAGTTTTTCGCGTCATCAGCCACATCGACAATCTGGTCAAGGGGCAGGCCGGGAGCGCGGTGCAGAATCTCAATATAATGTTCGGGCTGGAGGAGACCCTGGGGCTGGATCTGCCGGGAGCGCATCCGTAGTTTCAGGGACTAAGGCTCTGGTCAAAGATTTCCCTGCTTGCCGTAAGTTTTTCGCAATCAGGAGTTATCGGTACCGCGCCTGCAAAGGATTTTTCTTAGTCCCCTAGTCCCTGTAACTGCCTCTGGCGGCGGAAAATGTAGAAGGGGAAAATCATGGGCGAAGCGCCGAAAACCGACTGGGATATGATGCACCGCTGGGAATGGTTCCGGCGGGAGGAGTGGCGGCGGTCTTTCCGCACCGAACTGCTGGGCGCAAACGGCGGCGTGTGCAAGGCGTTCCACGACCTCGCGCGGCTGGTTCACGCGGAAGTGGCGCTGGACTGCGCCTGCGGGCTGGGGCGGCAGACCGTCTGCCTGGCGGAGATGGGGCTTAACGTAATCGGCTCTGACATTTCCCATATCGCCGTGAACCACGCGCGCGAACTGGCGCGGCTGGAAAACTGCTCCACCACTTTTTTCGTCTCTTCCTGGGGACAGATACCCAAGAACATGCCCCATCATTTCGACGCGATCATCAACACCTCCCTCGCCGAGGAACCGGAATGGGACAGCCTCGGCTCTTCCCTGATCGGCATGTATCACGCGCTCAATCCCGGCGGTTTCCTGATGTTTACCGGCGTGCCGGAAAATTCGCCTGAAGACGAAGGCGTGCGCCGCCTGTTCGACCGGTGGGGAAGCGGCCAGAAAGAATCGATCGACTGGTTCCATCGCGAGGGACGCCTCGCCTGCGCCAAGCTGGTGCAGCGGGAACTGGCCACCGATTTCCTCGACGAACGCAACCTATACATCATCGACGACAACGGCTCCTCCCGGCTGGAAAGTACCATGCTCAGGCGTCCCGGTTACTGGACCTGGAACCATTGGCGCGACCTCGCGCGCATGGCCGGGTTCTGCCATCTGGAAACCAGAACCTATGACAATCTCGGGGAAAACGGTGAGGCGTTGACAGTTAACGTCGCCTGGAAAAGTAAGGACGGGGGAGTAAACCCGGACGAAACCAAACGGGCGCAGCCTTATCTGGACTAAAGGCAATACGGTTAAGGAAAATCTTTCCGGTTCACCAACATATTAACGCGCGTCATTCCTGCGAAGGCAGGAATGACGATCCGTAAGTTTAGTTGTTCAATCGAACGGGTCTTCCTTAACTGAACCATATTTGGTCTTAGCCCGAAATATTATGAATAACCGAAACTATTGGCAATAAAACACGGATTTGCGGATTTACTAATAATTTTCTAGCAGATGTCCGCTAGGGTGCCTGCAGCGAAATCTGCTGTAGCGGAGAAAACATGGAACCGCTTAATCCCGAACATTACATCAACCGCGACCTGTCCTGGCTGGATTTTAATTTCCGTGTGCTCGCCGAGGCGGAGAACGAGGAGGTGCCGCTGCTGGAGCGGCTTAAATTTATCGCCATCGCCTCCTCCAATCTCGACGAATTCTTTATGGTGCGCGTGGCGATGAACCACCGGGCGGAAGAGGAAAAATCCGGCTCCCTCGGCCCCGACGGCCTCACTCCCACGCAAACGCTGGCGCAGATTTCCGTTAAGACGCGGAACCTGGTCGCGCGACAGTACGCCTGCCTGCACGAAAAAATCCTGCCGGAACTGGCGGCCAACGGCATCAGGCTGACGCGCCGGAATGACTTCACCGCCGATGACCGGGGGTTCCTGCGCCAGTTTTTTGACGAACAGATCATGCCGGTACTTACCCCCATGGCGGTCGACACGGGTCATCCGTTTCCCCTTCTTGCTAACGGCGCGGTTTACATCATGTTCCGGATTAGCCCGATAAACTCCGGCGCGGAAAACGGAAACCTGCCGCGCCGCTCCACCGGCATCCTGCCCGTCGACTCGCGGTTTTTCCGCAAGGCCAGCAAAGTTCTGGTGCAGATTCCCCTGGGGCTCAGCCGCTTCGTCCGCCTGCCGGGAGACAAGGCTAGTTACCGCATCGCCCTGATGGAAGACATCATCACCATGTTTGCCGAACACCTGCTGGGCGGGTACCAGATAGATTTCGCCTATCCTTTCCGAGTCACCCGCGACGCCGACTTTACCGTCGACGACGAGCGCGTGGATGATCTGATGCAGGCGATCGAAAAGGAATTGCGCACCCGCCGCAAGGGAATGCCGGTGCGCCTGGAAATTGAAGAGGAAATGCCTGCCGAGGTGGCGGAGGAACTCAGGCACGACCTGGGGCTGGAGGAGCGCGACATTTACCGCATTCCTTCCATCCTCAACCTGAAGCGTTTTTTCGCCTTCACGGGCCTTATCGACCGACCCGACCTGTCGGACGAAAAGTGGCCGCCGCAGATGCACCCGCTGCTGGTCAACGGCACAGATATTTTTTCGGTCATGCGGGAGCACGATTTCATCCTGCATCACCCCTACCAAAGCTTCGACCCGGTGGTGGAGCTGATCGACAAAGCCGCCGACGACCCCAAGGTTCTGGCGATCAAAATCACGCTATACCGCGTCTCCGGCGGCAGCCCGTTGGTGCAGGCGCTGGTGCGAGCGGCGGAAAACGGCAAGCAGGTGGCGGTGCTGGTGGAACTCCGCGCCCGGTTCGACGAGGAGGCCAACATCGCCTGGGCCAAGCGCCTGGACGATGCGGGCGCGCACGTCATCTACGGCGTGGTCGGCTACAAGACCCACTCCAAGGTCGCCCTGATAGTCAGGCAGGACGACGACGGCATCCGGCGCTACGTCCACCTCTCCACCGGCAATTACAACGACCGCACCGCCCGGCTTTACACCGACCTGGGGCTGTTCACCACGCGCCCGGAAATCGGCGCCGACATCTCGGCGTTCTTCAACGTAATCACCGGCTACTCGCTGCCGCCGAAGTGGAACCTGATCGAGATGGCGCCCACCAACCTGCGCAACCGCGTGCTGGCTCTGATCCAGCGGGAAATCGACAAGCACACGCCGGAGACGCCGTCCTTCATCCGCGCCAAAATGAACTCGCTGATCGATCCGGAGGTGATCGAAGCCCTATACCGCGCCAGCCAGGCGGGAGTTAGAATCGTGCTGATGATCCGCGGCATGTGCCGCCTCAGAGCCGGGGTGCCGGGACTGTCGGAAAACATAACCGTACGCAGCATTCTCGACCGCTTCCTGGAGCACCCCCGGATTTTCCACTACCGCAACGGCGGACAGGAAGAGGTTTATCTCTCCAGTGCCGACTGGATGGAGCGAAATTTCGACCGGCGGCTGGAGCTGTTTTTTCCGGTGCTTTCGCCGGAAACGAAAGCGGTGGCGCTAGCCATCCTCGAAGCCGCTTTCGCCGACAACAGCAAAGCGTGGGAAATGCTTCCCGACGGCAGCTACCGCCGGGTGGCGCGGGGCAGGAAAGTAGTCCGCAGCCAGGAAGAACTGTACAAGCTCTCGCGCAAATCCGCCTCCCAGCAGCGCCGAGCGCTCAAAACCGGCATTTTCCGCGCCAAAACCAGCGAACCGTAAACAGCGCGGCTATTCGGTGCGCAAGGCGGTGATGGGGTCGAGGTTGGCGGCTTTCCAGGCGGGATATGTGCCGAAGATAACGCCGACAATCACCGACACTCCAAGCGAGATAATAATCGACATCCAGGTGACTTCGGTAGGCCAGTTCGCCATGTGGGTGACGAAATGCGCCATGCCCACACCCAACCCTACGCCGACGATGCCGCCGATAGTGGTCAGCAAAACAGATTCGGTCAGGAACTGCAAAAGAATGTCTCGCTTCTTGGCACCGAGAGCGCGACGGGTGCCGATCTCCTTGGTGCGCTCGTAGATGTTGGCCATCATGATATTCATGATGCCGATGCCCCCCACCAGCAGCGAAATCGCGGCAATCGAGGCCATGACAATGGTGAATATAAGCTGCGTCGCCTCCTTCTGCTTCAACAATTCGTACGGCACCTGTACCTCGTAATCGTTCAGCGGATGGAGGGTCTGCAGGTAGGTGCGCAAGCGCGCGGCGGTGTTTTCAATCTGTGTCTTGTCGATGACATTGATGTAGAGCCAGTCGGCCTCAACCTTGGTGGATTCGACTGAACCAGAGGACTTCTGGCGGGAAGTCTTGCCGAAAACCGCGTTGGCGGTTTCGAGGTGGATGAATATCTGATTGTTCAAGTCGAGTTCGCCCAGCATCTTGACCGACTGGGGATTTTCGAACACGCCGATCACGCGGAAAGGCTGGCCTTCGATGCTGATATCCTTGTCGATGGGATCGTGGAACTGAAATACCTTTCGCGCCGCGGTTTTTCCGATCACACAAACCGCGTTCACGCTTGCGCCGTCCAGGTCGCAGATGAAGCGACCACGCGAATCCCACTGGCGGGACTTGCTCATGGCGATAAATTCGGGGGTGGTGGCGAAGACGTTGATATCGGAGCGCTTGCCCTGCACGTAGATGCTCTTGCGGGTGTCGCGCACCGGCACGACCAACTTCACGTTTTCAAAAACTTTTTTGATATGGGCGATGTCGCGTTCGGTGACGCCATAAGCGGCGGCGGTGTAGACGCTGCCCTCAGTGGATGCGTTGGAGCCGGAGGTGGATTTGCGGGAATGGACGACGATATTGTCGATGCCCAGCGCCTCTATGCCGCTGATAGACTGCTGCCGGGCGCCCTCGCTGATCGCCATCATCCCGATCACCGCGCCGACGCCGAAAATCACGCCCAGCGCCGTCAGCGCGCTGCGGAAAGCGTGGCTGATCAAGTCCCTCCCGGAAATCTGCACGGTGCGGTAAAAGCGCACGCTTGCTTCCTTATTGCAATGAATCGCGCTGCAACAGAACGGTCTGACCTTCCTCCAAGCCGGAAACGATTTCCACGTAATGAATGGAACTGCGCCCGGTTTCCACCTCTACTTCCCGGTTGCCGGTCAACGTCTTTACTCTGCAATACTGCGAGCCCTCGCGGTGATAGACCGCCTCGACCGGAGCGTACAACACGTTGGCGACGGTTTCGGAAACAATCTCGACCTTCACCGTCATTCCCGGCATCAAGCGCTTGTCGGCGCTGTCGGTGAAAATCTTAGTCTCGTAAACCTTGGGCGAGTTCTGATCCCAGCGGATGATGTTCACAGCCATGGGCGAAATCTCCCGGATTTTTCCCTCCATGACCAGATCGGGAAAGGCTGGGCTGCGCAGGCTGGCGGAAAGGTCGAGTTTGATCTTGGAGCGGTAATCCTCCGGCAGCATGACCTGCACCATAAACTTGGACAGGTCGGGAATAGTGCCTAGGATTTCGTTGGCGTTGACGGCGACGCCAACCTTGAGTTCCTTCTGATCTCCGCCATAACGCGCCCGTCGAGGATCGCCAAAAGTGATGATACCGTCGACGGGAGAGACGATTTTCAGGCGCTGCATGTCCTCGGTGATCTCCTTGAGCCTGTCCTTGCTGCTGTCGACATTTTCCTTAAAACGCCTGATGCGGCTTTCCACCTGTGCGATGCGACCGCGGCTTTCGACCATGGCCTTTTCCATCCCCAGCGAGGCTCGCGCCAGGGCGTCCCTGAGACCGCGCAATTTCTGCGGGTGATCGTACTGCTTGTAGACGCGATAGTTGTGTTCTGCGTTTTCAAGGGCGGTTTCCGCCTCTTCCACCGCCTGCGCGGCCTTGGTTATCGCCTCCTCGTATTGCGCAACCCGGGCGGAATCCTGGGTCTGATTGGCGGCGAGGTCTTCCTTGGTCTTGGACCAGGATGCCTTGGCCTGAGCCAGTTTGTCTTCCGCCTTGGCGATGGTTTTCTGCATTTCCTGCCGCGCTTTCCGCGCCTCCAGGTCGAGATATTTCTGCAGGGCATCCTTGGCGTTACGCAGGGCATCGGAGGCGCTGGTGATGTTGTTCAGATTGGAGGAATCGGTCATTTTCAAATCCTCGCGCGCCTGGATCAGGTTGTTCTGGTGCTCCTCGATCTGGCTGTTGAGATCCTGGATGGCCTTTTCATATTTCTCGGTGGAAAAATCGAACAGCACGTCTCCCTCTTTCACTGGCGACTTGTCTTCCACCAGCTTGACGATTTTCATCTCGAAGTGGCCGCGAGCCTCGCATTTTATCTGGTGATTCTTGCTGGCGTCGAGGGTGCCGTCAAGCATGATGGTGATGTTGAAATCGCCGCGCTTCATCGGGAAAAACTTGTCGACCGTAACGGACTTGCGCTCCGGATTCTCAGCACCCCCGCCGATTGCGCGGGCAAACGCGAAATATCCTCCCGCCGCCAACAGGGCGATAACGGCCAGGGTCGCGATGGGTTTGCGCAGGCTTGTGCTCAACTTTCCCCGGTTCATGGCGTTTTCTCCGTCCTGACATCGGTGGAAATGCTTCCATCGTGGAGAGAGACCACCCGCTCCACTTCCTGGGTATAATCGGGATTGTGAGTGACCATGATAACGGTTCTCCCCTGATCGCGCAAGTTTCTGAAAATGGCCAGTATCTCCTCGCCGGTTTTCTCGTCGAGATTGCCGGTCGGTTCGTCCGCGAGGATAAAGGCGGGGTCGTTAACTAGTGCGCGAGCGATGGCGACGCGCTGGCACTGACCGCCGGAAAGCTGGGTAGGGCGATGGGTGATTCTATCGGCCAGACCGACCAGGGCAAGCATCTCTTTGGCGCGGATATACATCTCCTTTTCCGGCTTGTCGGCATAGCGCATCGGCACGCAGACGTTTTCCAGAACGGTATAGCCGGGAAAAAGATTGAAGGCTTGAAAGATCATCCCGATCTTGCGGCAGCGCACCTCGGACAAGGCATTGTCGCTGAGGGAGGAAACGTCTTCGCCCTCCAGAAAGAACTGGCCGGTGCTGGGACGGTCGAGCAGACCCAGCAGGTTAAGCATGGTGGACTTGCCCGATCCCGACGGCCCCATGATGGCGGTGAACACGCCTTCCTCGAAAGACAAGTCGAGGGGGCGCAGCGCATGTACCGGCTCGCCCCCGGTATGGTAAGTTCTGCTGATGCTTTTCAGTTCGATTACGGCCATGGTTTTCCGGTTGCCGAGGTGCTGCCAGCGGGTGAAAGCTTGCCATTCTCATTCAGGGAAGATACCATATAAAAATACCACGCGCGAGCGGTTTCCTCAACCGGAAACTTCCCGGCGTTTATCTTGTCGGCGTCGCGCGCGGAAAATTTACCGCGTTCGCGCGCAGACCGACACTGTTGCGGAAAGAAATTCCCGGTGAAAAAACTCGGCGGTCTCTCGCTAGTTCTTGTCTGCGCATTGGGCGTGATCCTTTGCGCAAAACCGGGTTCTCCGGCCAAAAACAATGGCTCGCCCCGTTCGTGGGGCAAGCCGGGCAGGGAAGAGCCGTCCACTTTCGACAAGCCCCGTTGCGTGGCGCTGGCTCCGGACGGAACGCTATACGTGCTGGATCTGACCGGGCGCATCCAGCACTTCACCCCTGCCGGAAAATATCTCGACGAATTGCACATGCCTGACGTTTCCGTCGGCCGCCCGCAGGGCATCGACATCGACGCGGAAGGTTTTGTCTGGGTCGCCGACACCCATTACAACCAGGTCGTGAAATTCGCGCCTGACGGAAAAATCGTTTTCACCTTCGGTAAAGAAGGCACGCAGCCGGGAGAATTTTTCTGGCCCTGCGCAATCGTAATCGACCAGGACGGCACTGTCTTCACCGCCGAATACGGCGGCCACGACCGCATCCAGAAATGGAGCGGGGAGGGTAAATTGCTTGCCAATTGGGGAAAATTCGGCGTGGAGAAGGGAAGTTTCATGCGCCCGGCGGGGCTGGCTCTCGGCGCCGACGGCTTGCTGTACGTGGCCGACGCCGCCAATCACCGCGTGCAGGTTTTCACCCGGGAAGGGAAATTCGTCAGGGCGTGGGGGAAACGGGGTGACAAACCGGGCGAATTCAATTATCCTTATGATGTGTCTATCGACGCGAGCAACCGGGTTTTCCTGGTCGAATACGGTGCCAGCCGCTTGCAGGTTTTTTCCCCGACCGGAGACTTGCTGGGCTGGTGGGGCAAACTCGGACGGGACGGCGAAAGCCTGTCGCATCCGTGGGGAGTGGATGTGACTCCGGCAGGCAAGGCTTACGTCGCCGATACATATAATTTCCGCGTGACCGTGATCGACGAAAAAGACTGGGTGCGAAAATAAAGGATGTTAATGGAAAATCTGCCGGTGCGGTTTCTACAGCCCTGGTTTCTGTTCCTGCTGCTGCTGTTGCCGGTTTTCTGGATGATGGCGCTAAACAGCCTGGCCGGACTGGGAAAAGTCCGCCGCTGGTTCGCGCTGGGCTTGCGTGTGCTGATCGTGGCGCTGCTGATATTTGCCTGTTCTCAGATTCAGTGGAGAAGCCCGGCGGAAAACGTCGCGGTCTATTTTCTGCTGGACTGGTCTGATTCCATCCCCAACGCGCCGGCGAAACTGCGCGAGGACTTGCTGGCATACATGGAAAAAGCCTCTGCCGACCGCCGCAAGGGAGCACTGGTCGGGCAGGATGATCTGGTGGGATTGATCTACTTCGCGGAAGACGCCACCTGCGAATCGCCGCCACTACCAGCCGCCCCTCCCCGCGAACGGCAGGCTATTATAGAAACCGACGCCACCGACATCGCCTCGGCAGTGCGTCTTGCTCTGTCCACCCTGCCCCCCGGCAGCAAGAAACGCATCGTACTCGCCACCGACGGCAACCAGAACCGGGGCGACGCCCTGGCGGAAGCCCAGGCCGCGCGCGCGCAGGGCGCGGTGGTCGATGTCTATCCGCTGCAATATTTCTACGACCGAGAAATCGCGGCGGAGAAAATCGTCCTGCCGGAAAAAATCCAGGAAGGGGTTCCCTTCGCGGCGCGGGCGGTGATTAGTTCCACTTCCGACGCGCGGGGGCGCCTGACTCTAAGCCGGGGCGGAGTGCCGGTGGAGAACATCCTCTGCGATCTGAAAAAAGGGCGCAACGTCGTCGCCATCCCCACCGTCGCGGTTTCCGAAGAAGACAAGCCGTTGCTGGGACTGCTCAGCTACGCCGTCACAGTCGAGGCGGTAAACAGCGAGGATGACCACATCACCCAGAACAACACCGCCGAGGATTTCACCCGCATCCAAGGCCCGCCGACGGTGCTGTACATCGACGGCAACATCGGCTTCGAGGAAGGATACGAACCCCGGCTCCACGCGGAACTGGCGCAGAAGCTGAAACTGATCGCACGCGGCGGTTCGGACAAGGCAGACGTGAAACTGCACCTGGTGACAGTGGCCGAAATTCCTTCCACCGACGAACTGAACGGCTACGATTGCATCATCATCGACAATGTCGCCGCCGAGGACATCGGCGCGCCCCGGATGGAGCGCATCCGCACCCTCGTCAACGACCAAGGCGTGGGACTGGTGATGATCGGCGGGGAGCGCTCCTTCGGCGCAGGCAACTATCTGGATACACCGCTGGAAAAGGCGCTGCCGGTAGACATGGATCTGAAGCACAAAAAAGTCATGCCTAACGGCGCGCTGGCGATTATCCTGCATACCTGCGAATTCCAGAACGGCAACTGGTGGGCGAAGGAAATCACCAAGAAAGCCATTACCAGCCTCAGTCCCCACGATTACGCGGGCGTATTGTATTTTTCCTATAACGGCGGCGACCGCTGGCTGTTCAAGTTGCAGCCAGCGTCCGACAAGCCCCGCCTGAAACGGATGATCGACACGGTTGAGCCGGAAGACATGCCGGCCTTCGACCCCACTGTGACCATGGCGGTGCAGGCGCTGCAAAGCACTCCGGCCTCGCTCCGGCACATTATCATCATCTCTGACGGCGACCCCTCCCCGCCCAGCCCCGCCGTGCAGGCTCTGATCAAGAACGACAAAAGTCTGACGCTGTCCGCCATCGCCATCGGTTCTCATTCCGTGCAGAACATCATGAAGCCACTGGCGGAGAACATCGGCGGCGGCAGATTCTACATGGTGCAGGATCCCAAGAAACTGCCGCAGATTTTCGTCAAGGAAACCATGGTAGTGAAAAAAAGCCTGCTGATGGAAAAGCCGTTCACGCCAGATCGTCAGCAACGAGAATCTCGAATTTGTGGAAAAGGTAATCTCGGACGGCCTGCCCCAACTGCACGGCTATATCGTAACCACGGCCAAACAGTCCGCCGACGTGCCGCTGGTGGCTTTGGAGAAAGACCCTGTGACCGGCGGCCTCGACCGCAACCCTATCCTCGCGCACTGGCAGTACGGCCTGGGCCAGGCGGTCGCCTTTACCAGCGACGCGAAAAACCGTTGGGGACGGGACTGGCTGGCCTGGAATAAGTACGGCGATTTCTGGAGCGAGATAGTCTACCGCCTCCTGCGCGAGCCGCCCAGCAACCTGCAGATGCAGACCGGCCAGGAAGGCGACCGCGGCCGCGTGGTAGTGAACGCCTTCGACCAGAACGGCGAACCGCTGCCGTTCCTGAACCTGGTGGCAAGCGTCACCACGCCCGACAACAAGAGCCTGCGGGTGCCGCTGCGGCAGACCGGCATGTCGACCTACGAAGCGGATTTCCCAGCCGGAGGCATCGGCCGTTACCAGGTCGCGGTCACCGGCGCGCCCGGTGACAACCCCCAGGAACGGGTGGCGGCTTACGGCGGACTGTCGGTGCCGCGCAGCGCCGAGATGGAAAAACTCGCCGCCGACACCGCCTTTCTCAACCGTCTGGCGGAAAAAGGCGGCGGCAGAATCCTGACCGGCGATCCGGAGAAAGACGATATCTTCAACCGCGATCTGCCTCCTGCCAGCGGCTTCCAGGATTTGTGGCGCTGGCTGCTGATCCTGGCGGCGGCGCTGTTTCCGCTCGACGTTTTCGTGCGTCGCGTCATGATCGACTGGAGCGCGGCCGCGAGCGGAATCAAACGCACGATGGCAACGTGGCGCGGGAAAAAGACAGAAAAGCGTGACGAGAAAATCGGGCGCCTGGTCGAGATCAAACGCGAAGTCGCACGTGAGCGGGACAATAAGGAGTTTATTGAAAAACTGGCGGGCGAAACTGGTACTGACAGAATCGACCTGAGCGGCAAGACCGAAGCCAAACCGGTCGCGCCACAGAAAATTGTGGCGGAAAAAACTGTCGACAAGCCTGCCCCGCAGGAAGATACTTATACCAGTCGCCTGCTGAAAGCGAAAAAACGCGCACAGAATGACAGAAACAAATCCTGAGAAATTCAAACACGTAGAAAAGGAAACGAGATGCTGGCGGTTATCGACAACTATGATTCATTCACTTACAATCTGGTGCAGGCGCTGGGCGAACTGGGCGCGGAGATGAAAATTTTCCGCAACGACGCCCTCACCGTGGACGAACTGGATAAAATCGCACCCGACCGGATTCTTCTTTCTCCCGGCCCATGCACGCCTAACGAAGCTGGCATCAGCCTGGAGGTCGTAACGAGATTCGCCGGAAAAGTGCCGATCCTCGGCGTCTGCCTGGGGCACCAGGCTATCGCGCAGGCGTTCGGCGGCGACGTGGTGCGCGCGCCCCGCCTGATGCACGGCAAGACCAGCGAAATCACTCACGACAATCTCGGCGTACTCAAGGGAATGCCCTGTCCCTTCGTCGCCACGCGCTACCATTCTCTCACCGTGCGCGAGGACACGCTGCCCGACTGCCTCATGCCTACCAGCCATACGGTCGACCAGCAAGAACTGATGGGCATCCGCCACCGCGAGTTCGCCATCGAAGGAGTGCAATATCATCCGGAAAGTTTTCTCACGCCGGAAGGCTGTCTGCTGCTGAAGAATTTTCTGGAAATCTGAGCATGTCTAATTCCGATCCGCGTCTGGCCGCAATCGCGCAATCCCTGTCCGCAAGGCTGGAGTTGGAATTTTCGATGGGCACCAGCCACGTCCAGTCGCCGTCCCTGCCTGAGGAGGAAGCCGACCGCCTGCGTGAACTGGTCAACGTTTCGCGTGCAAAATCAGCCGGGCAAACCGTAGCCGCTCCTCGTCCGGTTCCGCAGGAACAACCTGCGCTGACGCGGGATTTTCTGCCGCCGCTGCCTGAGGAAAAACCGGTCGGGAAAACCGCTCTATCACTGAAAAAATCAAACACGACCTTCACGCCGGAAGAGGCGGGTACTTACGATTCCGGTTCCGCCGAACGGCAAGCGGCTTTGCTGCCGATACGAGCGGAAGCTTTTTCCTGCCGCAGGTGCGGCTTGTGGGAAACCAGAAACCACGTCGTTTTCGGCGAAGGTTCGGTCGAGGCGGAACTGATGTTTGTCGGCGAAGCGCCGGGGCGCGAGGAAGACGAGCAGGGGCGTCCGTTTGTCGGCGCGGCGGGACGATTGCTGACCGACATGATCGAAAAAGGAATGCGCCTGCCGCGCCAGTCGGTCTATATCGGCAATATTCTGAAATGCCGCCCGCCCGGCAACCGCGACCCGGAACTGCCGGAAATTGTTTCCTGCTTTCCCTACCTGAAACAACAGGTGTCGATCATCAAACCGAAAGTCATAGTCGCGCTCGGTCGTTATGCCGGTAACGCCCTGACGGGGCAGAACCTGTCCATGGGACAGTTGCGCGGGACATGGTGGGAGTTTGAAAATATCCCGCTACGCGCGATTTACCATCCATCATATCTGCTGCGCGAACGCCGCCGCGCGGGGAAGGGTGTAAAAACTCCCGCCGACCGCAAGACCTGGGAGGATCTGCAGGAAATCCTGCGAAAGCTTTCCGGCGATTAAGACGCGTCATCATTCCGCAAAAAACCACGTGGTTTCAACTCTCAAGTTTCAACCTGTTTCGGACAAAACGGTATATCTCATCGGCCATACTCAGGCCGGGATGGCAGGACTCCATCCCCTCGAAACCGGGACTGGAATTGACCTCGCAGATTTTGAAGCCCTCGCGGTCGAACAGCAAATCCACCCCCGCGACGTCGAGATCGAAAATCCGGCTGGCTTCGGTAGAGAGACGCTGGATTTCCGGCGTGAGTTCGCGGGCGTCGACGCTGGCCCCGCCGCTGTAATTGGCCTTGAACGCGCCCGGCGGCGCGGTGCGCTGCATACAGGCGACAGCTTTTCCACCGACGGTGATCACCCGGAGGTCGCGACCGAAACTGGTTTCGATAAATTCCTGCAGGATCACATTCACGCCGCTGGCCGCGACGCTGATAAGGTGCATGAGATCCTCGAACTGTCGCCGGGTCTCGGCCAGGAACACCCCCCTGCCCTGCGAACCGGAAACGGTTTTGACGATCACGGGAAAACCGAGCACGCTTTCCACCAATCGCACGTCGATGGGAAATCGCACCAGCATGGTCTTGGCGAAAGGAAGCTTGCTTTCGGCGAGAATCTGCTGGGTGTACAGCTTGTCCTTGACTATCTCAATGCTGGAGGATCTGTTGACGGAATAGACGCCCATTCGCTCCAGTTGGCGGATCACGGCCAGGCAGAAATAAGTGGTGCCTGCTCCGCGCCGGGGCAGGATGAAATCGGGCAGGGCAACAATCTCGCCTTCAAGACGGACGCTCTTGCGGTCGTCGCCGGCGACGATCAGGTCTACCTGCTCCTGCGTGACGACGCGGAGGTCGATGCCGCGTTCCTCGGCGGTCTCCAGAAACCGACGCATCTCATAAGCGTTCGGTCCCAGTTCCTGCCGGGGTATCTTGTACAGAATCCAACCGCGCATGATGTGTCCCGTAGGTCAGACGACAACAGAGTACTTGCGGCGTTCTGACTCGCCGCTGGTCTCTTTTTTAGCCGATTTCACGCGCTGGTGCAAGACCGCATTTTTACCCTGGCGCTTCACCTCGTACATCAGCCCGTCGGCGAGTTTGACCGCCTCGTGCGCTGAAGGCGGCGGAAGCTCGAACGAGACCAGCCCGATGCTGAGAGAAACCGGCCAGTCGTTCTTGTACATCTCCTTGAGAAAATCCTCCCGCAACCGATTTATTACTACCTCAGCGCTGTCGCCGCCAGTATGCGGCAACAGGATGGAAAATTCATCCCCTCCCAGGCGGGCAGCAAGGTCGGCACCGCGGATGTTGCGGGAAAAGCATCTGGCAACGTGCATCAGCAACGTATCGCCCATGGCGTGGCCGAATCGGTCGTTGATCTGCTTGAAGTCGTCCAGATCAATATACGCCAGGGCAAAAGGCGCAAGATTGCGGCTGCAGAAATCGACCTCGCGTCCGACCGCCTCCAGAAAGGCTCGACCATTGAGCAAGCCGGTAAGGTTGTCGGTGCGCGACAGGCTTTTTTCATGCTCCAGCGATTCCTGGATACGGGCAAGCATGACCGTGACGATAACAAAAACAACCAGGCGCATACTGACGTTCCACACCAGTATGTGCAACGGCAGAGGCTCTTCCCGCCCCAGCGCCTCCGCGGTTCCCCAGGCCAGGGAACCGAGTCCGGCTGTTGCAAGTCCCGCGCCCCGCCCCGCGTGCCAGGTGGTAAACAGAATGGGGATCAGGTAAAGGGTGGAAAGTGCCAGCCGGTAACCGGTGTAATAATCGATCAGTCCGATCATGGCAATAGCCAGGAGTCCGACAATAAAAGCGAACCCCCGAGCCGTCTTGCCGGCGGCCTGCAGAAGCTTATCCATTGTTCAGCGCTCCCCGGCACGCGGAAACCCACGCCGCTTATTTTTTCTCTTCGCCGTCTATCTTGAATTCCTTCAGGGTCAGCACAACCACCTCTTCCTTGCCGGACTTATGGGTGGACTTGGCACCGGTGGCGGTGACGTTTTTCCCTTCCGCCGTTTCCGCCATCTTCTTGGCGACAGCGCTCATCTTGACTTCCACTCCGCCCAGCGTGACCTTGGTTATCTTTTTTCCGTCCTTCTCGACGGCGACCGCACCCTTGAATACGACAGTAAACGAAGACACGTTAAGCCATTCCTCGTCGCCGTCCTTGCCCTTCTTGGTCTTGAGAGTGCCCTTGACTTCGGCGTTTTCGCCGTTGGCTTCCTTGCCCAGTTTCTCACCCTTGCCCGAGGGAGCGATGCGATAGGTCTTGCCGTCTTCGGCAGCTAGAGAAACCTCTTCTACCTTGCCCGCATCATTGATGGTCGCGGAGACTTTGCCGACATAGGCGGCTTCCCCAGCGCGAACGTCATTTCCGGATATTAAGCAGAAAGCGACAAACGCAGACACAGTAACTGACAATGCGATATTTCTCATGGCAATCCTCCCCAAATGGCATACGCGGATATGCAAAAAGAGAAGGGTCACGGAAAAGCTTTTCCCTGACCCTTCCCGTTTAAATTCAGAACAGCGGCAGGCATGTATCTCAGCCCGCATTTTACTCGGCCTTGACTTCCTCGAACTTCTTGACCGTAATAACGAAGTTGGGCTTTTCCTTGGTGCCCTTGTTTTCGAGCTTGCACAGCACGTTCACGTTCTTGCCGTTGAGTTCGGCGAGCTTGTTGCCGTTTTCGTCAAGCACGACGTTGTAGACGACCTTGACTTCCTTGTCGTCCGCGTCAAAATCAACGGTCTCTACCGTGATCGCCGTGACCTTGCCGTCCTTGTCCTTCGCTACCACGACCTTGCCGTCAACCCATTCGCCAGCTTCCTCTTCCGCGAAGACAAAGCCGGTTGACGCGAACAGAACTACCGCCAGAAACCAAATCACTTTCGACATTACCCATCCTCCTCTTGATAACCCAAACTCCCTACGCCATCAAGAGCCGGGAACACTAATATTTCGCTCCCTGCTCCTCCGGCGTAACCAAGCAGTGGCAACATGCCACCCCATTCACAAAATTTCTTTTACTTTGTTGCCGAATTGTCGCCTGCGGATTTCCCCTTAAAATAATCGCAACCGGTTCCCCCAATGGAACAGGCGAGAATAACCGCAGCCAACGCCACCAGAATAAAACTTTTCATTCTTATATCCTTTATAAATAATCACGGAATTAGCGCTTGGGAGCGCCGCATCCGCCCTTTTTGCACCCGCACTTCTTTTCAGGTTCTTTCTTTTCGACTTCTTTTTTTTCCGGCTTCTTCTTGTCAGTCATCTAAACTTCCTCCCTTTTCTTTTAACAGCCTCCCGCAGCTGCATGAGCTTGTATAGGTGCATTCGCCGTGCCAGTAAAATTGAAAAACCACATTTCTTCCATCACCTTACACGCAGGCGTTTTGCATAAATCAACTTTTAACGGATTTATTGCGTAGCTAAAAACAGGAAGCTTGACTTCCCGCAAAACATGAACTATAACTTCCGAAATCGTGATAGCATCCTTACCCGGAGAATATAAAAATGCTAATCCGCGCCACACTCGCTCTGGATAACGCCAAGCTCCAGACCGAGCTGTCCCGAGCATTGCGCAAGCGGGACATGTTAGTTTCCGTCCTGAAAAGTGGCGACCCCTTGACGATCCTACGCAAGGAGCCGTGCGACCTGCTGATCACAGACGAACACCGGCTGCAGTCTCCTCTGGAAACTTCCATTCCCCTGGTTGCACAACTGCCGGATTCGCCCATCATTCTCCTGCTGGTAGACAAGGAAGACGAAACGCGCCGGGTCGCGTTGCTGGCCGCAGGCTGCGACGCGGTGCTGACGCATCACCTGTCCTCCACCAGCCTGATTGAGGCGATCGAAACCATTCTACTGAAAAGAACCGGCACACCGCCCGAGGCTCTGAGCGAACGCAGACTACTGGCGGAACCTCGCCTGACCGATTTCGTCTCCCACAGCCAACCGATGCAGGCGTTCATGAATATCGCGGGGAAAATGGCGAAGACCGATTCCTCCCTGCTGATCCTGGGCGAGACCGGCGTCGGCAAGGAACGGCTGGCGCTGGCGATACACGCGGAAGGCAACCGCTCCAGCGGCCCCTTTATCCCGATCAACTGCGCGGCGCTGCCGGACAATCTGCTGGAAAGCGAACTGTTCGGGCACGAGGAAGGAGCTTTCACCGGTGCCACCCGCACACGGCGGGGAGCGTTTGAACTCGCCCACAAGGGTACGGTCTTTCTCGACGAAATCGGCGACATGCCCTTGCAGTTGCAAGTCAAGCTGCTGCGGGTTCTGCAAGACAGGCAATTCGCCAAGCTGGGCGGCGAGAAAACGATCAAGGTTGACGTCAGGATCATGGCCGCCACCAACCGCAATCTGCAGGAGGAGATCGAGAAAAACCGTTTCCGCCGCGACCTGTATTATCGCCTGAGCGTGATGACGCTTCTTATTCCGCCCCTCCGCGAACGGCGGGAGGATATTCCGGAACTGGTGCAAAGTTATATCGGTTACCTCGCTCCGCGGATCGGGGTGACGGTGGACAGCATCGGCGACGAGGCTTTGGCGGCGCTGGAAAAATATCCCTGGCCGGGCAACGTGCGCGAATTGATAAACGTCATCGAACGCGCCATGCTGCTGTGCGAGGGGCAAACCATCCGCCTGTGCGACTTGCCGGATGAAATCTCCAAAATCTCGCAGTTGCAGGGCAAATCTTCCCAGGTAAGCGCCGCTCCTGGGGAAGCGCCCTTGCCGGAACCGTGGCTTTCCCTGCCGTGGCGGGAAGTTAAACAAAAAATCGTGGATCGTTTCGAGTCCTCCTATTTCGATTCGCTGCTGAAAAAATCCGGCGGCAGAATCGCACAGGCCTCGAAAACAGCTGGCATGACCTCGCGGGCAACGTACGATAAAATGAAAAAACACGGCATTGATAAAAAAAGCTACAAATAATCCCTCTTCGCGGCGTCAGGCCTTGCGCGCGGATTTTTCCTTGCTATCATAAGTTTGAGATTCGCGGGGTTCGCGCACTCGAAAAAATACCCGCTCGCTGCAACCATTGATTATCAGCACCAGGCAACAACAGACAGAAAGGCTTCTCATGGATGGAAAAAACATAAAGGCGCTTTTTACCGAAAACGATCAGAGCCAAATTTTCGCCGACTTCGACGCGCTTTCCGCAAACGAGAAACAGACCCTGCTGTCTGATTGCGCGTCGGTCGATTTCTCTTGGTTGGCGGAAAGGATACAACAGTTCAAGCAAGAGGAGAACGCCGCGGTTAAAACCATTGAGATCGAGCCGGCGCCGATCGTCGCGCTGCCGAAAACCAGAAGCGAGCTGGCGAGAGAAAAAGATGCCCGCACCGTCGGAGAGGAAGCGTTGCGCGCCGGAAGGCTGGCGGCATTCCTGGTCGCTGGCGGACAGGGTACGCGCCTTGGGTTCGACGGCCCCAAGGGATGTTATGAGGTGGGGCCGGTTACGGATAAGACCTTGTTCCGCTGGCACGCCGAACAGATTCTCGCCCGCGCGAAACGCTACGGCGCGACGATCCCCTGGTACATCATGACCAGCCGCGCCAACGACGCCGACACCCGAAAATATTTCGCGAAAAATGATTATCTCGGCTTCGACAAGGAAGACGTGATGTTTTTCCAACAGGCGGTCGTTCCCTCCGTCGACTTCAACGGGAAGCTGATCCGCGCCGACCGGGGCGGCCTTGCGCTGAACCCCGACGGGCACGGCGGTTCCCTCGGCGCCCTGGTGCGGAGCGGCGCGATTGCTGACATGAAAAAACGCGGCGTCGACACTATCAGTTATTTCCAGGTCGACAATCCCCTGGTCACCATCTGCGATCCCGTCTTTATCGGCTACCATCTCAAACAGCACGCGCAGATGTCCTCGAAAATCCTGGACAAATCCTGCCCTGAGGAAAAAGTGGGACACATCTGCCTGCAAAATGGCAAGACCACGGTGATCGAGTATTCCGATCTCGACGAAGAAAACATGCACGCGCGCGAATCCAGCGGCAGGCTGAAATTCTGGGCCGGTTCCATCGCCATCCACATGCTGTCGGTGGATTTCGTGCAATCCGTCGGCGGCGGGGCGCGCCTGCCCTGGCACCTCGCTAAAAAGAAAATTCCGTATTACGATAATGGCAATATAGTCACTCCCGACCAGCCCAACGGCATCAAGTTCGAGACGTTCGTCTTCGATGCGCTGCCGCTGACCGAGGCCAGCGTAACGATGGAGGTGGCGCGGGAAGATGAGTTCGCGCCGGTGAAAAACGCGACCGGCGTCGACTCAGCCGAAAGCTGCCGCCAGCTTCTGTCAAATTACTTCGGGCGCTGGCTGGAAGCGGCGGGTGTCTCCGTCCCGCGCAACGAAAACGGCGACGTGACTATCCCGATCGAAATCTCGCCGCTGTTCGCGCTTGACGAAAACGAGTTGAAGGCTAAACTGCCGGAAGGTTTCGCGGTCGGAGAAAAAATCGTACTCTGAATTTCATTTAACACTAAATCCTACAGGAGAACATAATGACTGCTTTAAAATTCGATTTCGCCAACTGTTTCAGCGCCGCCATCGGGGAAAAGGGTCTGGATGAGAAAAACCTTGCCGCTCTGCGCGAAGAAATTGTCGCCGCCGTCAGGCACTGCAACGACACCCGCGGCGAAGGCATGACCGGCTGGTACGAGTTGCCCTACGAAACCGAACAGGTCGAGAAAATCCTGAACAGCGCCGCCGCCAAAAAAGGCAAGTTCGATGACGTGGTCGTCCTCGGCATCGGCGGCTCGGCGCTGGGAACGATTGCGCTACGCACCGCCCTGGTGCATCCGTTCCACAATATGCTGCCTAACGACAAGCGCGGCGGCCTGCCGCGCCTGCACGTACTTGACAACATCGACCCCGACCAGCTCGCCGCGTTTTTCGCCGACGTGATCGATTTCTCGCGCACGCTGTTTATCGTCATTTCCAAAAGCGGCTCCACCGCTGAAACCATGAGCCAGTTTTTGCTGGCGGTGGAACTGATCGAAAACAAGCTCGGCAAAGACAAGATCAAGGATCATCTCATCGCCATCACCGACAAGGCCAAGGGGGTGCTGCGCCCCATCGCCGACGACTGGGGACTGGAAAGCTACGTCATCGACGACGGCGTGGGCGGGCGTTTTTCCGTCCTGTCGCCGGTGGGGCTGCTCCCGGCCGCGCTGTGCGGGATGGATATCGAGGCGCTGCTGGCGGGCGCGGCGGAGATGGACGAAATCTGCAAGACCGAGGATTTCATGAAAAATCCCGCCGCCCTGTTCGCCGCGATCCACTTCCTCGCCGACCGCGACAAGAACGCGCGTCTCAGCGTGATGATGCCCTACGCTTCCGGGCTGAAAGACGTCGCCGACTGGTACTGCCAGCTCTGGGCGGAGTCTTTGGGCAAGGCCGTGCATGACGACGGTACGCCCGCCTTTGTCGGCTCCACCCCCGTCAAGGCGCTGGGCGCCACCGACCAGCACAGCCAGGTGCAGATGTATACCGAAGGCCCCTTCGACAAGGTGACGGTTTTCGTCGGCGTGGAGAAGTTTGAAAAAACGCTGACCATTCCTTCCCGCTTCGGCACGGTGGACGCGCTGGCCTATCTCAACGGCAGAACTTTCAACGAACTGATGGACGCCGAGCGCGTGGGGACGGAACTGGCGCTGTGCGAAGCGCACCGCATGAACATGACCATCACCCTGCCGGAAGTCAACGCCAACACTGTCGGCCAGCTTTTCTTCATGCTGGAAGTCGCCACCGCCATCGCGGGCAAGCTTTATAAGATCGACGCTTTCAACCAGCCCGGCGTGGAAGGCGGCAAGATCGCGGCTTACGCGCAGATGGGGCGCAAGGGTTACGAGGCGAAAGCAAAGGAAATCGCCGCCCGTCCGGCCAAGAATGCGAAATTTCTGTTATAAATTCCCGCTGGAAAGAAAGTCATGTATACAACCATCGAAGACGTGCAACTGGTTCCGGCAGTCGAACTGAACAGGCGCGGCGGCCTGCCGCGATTGGCGACCAGGTTGCGCTCAGGCGAAGGCATACACCTCGGTTTCCTCGGCGGCAGCATCACCTTGGGCGAAGGTTACCGCCCCCGGCTTACCGCCTGGATGCAGGAAAAATGGCTCAACTGCCAGATTTTCCACACCAACGCCGGTATCGGCGGCACAGGTTCTATTCTCGGAGCTTTCCGCGTCGGCGATAATCTGCTGTCCCATCCCCACAAGCCCGACGTCGTCTTGGTCGAATTCGCGGTAAACGATCACGGCGGCACCACTCCGCAACAATGCGCCGATTCCTTCGAGGGCATTATTCGCCAGATCATCCGGCAGGCGCCGGGCGCCGACATCTGCCTGTTGTACACGGTGAGTCCTCCCATCAGGGAAAAGCTGCAAGAGGGGAAATGCTCCTGGACCAACAGCATCATGGAAAAAATCGCCGACCACTACGGCTTGCCCTCAATCAATTTCGGCCCGGAAGTGCTACGCCGCGAACAAGCCGGCGAACTTGCCTACCAAGCCGCGTGGAAATCGGCGGAAGAAGCCGCCGCGCGCGCGCAGGGACAAGCCATCTTCAGTTTCGACAGCGTCCACCCTACTCTCGGCGAGGGGCATCTGCTCTACATGGATGTGTTGAAACGGTCGCTGGAGCCGCTGCTGGAGGTTAATGAATCGGTCGGAGAGAGAACCCTGCCGCCAGCTCTCTATCCCGACAATTGGGAAAACGCCTGCATGAAACCGCTTTCCAGAATTGAGCGGATTGGAGACTGGAAACGCCTGCGCCTGGCCGATGACGGGCTGCGGCATCCTTCCGAGATTTATCTGCCTGAATTGTGGAAAGCGGAGACTCCCGGCGCTGCGCTGCGGTTCAGGTTTTCCGGGTCGGTGCTGGGAATTTTCGGCTGCGTCGGCCCCAAGTCCTGCCAGTTGCGCCTGACCGTCGATGGCATCGAGCGCCAGCCGCTGGTCATGTTCGACAGCTACTGCACCCACTCTCGCGGTTGGCGCGTACATTACGCCCTTACCCCAGAAAACTTCGGCTGCGGTGGACACGAAGCCGTACTCAAAATCGATTCCCGGCAGCCAGACAAGACCGCGATCCTGGCGCAAAAAAACATAACCATAGACAATCCCGCCGACTACGACGGCACGATATGCTATCTGGGAGCGATTCTGGCTTGTGGCGACGTCAAGCAGCCATAGTCAGTTCAAGGATTTAACTGCAGCGCATCACCCTCAGGGGTAATGACCCCAACCACGGTTGATGCTGGCATTTCCTGCAGGAAAGCCTCTACCAACCGCTTGTTGTCCATATTTTCGACATGGCCGTCGAGAAACCAGCCTTGCACCTTGTTCAAGTGGCGCTGGTGCATCCTGCCCTCGCCGGTCATGCTCAGATAAAAACCGTAAACCTGTTTGTTGTAAGTGCTGGTTGCGGCTGGATTGGCGCCGATAGTGTCAGTCAGCATGGGGTAATCTGACGGCTTCCGCGACTTATGCGGCCAGAAATAAGTAAGATAATAAGGCGACGCGAGAGAAATTTGGCAAACCAGTCCGGCTGGATGGGAACGGCGGATTCCGTAACAGTTATATTTCGCGCACTTCGTCGGCGGCCAGAACGGACACAGGTATATATTGGTATCGCTGCAGTATTCCCCGTCAAATAATGGTTGCCACCAGGTCGTCTCTCCCTTAACCGGCTGATAGGTTTTGATTAACATACATCCCGAGTAGTCGTCGGCGTACATAGTCATTGTCAGTCCGCTCTGGCGCAGATTATTTCCACAGGCAGTTGTCCGGGTAATTTCCAATACTCGACTCAGGGCAGGCATCAGCATTGCAGCAAGAATACTGATAATCGCAATTACCACCAGCAGTTCCACCAAAGTGAAAACTTTCATCCCGGAACCGAAACAAGCTGCCAGTTTCCCCGGTCTGTTTTTTCCCTTGGTCAAAATTCTCATGGCTCTACCGCCTCCATGTTCACCAATTCACTCATCTGAACTCTACCCTCAAAAAGATGATTGTCAAACTCCATCTTTTCCAAGACAACTTCCATAAACAAGGCGAGGTTGATGCCGATGCCCTCCCAAATATATTAGCATGGTTAATGACAAAACAGTGGTATTTTGAATGGGCGGGAACCCAGCGAAAGAAAATTTGAATTCAGTACGCCTGCATTGAATCGCAATTAAGGCCACGCACCAGATTGGAAAAAACGTCAACCTGTCTTCCGTGTCAGGGAATTACAGTCAGCGCCACCAGGATCACCGCGGCGTTGCGGTTGTCGGTAGTGACTTTCAGATCCACGGTAGCGATAGCCTTTTCCGGGTGGGGATTGACCCATTCCAATCCTTGCAGGTCGATTTCCTCGCCCGCCAGGTTGCAGCCCACCCAACTCCGCCGCACCTGTTCGAGATAGCCGCTGTACATCGGACCCAGGAACGGCGGATTATAGGAGCCGGGTTTTCGGACCGGCATGATGTTGCTGGTCTCCCGTAGCGGAATAATCTCGGTCGTCCCGTCAGCATAGTTGACGACATATTTCGCGAAGTCGCTATATCTTCCCACAATCGTGGAGCCATGCAGAAACACCAGGCTTCTCGCCGGGCTATTTATTCGTATGCCGGTAACGGCGCCTGGCATACCGGCGGCAGCTATGTCCTTGCCCGCCACCGCCACAGCCTGCTTGTCGGAAGCAGGGAGAATCTCGAACAGCACGCCTTCCAGCTTGCGCCTGCCCTCGCGCAGGAACCGCAGGTCGTAAGTAGCGCCTTCGTCAAAACAGCCGCGCCCGTCGCCCGCGACCTCGTCCCGCAAAGAGCGGTTGCACCACTCCCGCAGATCGACCGGCGTCTGTTCCACCGCCGTCAGCGATGGCAGAGGCGGCAGGGTCATTTTCTGCAATTCGCGTTCAGGAATATACGGCAACCTGTCCGGCGCGGGCGCGTCTGGAGACCAGGCATATTCGGCGGAGATCAGCGCCAGCATATTGGGATTATGCCAACTGGCATACATCCAAGTAGTGCCGGTAAAGCCCAGGGATTTTTCCTGATGGAGGGCGCGGGCGAAAGCGTAATTGCCTGCCTGATCGTACCAGGGGCAGCCGACAACCGGAAAACCCTTGTCCTGAAAATGCCTGATCGCGCCGGCGTATTTTTCCACCTGGTCGCCGTCGTAATCCCAGTACGTGATAATAATGTCCTTGGGCAGCAAGTCCAGCGCCGGATGCACCGCGGCGGAGAACTCGCCTCCGGAATTGCTGTTGGCCTTGACGCCGGGCCAGGCTTTCCGATCCAGCAGCATGTCGCTCCACATCATGGTCTTGATGCCTCGCTTGGCCAGCCAGTCGTGAAGGAAGGTGATGTGTTGCGCCACCAGTTCGCCGGGAGAATGCCCTTTGCAGGCCTCGCACACGCCGATGGGATAGGCCTCGTCGCTGCCAAGGTGAAACGCGCGCGGATGGCAGAGGTCAATCCATTCGGTCAGGATATCGGTGAGATAAGTCTTCACTTGGGGATTAGACAGGCAGAAGGTGTTGCCATATCCTTTCTGCTCCGCCAGCCCGGGATGCACCGCCAGAATTTCGTCAACGTGGCCGATGCTCTGCTCCTGGGGAATTACTTCCAGGAAATGCTCCCTGGCATAATCCAGGCATTCCCGCAGTTCTTCCTTGTCCCAGGCATTTTTGCGCGCCACTTCCGGATGCGATGTCCAGCGGACTCCGCCCGGTGAGCCGCCCACCCAGATCTGATTGCACTTGTTCCGCGCCAATACCCGCCGGATGGTACGCTTGAAAAACGCCTTATCCCACCCCGACAGCATGAAATTATAACCCCGCACCTTCATCAGCGGCCAATCCCGCACCGCAACGCAGGGAGCGCTCGCACTTTTGCCGGAGGCGTCAACACGCAGCAGTTGCAGCAGGGTCTGCACCCCGTAAAACGCGCCTGCCTCGTCGCTGCCGACAATGACGATGCGTTGCGGCGTTACCTTGAGCACATAGCCTTCCGCGCCGGGATTTTCTGCCGTGACGACGATTCCCTCCCGATGGCATATACTGTCCAGCAGTTTGCTCTTGCCTGCCACTCCCACGAGAATCGGTCGCTTGCCCCGAGGCAATGATTCACTCGAAATAATTCCTGCTTCAAAGCCGTAATAGTCGCGCAGTTCCTCGCGCAACACGCTCGCGCCGCGAAGCGCCACCGCGTCGGCGTCGCCACGCACGATGATTGCCGTGTTGCCATCCACGACGAAACTTCCCCGTTGATATGTGATTTCACGAGGCTGCGGAATCACCAGCGGCGGGTTGGCTTTTTGCGCCGCTTCGCCGGAAGTCGCGTCGATCCATTCCGGCAAGCAGAGCCGCGCCTGAGCCAGCGTTGCATCGATTTCGGCCTGGAGGGAAAGCTTTCCGTCCCGCAGTTTTTCCAGCGATTCCCGTAGTTGCGCGAAGTCGGCGGCGTCAACCGTCTTGACGATAAAACGCGCTTCCCGCTCCTTTACCTTACCCATTGCGCGTAACAGGCAGTCTGCCTCTAGCGCCGCCGCGGCGTGGGGCGAAGGCTCGATTTCCAGCACGGCGGTAATTTTCTGACGCACCGCTTCCTCAGGCTTGCGCTCCAGCGAATTAAGGAAGCTGAAGGAACGCAATTCAGGCGCGCCCCACGGCCGGTTGCGCACATCCCGGAACAGCCACGTCTGCACCTTGCCGCTGTCGGAACGCTCTTCCTTGAAGATCCATTTCACTTTGCCGAAAAATGTGTCGAACGTCAATTCGCGCGCCAGCCCCAGTGACTGGAATTCACCGGTAGTTTTCCGCTTCGGGCCTGCTTCCATGATCGGTTCAAACAGTTCCCGGTTCAGGAACAGATCGCAGACGGCGAATCCGACCGGCGAACCCGGCTTGATGTCATATTCAAACTCAAGCTCAAGGCGCGTCGCCGTCCATTGCAGACGCAGGGTATAGTCTCCTATCTCCCGCCCTTCCTTGGTCTTGGCCTGGCTTTTCAGTTCGGCGCGGGTAACGCCGTCCTTGTGCACCGTGGCGAGTTGCGCGTAATTGACGTTGTGCAGATTCTGCCAGTCCGGATTGGAAAAATAGCACTGCCCGTTGATCAGGATATTGCGTCCGCCAAACGAGACATTCAGCGCCGCGCCTTTGCTGTCCACATGCAGTTCAGGCACGGACGGGGGCGTCGGAGGTTGTAGTGACACCGTCGGTTTCATAGCATCGATAGTGCCTGGTTGCTGGCAGGTCGCCAGCATGAGGCAGCAGAACGGCGCCACGGCAATCAGCATTTTCTTTACGGATTTCCTTACTTCGATCATGCTTTCTCCTATTTACGGGGTCTGATAAAACCAGTTGATGTTTCCGTTTTGCCCCGCCATCAGCTCCGCGCGTGGTTTCCAACTGGCGTGCCCGTCCAGCCAGGCCAGGCAAATGCCCCCGTCTCCGGCTCCGGGGTGGCGGTTGCCGATATAGGGATCCTGGCTGGGTAGCGTCCAGGTGGCACTGGGATAATACAGGCGCGCGTACATGCTGGTTGACGCTGGCTTCGCGTCCGAGGTGTCGCCGATGGCGATGGTCTGAGACTGGTGCGTGATTTTAGAGAGTTTCCAGCGATTGAAGGGAGCAGCGGAGGAATCGGCGGTGCCAGCCAGTTTATTCCAGCCATAACCGCCGCAGTAGATTGCGCCGCCGCTGGGCGAAGACAGGTCGAACTCAGGGTGATCCCACGACGGGCAAAGAAAGACGCCGTTCATCATTCTAACATCCCAGCACGAAGAATATGAAATGTCGGTCATGCCCAGATAGGGGGCGATTTCCACTCGCCAGCCAATCGGCCATCCATTTGACATCCGCGACAGCGGCAGCCAGCCGCCTTTTTCGTCGGTGTAGGATAAACTGGCCAGACCGGTCTGCTTGAGATTGCTGATACAGGCGATACGCTGGGAATATTGCCGCGCCTGGGCAAGCGTTGGCAGCATAAGAGCCGCGAGAATCGTAATAATGGTAATCACCACCAGCAGTTCCACCAGGGTAAACCTTTTCTGGTGATTTAGGGTCATTATTTATGACTCCTCGAAAAGTAAACTCCGATAGCACTTTTAAACGTTTATTATACTAAATAAACGCGCTTTGTCAACTCTGATCTCTGTAAAAAGAACGCAGATGAAAACTGAAGGAGCGTTCATAATTTTCAAAACGAAGCCTTACTCAATGCCACCATTACACTGAATAAATCAGCTGCGGAAGTGGGAGAATCAGCAGCAGGAAGCCAAAGAAAACCAGTTTCCCAAGTGTGTTGACCTGCATTCAGCATGAAAAGATGTTTATTGAAAAATATGAACGGCAATACAAGAGATCGACAGTGGAGTTCGGCAGATCAAGATGATCGAGGTCACGGGAAAATAGGTGGCATTCGTTTTTGCGAGAAATCATGCCGACGCGGAGTTGCACGTTTGGCCGGAAGCCATCAGAAGGAGGACGGAAAAACACGGGGTTACGCGCACGATTGAAATGGAAAAGAAATATCCTCGGGAGAGGCGGCCAAAACGCTGGAACGCGGCCTGAATGTCATCCTGCATAAACCCAATGATCCCGAGAAAGCCCTTTACATCGACGATGTCTCCCTGGAAATTCTGACCGCTTCCTCCCTTTGCGGAGAGGTGGCGCGGCAGTTCCCGGTTTTCGCCTGCACCATCAAAGCGCGTAAGGAACGCGTGGCGCCGAGGAAGGAGCATTTACTGGCGGATCATTTCGCCGACCACCAAACAGGCGCTACTGTCTCTTACGGGGCAAAAGCGTATGGCTACTGCCGCCGTATTCTGGAAGAGTTCCTGCTGCCAGGGTGGAACTGGCCATCCACCATGGCTTCGTGCTTGGCAGAGTTGTGGGTCATTGAAAGCTTCACAGGGCGGTTACACAAACAATCATCTGCGTGCGTCGTGCGACGTTACTGTTTTGACTCCATGCTGGCAATAAAAGCTGCCTGGTCGATTTTATCTACCGCTTGGTAGCCAAAGTCGATAGTCTTGACGCAACCTGCTCCGATTTCCACCGCCTCCTGCATCCATTCGGCGCTGGCTACACCGGGCCTGCTGCTGTGCCAGCGGTAGATTTGCAGAAAGTCTTCCGGCATGTATAATTTAACGCCCAGTTTCGCGTCGGCGAAATAATCACCAAACACGGTTCCCCCTGCCGGAGTTTTAACATGAGCCTTGAACAAAAATTCCGCCTGCGCCGCTGGCAATCCCTGCCGCGGGAAAACCAGCTCGCCACCCCTGTCCGCAGGGTAGCTTTGCCATTTTCCGTCGGCGTCTTTCACCAGTAACTCTCGGTTTGCGCCAACCTGTGCCAGCGTGTTATGACACCAGTACGAAACCGTCAGAGGCAGCGGGGTTTCATTGCGCATTTTCAGGGTGACTGCGATTGCGGCTTTTTCAGCGCTGATGCGATAAGTTTTTTCAAGCGTCAGGCCGGGTACGCCGGTTTTCATATCACCTTCGTAGATTAGTTCAACCTGCTTGCCGTCGTTGACGCATTTCACCAGCCGCATCGGACGCAACTGGTCTCCGCACCAGCGTGCCGAAGACGGACTCCACAGCAAGTCCATACCGATGCCGCTTTGGGCGTGAGAACCGCGCTCCACCAGATCGGTTTCTCCCACAGTCCATTTCCAGATCTTGCCGCCGAGTTCGGAGAAATACACTTCCTGGGATAATGTGGCTACCTTCAGGCAGACATCCTCGCTGTCGTTGAACGGCACCAGCGCGTAGGCGGTTTCGATATCTCCCTTTTTACCGAGATCGACGGAAGACGCGCCCTTGGCTGAAAAATCTTTCTGTCGTTGGATAAATTCATTGCGCGATTCTTCTTCCGGTAAGGTTTGCAGACCCGCAATTCCATCTTTGTCGGCAGTGAACACCCATATTTCCGCGTTCATTGCCCCGACCGGCAGGACTACGTCTTTCAGTGCCTCCGCATCGAAGAAAGACTTGCCGTTGCGCGAAAGATAGACGCCTTTCTCCAGATTTACGAGATACCCGCCTTGAGGGAAGGCGTCGGTTGCGAAGCGGAAAAATGCTTTTTCCTCCATGTGGAAATTGAGCAAGGCGAAGGCGGTTTCCCCGCCGAGTGCGAAGGCGCGCGCGGTGGTATAGCCTTTCCAGTACGGTTGCGACAAATCGACGGCGCGCGCGCCGACCTGCAAGGTGCGCTCGACATAAGGGATGGGCACGGCGGAGAATTGGGTGAAGCGCTTACCGTTGCTGAAGAATTTCTCGACCGGAGCCAGGACGGTTCCCGCCCGCCAGATGCCGTGCAGAACCGCGCCGTCCATTTGCGAAATATCCGGCCAGTGGGCGTAGCCGACAGTGCCGCAGACGGCGGAACTGAGGTATTCCATGAATATCCGGTTTGGATGCGGTCGCACTCCGCCCTGCCTCCAGCCGATCGAGCCGATCGGCAGAAGTTTTTTGCAGCCGATATATTCCGCCACCGCATCAACTTGCTCATGATAGATTTGCGCATAGGCGGGATACAGCATCGGCATATGCAGGTCGACATCCTGATCGTAATTTTTCCATTCAAGCAAAATGCCGACGGGAAGGCTGGATCCTTGGCAGACGTAAAATTTGCTGTCGGATTTGACTCCGCGTACCATCTTGCCCAACGCCCGTATGGGATCGCACATCAGGTTCATGCGATAATCGTAATACTCTTTTTCATACTTGGTTTTAAGGACTTCCGGTGTCAGCTCTTCCGCAATGCCTTTGTCCTTGGCGAAAGCGGCGATTGTTTTGACGTCGTCGTAACCGGGATGTTTGCCGGGGCCGTGCGGCTCATAATCCCACAGCAAACCGTCCACGTAGGGCGCGACAACCGCATATTCCTTCGCATTCTGTTCCGATTGCAGCTGTTCGCAGGCCTGGGTCGATCCCGCCGCAAGGCCAATGTCTTTGTAGCCGTCGGGGCGAATGCCGTGAATTTCTTTTTCGTAGTTTCCGCCTCTTTCGGCAATGACTTTAAGTCCCGCCTTGCGCATGGTTGTTGCCCAAACGGAACGGTAATTGCTTTTCCAGTTTTCATCAGTCGTGCCAGGCCAGAATTGTATGCCAATATGTGTAACGCCAAGACGGCGGTAGAATCCGGCTTCATGCGTGGCATATTCGTCTGGCACATTGGAATTCGCAGACCACATATAAACGATGAAATCTTTCGGTAGTTTTTTGGCCGCGTCTATCGGGGGCAAAACGTGCAGGGGGTTGCTTGCCTGGGCGAGATTGGTTTCGCCCAAATCGAGGCTCCAGTTAAACGTTCCACCCGCTCCCTGCGGCGGCTTGAACCAGACGTAAATCCGGTAATAATATTTTCCCTTGACGATCCGCTCCATGAGCAACTCGCGGTTGAGTTTTATCTTGCGGGTTTTATACGCTATGCCAGCGCGGGTCACGTCCGCGCTTTCCCCGACCGCCACGAATTGGCGCGGGGCATTCTTTCCCTGAAAATCGAATACGCCGACATATTCGACCGAGGCGGGAGTTTCGACAGTCAGCATAAACTCATCCTTGGTATCGGCGGAAATTTCCGGCAGACTGTGCTTGCCCTGGTTTTCCGCATAAAGGGAAACCAGCACGTAGTTGTTTTCCCCGGCTATGGCATAGACCGTATTGTCCGGTCGGCGTTCGGCCGGATAAACCTCGGCACTGGCTGCAAGAATGGCGCTTTGCCAGAGAAGCAAACCCGCAATCGAGGCACAAAAAGTTCTGGTGAAGATTTTTCCGCGCATGTTTTTCTCCCGTGATAGAGTCCCTGGTCTCGTATTTATTAGCGCATCATCGCGTCGCTTTCGGTGTAAATCCTGCCGTCCATGTCGATATAGTGGGTTTTCATCAGAATTTCCCGGGGCAGGGGAATTACGGTCGGCCTTCTAAAATGCACCGTACCGGATAGATTATAGCAGCGCAGCATGATCCGGAGTTTCGCCAGTTGCGGGGTTCTCGCGGTGTCGAACGGCAGCATCAGCGTAACCCAGCCGCCAGTGCTGCCGGGTGCGAACACGCGACCGCCGATGTTGCGCTTGCCGCAGACTGAGTAGACAAAGCAGATAATCCCGCGCGTTTCCTGGTTATCGGACAGGTCGAAACGCATGTTTTCGATTTTCAGATCGACCGCGAACAAATAACGACGCCCTTCTTCCACCGCGAAATTTTTCGAATCGAGATAGCCGCAACCGGTCTGTTCGAGTTCCACCTCCGCTTCCGGATCGTCCGGAGCGCCGGAAATTTTGATTTTGCCGGCGCATTCCGGGCGCGAGAGAAAATCCTCCGGCCAGCCGTCGCCGTCGCGGTCAGCGAGAGAATAGGGAAACAGGTTTTCCGCGGTCACGACTTCGGTCTGCGCCTTGATCAAGGGCGCCGATCCGGTGGGTATCTGTCGGCACTGCGTCTGGCAGGCCATAAAACCGCAGAGCAGGATACCGGCAAATCCTATAGACACGAAAAACCAGTACGCAGCGCTTCCCCGCTTGCCTCTAGTCAAGTCTCTCTCCCGCGATCAGTAAGGATCCCAGTTATTCGGATTATCCCAGCGGGTGGTAAGAACGCTGTAGATTTCACTGCGGTCGCTGGGGACAGGATTTTTGACAGACGTCACATGCAGGTCTATCCATAACACGTTGCAGCCGTCGTTATGCCTGCCGAAAGGGATGCCTTCGGTGGAACTATAGGAAGGATAAACCGCATATGCCTGCCGCATGTCGGGATAAGCAGGATTATTGCAGATGGAATCGGTGGTGAAGATCGTCGCGCTGTGGTTGCGCAGGCGGTAAATATTCTGCACCTTCCAAACAATAGGACTGTGCCAGTAATCCACGGTCAGACCCAGGCTCAACCCATAGGTGAATCCCCAATACCAACGCCAGTCCGTGGTGGTTGTTGTCGTGGAGGTTGTGACACTCGGGTCGGAAGGACACATGAACGTCTCCCGGGAATTGGCGTAATTCATGTTTTCCAGCCGCTGGTGCCATCTTCTGTCGGTGGTGGGAGAGGAAGAGCCGAAATAGTGACTGCAAATCCAGCCGTTGTTGTCGTCGATGTAGCCCATGAACATCATTCCCACCTGTTTCTGGTTGGACATGCAGACTCCGGCGCGTGCGGTTTCGCGCACCTTGCCCAGGATCGGCAGAAGCAGACTTGCCAAGATCGAGATAATCGCGATCACGACCAGCATCTCCACCAACGTGAACGCCGCCTGCCTGCGCCAGAATGACCGCGATAGATCGGGTATGCGCAATAGTCTCTCCTTATGTGAGCGCAGATGTCCGCGTAGCAGCATCCTGGCGTCTTCGCGGGAAGAATCCGGAACCGGGGGACAGGCGTTGTCAGACGGAGAAAAGTCCCTGACCAGATTCTCTATTTGGGATATATTGAATTTTCGCATAATAACCTTTCTTTATGTCTAGTACGGGCGAACTCCGGCAAGACGCGCACGAAAAATTATTTTTCTTCCAGAATTTTTCGCATTTTCTCCAGCGCCTGCGCTTTTTTTCTGCGCACGGTGGCTGCGTGCATGTCAAGGGAGGCCGCAATCTCTTCTGCGGAAAGGCTTTGCAAATAAAATGCGCGGATTATCCGCTGTTCGTCGTCTTCCAGAAAATTGAGCGCCAGCTCCAGCTCCCACGCTTCTACCCCGCCGCCTGATTCTTGGATTGTATTGGAATCCATTACTGCGTCCCGGCGTTCCCTGTTGCGCTTTCGCAGGAAATCCAGCGCGCAGGAACGGGCGATCATGGCGGCGTATTTTTCCAGCGGCAGGCGTGAGGCATCGTAGCGCTTCAGCAACGCAGCATCACGATCAAGCAGTTTCACAAAAGTTTCATGGAAGATGTCCTGCGCGTCGGCCTCGTTTCCCCCGGCATAACGCCAGGCTACGCGCCAGATTGGCGGCGACATTATTTCGACCAGCTGATCTCCGGCCTCGGCGTTGCCGGACAGGTACCTGGCTATCAGCTTTTCGCCATTCATTTTAGGTTCCCGATTTCTTGGACGTCATTCATGACCCGGTTGATCCAGCTAAATATTCTACCAAACAGTTGAAACGGAGCTGAGGATTATAGATGCCAACAGACGAACTCCGACATTTTGCTCTATACATTCTCCATAGCCGAAAGACCAACCTCATTGTCATTGAACTCGAGAATTATTTTAAATCAAGCGAATAGTGGACGATGGTAGTTCTTTCATCCGATCAGATGTATAAAAATCGAATTGACTTTATGCGGTTATTGGCTATAATGCCAATTAGCCAACAAGGAGAAGTAAGAATGGATGAACGAACCCAAGCGCGGATGGAAGCGCAGGCCAATGTATTCAAGGCTTTGGCGCATCCCAGCCGGATCTTTGTCATGAATGAGCTTGCCAAGGGCGAGCGGTGCGTCTGCGAACTGACCGAGATGATTGGCTCGGACAAATCCACCGTCAGTAAACACCTTTCTATTCTTAAGCAGGCCGGGATCATCACCGATGAAAAGCGGAGCAACATGGTCTTCTACTCGCTCCAGGCGAAGTGCGTGCTGAACTTCATGGCCTGCGTTGAAGGCATGATTGAGACCAAACTCAAGAAATTAGTTGCGATGCACGCCATCGCGGTCAAGAACAAGGATAAACAAAGATCCACAGGAAATGCCGCCCCGCGTTCCGCGACGGGGAATGTTTCGGATTAAGAAAGCAGAGGGAACAACGCCAGAAGCAGAGACCACCTCATTCTTTCCGGCTCTTCCCGATAATAGCGGGTGCGGTACTTATGACAGAATGACGCCACCGTGGGTAGCGTCATCAAAAAGGCAACGGAATTCAAAAACAGGAGTCGTATATGAAGCGAAATATCATAGTGGCAGGCATGGCGCTGCTGTTTCTTTCCGTTGCCGCGTGGGCTGAGGAAAAACAGGAAAAGCAGAAAATACTGGTTGTCGCGGCGGAATATCCATCGCTGACCTCGGGGGCGCTTTCGAAAGCGAAACTGGCCGATCTTCCCGAAGGCGTGCTGCTCAAGACCGAAGACGCGGAGATCAAAGTCGAGAGCATCGACGAACAACTCAAGCAAGTGCCGGAAGAAATGCGCAAGCAACTTGAAAAGAACAAATTCTTCCTGCTTGAAAATGCGGCGACGGAACAGCTTCTTCTGCTGGCTGCAAAAAAAACCGACAAGGCGAAAGAAGATGTCGAACCCCGTGGCGCGATCCAAGCGTATTTGAAAGATATCGCCGCCAGGGTCGAGGTCTCCGATGAGGAGGTGAAGTCCTTCTATGATGAAAACAAGGCAATGGTGGGCGGTGTACCCTTTGAACAAGTCAAGGCGCAGATAAAACAGCATGTCCTCCAGCAGAAGCAGCAGGAACTAGTGGAGGAGCATATTCGCACATTAGGTGACAGGATGGATATTCAGGTCAGCCGTGTCTGGACGGAGGCCCAAGCGAAGCTGGCGATGGACACACCCGTCGATAAGGCACGCGCCAGCGGCAAGCCCTCCATGATCGATTTCGGGGCACATGGTTGCGGTCCCTGCGACATGATGACGCCGATCCTTGCTGACATGGAGAATAAATACGCGGGCAAGGCGAATGTCCTCTTCGTGCCGGTACGCGAGGAGCAGATTCTTGGAGCGCGGTACGGTATCCGCTCGATTCCGGTGCAAGTCTTCTTCGACAAGGACGGCAAGGAAATCTTCCGCCACAGCGGCTTCTTCCCGCAGGAAGAATGCGAAAAGTGGCTGAAGCAGGCGGGAGGAGAATAAATGGAAGAACTGTTTCATTCCCTGACCAAGGCGGTAGACGGTTCCGCAGGGATCGCCATTACCGCTTCCTTCGTATGGGGGATTCTCAGTATCATTCTGAGTCCCTGTCATCTGGCGAGTATTCCGCTCATCGTAGGGTTCATTGACGAGCAAGGACGCATTTCCACGAGGCGCGCCTTCCTGATCAGCACGCTTTTTGCCGTGGGCATTCTTATCACTATCGCCGCGATCGGAGCCGTGACAGCGGCGGCCGGTCGAATGATGGGCGATGTCGGTGCGTACGGAAATTACTTTGTGGCCGCCATCTTCTTCGTGGTAGGGTTGCACCTTCTGGAAATCATCCCCAATCCATTCTCCGGTCCCGGACAGGTTGGGATGAAGCGCAAGGGCATGCTGGCTGCCTTCATACTTGGACTTGTGTTCGGCATCGCTCTGGGTCCCTGCACCTTCGCTTACATGGCTCCTATGCTGAGCGTAACCTTCAAACTCGGCGCGACCAATCTGCCGTATGGAATTCTGCTTCTTGCCATGTACGGCCTGGGACATTGTTCCGTTATCGTGTTTGCGGGTACGTTTACCGAGGTGGTTCAACGGTATATGAACTGGAATGAGCGTTCGAGCGGAGCCGTATATCTCAAGAAGGCATGTGGTGTACTTGTGCTCGTGGGTGGATTGTATATGATCTATACGGCATGAGTTGCACAGCGGAGGGAGCTTCATGAAATATTTGATTATTGTCGCTTGCTTGGTCGTTACGTTGGCAGTGGGAATATTTGTCCTTCGTCCATCCGAGACGAGGAATACGGTTGAAAAAAAAACGAAGCCTCAACCCAATGCCGTGGCATCCGAAATCACGGAATCCTTTCTCGCTGACCATCGGGGGAAAGTTCTCGTCCTGCTGATGGGGATGGAGTCCTGCCCCGAGACAAAACGCATGACTCCGTTGCTGGAAAGCTTCCGCAAGAGCCAGTCCGACGATGTGGCAGTGGCGCGGGTTGACGTTCCCCCTCCCGGAGAATCGCTACAACCCAGGGGGGATTGGCCATACACGTATTCTTATGAATTGGACCACAATAGCGTACTGGCCAGGCAGCTCGAATTCTTCTACTACCCCACGCTCTACGTGATCGACCGCGACGGCGAAGTCCGCTATGCAGGCGGGTACGAAGCGGAGAAACTTGGCTCTATGGTCACCGCCATTGTCTCTGAGCCACGCGGACTTGCAAACAAGACGATGTATACGCCTCCGCTGCCGGCTGTGGGAACGCAAGCGCCGGACTTTGTGTGCATGGACATAATGGGGGAAAAACGCGAACTATCTTCCCTCCTGGGCAAGAAGGCTACGCTTCTCTTCTTCGGATCCACCTCCTGCCCGTTCAGCGTGAAAGCCTTGGCCGATCTGCGGAACCTCGCCGCGACACTCGGCAAGGACGGACTCTCCGTTGTCGTCATCAACAAGAAGGAACCGGCGGATTCCGTGCGCAAGGTCTATGAAGCGGAAGAACCGAACGTACCGGTTGTGCTCGATGCGAATGGAGCCATCTGCGAGACCTACGGCGTCAAGCCCGTCCCCTTCCAATTTGTTCTGGATTCCCGGGGAATCATCACTCAGCGCGGCCCCTTCACCGCCGCTAATGCAACAAACGCGCTCACGCCATTACTGGGTTCTTCTGTGAGCGGCTGCGCCTCCGAGGCAAGCGGAGCTGGCTGACGATAATCAACCCGTGGAGCCGGGCGCTCCGCCGACAATCAGCAATAGTTCCGAACTCCCCGGCAAGATATTTCCTCTTTACGTATCGATTATTTGCGATATAACGATATATAAAAGAAAGGAGATTTTGTGAAATCCGTACTCGCGCTTGCCAAGGCCATGTCCGACCCGAACCGCCTGCGGGTGTTGGGCGTGCTTCGTGGGCGGGAGCTCTGCGCTTGCGACATCATTGAGATGCTGGGATTGGCGCAGGCCACGGTCTCCCGGCACATGAGCCTGCTTGTGCAGGCAGGCCTTGTCATCGGGCGCAAGCAAGGACGCTGGATGTATTATCGCCTGCCTGAGATAAAGGATAACCCCGCGTCGGAAGTGATCGACGTGCTGAAATGGGTGCATGACTATGCGATGAATGTTCCTCAAATTCAAACAGATGAAAAACTCATAAAAGCGCATATGAAAGGAAAACCCGTGAATGCACTCGTTGATATTGAAGCTGGTGCATGCGGCTTTCGCACGAACTGACATGTTGAAGACACGTAAAGGTATAGAGAAGAGGAAGAAACATGACAATCCCACAAACTCTCCGGCAAATGGCCTGTATTGAAAACAGTACGCCGCGCCTTGCAGATAGCGTTATTCTGGTTGTTGACGCCCAAAAGGAATATACTGAAGGCGCTCTACCTCTTTCGGGCATAAATGAATCGATTGCCGCCTTGGCCGCGTTTCTTCAGCGTGCTCGTGCAACACGGATCCCCATTATTCACATCATCCAACTTGGGAAGCCGGGCGGGAGAATCATGGCGTCCGATGGTCCGTTTGCCGAAATCATCGATGCTGTGAAGCCGTTGGCTGGAGAAATTGTAATAGAAAAGCGTTTCCCCAGTTCCTTTACCGATACGACATTGCATACGGAATTGGAAAAGCTCGGACGCAAGGATCTGATCATCACTGGCTACATGACGCACATGTGTGTGAATTCCACAGCTCGCGACGCGACGGAAAAGGGATATCTCTGCACGCTCGTGTCTGAACTGACCACTACGCGCGACCTGCCAGACGGACATGGCGGTGTAATTCCCGCCGCAACCGTAAAAGCAGTTAATCTCGCCTCACTGGCCGATCGTTTTGCAGTCGTGATAACCTCTGCGGATGAAATTGTGTAATATCGCCAAATCGAAAGCATTCGATAAGGAGTTTATGACGACATGTTTATCGCAGCCCGCAAGCTCGATCCTACCGGCAGCGCCATCGGTGTCGCAACTTGCCCATGCCGCTGCTATTGTGATGAAATCCATTATTTCTGACATCTTAAAGGTTTTTTTGAACATTTTTCATGCAGTACAATACCCGGTATAGCGTGATTATGATTTCCCTATAATTGGAGAACTCCGCATGCTCGAACAAAATCTGCGCCATACCGTCGAATACCTGAGCCAGACCATCGGCCCGCGCGCGCCGGGCAGCGCCGCCGAGTTGCAGGCGGCTGAATATTTGCGGGATCGGTTTTCCACTTTCGGCCTGCTCGCTGAGATCGAATCCTTCCCCAGCGCCTCGCATTGCGCGGTGAAATCGTCATTGCGGCTCAAGGGAGGCGAAACTTTCCCTTCCATACCGACGCAGTTTTCCCCTGGCGGCAAGGCGGAGGGGAAAATCGTCTATCTCGGCACCTGCGAGAAAAAACTTGTCAGTCTTGGCGAAGCGAAAGGGAAAATCGGACTGCTCGCTCCTTCCGGAAAGCATACTGAAAAAATCCGTTACCTGCTGGAACTGGAACAGGCGGGACTGGCCGGGCTTGTCGTCATCTCTCCCTATCTCGACAACATCATGACCAAGGTCATCCGCTATCCCGAAATCAGGAAATTGCCTATGGTCGCGGTTTCCTGGCGTACCGCCGTGGCGTTGAAAAAGGCGGAGGGCGAAACCGTCCGGCTGGAAGTAGAGACGGAAGGAATAAACAAGAACGAATCCCGTAACGTGGTGGCGACCCTCAAGGGAGAAGGCGAGTACTGGCTGGCCGTGACCTCACACTTCGATTCCGCCGCCTTCGCGCCCGGCGCGCTGGACAACGCCAGCGGAGTGGCAGTCATGCTGGAAGTCGCGCGCAATTTGGCAGGGAAAAGGCTACCCGCCACCATCGTCTTCGTCGCCACCGGCAGCGAGGAACACGGCCTGACCGACGGCAGCGGCGCGGGCGCGCAGGCGTTTTTCGGCAGCCGGGAAAAGGAACTGGAAAAGTGCATCGCTCACGTGGAGATCGACGATGTGGGCAACGTCTTGGGGATTCCGAAAGTCTATACCGGCGGCAACAAACTGCTGCGCGAAGCCGTGCTTGACATCAAAACTGAACTTGATTACGTCTATCGCGGCCAGCATCTCCCCACCGGCTGCGATCACGGCGCGGCAGAGCAACGCGGCGTGCCTTACGTCTGGATGATCGACGCAGGCGACATCGGCCCCGCCCCGTATGTTCCCGTTTACCATTCGCCGCTAGACACAGTCGATTTCATCGATTACAAGTTACAGGCTAAATTCGTCGGATTCCTCCAGACGGTAATAGAAACGCTGTCGGCGCGCAAGCCGTTTTACCGTTTCGTCCGCGAGGGCAACAGGCTGATCCGACCGGCGCGGCACGCCGACATTCCCGAGATACTGGAAATCACCCGCCTCGCTTTCGAGCCGGTCAGCACCGACCGGATGCGGGAGGATTTCTTCGGCGAAAAACTCGGCGGCACGCCCTGGCACGAATATAAAAATGCTGGCGTCGAAAAAGGTTTGCGCGACCATATCTATTCGGCAATCGTCTGCGAAATAGGGGAAAAAGTCGTGGGCTACGCCACTTATTTTCTCGACGAAACTCGTGGGCTGGCCGAAATCGGCAACAATGCCGTGCATCCGGATTACCAGCGGCGCGGCATCGGCAAGGCCATGCAGCGGGAGGTGCTGCAGCGCATGGAAGAGGAAGGTTACAAAAAGTTCATCGTCACCACACTCTCGGTCGACCTTCCCGCGCAAAAGGTCTACGAAGGTATGGGATACGAAAAATACGCCGAAGCCTGGCACTATTGCCGGAAAGCCTGAGTTCGAGTTTCGCACTTTTTTGTTTTGTATATGGTGATGCGTAAAAAATGCGAAACTCGAACCGAGTGTTCTGCGTCTGCTAATTAGCCGAAAGCTCCTTGATTGACTCAGCCATTTTCTGTCGCCAAGCTAACAGCCTTTCCCAGCTTTTAGCATCGTGCATCTCATGGGCGGCGGTTGTGACGAGAACCTCGGCTTCAGACATATCGAGAGCAGGATCTTTTGCTTTGGCCTCGGCGATCAGCTTTTCGAGAATGCGCATATAGGCCGCGTCCTCCAGTCCGTCCCGGAGCGCCTCCAGCCTGACGGTGGTGACAGGGCTGTTGTCTTTCTGATCAAGATAGTTGATGCCTTCGTCGTAACCATCGCCGTGGTCGAAGGGATCTCCCTTGCTGGAGTTGAACGTCCAGTAACTGATTCCTTGCGAACCCATCAATACTCCGCGTATGGGATAACGTACGGTTCAGTTCCATCCTGGTGGCTAGTACCCTCTCAGCCTTTAAATGTGCCGGATTTGCTACCGGCTTTTGTCTGCGCCAGCTTCGCCTGCGCACCTATAGCTCAATGCTCAACGGTTTGCTGAAACGCTATTGTCTTCATTCACGAACGCGCCGTCGTTGATGGTCAGGTGGAGGCTTGCGCCCGGTGGCACGATTAGTACGGTTTTCATCCCGCCGTATTTCGGGGTGTTGCGGGGCGAGCGCAGCAGCGTCGTCACCGGTTTCACGCCGGGATTGTGCAGTTCTAGAAAAGGAAGCTTGCCCGGCTCCTGCCCGTCGTCGATCAGGGTCAGTTTCAGAGTATCGTCATCGCAGACAAAGACGTTGCCGACCCAGAGGTCGTTCTTCCGGTCGAGCGGTTCCTGGAAATAGGCGACCCCGTCGTCGGCCACGCCGATATAGCGGAACCAGGGGCGCTGGCTGCTGTAGACCGCCGCGCAGCCGTTATCGCGCAGCCCCGTAACCTTGAACGGCTGGTCGATGACCTGCAATGCGGGGCCGGCGGTGAAAGCGGCTTCGCAATCGGCGGCCTGCGCGGTCAGGAAGAAAGCGCTGTTCGGCAGGAAACCGGTTTTCACCTCTACCGGCGCGCCCTCGCCGTTTTCCGACAGGTTCATGAGGCTGGCGATACGATCGAGATAATTGGTGTCGGGAGAATAGTCGGGCAGCGTGGCGATGGCGAAGCGGTATTTTATCACCGTGCCTGCTTTGAGCTTCTGTCCGTCCTTGCCCAGACCGATATACAGCCGCCCCGGCATTTGCATGTCATAGACGAATTCGGAACCGGCGGGGGCGAAAAAGGCGTTGTAGCCCACCAGCGACGGAATACGCGCCGCGTAGCCTCCGGGCTGGATCGTGCCGTGGGCGCGCACCCGCTTTTCCTCATTGGTCAGGATCAGGGTCTGCATCCCTTTATCCGCGTCTTTCACCACGAAGGTGTCGCCCCAGTTGCGCGCGAGATCGACGGGAACCTCTTCATACAGCAGCGGAATCGGCACCCGCCCTGTCAGGGTCAGGTCTTTCTTGATCCGGATTTCGCCTTCGTGCCACATGAGCGAGCCGCGATAGTTTTCGCTGCCTTCGTGGCGGCGGCGGTAGTTCCAGATAATGAAATGGTCGAGGCGCTGCATCGGCGCGAACATGGTGTGGGTACGCTCGAAATATTCGAGGTCGCCCAAATCTTTCGGCACGCTGCAAAACGCGGGGCCGGGACGGTCGGCGCTGTCGAATCTTTCGGAGCGCCTGGTCATCTCCATGCTGCAAATCTGCAGGTTGTTACTCGCCAAATGAACCTTGAGAATTTTGCCGATCATGACCGAATCGTCGCCGTAGCGCGGCGGGTAGCCCTTGCCGCCGGTTTCGGCGAAGCAGATGCGGTCTTCGGTTCGTATTTCCGGCATGGGGCAGAGGGAGCCGCCGCGATCCCAGCCTTCCATGGTGAAATCCTCGCCGTTGGCGAAATACTTGGCCAGCGGTAAGTCCTGGCTGCGGTCGGGATGCCACAGCATTCCCAGGGGGCCGAGAATATTCAGATTGTCACCGCAACGGAACAGACCCTGCTTATAGCAGAACACCAGCAGGAAATTGGAATAGGCTTTCTTGCCTTTCGTGTCGACCACTTCCAGCGAGACGTAATGCTGCTTGTCGTGCGCCAGTTCGAACTCGCGGGCAAAGGCTTTCTCGCCGTTTGCCGCGAAGCGACGGATCGCCCCGGCGTCGGCGTCGTGGACGATTACTTCCGCGATACCGTCCTCGGAGCGCACGGCGAATTTCAGCTTCACCCGCTGTGCGCCGCGCGTGGAGTACCAGGGAAGTTCCATCTGGCGGTTGACCGCGCGCCAGTAGGAAATCTCCGGCCCCTGGCTCATGTACTGTTGACCTTCTTCCGCCGCGTAGTAGGAACAAAAGTGCGTGTTCAGCGCTTTGACCGCGGAAGGCAGATCCTTGTAGCCGGTGAAGCACAGCCCCGCCGCCGCCGCTACGTCGGCGGGTGTGTTGATTCGCGTAAAAGAAGACGGAGCAACGTAGCGCAGGTCGCGTAGGGCGAAAAGATAGTCCTTGTAATTATCCGCCACCAGTTTACCCTGGTCGTATACCAGCGGCAGCACATCCCAGAACCACCAGAGGTTTTCCGGATGCGCGCCGTTTTCCCTCAACTGGTTGTAGCTAAGCAGCGCGCTGGAAGGCGAGGTGATAAACATGTTGTATTCGCCGTAGTGGTTGATGCGCTTGCCGTCCCACTGCTTGTAAGTGAACTCGCCTTTCTGGAAAGTGTCGTGCGGCCAGCGGATTTTCTCGCCCCAGAACGCCCAACGGTTGCCGATGCCGTCGGTGAACTCGATGCCGGGGCAGGCGTGGAACGTGTCGTCGCTGACGGCCTGGCAGTCGGCTTTAAGCTTTTCGATAGTCTCGGGCGTGAGCTGTTCCAGCGGGTCGTTGAAGACGATGAACGACAGCCCCGCCGCCTTCGCCGCCGCGACGTATTCGGCCACCGTGCCCTGGCCGTCGCTGTAGGAGGTGTGCGCGCCCATGATGCCGCGCACGCCCTGGTAGCGGTCGGCGAGGTCGGGAGTCACTCCGTCGGCGTAGCTGATTTTCGATTCCTTGCCGAATCTGACGGCGTCCCAGTCCACGGTTTTGGGGAATTCCACTTTCTGGAAAGGAGGCATTTTGAAAGTGCCGAATTCCGCCAGCGCCTGCGCGGGCTGCGCCGCCCATTTCACCGCGTTCATCTGCATCTTCATGCTGTCGCTGGGGCGTTCGCTTTTCACGTCGCCCTTTTCCTCGACGATGTCCGGCCAGAGCGGGTTTTTATGGTTAAGACCGGTGAACAGCGTCGCTAGGGGATAGCTGACGATGCGCCCCTTGCCCAAAGTCCGCACCGCCGCCACCGGTGGCAGGGTTTGATAGGTTCCCTCTTTTTCGATATCGACGTTGTTGTCGTTGCCGGAAAGATAGCTTTTCGCCTCGGCCTCGCCGCTGACAATCACCTGCCAGTCGCCGGAATATTTCAGCGCCACCAGGCCGGGGAAATGGCCAAAGTCGTGCAGCGGCAGGCAGAGGCGTTTCACGTTTTCCGTCACCGGGTGCGGCGCGATGTTCTGCGTGTACCAGAACGGTTCTTTCTGATACCAGAGGGTCTTGCCCTCGAACTGGCGGGTCTTGTCAAAAACGCCTTCGTGCAGGAGCGTGATGCCAAGCGGCTCGAAAACGATGTTCCAGTATTTTTCGTCATCCTGCCCTGGATAACGCACCGGCCGGGGAGTCACCACCAGCCCGCCGCCCTCGGAGACGTACCGCGCCAAGGCCGCGCCGACCACCTTGGCGTAGGCAGCGCATTCCGGCGTCAGGATCGCGACTCCTTCGTGTTCCGGAATCAACAGGATGGCGTGGAACTGTTTCCATTTTGCCACCAGTTGGTCTTCGGTGAACTTGCGGCTGGGATACACATCGCCAAGGGTGATGAGCGAGGCTTCGATGCCGTTCTGGCGATAGACTGGCGCCATGCGGTCGTAGCGTCCGAATTCGACGTTGTACTTTTCGCCGTCGTAACGGGTGACGCCCAGCACTACGGGGTTTTCCTCTCCCGTAAAACCGACGGCAGACAGCAACAGCAGCGTCAGGATTGCGATAACGGTCGTTTGGGGATGCGGTCTGTTCATGCGTTCTCCTAGGGTTGGCGAAAATTGCAAACAGTTTGTGGTCTCTGACAAGTTGAAATGAAAAACACGCGCATTTTTCAGGCTTCAGGGTTGGTGGTTCCAGAAGCCTGTAGCCTAAAGACAATACGGTTTAATTAAGGAAAAACTTGTACTGTCATTCCCGCGAAGGCGGGAATCCAGGAGGTGTTGCGTACGGTTTTCCCGCCTGGATTCCCGCCTTCGCGGGAATGACGATTCGCAAGTTTTTATTGAAAACAGAAAGATTTCCTCTTAATTAAACCGTATTGAGCCTAAAGCCTTATTGTAGCCATCACCAGAAATGCTTGGCCGCTTCGACCGGGTCGTTTATCGCCGCGCCGTTCGGGTTGTACATGCGCACGGTGTTGCTGCTGGCGCTGTAACCGTAATAAAATCCGTAGCTGGCCGGAAAGAGCGCGCCTTCGGTGGCGGAAGGCTTCACGGTATTTCCAGCCTGCGTCCAGGCCACCCGCCCGTCGGCGAACAGGCAGTTGGCTCCGTCGGGAGAAAATCCCGGCCAGACCGAAGCGTGGTTGTTTTCGTACTGATACCGGTCGACGTTGGCGGGTTCGGTCGGCACCGTGTGCATCATGTCCTGCAACAGCAGCACGTCGGATTTCATTTTCCCCAGTCGGCAATGGCGGTAAACCACCTTGTTCTGCCAGTCCCAGGCGGTGAAGGCGGTGAACATGTATTGCGTGAACATTCGCTCCCACGACTCGCCGTGGATACGCCCCCAATCGCCGGTGAACTGCGTGTCCACCGCCGGGCAGCGCAGGAGGTTTTTCAGCGATTTCATCTGTCCGTAGATTTCGTACTTGGCGTAATTCTCTACCGGCACGCTCAGATAATCCTCCGCGAAGTGGCAGCCTTCGGTGGTGACGGCGTGGGCGCGGCCGGTGGCAGTGACCACGTTAGGCAGGCAGTCGGCGTAATCCCCGGCATACATAGCAGCGCCGAGATAAATCTGTTTCTGGCCGCTGGCGCAGGCGGCCCGCTGCGCGACTTTGCGCACCTGGGAAAGGGCGGGCAGGAGCAGGCTGGCAAGAATCGACAGGATTGTAATCACCACCAGCAACTCCACCAGGGTGAAAGTTCGCGGCATTGTCGAATGAGTTGTGCAAATAGCGTTTTTCATTGTACATACCCCCAGAACGGATCGTCCTTGCTGGAGGGTACTTCAACTTCGTGGTAGCCCTTGACGACGCCGTCGACGCGCATCACGTTGGCCTTGCCCATATGCCGGTAGCTGACGCGATCAAGCTGCGTATAGGGTTGGATGAAATAAGGCCCCTGCGACAAATCGGCGACCCAGGAGTCCATTATCAGCGAGGTCTGGCCGACGGTCTTGATCTGCCGCATCTTATACCATTTATAACCGGACGCGGTGTTGGTGATGATATTGTTGATGGCGTAACTGACTCCGCCGTTCACCGAACCGCCCGGCAAACTGCGTGCGTCTTCCGGACAGACCCAGATACCGCAGGCGTTTCTGCCGTCGTATCCCCAAGCCTGTCGATAAGTGACTCCACTGTAACCGTTGAGGCAGAACACCTCGACCCAGGTTTTACTGCCGTTGTAATACTTCGGCAGCCAGCCTTGGTTTTCGTCTGCGTAGGAAAGAAAGCCGATATAGTGCTGTTTCAACTGGCTGACGCACGCTACCGACCGCGCCGACCCCAGCGCACGCGAAAGCATCGGCATCATCAGGCTGGCCAGGATCGAGATAATCGCAATCACCACCAGCAGTTCCACCAGGGTGAAGTGTCGGGATAGTGACGCGCTTTTTTGAATTCTTCGATAATTCATATGATTCCTCGCGATCAAACGCTCAAATGCCATTGGCATTTTGCAGCCTGGCAAGCCTTATGCAAATATAAATTTGCTCCAAAACAGGCACCAGGCTCAGGCAATACACTAACACTATATTATACAATACTTTAAATGGTAAACACAAATGCGCGCGCATATTAGGAAAAAAATAGTTGTAACTTATTAAATTACAACTTACAATAACCCTGAAAGGAAGGAATATGCACAACCTGGAGATGAATCCGGAGCGGATTCTGCTGGAAATGCGGGAGAAATCGCGCAGAAGGAGATGGTATGAGTGCGCCAAGCTAAATCAGTCTGGGCAAGCTGGACAATACAGCACGCGTAACTGCTAACCACCAGCGCGGAACTAAACCATGCGCATAATCATGTGAAGCCATGGCAAGGGCAGTATTGCATTGGGTCAAGGTTTTCATATACCAGAAACCAACATCAGAGCATCCGCGAATGGTGAGGGTGGCTTGGCATGCCGGGGGCTAAGTCCGTGGCGGGGAAATGAATTGCTTATATTGGAACTTGGGAGAACCAAAGCGTTCCGCAGTAAAACGCCCGCGAAGCTGAAAAGGCGACAACGGCGTATGGCGCTTCGGTAGTCGAACCGATTCATGATAGAGGCATAAACAGGGTAATGCCTGTTGAGTCCGGAACCGCTCGGGCGCTCGAAGGAATCGGCAGTTCAACGCAGGGAGTTGAGGTCGTGCTCCAATTGAATAATTATCATAACATACCGCCGTATCCGCACGGCGTACGATCCGGACGATTATCTGCGCGCCAGACGGAAACTGCCATAAACTGTGCTTTAGCGCACGGGAGATAGGCTGGGCAGACAAGTAAACTTCTCAAAAAAAGTTGTGTGAATATTTGACTAAGGATATTTATAGAGATAAAATGAATCGATACATATGAACCGATTCATGGAGAGAGAATGACCACGATGCACGATATTGCAGAAGCAGCCGGAGTGGCACGATCAACAGTCTCTGCAGTTTTATCGAATAAACCTTATTGTTATGTCTCGGAACAAAAACGGCAAAAAATCTTGGATATCGCCAAAAACCTGAATTATTCGCCAAACCAGGCATCGCGCGCGTTGCAGGGATTGCCTACCAAGGTTATCGGAATCATCTCCAGTTTCGCCTCCGTCCAGATCAACAGCAAACTGGTTTATGGCCTAAATACCACTCTGTGGAATGCTGGATACCAGGTTATGTTAGGCGATTCGCGGAGCGAACACATCCGGGAGGAGAAACTGATCCGTGAGTTTATATCCCGAGGCGTGGACGGACTGATTATCCAGAACAGCCTGCCTGCAGCGAGGCTGGAAGAAATTATTCAGGAAAAAACCGTATATATCCGCCTGATGGATTGTCAAGACGCTTACGATTTTGCCATCGACAAGCATCTAGGAGGTTACCTTGCAACCAGGCATCTTCGGGAACACGGTTGCGAGAGAATAGCCTTTATGACTAGCAGTATTGCCAATCGTTCCAATCAGCAGAAATTTCTGGGATACCGGCAGGCACTGGACGCAACAGGGATAGAATTCGACGATGGCCTGTTATTGGACGGGATGGCGGATAATGTCTCAGCCGATTTTCCTGAACTGATCGACGCTATAAAAAAACTAGGTGTTGACGCTTTGGTTTGTACAAACGATTTCGTGGCGGCGCGCGCCATGCAGATACTTAAAGCAGACGGGCTGAGTGTGCCGGAAGATGTCGCGGTGATCGGATTCGACGATCTGGATTTTACCGCTCTGCTGGATCCGCCACTGACAACAGTACACCAGCCGGTAGAGGAACTGGCGCGGGAGGCGGTTGAACTGTTGTTTGACCGGATCGGTGGGGAAACTACGGTCAAAGCTTGTACATTGTCGCCACGGCTGGTGATACGGCGCAGTTGCGGATGCAACTGTTAAGGAGACAGGAAATGTCTGTGTTTGCAGGAAAAGCCGCAAAACGCTTCACGCTGGTGGAATTGCTGGTCGTGATTGCTATTATATCGATTCTTTCCGGGTTGCTGCTGCCTGCATTGAAGAAAGCGCGCGACGCGGCGCGTAAAATCGACTGCCAGAGCCGCCTCAAACAGTGGTATCTGGTGCATCTGCAATACAGCGATGATCACGGCGGGATATTGGTGGATATGACACTCGCCGATCCGCTGCCGGCCGGATGCTCGCGTTACTGGCCGCCCCGCGTCGCCGCATATCTGCCTGCGCCGTCCGGTAAAATTTCCTCCGGTTCGCAAGCGGGAACTCCGAGAGCCTTCCACGAACTGCACGAATGCCCTTCCGACGCGAATAGCTACTGGGGCACAAGTTACGGCATCAATTACAGATTTGGCAGCTATTATTATCCTACACATATACCGGGACGGCTGTCTTCCTTCAAGCGCCCTTCGAACTCTCTTTTCCAAGGCGATGGCTGGAATTACGCCTTGCGTCCCACCGCCACGTGTTGGCCAGATGATTATATCGGCGCGTCCAGGCATGAAACCAGGGGCAACTTTTTCTTTCTCGACGGACATGTGGAATGCCTCCAACTTTCGGTTGACCATACACCCTATATGCTATATTCCGCCAGCAATATTTTTTGGCCATATTAATGGTGCGCTACAAGCTTGCCAGCGCTTGTCATATGGCACTGGTAATCGCCTTCCCAATATTCGCGGAAGTGCAGTGAACAGCTTATGGGAAAGTTGCCGACCGAGAATTCCCGGTAAAAACCGGTAAACCGATAACCTTGCAAAAAAACCGGAGACCAAGTATGCGCCATCTGTCGCTGTTCATATTGTTGTCATTTTCAATACATGCTACAGCGGCGGAAGAATTGCCTGAAACGCTGACGAAGTCGCTGTTGTGGCGGGAAAGTTGCGAAAACGAAAAAACGGAAAACGTTGCGCGCGGTTTGAAACTGAATAGCCCGCGTTTCGATAAAGGCGTCTCCGGCAACGGCTGGCTGATCGAACAGCCTAACGCTGACCTGCTCTCCTCCCGCGATTTCGACGACAAAGCGGGATGGATATTGATCGGCACACCGGAATTCCGGCAAGAGGGCGGCGCGTTCTCACCATCCTGCGCGACGGTGGACGGGGAAAACTATCTCCGGCAGGTGGTGGAAAAACTGCAAGAAGGGAAGTCATATTGTTTCAGCACTTACGCCCGTGCGGAAACTCCCGGTTCGCGACTTCGCATTCTGCTGGACAAGACCGAACTGGTCGCGGTCGCGCCGGGCAAGGAATTCGGGCGCTTTACGGCAACATTCACCGCCGCCTATCCGGTTTCGACGATTACTTTGCAAGGCGTCGGCGGCACGGTCGTGGTCGACGCCGCGCAGATCGATTACTCATGCACCTTTCCCACTTCGTTCGTGCCCAAGGGGAGGCGTTCCAACCAGATCAACGAACTGAAGGGCGAAGGCAATTTTAATCCCAAACGCGGCGCGCTGTCGCTGTGGTTCAAGCCGCATTGGATGGGCGAAACCGGCATGGGTTACGGCTTGGCCGGTTTCGGGAATGACGGCACCTATTTTTTTCTGCGAGCTTATCCCGACAAGGATGAACCGGCGCACGTTTGGAAAAACCGCCTGCTTTGGGGGTTCCGGGGCAAGGCGGGAGAGGAAACCTATTCGGGTGCGAGTTGCGTCAGCCCGCCTCTGCAGGAATGGCAGAACCGGGAATGGCACCATGTGGCGGTTAACTGGGAATTCCTGCCGGAAGAGAAACTCGTGCGGACGGAAATGTATCTCGACGGAAAACTCGCATCTGACCGCAAGTTCATCTTTCCAGGCGTTATGGTTCCAGAAACTTTTTTGCTCGGCTACTGGCACGGCGGTTACGCAAACGCTGTAATGGACGAGATCATGGTCTTCGACCGTCCAGTGACGGCGGAGGAGGCGGAAGCGCTTTTCCGGTTGCGTGCGGAATAATCTGGCGCGGCATAATCCGACACGAAGAAAACCATTTCAACATATAGCGTTATTTCTTGGCTTGCGGCGATGGGAGATCATTCATGAAGAAGCGTTTTTGTGTAGCGACAGCGGCAGTTATGGCATTGGCGCTCATGTGCGGAGCATTTGCGGCGGCGGGAGAACAGCATAAAATAGTCCTGACAGATAACGGCGCGAGCGACTATTCGATAGTTGTAGCCAAGGACGCGATCGAGACGCCTAAATTCGCCGCGCGCGAGTTGCAGGCGTATCTGGAAAAGGTGTGCGGCGTGAAACTGCCGATAGTCGAAACCCCGGCGGAAAATGGAAAAAATATTTTTATCGGCGAAAGCGAATTCACGAAAAATCTAGGACTGAATCTTGACGACGTCGCCGCCGAAGGCTTTACCGTCAACACCGTCGGCGACGCGCTTGTGCTGATGGGAAAAGACACTCCCGGCGACCCGCTCAACACCCACTGGCGCAGCGGCCCGCAGACCGGCACCCTGTCGGCGGCGTATGATTTCATCGAGAAATTTCTCGGCGTGCGCTGGTTCCTGCCGACGGAGACGGGAGAGTATTACGCACCGATGAAAAAACTGGCGCTAGGCGAGATTAACCTCAAGGACGAACCCGCCTTTATCAGCCGCGTGCTCTATGTTCCTGAATCTGACTCCCGGAGCAGCGCTGGCTCCGGGCGCGATTACAGGCTTTGGCAACGCCGCCAGAAACTGGGGCGCAGCCTGATCGTGCAGCATTCGCACGGCTGGTATTACATCATCCCCTGCCATCCCTCGCCGGAAGGCTGGGCGAAATGGGAAAAGAAACGTTATCCTTACGAAGACCATCCGGAATATTACGCCCTAGTCGACGGGCGACGCGTGATGACTCATAATGTCGCGACGGGGCCCATTCATAACGGGCAAATCTGCACCAGCAATCCCGACGTGCAGCGCATCAGCGCGGAAGTGGCGCTGGAATACTTCGCGGAAAAACCGGACGTGCCGATGTTCTCGCTTTCCGCCAACGACGGCGGCGGTTACTGCGAGTGCGACAACTGCCGCACGCTCGACGCGGGCGGCAGCATGTCCGACCGCCTTATATCCTATTACAACGCCGTCGGCAAACTGGTTTACGAGAAAGACCCGACGAAATACCTGGGCGCGTACTGTTACGGCAATTACACCAACCCTCCCCTGCGCACGCGGCCGTTCAGGAATCTCTGCCTATGGGACGTGCATAACGGCCACCTGTTCCTCTTCACCCGCCAGACCCTCGAGGAACGCCAACAGCGTATTAGGCAGTGGGGCAAACTGCACGACAAGATGTTTTACTATACGGCCTACCACGGCATGGGATTATGGGATTTCCCAGTTTCCACCCGGCGGCATCTGGCCGACCTGATAAAGTTTACCAAACTATCCGGCTATAAGGGACACCATATCTACGGCTTCGGTTGTTGGGGCGGCGGTTCGCTGGAGTTATACATCGCCGCCCGCTCGCTGTGGGACACGACGCTCGACATCGAACAGCTTCTTGACGACCACTACGACAAGTGTTACGGCGTCGACGCGGGGCGGCTGATCCGGGAATACCATAACCTGATCGAAGAGGAAATCCGCAAGTTCGCTGAAAGCAACATCAGGAAGCTTTCCTCAACCGACGACCTGGGAGTGCTGAAAATTTCCTCGCCTGACCTGATCCGTCCATATTACGCCAACATCCGTGGCGCGGCGCGGGCGCTGTTGGACACGGCGGTGGAACTCGCGCCGGAAGGCAAACAGCGGGAACGCGCCAAATTAGTCTCGGATAATTTTCGGCTGGTGGAACTCACTCTCGACGCGCTGGATGCCTATGAAGGCGTGAAAAGCAAACTGGCGATGGATACCGCCCTGCGCTTCAAGAAAGCGGTGGACGCGCGCGAGGAATTCCTGGAAGCCAACAAGGAGTCGCTGGCGATCTCTTATTCGTCGGTCAGGGGAGACGACGGCAAATACAATCTGCCGGTGACGGCGAAAATGGCCGATTACTTCCTCTCCACCAAGGCGAAGAGACGCGCTATCGATTGCGCTTCTGTCGATAACGAACCGTCGCTGGACGGCAACCTTGACGATGACTGCTGGAAAACCGCGCCGGTTGCCGCGCAGTTCGTGCAGAAAGACGATGCGTCCCCGGCGGAATTCGCGACCGTGGCGAAAGTGGTTTACGACAATGATTGTCTGTATATCGCGTTGGAATGCGCGGAGCCTTCGCCAGAAAAACTATTGCATTCAGTCACCGCCCGTGATGGCGACGTGTGGGAGGAAAACGAAATCGAACTATTCTTCGATCCCGGTCGCGACGGCAAGGTAGTCTTTCAGATGGTCTTTAACAGCGGCGGCACCCAGTTCGACATGAAATACGCCGACGGCAAAGGCGACAAGGGCTGGAATGGTTCCTGGCGGGTGAAAACCTCAACCGGCAAGGAAAAATGGCTGGCGGAAATAGCGATTCCATATGCCGACCTGGGGCAGAAGAAACCTCTGGCAGGAGACATCTGGGCGACAAACATTTGCCGGGTGCGCAAAACCGCCGACGGCGGCAAAGTTGAATACAGCCAGTTTGCGCCTACGTTCGGCCTGTTCAACAAGCCGGAAAAATTCGCCGACTTGATTTTTAGATGACTTTGTTAGTATAATGAATGAAGTCAAACTTAACGCCTATAAAGGATGCGCACATGATGCCTGATAAACAGTTTCCGGTAATGGAAAATATGACTGTCAAGTCGGTGCGGGAGTATCTCCACGTGAATAAATCGATCATTATTCCCGTGGGCGTGACCGAGCAGCACGGCTACCATCTGCCGCTGGCTACCGATTCGATCCGCGCTACGGAAATGGGGCGGATGATCGGGCGGGAGACGGGAATCCTCGTCGCCCCCACCGTGACCCAGTCTTTTTCCGGCGGCGACTGCCCCGGCACGATCAATATCACCCCGGGTACAATGGCGTTAGTTATGAGCGATATGCTGATGTCTCTGGTTTGCCAGGGGTTCCGGAAGTTTTATTTCTTCATCTGCCACGGCGGAAGCGAAAACCTGACAGCTTTGGACAGCTCTCTGAAAATGCTGCTGCGCAACAATCCCTCATTCAGCGACGTAATGCTTGCGTTACTCCCCGCTTCCAAGATGGATGTGGACGGCGTCAGCCGCAAGCAGGCCGTAGGTGAAGGCGACTGGCATGCGGGCTGGCACGAGACTTCCGAAATCATGTACCTCGCGCCCGAACTGGTGCGGATGGACGAACTGGAATTGGACGAGCCGGAGATTCTGGCAAGTCTGACCGCACATCCAGACAACTACCAGTGCTCGGAAAAGATTGTCGATGATGAAATGGTCGTCGCCCGCCACCGGCAGCGGGACGAAATCCAAGTCGGTGTCATGGGTTATCCCACACGCGCGTCGATGGAAATGGGCAAAAAAATCGTTGAAAGCACAGTCAAGGGAGCTTGCCAGAAAATTCGCCATCTCGAATATGAATACGACGGGGTTTACAAAAAGGTCTTTTTCAAACCCGCGCCCCATCCGTCCGAAAACCCGGTCTAGTTCAAAACCGGGTAACAGTTTTTGCCGGGAGGCATCTAGTACCCTGTCAGCAAGACATAAGCGTTGCGCCCATCCCGCCAGCACAACAACGCTTTTGGCCGTCGTTTCGACCATAATATTCTGACTGTAGCCATTGCGCGTTCATTTCATCCTATTTCCGCAGTTGGGATCACTGCGGATAAATCCGTATAATGTTTTCTGATGTGGTTGGATAGGATAAATAGCCTGCTCTGATATTGAAAATCTCACTCGTCGCTTTCCGCGGTAATGGCGAAAATCACAGGCACCGCCTTGTTCTCGGAAACAATGTCCAGCGTGTCCAGAATGGGAATGCCTTTTTGTTCTTCCTGGACGCTGGCGATGTTTTCACGCACGTCGTTTTTCCATTCATACACGTAACCGGCGATCCCTCTCGCGGGTTCCGGTGTGAGTTTTTTCACTACCGGGGCGATCAGCGCCTTGGGTAGGTCTTGCGGTTGCTTCTGGTCGTAGTCTTTCCAGTCCTTGATCTCCCGATTCATTCTGATCTCGATCGTGCGATCCTGCCCGTCGGCAAAATGCAACACGTAGCGCACGATGATCTGGTTCTCATCCGTGACTTCCCTCCAGGCGGCGGCCTGGTAGAAGAAGAGGCGCGAGACGCGACGGTTGACCTTGATCCCTTCGACCCTCTCCGGGAAGTAGGGCTTTTTGCGGCCAGCAAGGACGATACAGCTCTTGCCGCCGTTCTTTTCCGGGTCGATCAAGGAAAAAGTCACGCCGCGGATTCGTGATTCACCCGGCGTCATTTCCCAGGATTCCCCGTCGTCGGTGGTGCCGCCGATCCGATCGTTGGCCGCTTCGTCGTGGAATCCCATATTGCAGGCGAAGGCCAAATCAACAGGCAGAGTTTTGCCGACCTGGCAGTCGTCCCGCCTGAGGGCGGAAGCCGTGATAGTACCCGGCGGTGGAGGCGTATGCGCAGGATAGAGGGTTCCCTCCGGTTGGTCGTCAAACGCGGGTTTGAGGGAGGTTTCCGGCGCGACCTGAATCGTAATCGTATGCGTTCCGGCCGGGCAGGAGAGGAGCAATTCCCTGTCCTCGGCGGCATAACGGCAATCTGCGGTCGCAACGGGCAAGTCGGCGTTCCGGGCGGCAGGTTCGCTGGCGGAGACGATCCGGCAAGCTGCGCCGTCGATACAGACCTTCGTCGGCAGCGCGCCTATCACCACCGTGATCATGGCGGATTTTTCGCTGGCAAATTCGAGGGTTGCGAGGAGTTTATCGCGGTCGTATTCCCCGCGCAGGAGTTTCGCCTTTCCCCAATCCGAAAGGAACAGGGGATCGCCGGCCGCAATGACAAAAGGCATCCGGGAAAGCAATTTCGGCATTTCGTCAGCCCGGGGATGCGGGGTGCCCATGGTCGGGTACGGCGGTTTCAGTTTTGGCAGAGCGTCCAGTCCTAATTGCCGGGTGCGTTCCGGATCGTCGCCGAGTAATGCGTTGATGCGCACGATGTCCCACATGTAATCGAGCCTGATCTTGTTTCTGACCCGCTGGGGACGCATCAAGCCGTATTCATAACTCGGCATGGGGGTGGCGGCGCAGGCATCGCAAGACGCCCAGCGCCGGAAACTCTCCGGAAACCAGCGCAACAACGCGCCGTAGATGGGGTAATCGCAGGTAAACACGCCGGAGAAAGCAGCCCATTCGCGGGAATAGGGCTTGGGGGATTGGAGATAAATACCGTTGTACTGCACAAATCCTTCCCATCCGGCCTCCAGGTCCGGCGTCCACAGGCGGGATTCCCGGTTGAAGATATGCTGGTTGTACCGCGCCAGATTGGGATGGAGCAACGCACCCAGGCTCATCATCGTACGGGCTGCCAGATATGCCGCCTGTTCCTCGGCGGCTCGGTCGCGGAGTGTGCGGGCGAGCGTGTTCATGATTGCATGGCAACGCCAGCCGTCTGCCAGCATGTCTGTGGAGAAATTGAATCCCGACGTCATGCAGTCGTGCCCCGGCACGACCCATTCCTGGCGCGCGGCAACGGAACTGTAGGAGCGCTCCAGTGTTTCGCGGTTCCTCTCGATCAAGTCCCATTGCCCGAACAGTTTCGCATGTGTCAGCATCGGCTCCAAGGTCAGGGCAGCCGCGTAATTCGGGATGTCGCCGCGGATCCGCGCGCCGTGCCTGCCGCCCCGCCAGCCCTGGGCCCAGAACGACTTGCCCATGGTCGGTTCGATAATGAGCTGCGTCTCCAGGTTGTATCCGGTGTACATCTGCGTCGCATAAACGGACGGTTCGCGCCAGCTGAATATCTCCGCCAAATCATCCTTCTTCACCAGGTTGGCCATGATGTCGCGCAGCTCCGGCCTCAGCATGCACCATGCCGGTTTGGCCGCTGTCGTGTGCAGAAGAGAAGCCTTGTATGTTTCCGACTGTTCCCCCTCCCATTTGACGTAGAGCGATTGCACGTAATCGTTCAGCTCCGTGACCAGCGGTTCCTCCTGCACGGGGGAAAGAGGGAAGTAATCGTGCAGCCTTATTCGCGGGATCGTATATTCAAGTTCGGAACCGCGGGCGTATCGATAGGGTCCGTATTTCGTGAAGATGCCGGTGTCGATCAGTTCCCGTCGCGCCGTGATCGGGACGCCAGAATCCATGCCCAGGGCAAGCATCGGCGGGAACGGGGTATGCGTCAAATGCCCGGTGCCCCAGTCATCCTGCAGGGAAATGCTTTCGACCTGGTTGAGAATCCTGATTTGCGAGGCGTCGCAGGCGTAATATTCGTGCAACGTCAGCGGATAGTCCTGCGACAGCCGCGCCACGCTCCGGCATTGGCTTACGAATTCCTCCGGCAACTTCTGCCAGGCGACCGACTCGTCAACCGGGCGCAATGCCGCGCCGAAGGGGAGCGTAAACACCATCCGCCCGATTTTTTCTCCCCGCTTCGCGATCAGGCCGTCCTGGCGCCAGGCGAATTCGTCCGGCCGTTTTTCAAATACGACCACAACCGGATACTGGCAGGCTCCGTCTTCCCACAGCAAAACCAGCCATCCTTCGCTCATCTGCCGCGGCTGGATGGTTTCGCCTTTTTTAATCAGAACGGGCTGGCCGTCGAAAATACCGCCCACCTTGTCGGGAGGCAGGCTGAGCCCGGAAGTCGTCTGGGACAGGCGGATTTCGCTGTCCCCGGTGTCGACGAGAGTACCAGGCGCGATGATGGACCAGCATACCTGCTGGGTTACGGTTTCGCCCCCCCGGTCTTTTTTCCACAGGTAGTCGCGCCGGGAATGAACCCAGGATGCGTCCGTGACTTTTTGATCCACAAAGCAAGCATCCGGCACATCAAATGAAAAAGACCAATACTCCGAGGGTTTTCTGAATTCAATGTCCATGAACAGGGAGGAGCGGCGGATGTTGCTGTTCAGGAGGCCGTGCCAGGAGCCGCCCATGGAAAACCGCCCCGTGCTCCACAAACTTGCCCCCGGTTTGAAAGCCTCGTACGCATCATACGCGGCGGCGGCCAACCGCTGGCGACATGCCAGCACCTTTTCGTAATCTTCCGCCACCCGGCTGCGAAAAGTGGTCATGTTGGATTCGGAAGCGACCCCATACTTGGCACCTGGCGCACAGACCGAACTCCGCAGCGACTCCACCGCTTTGGCCAGATCCGCGAGCCGCTCCCCCCACGCGGGAACCGCAACGCCCCGGTTCGTATTGACCGCTTCGGCGCGTTTGAACGCCGCAAGATCAATTTCTCCGCCAATAACGGTTGCAGCCCGGAGAAAACGGATTTCGGCAGTCTGCTTGTAAAAGGCGACGGCCTGGTCTTTGAGCCGACGCGAAACGCCGCACTCCTCCGACAGGTAAGCCGTTATCCGCTGCTGCTCGACAGCGGCGGAAACGGGGAGGCCGTGGCGCGCGAGAGCCTCGGCGTTACGATCCCAGTCAAGAAACGTATTGTTCACTTCCTCGCGAAACGCTTTTCTCCGTAGCGGGATCCTCTCCTGCGGCCAGGATAAAGAGTCGCGGCTTTCGGCGTAGGCAGGCACGGAAAAAACCGCCATCGATTCGGCCAGGATGTCTGCTTCGAGCTCGTAAAGCTCGCTCGCCATCCTGTGCCTGTCCTCCGGTTTGGCGTCGCCGAAAGTTTTCAGCAAAAGCGCGTCCAGGCGCTGGCGCATACGGCGGAGGGTCATTCCCGGAGCGGTGGGTCTGGACTCAGCCATCAAATCCAGACCGGTCGAAATGACACTAGCCCACGCGGAAAGGTCGTCGGGGTAGGACATGCGAACCGCTGCGGGGGGCGGCGCATTGTCGGCGGTCTCGGCGCAAACCGCGGAGCTACCCGCGGAAACGAAAATGATTGCGAGTAAAGTGCGGAAAAAAAGCGCTTGCGATGTCGTCATGATCAACCATCTCCTGTAAGAGTCGGATCGGAACCGGCAGACAGAATGCAACCCGAAACCTGTCATGCAGGCAGCCAAGAAGTTAATAGGAATAAGTTGCTTCAAAGGGGGTATTATTGTAATTTTCCATAATCCGTTCAGGCGTGGCGCTGATCACGTGAAGATCGCAGTACAGGCCGTTGGTTCTTCCGCTGTTATGTATATAGGATAAGGACAGCAGACTGGAACCGAAACCGATGAACCAGTTATCGTGTTTATCGGCAAGCAACAGCGTACAGGACGGCACACGGATCAGGTTGGGGCGGCAGGGCGTTTTCTCGGTCACGGAAAAACCGTCTGTCCTTTTCGCCGGCGGCAGAAACACGCTTTGGCCATATCCGATCAAACTCCAATATCCCAGCTCGCGGGTCATGTTGGGGCACCAGAATATGGTTCGCTCGATGGTTTTGTTGTCCCACGCGGTTGTCATCTGCGAATCCGGATAGACGACGGTTTGCCAGAGGGTGCGGTGCCAATAAGTCGGTCGTCTGGCCGCCGTCCAGAAGCCGTGCATGTCCCGGTAGCCTTCTTCCGCGAACCCGAGTTGCCTCAAATTATTAATACATTGGTTGGAGCGCGCCGCCTCCAGAGCTTTTTTCACCGTCGGCAGCAGCAAAGCCGACAAAATGCTCAGGATGGTTATCACCATCAGCAGTTCCACCAGGGTAAAGCCTGCCCGGGTTAGACGACGTGCGGTACCTGCACTTTTGGACATCATTTTCCAGACTCCTTCCGAAACCGGATCAATCTTATCAACCTTGCGCGACAGCGCGTCAATACCTGCCGGTTTATGCCAGCACTCGGATTGTATTGAGAAATCCCTTGCGCAAAAAATATTGTCGGCACATCCCCTAGCGGTTGTATCAGCGGCAAGCCTGTCCGCATCGTCCCTTGACAGCCGTCCTTCCGCTACGGCTCTCTTAATTATGCCCCCCCATTTACCACTTGCCAGTAATTCCTGGCGCAGGTCAAGCAATGTCTGGTCAAGGCGGGTGACCAGGAAACTGCCGTGGCTTTCAATGGAGGAGAGGTTCAAGGTTGCTTTGTGGATAACTATTCCGGGCGGAAGTTTCTTTCGAAAAGATTTGGGAACCGTCAGGTGAATCTGTTTTGGATCGCAACCAGCTAGGCTATAAAAACTCAAGGCCGTGTGATGGCTGATTACGCCTTGCGGCTGGTCGTCCGCGCTCCTGCTCCACAAAGACCAGAGCGTAAAATCAGATTGTTGCGAATCGGCAAATCCTTTCAAGCGAAAGAGACCATGAAAAAGTTTTTCCCAATTCCCGGAGGTAAAGTGATAATACTGGAGCTTGTTGCTAATTCCGCAAGACCTGGCTTGTTTGGCAGTAAAATACCCGCATTGCAATTCTGCTATTCGTTTAATTTTTTGATTATTAGCCGCCATTTACCCACCATTTGGTTGAGAGTTTCTTGCAGCATAGCCCAGAAAACGTCTTCTGCAAGAAAATTACCAGGTGACAACAATGCAACAAACTCCAGTGATATCATGTAAATGCAGTTTTGATCTATTGTTGTGTGTTTATGTGGCGGGTCTGCTGTGCTTGATGAAAACTGCGCTGAAAAAAGTGGCCGTTTGCCATTTTTTAAACCAGCGACTTTTTGAATTTCACCGTTCTATTGGATGTAACTGTTTCGCAGGCGCAGAGGCGTTTTTCCGTATTTCTTTTTAAACTGGCGGATGAAATATGAGCTATCTTCAAAACCTAGACTGGAGGCGATGCTATACACGGGAAGATCGGTCTCTCGCAATAACCGCTCCGCCGCTAAAAGCTTTTGCGAAAGGAGATATTGCAGCGGCGTCTTGTGATAAATTTTTTTCCAATACCGAAAAAAGGTGCGGTTCGGCAAATTGGTCATTTCAATCAAATCCCGGACTTCAATTGGGTCAGCAAAATGTAGCTGCAAATAGGATGCAGCGTTTCGAATCATGCGTTCTTCGTAGCGTTCCCCCATGCGGTTTACATTGCTGCTAGACAGCATCAATTCTGTAACGAATCTGAAGCACAGAACATCGATTGTTTCCGCAATTCCGAAGTCGTGAGACTTTTTAAATAACTCCTTTAACACCTGCATGGTGGTGGAAATAGAGGGGGTTAAATTCACGGGGAGAATTGGCGGCTCGGTTTGAATTCCGCATTCCTGAAACTTTGAAAGAAGATGATCGGCATAGATGACAAAAAATGAGTTTCTTTGATCATGTATCAGATTGATGTGACAAACGCCTGGTTTTTTGATAATCAGATGCGGATAGGGAGTCCGGTACTCAACGCCATCAAGAATGTCGACCGCATATTCGCGCGTGGCGCTTATACGCAGAGAGAATTCAAACCTGTCGCTGTAACAATAATTCTGCGTGCGATACGGTGCCCGCGTTTGCTGCCCAAACATTTGTACCGGAAATGGAAACTGAATGTGCCGCTCAATATCCTTCATATTGATGGAAATATATTCAGACACAGCATCCTCCCAATCATGAGCATCGCGAATAGGCCTTTTTGCATCTGGCATATATGTGCTATATATTGGCAGATGTATCCCTTGTTATTCTTCTTTTATGCTATAGTATAATCAATGCTTGGCTTAAATGGAGGATATTTATGGGAAGTGACCGCTTTTTCTACTACGATTTTTCGTCCGAGAATGTGATTGATGACTGGACAAGCCACCGGCTAAATGACGGTGTTTTCCTGTACGAAACGTTGTATAACTCTACCTCGGGAAATTATAGTGTACTGTTTTTCTGCGCGCCATGGTATCGAGTCAGCGAGATAAAAGTTAACGATATCGTGGTTCCTCCCACAGAATACGACTATTCCTATGTCTGGCCAAATCAACTGCGCTTTGGAATTCAGGTTTCTCTTCGGGAGGGGATGAACAAACTGGAATTCAAGGTAAATACGCCTGGAGGTGAGCCCGATCCAAGTGCAACAGTTGCGCTGATTCCTATCTTAAGTCACGTTGGATTTTCTTCATATGAGAAGCGATTCGTTTATGAATCCGATTGCGATTTTTCGATGCCAACGGATAATCATTCCAGCGTGGATTTGACAGAATTTTCGGAAGGAATCGGCAATCAACGGATTCCCGGCCGGTTTGGATTTTCGCTCGGTGATGGACTGCTGGATTGTGCAATGCCATTTCTGGGCAATATCGACAAAATGTATTTATGCGGCCACCCGGACTACCACAAGCCATTCCGCTGGAATTATTACTCGCTTCCCGCCGGTGCTCCACTCTGCGGTACGGAGCCGCCTGCCGTGGGGATTGAAGGCAACACCATCGAGGTAAACCATCTTAGCGTGACCTGGGGAATGTCGTATGGGAAGGATGCGGAATTCCGCTGCACCTATTCCCTTGCGAGTCCCGGCATCATTACGGAAGACAGTTCCGGCACGATTTGTCTTTCAGGTCTTGAGCATGCAGGGAACTATCGCTATTGCCTGCAACCCCGAACCGGAAACGAATACGCCATTACTCCACCTGAACAGTTTCGGCCGGAAGATTTGGCTGAGAACTGGATTTTACTTTTCGGCTGCACCGAGTTTCCTGACGTGCCTATAATGGTCGTTTTTCAAAATCCCCCCCAACGTATTCGCGTCACGCGTAATCCGTTATCCAACCGACTTTCGCAAATTACCTTCGAGGGATGCAGCCTGATCATTAGCGCCACGCCGTTCGGGATTGAAAGTTTCCAGCCGCTCCAACCGGATGATTCCGATTTTCTGCGGCGTGCCATTGATCGCTGCCGCTTGTGGTCACGCGCCTTTCTGGCGTATCCGACAAACTGCAAAGAATACTATAAGGAAGAGGATAATAATATCACCATCGTTCAGCAATTTTCCTATCGACGTATTCAGGACCATTGGGAAACCGAGCCCTTGGAACTGGCACCGATTCCTCCTGCCGCTGCGTTGGCAATCGGCAAAGATAAACAGCAATATGAAGACTTTAGTTTTCCGACAAAGTACGGCGGATTTTATGGTACTGCGGGCAACAGTTCGTCCTATCGTCTTCCGGTGCCCGTCGTCTATCGGCGCTTTCCGTTACGTGATATCGCGAACGACCATGTATCCCCTTTGCTTCCAGCAAAAGAGTTGAAAGAGCATTTGGAATTTGTAAATGCCTTTCCGGCGACTATGCAGTCGTACCCCTATGCTGGAGCCATCGTGGAATCATACGCCTGGCTAAGTACGCTGATGTTTTTCATCGATCCGAAGAACGCGGAAGAACTTCGCCTGCAGATTCTTGGGAGATTGCCGGGTGTTTGCGATCGCGAGCGTTATTATGACTATCCGGTAATTAACCATGGCGAATTTATGCGTAACAAACCGGGCATGGAGGAGTTGAGACATATCTATGCAGATCCCTCCATGAAGCACCGAAAACTGTGGAATTGGTACAAACGCACGGAACCTTTTACTTTCGTATCATATGATATTTGTTATCTGAACGTGACGCTGTTTTCCAGCGGGATAATACGAGACGGCACTCGCCCGGAAATTGAAAATCTTCAGATTCCCCTGATTGAAAATGATTGGGGACTGGGTCTAACCCTATACTACCTGTACCTGTGCATACTGGCGACTGGAGACAATCGCCCAGTTAGAGAAAACTGGGAATTGATTAAAAGCGCCTACTCATATTTTGAAATCTTGCATGATTGGGCATGCATGGGAACTGGATATAGCGATAATGCCATCAGCTGGGTCGAGGGCGCAAATTATGGCGCGTTTACGTCGTTCATTAACCTGGCCGAAATCGTTGGCGATCAACAGGCAGTCTCGAAGGGGCGCTACCTGGCAGCCAAACAATTCGCTTTGCGAGTAGCAATCCTCAAAAGCTCCGACGAATACTTTCCGGAATATTTTAACCGTCCCCCTTGGTATACAACGAAATTTTTCCACGAGGAGTCTCATCCTTCCCGCGCTTTTCAAAACGCACCCGAAGGCACTTCAAAGCACGAGGGGATCTACAACCTCACCACGGAAGGACTATACCCGGAATTATTCGAATCGTTACGCAAATACGAATCGGAATCGCTTGCGGCGGCAATGGAGAGTGTGCGCCAAGAGCTTGAGGATCGGCCGTTTGAACGGCTCGCGGCGGGTGATAAGGCTGGCCCTTGGATTCTCGAACAATGCAACAGCAGTATTCTGATCGATGAAGCTCTGAATCCCGAAAGCGATGACCAAAACCTGAACAGCGAAATTGAGGCGGCAGAAAAACGAAGTATGCTGCTTAGAGACTGGCGGGGAATCCATATCTATTCGCGTCATTTACCCCCCGGTTATTTCAAGGCTCAGTTGCTCGCTTGGCAGGAGATGAAAAAACACCCAATACACCTGTTGCATTGGCAAGGCGTGCAAATAACCCGAGCTGACTGGTGCGTTGATCACGCAGAAATTGATATTAAGATGATCGGCGCACATGGTAAATTGCTTTTGCATGCAAACAAAACACCACGGAAAATATCATTAAATAGCATTCAATTGCCTCATGCCATGCAAAATGATTATGAACTATTATTAGACATAGGCGAATCCGGAACGATTATGGTAATATTATAAATTAATCAAATACAATTGTTGAATACCGTTGACGCCACCCAAGCATTACATAAAATTCCCCCGGCTTTGCGTCAAACGCCCTGGTTGCGCGCAGCGGGGTGGGTTATTTCGCGAAACCGGTTTTCAGGGCGCGCTCCACCGCTTCATTCAGGTCGGCGGCCTTGACCGGTTTGTTGAGCGCCTCGGTATAAGTGAATTCATCCCGCATTTCTTCCAGTTTGCTCGGCGGTACCGCGCCGCTCAGGATCAGGATCGGCACCCGCGCAGTTTCCTTGCGCTTGCGCAGTCGCTTGGCCAGGAGCAGCCCGTTTTCCCCCGGCATCATGATGTCCAGCACCACCAGGCGAAAAGTTTCCTTTTCCTTCGCCAGTATCTCCTCAGCCTCCTGCACGCTCGCGGCGGTGAAGACCTTAAGGTTGTGTTCCTCCAGGCGGAATTTCATCAGTTCCCGGATCGCGGGTTCATCGTCCACCACCAGCACGTTACCGACGCACTTTTCCGTCTTCCTGCCGAACAACCTGCTTAACAGGGCTTTCATTTCAGCAACCCCTCGTCTACGAAACTGGTGTACGACCCTTCGCCGATGATAACGTGGTCGAGGATTCTCACCCCGATCAGCGACGCGGATTTATTAAGCCTTTCCGTCAGCGCGATATCCTCCGGGGACGGGGAACTGTCTCCCGAAGGGTGGTTGTGCACGAACGCGATTGCCGCCGCCGACTCGCGGATGGCGGGGCCAAACACCTCGCGCGGATGAACAAGCGAGGCTGTAAGCGTACCTTCGGAAACCTTCTCCTCGCGCAAGACCCGGTTTTTCTGATCCAGCAGCACCACCAGGAACACTTCCTTTTTCAAATCCCGCAGAGTCGCGGCGTAGAGATCGTAAAAATCCTTGCCCGACCGCACCGCCGGCCCCAGGGCTTTCCGTTCCGACAGTATCCGCTTCTGGTAAGCCGAGGCGGCGGCAAGTCTGACGGCGTAGGACTCGTTCACTCCCCGGAGACTGGCCAGTTCACCATACGCAATCCCGGACAGATTACGCAATGAACCGTATCGTTTCAGCAATACACGTGCCATTTCCTTGTGGCTTTCGCCTGCCTTCTGTCCGCCCAGAATGAGGGTGACGATTTCCTCGTCGCCGAGGGCGTCGGCACCTTCGCGAGCGAAGCGTTTGGCCAGTGGAATTCGTTCGTTTTGCGGCGTTTTGGGCGCGTTGTAGTAGTCGCATTCCTTGGTCAGGCCGCAGTTGCCGCATCTTGGCACGGTGCCGCAGACCGCACGCGGCATGATCCCGTAAAGCCCGGAGGCATATAATCTTAAAATCATGCTTACCTGCGCGGGAGTGCGGCTGACAGCTTCGGAAATTTCACGCACTACGGTTTCGGCGATTTTTCCCTTAGCTTCGGCGGAGTAATTTTTCTTGATAAAACCAAGGCGCGAAAGCATCCGCAAGATGTCGTTATCCTGCATCACCGGCAGGCTTTCCGACACCCCCGACGCCCGCAGTTGCGCCAGGAGATCGCCCAGTTTCGGCTGTTCTATCTCTTTTTCCAGCACTTCCAGCAGATTGGCGTAAATCCGGACAAAATTCACGTCGCCGGGAAAATCGCTTTCAGATTGCGGCAAAACTATCTCCCTTGACTTATCCAGAAAGTGGAAAAACAGGCAAACTGTGCGCCCATGCACAAGAAAAACCCCTCCCCTCCGTCGCCGGAAGGGAGGGGAAAAACAAACTGCTTCGTGGTTTAATCGATCAAATTTACATATTCTCGATCAACGCATCGCCGAATTCTGAGGTCGACAATTTCGTCGCGCCTTCCATCAGGCGATGGAAATCGTAAGTCACCCGCTTCTGTGAAATCGCTTTTTCCACCGCCGCGAGAATGGCGTCAGCCGCTTCCGTCCAGCCCAGATAACGGAACATCATTTCGCCAGACAGAATCACGGAAGACGGATTGACCATGTCCTTGCCCGCGTATTTCGGCGCGGTGCCGTGGGTGGCTTCGAAAATACCGAACCCGGTTTCGTAATTGATATTGCCGCCGGGAGCGATGCCGATGCCGCCTACCTGCGCGGCGAGAGCGTCGGAGATATAGTCGCCGTTCAGATTTAGCGTAGCCACCACGTCGTACTCGGCGGGGCGCGTCAATATCTGCTGCAAAAAGGCGTCGGCGATGCAGTCTTTGATAATCAGTTCGCGTCCATCTTTTTTTATCACCTGCCAGGGACCGCCGTCGAGGTCAACTGCGCCGAACTCGGTCTTCGCCACTTCGTAACCCCAGTCGCGGAAGCCGCCTTCGGTGAATTTCATGATATTGCCCTTATGCACCAGTGTCACGCTTTTGCGCCCGTTTTCCAGCGCGTATTCGATGGCCGCGCGCACGAGACGGGCAGTGCCTTCGCGCGAGACCGGCTTGATGCCGAAACTTGTTGTTTCAGGAAAGCGCACTTTCTTGAACCGTTCTGGGAAATTGTCCCGGAACAGTTGGGCGAATTTTCTGGTGTCAGCCTCGCCCTGCTGGAACTCGATGCCGGCGTAGATATCCTCGGTGTTTTCGCGGAAGACGACCATGTCGATCAGTTCCGGCTGTTTCACGGGACTGGGCACGCCCTTGAAATACTGCACCGGTCGCAGGCACACGTAAAGATCGAGCATCTGCCGCAGGGCGACGTTGAGCGACCTGATGCCGCCGCCGACAGGAGTGGTAAGAGGTCCCTTGATGCCGATACGATATTCGCGGAACGCCTCCACCGTCTCGTCGGGAAGCCAGTTGCCGGTCTGATTGAACGCCTTTTCCCCGGCCAGCACTTCCTTCCACTCGATCCGCCGCGAGCCTGCATACGCCTTGCTCACGGCCGCGTCCATCACGCGCACAGATGCACGCCAGATGTCCGGCCCGGTGCCATCGCCTTCGATAAACGGAATGATCGGGCATTTGGGCACGTGCAGCGCTCCGTCCTGCATGGTGATTTTTGCGGATTCCATTGTTGTTCTTCCTTCATTGCATAAACATAAACTCGCGGCACGCGCCGCTTCTCTTTTGACATTCAGCCCTTGGATCTGATAGACCCGGCGGCTGACGCATAGCGGTATTTCGCGTTAATTTTCAATCTTATACATACCGGGAAACCCCAGCCAACGCAATCTCTATTACAGCAGAATCAACCGCAAGGCTGGCTCCACCTTTTTCGCCATCCGGTAAAAGCCGAGGTCGGTCGGGTGCACGCCGTCGACGGTGCATTCGTCGAAGTCCTCGCCGAAGGCGTCGCCCATATCGAGATAATAGATATTCATATCGCCAGTTGCCTTGCGCCGGTTCACCTCGTCATGTGAAATCTTCGCCGTCGCCAGCCCCTGCTTTCGCTCCGTTTCCCGGAAAGCGTCCCGGTTATAGGAGATGCGTGACAGCACCAGGATCGGCACCAGCGGATGCACCGCGCGCAGGATGCGGATAAATTCCGGCAGGCGCTTTACATATACTTCCGGGTCGCCGCAGTTGGCAACGAAATCGAGAACGTGGCAAGCGGGATTTTTTATTTTCGCCAAAGTCTCGGCCACTTCCGGCTCGCCCCGGCCGCTGCCGGAATAGCCCTGGTTGATGCAGTCGATATTCAGCAGGCGCGAAAGGATGTTGGTGTAATTCATTCCCGGTCGCGATGCGCACCCGCCCTGGGTGATTGAAGAGCCATACACCACCACCCCGCCGTCGACGGCAAAGGGCGAGGGCGCTTCAATTTTCGCGCCTGGCGCGAGGCCGATTTCGATGCTGTCGATTTCCTTATACAGCGGCAGGTTGAGCACCACTTCGCGCATTTCCTGCGGCAGATCGGCGTAGAGCGGCACCTGGTATTCAATCGCGGCGCGGTCGTATTTCGTCACTCCGGCAAAGCGCCAGTTGCCCGGGCCGCCGAAATAACAATCCACACCGCACTGACCGGTGGCTGGCATATGGTTCATGTTGTGAACAGAGCGCAGTTTAACCCGTACGGCCAACGCGGTAGAGTCGGTCTTGAAATAAATCCGCACGCCGCTGGGCTGGTCAGCCTGGCAATCCACGCCAGGAGGAAGCGCACCTTCCTTCACCGTCGGCATCCGGCGGTACTTGCCTTCGGTTCCAAACCACGCCAATCCGTTCAGGCGGAACGGTTTTTCGCGCGGATCGTGCCACTGGCAGCTTTCGGTGGCGGCGTCGACCACGCGCATGTTTTCGTCAAATTTCGCCGGGTTACTGCTCATAGCTGATACCTTTATAAAGCGGGAAGGATTTCACCAGTTCCAGAGTTTCCTCGCGCAGCTTCGCCAGTTTCTTCTCGTCGTCGGGAGAACTGAGGGCGCGGTCGGCGATATCGGCGATTTTTTTCATAGCGTCGGCGCCCATGCCGCGGGTGGTGATGGCGGGCGTGCCGATACGAATGCCGCTGCTTTTGACCGGCGGATTTTTATCAAACGGAATCTGGTTCTTGTTGACGGTAATCTCCACCTTCGCCAGAGTATCTTCCGCCTGCTTGCCGTTCAATCCTTTCGGAGTTACATCGATCAGCAACAGGTGATTGTCGGTGCCGCTGCTTACCAGCCGGTAGCCGCGAGAGTTGAATTCCGCCGCCAGCACCTGCGCGTTATCGACGACCTGTTTCATGTACTTCTTGAAATCTTCTCCCAGCGCTTCCTTGAACGCGACCGCCTTGCCCGCGATTACGTGCATCAAGGGGCCGCCCTGCATGCCGGGGAACACCGCCGAATCGACCTTCTTCGCCCACTCCTCCCGGCAGAGGATCAAACCGGCGCGGGGGCCGCGCAAAGTTTTATGCGTGGTGGTCGTCACGATGTCGCAGTGCGGCACCGGGGTGGGGTGCAGTCCCGTCGCGACCAGGCCGGCGATATGCGCCATGTCAGCCACCAGCTTCGCCTCGACCTCGTCGGCGATTTCGCGGAACTTGGCGAAGTCGATCACGCGCGGGTAAGCGCTCGCGCCGCAGACAATCACGTCGGGCTTGAAGGAGTGCGCGATCACGCGCAGCATATCGTAATCGATCCGCTCGGTTTTTTCGTTCACGCCGTAGGACGCGCACGCGAACAGTTTGCCGGTGAAATTAATTTTATAGCCGTGGGTGAGGTGGCCGCCGTGGTTGAGATCCATGCCCAGCAGTTTTCCTCCCGGCTTCATCAGCGCCATGTATGCCGCCATATTGGCCTGCGAACCGGAGTGGGGCTGGACGTTGGCATGATCCGAGCCGAACAGTTTTTTTGCGCGGTCGATAGCGAGGTTTTCCGCCTTGTCGACTTCCTGGCAGCCGCCGTAATAGCGCTTGCCGGGATAGCCTTCGGCGTACTTGTTGGTAAGACATGACCCCATCGCCGCCATCACGCCGGGGGAGGTGAAGTTTTCCGAAGCGATCATCTCGACGCCTTCGCGCTGGCGCTTCAGTTCCGCGCCCAGTACCGCCAGAATTTCCGGATCGTTGTCAGCCAGATAGTTCGCCATATCTCGTCCTTTCCCCAAAAAGTTTATGTCTTCCGAAAAGTTTGTGTGCATAGCTTTAATCGTCCGCGTACCTGTTATCAAGTCCCCTCTCCCCCTGAGGGGGAGAGGGAGTTCCTTATGCGAGCGTTTTCGCAGAAAACGCGAGCAACTCAGCAACTCAAAATATCCAGACTCCCGAACTCCCACACTGGAGACTGTCAACTGGCGACTGGAGACTTTAATCCTCCTCTACCGACCAGCGCAGGTAGGCGTTGGAGAAGCCTTCGATGTCGCCGTCGAGGACTTTCTGGATGTCGCCGGTTTCGTGTCCCGTGCGCGCGTCCTTGACCATGGTGTAGGGGTTCATTACGTAATTGCGGATCTGGCTGCCCCAGGCGTTTTCCATTTTCTGGGCGTTGCGCGCGTTGGTCTTAGCGTCGCGCTCGGCTTCCTGTTTGCGCAGCAGGCGGGCTTTCAGCATTTTCATCGCCATGTCCTTGTTGCGGTGCTGGGAGCGCTCGTTCTGCACCAGCACGACGATGCCGGAGGGGATATGGCTGATGCGCACGGCCGAGGCGGTCTTGTTCACGTGCTGGCCGCCCTTGCCGGTAGAGTGGATGCGGTCTATTTTCAGATCGTCCTCGTTGATCTCGATGTCGATCTCCTGCTGGAAATCAGGCACCACGTCGACGGCGGCGAAGCTGGTTTCCCTCTTTCCGCTGAAGGGGGAAATCCTAACCAGCCGGTGCACGCCGATTTCCCCGCGCAGATAACCGTAGGCGAACTCGCCCTGCACGCGCAACTCCACGCTGCGGAGGCCGGCCTCCTCTCCCTCGATCAGCGACAGTTCCTCGCACTTCCACCCGCGCCGCTCGAAGTGACGGCGGTACATCCTGAGCAGTATCTCCGCCCATTCGCAGGCGTCTGCTCCGCCCGCGCCGGTGTGGACGCTGAAGAAACACGGCTCCGCGTCGTGCGGGTCAGACAACAGCGACATGGTTTCGATCCGGTCGACTTCCTCCGGCAGCGCGAGAATCTGGGCAGTGATTTCCGCCACCGTGTCCCCGTCGTTTTCGGCAGACGCCAGTTCCAGCAGCTCCACGCAGTCGGAAAGCGAGGACGAAGCCGACACCACCGGCTCCAGCATGCTTTTGAGCGCTTTCATTTCGTCGACCAGGGCGAGAGCGGCTTCCTGGTTATTCCAGAAATCCGCCGCCGACATTTTCTTTTCGATTTCGGCGATACGGGAGCTTTTGCCCTCGATGTCGAGGGACTTGCTCAGCGCTTCCAGCCGAGTGCCGCAATCCTTGATGATGGAGTTGATTTCGTGCTGTTCTGGCATTCTGGCTCCGGGCGCTACTGCCTGTACGATAAAAACTGAAAGTATAACCCCGCGCGCGAACCGGGTCAAGCGGGGCGTCAGGCGCGACCGGAGATTTCGCGGAAGATTTCACCCCGCTGCTGGAAATTCGTAAACATGCCGTAACTGGCGCAGGCGGGGCTGAGCAGCACGATGCCGCCGGGGGGGCAGAGGCTTTTGGCTGTTTTTACCGCCGCCTCGAAATCAGTCCCGGCATGGTGTACTGGCAGGGACTTGCCGGATTTTTCCAGCGCCGCCGCGACGGAAACGCCAATCTTTTCCGCCGTGTCGCCGATCAGGACGAGGGCGCAGGTCTTGTGCGCAATCGCTTCTCCCAGCAGGTCAAAACTGGAGCCCTTGTCGTAACCGCCCGCGATCAGCGCCACCGGCTGGGCGTAACTTTCCAGCGCGCAAATCGCCGACTCCGGCGTGGTGGCGATGGAATCGTTGATAAAGGTGATGCCATCGGCGACACAGACGATTTCCTGGCGATGGGGAAGGGCGCTAAACTCGCGCAGTCCGCGCGTTATCGCCGCGCTGTCTTTCGCGTAAAGATAGGCCGCCGCCGTTGCCTGCAGCGCGTTCTGGCGGTTGTGCTCGCCAGGCAGCTTGAATTCCCTCAGGTCGCAAAGCGGCAGGTCATTGCCGTCCAGACGCAGGTGAATCTCATCGTCTTTATAATAACAAGCATTTTCGCAGCCGTTGTCGGCGCGCGAAACTGCCATGACTTTTCCGGGACAGGACTTCGCCCATTCCGCCAGCACCGGGTCTTCCACGTTAAGCACCGCCCAGTCATCGGGTTTCTGAAAGGAAACGATATTGCGCTTGGCTTCGTAGTATTGCAGCGTGGTGCGGTGCCAGTCGAGATGATTGGGCGAGAGATTAGTGACGATGGCGATATGGGGCGAGACTTTCTGGCTTTTGAGATAATGCAACTGGAAACTGGACAGCTCCAGCACCAGCGGCGAAGTCGGGCGGTGGTCTTTCAATTCGCTCAACAGCGAGCCGCCGATATTGCCGCCGGTGAGAGTGCCGTCGTCGTGATTTTTCAGCATCGCGCCCAGCAGCGCCGTGGTGGTGGATTTGCCGTTAGAGCCGGTGACGGCCAGCATGGGCGAAGTCGACAGGCGGAAGAGCAGGCCGATTTCCGTCATCAGGCTGGCGCCGGCGTTGCGCGCCAGGCGCAGGAATTTATTATCCGGTTTCACTGCCGGGTTGACTATCACCATATCGGCTTTGCGGAAATCCTCTTCACGGTGCTCGCCCAGCACGAAGCGGCAGGAAGTGTCTTTCAACAGTTCCAGCGATGGCGCGAGAATTTTTTCGTCGCGAAGGTCGGTCACGGTCACCTCTGCGCCGAGTTCGCTCCAGAACCGCGCCGCGCCGACCCCGCCGCCGAAGAGGCCGAGCCCCATTACCGTGATCCGCCGGTGGCGGTCTAGTTGTTTGATTTTCAATGGAACCCCCTCACCCCTGCCCTCTCCCCTTGTAAGGGGAGAGGGAGATACTCACACCTTGACCGCCCCGCCAGCTTTCGCGCTGCGGTATTTCCGGCGAACAGGCGCGACCACGTTTTTCAGGAACGCGTCTACCTGTTCGGGAGCGCGGCCGACGTAGTTGCGCGGGTTCAGCATCGCGTTCATTCTGCCCGCGATTTTGGCGAAAGCGGGATCGCTTTTCAACCTTTCAAGCAGGTCGTTGTCGCGGCCGTGCTGTTTCACTTCCGCCGCCGCGGCGTGGGAATGGACGCGGATCAGCTCGTGCAGTTCCTGCCGGTCGCCGCCTGCCTTGACCGCTTCCATCAGAATGTTTTCCGTCGCCATGAACGGCAGTTCCGCGCGCAGGTTTTTCTCAATCACTTTCGGATAGACCACCAGCCCCTCCGCCACGTTGGCGCACAGTTCCAGCACCGCGTCGGCAGCGAGGAAAGCCTGCGGCAAAGTGAGCCGACGGTTAGCGGAGTCGTCCAGGGTGCGCTCCATCCATTGCGTGCCGTGGGTCATGTAGGAGTTGAGCGGCAGGGTCATGATGAAGCGGGCCAAGCTGCATATGCGTTCCGAGCGCATGGGATTGCGCTTGTAGGCAATGGCACTGGAGCCGATCTGTTTCTTGCCAAACGGCTCCTCGATTTCCTTGCGGCTGGCGAGCAGGCGGATGTCGGTGGCGAACTTCATCGCGCTTTCGGCTACTCCCGCCAGCGCCGCGAGAATCTGCGAATCGAGCTTGCGCGTATAGGTCTGCCCACAGACAGACAGCGATTCATTCACGCCCATTTTTTTGCAGACCAGCTTGTTCAGTTTTTCGACCTTGGCGTGGTTGCCGTTAAAGAGTTCGAGAAAACTTGCCTGCGTGCCAGTAGTGCCGACCACGCCGCGCAGGGGCAGATCGTTCAACCGCTTTTCCAGGTCGCGCAGATCGAGTACGAAATCCTGCGCCCAGAGCGTGGCACGCTTGCCGACAGTGGTGGGTTGCGCGGGTTGATAGTGGGTGAGGCCAAGGGTCGGCAGCGCGCGGTTCTTTTTGGCGAAATCGGACAGCGCGAAAATCACGGCGGCGGTCTTTTTTGCAATCATTGCAAGCGCCTCGCGCAGAATCAGCAAATCGCCGTTGTCGGTGACGAAGCAACTGGTCGCGCCGAGGTGGATGATGGGCGCGGCCTTGGGCGCGGCGAGGCCGAAGGCGTGGACATGCGCCATCACGTCGTGCCGCACTTCGCGCTCGCGTTTCTCCGCCGCCTTCCAGTCGATGTTGGCAATGTTTTTTCGCAGTTCCGCGACTTGCGCCTTGGTGACGGGCAGTCCCAGCTCCTGTTCACTCTCGGCCAGCGCCACCCACAGCGCACGCCAGGTTTCGATGCGCTTGCGGGGAGAGAACAGCTGCGCCATTTCCGGCGAAGCGTAACGGGTAATAAGCGGATTGTCGTAAACGTCATAACTCATGCGGCGGTCTCCTGAAAAATCGCGTCGCTCTTGCGGTCTGTTAAAAAATCCATATGCTTGTAAAATATCAGAATACCGGTCGCTTTGCAAGAACCGGGCAGAGGTGAATTCATGAACTGTCCCCAGTGCAATTTTGAAAACGAAGACAGCGCCGAGTCGTGCAGGATGTGCGGCGTAATCTTCGCCAAACTGCAACGCGCCGGGGAACCCGCCGCTCCTGTCGCGGTCGGGAAAAGCATTCCGGAAGTAAACCGGCTGGACGGCAAGGCCAGGACGGCGCTGATTATCGGCACGCTGCTGGCGATTGGCGCGCATTGCTTCACCTTTCCCAAAATCGCATTGCAGGGTCTGACCACGCTGGTACATGAGATGGGGCACGCGGCAGCAGGCTGGCTGTTTGGCTGCCCCTCGATTCCCGCCTTCGACCTGCGCTACGGCGGCGGAGTGACGACGATCCAGAACCGCGACGACAAGCTGATGTGGCTGGTGTTGGTCGGAATACTGGGACTGGCTTTTTATTTCCGGAAAAATCTGCCTGCGCTAGGCCTGTTTATCGGCGCAGCCGTGCTTTATCTGATCTGCTCGTATACTGTCACGTACAAGATAATCATCATGTTTATGGGGCATGGGATGGAGTTGCTGATCGCCGGGCTGTTTCTGTATCGCGCGCTCAGCGGCAGGTCGGTGTTCCACGAACTGGAGCGGATCGCGTATGCGCTGGTGGCGGTTTTCATCCTGATCCAGGACGTCATGTTCGCCTGGAACCTGACCTTCAGCGCCAACGCCCGCATGTGGTACGGCCGCGCCAAGGGAGGCGGGCACTGGATGGATTTCAGCCAGATCGCGGAGCGGTATCTTCATGTCGGGATGCCGTCAGTCACTTTCTTTTTCCTGCTGCTGTGCCTGGTTGTTCCTGTCGCCGCAGTTCTGCTGCACCGTTATCAGGTTGCTTTTTACCGGCTTTGTGATAGATTATTTGACCGCGACTGAACAGTTATCGCGGTATTGTTATCCTTGCGTAGGAGTTTTGCGGTATGCCGCCCATCATTTTCAACATGCAGAACGTTTCGAAAAAATACGACGAGAAAGTCGTGCTGGAAGACATTTCGCTGTCCTTTTATTACGGCGCGAAAATCGGCGTCGTCGGCGAAAACGGCACCGGCAAATCCACCCTGCTGAAAATCATGGCCGGGGTGGAAAAGGATTTTCTCGGCGAAGCCAAGCCGATCAAGGGCGCGTCGGTGCTCATGGTTTCGCAGGAGCCGCGCCTAACTCCCGACAAGAATGTGCGGGAAAATCTGGAAGAAGCCGTCGCCCCCGTCAAGGCGATGCTTGACCGCTATTCCGAGGTGAGCGGCCTGCTGGGCGAGGATCAGACGCCGGAAAAGATGGAAAAGCTGATGGCCGAACTCGACCGGCTGCAGGAAAAAATCGACGCCACCGACGCCTGGGAAATCGACCGCTATCTGGATATCGCCGCCGACGCGCTGGTGCTGCCCCCTGATGACGCCGTCGTCTCGACTCTTTCGGGAGGCGAAACGCGGCGCGTGGCTTTGTGCAAGGCATTGCTCAGCAAGCCTGACATTCTGCTTTTGGACGAGCCGACCAACCACCTCGACGCCGAGACTATCGCGTGGCTGGAACAGGCGCTGCGGGAGTATCCGGGAACGGTCATCATCGTCACGCACGACCGGTATTTCCTCGACAACATCACCAAGTGGATTCTCGAACTGCGCGACGGGCGCGGCATTCCTTACGAGGGCAATTATACCTCCTGGCTGGAGCAGAAAGCCGAACGCCTGCGCATCGCGGAAAAGAAAGAGACCTCGCGCCAGAAACTGCTCAGGGAAGAACTGGAATGGATTCGCACCAGCCAGCGCGGCCGCCAGAAAAAAGGCAAGGCACGAAGCGAGAAGTACGAGGAAGTCATGCAGAAGCAGTTTGAAGTCCGCACCGACGATGTGCTGATCCAGATTCCGCCCGGGCCGAAATTGGGCGACAAGGTGGTGGAATTCAAAAACGTCTGCAAGGGCTTCCGCGACGTCAGCCTGATTGACGAGCTTTCCTTCAACCTGCCGCGCGGCGGGGTGGTGGGAGTGGTCGGACCTAACGGCGCGGGCAAGACCACCATGTTCAGAATGATTATGGGGCTGGAACAACCCGACTCCGGCACGGTGGAGATCGGTAAGACCGTGGCGCTGTCCTACGTCGACCAGACCCGCGACGCGCTTAACGACGACCATAGCATCTGGGAAGAAATCAGCGGCGGGCTGGACGATATCGAAATCGCTGGCAAGCGCGTCAACAGCCGCGCCTACGTGTCGCGCTTCAACTTCCGCGGCACCCAGCAACAGAAAAAAGTCGGCCAACTTTCCGGCGGCGAGAGGAACCGCGTGCATCTGGCGAAACTGCTCAAGACCGGCGGCAATTTATTATTGCTGGACGAACCCACTAACGACCTGGACGTCAACACGCTGCGCGTGCTGGAAGAGGCGCTGATCGAATTTCCGGCCTGCGCGATGGTGATCAGCCACGACCGGTTTTTCCTCGACCGCATCTGCACGCACCTGCTTATATTCGAGGGCGACGGGAAACTCCGCTGGTTTATCGGCAACTTCGCCGACTACGAGGAACAGGTCTTGAGCAAGGAAAACCACACGGAACGCCGGAGCAAATACAAGCGCCTGTCGTTACGATGAAAGGGCTAAAATGAACGTGATAGCTTTTGGCGGCACCGGCTGGGTCGGGCACCACATCGTCCGGCAGTTCTGCGCGGCAGGCGCAAAGGTCACGGTCTGTTCACGCGGGGTCAAGAACAAATACGCGGACGAAATGCCGCCTGGCGTCGAGATGCGTCAGGGCGACAAGTCCTCCGCCGAAGACATGGAAAAAATTCTGTCCGAACGGGAATACGAAGTCGTGGTCGATTCCGTGCCGACCGAGGCGTCGATCGATAACATCGTGAAATTCGCGCGCGGTTTGCGCCATTACATCCATTGCAGCTCCACCGGCGGTTATGCGCCGCTGCCGTCTATCCCCGGCGATGAAACCATGCCTTACGACCACTTTATGGGGGGATGGAAACAGAAGGCGATTGTCGATGCGAAAGTCATGGATCTGCATCACCGCGAAGGATTCCCTGCAACCGTAATCCGCCCGTGCTACATCACCGGCCCCGGCTACCTGCCGCTCGACAATCTCGGCGGTCGGCGGGAGGATTTCATTTCAGACCTCTTCAACGGCGTCACGCTCGACCTTCCCAACGACGGGCAGGCCTTGCTCCAGCCGATCCACGTTATCGATCTCGCCCGCTCTTTCCTGCTGTCGGCGCAAAAGCCCCGCAGCATCGGGCAGATTTATAACATCTGCCTGGAAAAATCGGTCACAATAAAACGCTACGTGGAGATAAACGCGGAAGCGGTGGGTAAAAAGGCGGATATCAATCTGCTGCCGCTGGAGGAAATGCGGAAAAAGTACGAGAGCAAAACCGACGACCGGGGGCTGTGTTTTTTCGCCACCCATATGTGTTACGATATTTCCAAGGCAAAGGAGCAACTCGGCTACGAGCCGCATATTTCCACGGAAGAAGCCATCAGGGAAACCGCACGCTGGGCGCTGGCGCAATCTGAAAAATAACTGACGCGCAAGTTGGCGTGAAAATAAAAAGGCGACCAGTCGGTCGCCTTTTTATATTTCATGAACGTGACAATTTTCAGGTATTGGCCAGCACCGATTCGTACACGCCTTCGGTGTAGGCGGCGACGTTGTTCCAGTTGAACTTGTCTTCGACCGCGCGGCGTCCGTTGGCGCCCAGGGCGCGCCCGTGTTCGTGATCCGCCATCAGCGAACCGATGCCGTGGGCGACGCCGCCGGGGTTGGCGTCCACCAGGAAGCCGTTGACGTCGTGCCAGATGAATTCCGAGGGACCGCCGGCGGTGGTGGCTACGACCGGTTTGCCCGCAGCCCAAGCTTCCAGAATGATGATGCCGAAGGGTTCGTTCCGGCTGGGCACGGCCACGATGTCACAAGCACGCATCAGGTCGATATATTCGGCGCGGGGAACAGTGTCCAGGAAAATGCAGCTGTTTTCCACCCTCATTTCGCGGGCGAGATTGACGACATGCTCCTTCTCCGGGCCGCTGCCGGAAATCACGAACTTGGTGTCGGGATAATAGCCCAGCACCATCGGGATCGACTCCACCAGCATATCCATGCCCTTCTGTACGCTCATGCGCCCGAACGCGCAGACCGTCGGGGTCATGGGGGGGATGCCGTAGCGAGCCTTGACCGCGGCCGGGTCGATGAAGCCGTCAAAGGCGCGGTAGTTGACACCGTTGGGGACGACATGAATCTTCCAGTGCGGCACCTGGTAGATGCGCTGAAGTTCGCTGGCGAGAAAGCCGCTGACGGAGATGATGGTATTGGCGTTATGGCAGGCAGCGGCCTCAGCGTCACGGATATCCTTGGCGAAGCCATCGTAGAAGACGTTGCCATCGCGACCGTATTCGGTAGAGTGCATGGTCAGCACGCCCCGGGTGCCGAAGCCGTCCATGACGTATTTCATGGCGTTGCCGGTCAACCAGTCGTGGGCATGCACCAGCTCGAAGTTGCCGATCATGGAGGTGAGTTCGAAAAACTTGTGCGCCATCGCCTTGCACATCATGTTCATGCTTTCCACGAAGCTTTCGTTAACGCCGTGGTCGATGCGGTGGTAGTGGACATTGTCCTTGAGATCGTAGTAAGCCTGGTTGGGGCCGCGGCGGGTGATGACGTGTATTTCATGCCCGCGGCGCTGCAGGCCGGCGGCCAGTTCGGTGACGTGAACGCCCAGGCCGCCCAGCATGATCGAGTGCAGCGATTCCCAGGAAAACATGGCGATTCTCATAGCTTGCTCCTATTCTCTTCGTAAAAAGAAAACCCGCCCCCTACGCGCTGGAAAAATTAAGCCGACAGTGCAAATGTTCACTTGGCAAAAACCGGTGTAGCACATGCGCACGTTTTTGTCCAATGAGAATTTCGTTTGCAAAACAAAAAAACGGTTAGGGTTGAGCCGACTCAGCCGCCGCCAGAAAACCGTTGGCTTCGGCATTCGGATTCTGCCCAGTATAGCAGCCGTTTCGGGCAAGATTCAACGGCCGCAATTCTCGTAGGCGGCAGCCAGCCGCCGCGAACAGGCGACGGATTTCCTCCAGCGAAAAAGAATGCAGAAACAAATCCTGTAAGCCCCGATACGAAGGCATGATATTGTCGCCTTCCTCGATTTCCCTGACATTTCCCGTAAACCGCCGCGCCAGCGACTTGAGTGTGGGAAAGGTTCTGCCGAAATTGAGATTGTGGAAATGCGCCACAAGCACTCCGCCGGGAGCAAGATGTTGGCGTAGCGTGGCGACAATTTCGATCCGTCTTTTCTCGGTCTGCACCAAGCCCAACGTGCTGAACATCAGCAGGATCGCGTCGAACCTGGCCGAGGGCAGCAACGGCAAGTGGTGCATGTCCGCCCGGATGAGGCGCGGAACTTGGCCGCATGCCCGCAGATTTTCCTCCGCCTCGCGCAGCATATGCTCGGAGAGGTCAAGGCCGATCGTGACAAAGCCGCGCGCGCCCAGATGGGTGAGATGCCGCCCCGTGCCGCAGCCTACGTCCAGCACCGTTCCCGGTGTCGGCAGATGTTCGTCGATGAATTCGCAATCGTAATGAAAAAGTTGGTTGTCGGCGAAGGTGGCGTCGTATTCCGAGGCGATACGCGGGTTGTTCACGTATTGCCTGACGGTGGGATGAAGATGGTCGAAACTGTCTGTCATGTTTTCCCGCAAAATCGTTTGCGCACAATTATAACGAGACTCGCCCCGGACGCTACAGATTTCGCGGTGTGATCAGATACTCGTAAATTTTCGCCCTGCATCGTAAATGTGTGGCATTTTGCCGTACAATAGGGTATACTCCATAATAATGGCTCAGATGGAGAAAACTTCATGACTAATACGCGAGAACGAGACCGTCTGGATTTCAGGCTGGATCGCAACATCAAGCGGAAGATAGAACACGCTGCGTCCCTGGCCGGGCAAAGCGTCAGCACCTTCGCCTTGGCCGCGCTGGTGCGGGAAGCCAATAGTGTTATTGCCGAACACGAGGCGATAGCTCTTAACGCCGAGGCGAGTCGGGAATTCCTGAAACGCCTTGACCGAGAGATCAAGCCTAATCGCCAACTCAGGCGCGCCGCCAAGCGACACGCGGAGACAATCGAGTGACTTGGACGGTCGAACCCCTTGCCAGGAAACACGACCGAAGCCGCTTTGATTGCGGCAGCGTGGAATTGAACCGCTACCTGCAGGAATTCGCCAGCCAACACGCCAGAAAAAATATCAGCAAAACCTATGTCGCCATCCGGAAGGGGAATGAGCGGGTGGAAGGCTTCTACGCAATCTCAACCGGCAGTATGACCCTAGACGATCTCCCTGAGGCGGCTCGCTTGCGGCTCCCCCGTTATCCCATTCCGACCGCCCACCTCGGCCAGCTCGCAATTGACAAAAGCGTCCAAGGACAAGGACTCGGCGAAGTCCTCCTCTTCGACGCTCTGCGGCGCTCCGCCCGGGCGGGCGAGGAAATGGGCATTTACGCGGTTACCGTGAACGCAATCAACGAGCAGGCGAAATCATTTTACAGGCGATACGGTTTCGTACCTATTGTCGCCGATCCGCTGCATCTCTATCTCGAAGTAAAGATCATCCGCCAGTTGCTGTAATCCCGCGAGACAACAAAATCCGGCGCGGGTTTGCTCCCGCGCCGGATATCTGTTTCACAATTAGGTCATTCCAAACCGCCTAGAACTTCACCAGCGTATCCACGTCCACCGGCAGGCCGGTGGCGAAACTCTTGTTGGCGGCGATGCCGGTGAGGATCGACATGGCGCCGTCGACGTAACCGGCGGCGCGGTGGTATTTGTCATTTTTCGGCGTGCCGAATATGTCGTTCAGCAAAATCGGGTCGCCGCCGCCGTGGCCGCCCTCGGCCTGCACGATCTTGACCGGATAGGGCTTGTCGTGCATGGGGTGTACTGTAATCTTTTCCCAGGCGCTGATGCCGTCCTGGCTGACGTCGCCGCCGGCGTTGATGTAGCTGTGATGGGCGCAGTTCACTTCCAGCCGTCCCTTGGTGCCGTTGATAGCGACATTATAGCCTTCCCAGGGCATGTAGGCGTTGAGCGAGTAAGTCATGACGGCGTTGTTCTTGTAGCGCACCATCACGCTCATGGTGTCTTCGATGCTGATGCCGTCGCCGAACACGCTCTGGTCGCGGAGATAACCGTCCTCGACTTCGGCTTTGTAGTAAAGCTTGCTCATCCGCTCGTCCTTGGCCAGATCCAGCGCGAAGGGATCGCCCTTGGCGTTCTTGCTGCCGGTAGACCGATAGTAGAAGTTGGTCACGCCGCGATTTTCGGCGTTGGCGCGACCATAGAACTTGAGGTCGCCCATGCCGAAGACGATTTTTGGCGAGCTGTCGATCCACCAGTTGATCAGGTCGAAGTGATGGGTGGCCTTGTGTACCATGAGGCCGCCGGAGTTGCGCTTGTCGCGGTGCCAGCGGCGGAAATAGTCGGCGCCGTGGCGGACGTCCAGCAGCCATTCGAAGTGAACCGAGGTCACGTCTCCGACCAGCCCCTTCATGATGCAATCGCGGGTCATGGTGCTGATGGGGGCGTAACGATAGTTGAAGGTTACGCGCAGATTTTTCTTGGTGCGCTTGATGGTGTCGATGATTTCCTGGCACTTGACCTCGTCGACCGTCATCGGCTTTTCGGAGATGGCGTCGCAACCCAGTTCCATCGCGCGGATAATGTACTTGTGGTGCGCGCGGTCGATACAGGTGACGATCACGCCGTCAGGTTTGATTTCCTTGATCATCTTGTCGAAGTCTTCGAACTTGTAGGTCGGAACCGGCCTATGACCGTATTCCGTACTGATGACGTTGTTGGCGAAATCCATCCGGCTCTGGTTGATGTCGCAGAACGCGCAGAGCTGGCTGGTCTTCTTGAAATCCCCGGCCAAAGCCTGGTAAAACATCCGCGACCGACCGCCGGTGCCTACGATTACGAACTTCTTGCGCCTTGCCATTTTTGTTTCTCCTGTTTGACGAAAAAAGGACTAGGGGATAAAGTACAGCACCCCGCAATAAGGGGCAAAACATGCAAGGGACTAAGTGACTAGGAAAAAAACTTTGCGGGCGCGGTAGCGATTAACTCTTGATTGCGAAAATTTATGGCAAGCAAGGAAATCTTCGACCAGAGCCTTAGTCCCCTAGAGTCTTAGTCCCTAAAATTTCACATTTTACCCAGCAGTTCCTCGATCATGAACGGCCGGTTTTCCTTGGCGGATTTCCACACCGCCTCGCCCAGGGCGACAGAATATGCGCCTGCCTTTGCGCCTGCCTGGATTTCGTAACCGCGCTTGGGATCGACGCCGATAAACAGATCCTTGAGCAACACCGGATCGCCGCCGCCATGGCCGCCGTCGCCATGCACCACCTCGATGGTCTCGCGCGCGCCGAAGAGGGGATAATAATAAATCACCTGCGGGTCGTGCGGAAATGCGGTGCGTCCGCCCAGCTCGCGCGATTCGATACGTCCCTTGGTGCCGTTGATGGCGAGGTCGTAGCCTTCAAAAGGCGTGCAGAAGTTGCAGGAATAGCTGAGCAAAGCGCCCTGGTCGTATTTCACGGTCGCGGTGTAGGTATCCTCGATATTGATGGAGGAATCGAAGATGCAACGGTCGCGGCGGTAAGTGGTGTAAGGAGGCTTGCCATCGGTGACGCTGGCGGTGCCGAGGTGGTCGTCCTTGGGGATTCCGCCGCCGCCGCGCTTGGGCATCCAGCGGCTGACGTAGGGGCACTCGTCGTAGTCGGGGCAGTCGCTGCAGTGGCGGTCGTCGGCCTTGCGCGGATTGAGCGCGCCGTTTGCGCCGTAATAATTCAGCGCGCCGAAGGCGAACACCTGCACCGGATTCTGCGCCGTCCACCAGTTGATCAGGTCGAAGTGGTGCGTGGCCTTGTGGATGGAGAGGCCGCCGGAATTCTCGCGCTCGCGGTTCCACCGGTTGAAGTAGCTCGCGCCGTGATAGGTGTCGATATACCAGTTCAGATCGACGTGGGTGATCTTGCCCACCTTGTCTTCAAGGATGAGTTCCTTGATTTTGCGGTGCAGGGTGGGATAACGGTAGTTGAAAGTGACAATGACGCGCCCCTTGCTTTTCTTTTCCGCGTCCAGCACCTTGCGCGCGTCGGCGGCGCAGGAAGTCATGGGCTTTTCCGACCAGACATCGAGATTCTTTTCCAAAGCCTTGATGATGTAACCCGCGTGGGTACAGTCCATGCCGGTGGCGATGACCACGTCGGGTTTCGTCTCGGCAATCATCTTGTCGAATTCTTTTTCCGAGTAGCCGGGAATGTTGCCGATGCCGGGCACGACCTGCCGGGCGACTTCGAACCGGCGGGGATCCTTGTCCAGCCAGCCTACCAGTTCCGCCGAGTCGGAAAAGTTCTTGACCATGTTGTTGATAAACATGTGAATCGCCCTGGTGCTGACGCCGCATACCACAAAACGCTTTTTCATTTTGCTCTCCTGTCAATTATTCAAATGCTGTCTGTCAAGACGCAGAAACTTTTAGCCCGATATCCGTTACAAAGGCTTTATGCCGTACGGCAGCCCCGACTCTATGCTCTTCAGCGCCGCATAGGCAATAGCTACCGCATCCCTGCCCGCACGCGGCCCCGGCTCAATCTGCTTTCTGCCAACCATCGCTTCCAGGACGGCGTCGCGCATTCTGTCGTCCGCGCCCCAATGGCCGCCAGTCGGCATCTCCACCGGTACCTCCACCGTGCGCTCACGACGTTTGGTTATGGTAATACTGACCTCACGCCCCGATTCGTGCAGGTTGACCTTCTCGTCTTTCACCGGGGTCTGATCCATCACCAGACTTGCTCTCCCTTCGGTGCCGATAAAATGGAACTCGCGCTTATATTCCGGCGCGAAGTGAATTTCTGAATAGGTCACGCGCGCGCCGCTGGCGTAATTGATTATCACCGCCGTGTTGTCCTCAACGTCGGCCTCGGGGTCGTACACGCAATGATCGCGGGCGTGTTCCCCCTTTTCGAGAAAATCACCTTTCCAACTGGGAATCTGATAGGCGCCGTCGGGACAAGTGTCTTTACGTTCGCAATCACGGCAATGCTTCCCGCGCATCGCTTCGTCCTGCCCGAAATAATCCAGCCCTCCGTCGGCAAAAACTCGTACCGGCATCGAATCGATCAGGTCGTTAATCAAATCGAGAGAATGAACGCCCTTCTGCATCAGCAAGCCGTTGGACCACTTTTTCTGGCGATAGTCGCGGAGAAAATAGCTGAAGCCGCGCTCGATGGAATCGACGCAATAGCCGTGAATGATCCGGCCGATAGCTCCTCCGCGCAACAGCTCGCGGAATTTCACCACCGGCGCGGCGAAACGCAATTCGCAGCCCACTACGATGATTTTGCCGGTTTCCCGACAGACCCGACATATTTCGTCGCATTCGTCGATAGTCTGCGCCATGGGTTTTTCCGCGAAAACGTTCACCCCCGCCCGCAGCGCCTCCAGAATCAACTGGTGGTGGGTGCGATCAGGCGTGGCCAGCAGAATCCAGTCGAGCTTTTCTTTTTTATACATCTCGGAGGAAGAGAGATAGCGCCGCGCATTGATCCCATTCATCCTTTCCGGATGAAAATCAAACGCCGCCTCGTTACAATCGCACAGCGCGACCACTTCCGTCTCCGGAGGATTATGATAAATCCCGGCCAGATACGACCCCCGTCCCATCAGGCCGACAGCCCCGATTTTTACCGCGCACATGAATACCCCTTTGTAAAATACTATAATTACGCCGACTCGCGCACCACCAACCGCGAAGGCACGTTTACGCTCCAGCCCTCTGGCGGCGTGGGTTCTCCCGCGATCTTTTTCAGCAAAATCTCCGCCGCCTTTTGCCCTACTTCGGCATTGGGCTGCGCAACCGTCGTCATCGGCGGCGAGGCGAACTCCGCCATGCTGCGTCCGTCGAAACCCACCAGCGCCACATCCTCCGGTACCCGCAGGCCACAGTCGTGCAGCCCGGCCAGAAAGGACAGCGCCACCGTGTCGGAATAAGCCTGGATCGCGTCGGGACGGGGGTTCATTTCCGCAAGCGTCCGCGCCGCCTGACGCCATTTCAGATTTTCGTCTTTGGCGTCCAGAAACGGCTGCACCAGAATTTTCTCCAGCGACAACTCGGCAATGGCGCGCTCGTAGCCGTCCAGACGCGAACGATCATGCTGCTGGCCGAGATAGGCGATGCGTCGCTTGCCTTTTTTCGCCAGATAATGCACCGCATCGTAAACCCCCTGCTGGCGGTCGATCCTGACGGAGTCCACATCTTTTTCCCGCGTATCAAAAACTATATATTGCGCGCCGCTTTGTTCGATCTGATCAGTATAACGCTTAAGATCGACGCCGAATCCGCCGAACAACGCCACCCCTGCCGGACGATGCGACAAAACCTCATTAAGAAAATCCGTCTTTTCCTGCCCGTCATTAGACTGTAAACCGAAAATAAGATTGACGACATATCCGGACTGGCGCAGAATCTGCTCCATTGCGGCGATTTTAGCCATATGCAATTCGTCAATCGACAAAGCGACGGCGCTGATCTCATAACTCTTTTTGGTGCGTAGACTTCTAGCGAAACGATTGGGCTGATATCCGATTTTACCCGCCGCCTCCAAAACCCGCGTCCGCGTCGCTTCGTTTACGTAACCGATACCCTTTAGCGCACGCGAGACTGTTCTAATCGAAAAACCGGAAGCTTCCGCAATGTCTTTCAAAGATGCCAAAATCCTGCTCCTTACGCATATGCCATCGTTGGCATATATGACTAATACCCCATTTCCCAGATATTGCAAATTTTTTTTGCCGATTTTTTTCTTTTTACCATTAACCAGCGAAAAAAATTGTCACAACCATGTTTTTTAGGAAATATGCTAACAGAACGCGTTCAAACAAGAGTACCGGAGCAAACATGAATGATGCGGAATTGTTAAGGCGCTTCTTGCGGGACGGCTCGCAGGAAGCCTTCGCTGGCTTGGTGACGGAACATACCGATCTGGTTTTCTCTTCAGCCATGCGCAGGCTGGGAAACCAGACCGCGGCGGAAGACGTTACGCAGGCGGTGTTTGTAATTCTGGCACAAAAGGCGGCAACCATGAATCCGGATAAAGTCAATCTGCCGGGATGGTTCTACAATACGACCAGATATGCTTCGCTGGCGTATTTGCGAGACGAAAGACTGCGTAAAAAAAGGGAACGGGAGGCGGGAATGGCCGGAACCGAGCAAAGCGTGGAATCCGTCTGGAGCGCCGCGGCACCCCTGCTGGAGGAAGGTTTGGACCGTCTTGGCCAGGGCGAAAGGGAACTGTTGCTGGCTAAGTTTTTCAAAAACCGGAATTACGGCGAAATTTCGTCAGGCTTGGGAATTACGGAAACGGTTGCCAGGAAGAAGGTTTCCCGGGCGGTGGAAAAACTGCGGTCTTTTTTCCGGCGCAAGGGTGTGGTTGTTCCGGCGGCGTTGCTGGCGGCTACACTTTCAGCCAACACCGTTCTTGCCGCGCCTGCCGGGCTTGCCGGTTCCGTGACCGCCGCTGCCGTCGCCAAGGGAGGCGTCGTATTGGCGCCAAAAATCGGACTTATTGCAAAGGGAGCGATAAAAATGATGATGTGGGCAAAATTAAAAATGGCTGCCGCCTGCCTGGTGGCTGTCACAGTTTCAGGAGCGGCATTGCCGACGGTGGTGCATGTTATCGCCGGGGAAAATAAACCGGCTAAGACGGCTGCTGCCGAAGCTAAGATGCTATATCCAATTGAGCAAAACGGCAAGTGGGGCTATATCGATGAAACCGGAAAAGTCGTGGTCAAGCCGATGTTTGAGGACGCGACGGAAATGAAAGAAGACATGGCGCTGGTCAAGCAAAACGGCAAATACGGCTTTATACACGTCAGTCTGGACAAAGAGAAAAACATCAAGCCGCAGTTCGACTACGCCCGCTCCTTCAGCGACGGCCTGGCCTGCGTCAACATAGGAGGAGAATGGAAAAATACGGAACGTGAAAGAAATATATTTGCAGGCAAATATGGATTCGTCGACAAATCAGGAAAGATTGTGATAAATATGAAATTCGATTATGTCGGCGATTTTTCTGACAACTACGCGGTATTTGCGATTATAACTGCGCCAAACTTTTACAAATACGGATACATTGACAAAACCGGTAAAATCGTAATCGAACCGATATATGATCGAGCCTATGGTTTTGCCGACGGCCTGGCTATCGTGAAAAAGGAAGACCGGGTTAGTATTATTGATAAATCTGGAAAAGCCGCCTACGTTTTCCCTGAAAATTTATATATAAACGACTTAGCGGTCAACTCATGGCTTCAAAACAGATTTTCGGCAAAATCGTTTAATAGCGGTTATGCGCTCCTGTCGGCGACAAATCCCAAGACAAAGTCAGACAAGGTGCATTTTCTCGTCAATAATCAGGGCAGAGTTGTTTTGGATTTATCCATTTACGAGTATTTAGGCGCCTTTTCCGATGGATTGGTGCAAGCCAAAGGGATAAAAGGCAAAATTACAGATATCATAAAAGATGGCAAAGTGATTGGAAAGCAACAGGAAGGCAGCAGCGATCCCTATACTATCTGGTACTTCGGCACAGACGGCAAAATAGCCATGGAAGACAGAAGCAAGAAATATCGAGAGGCCTTTGAGTTTCATTCCGGATTGGCGCGAGTAATACGTTATCCAAAGAAAAACGAGATGTATGCTTCCGGCCGCTACGGTTATATTGATCAAAACGGGAATGAAGTCATCCCATGCGTGTTTGACATGGCGGGAGACTTTACTGCAGATTTGGCCAGCGTTAGATTCAAGAAATACGGCTTTATTGCTCCAGACGGAAAAATTTGCATTGCTCCCGTCTATGACGCGGTATTGGAATTCTCCGAGGGTCTGGCTCCTGTCAAGAATAACGGTAAATGGGGATATATAGATCAAGGCGAAAAGGTTGTGATAAATTTTGAATTCGACATGGCGCTTGGCTTTTCAGAAGGGCTTGCCCCGGTAAAAATTGGCGATCAATGGGGATACGTAGACAAAGAGGGGAAAATGGCGATTGCCCCGCAGTATTCTCACGCGTGGGGATTTTCAGAAGGATTGGCCGCTGTTCAAGCTAGCGCGAATGACAGAAAATGCGACTATATTGACAAAAAAGGCAATATTGTAATACCTCAGGCTTTTACCGTGCATTCGGCAGGCGCTGGGTTTTCTTTTAAAAGATCGATAGGGGAACGCAATTATTCACAAAACAGCAAAAAATGCATAATTGATGAAACTGGAAAAGTAGTGCTGGATAATGTCGACTGTTTGTCGCATCGTTTTTCCGAAGGACTCGTGTTGGCAAGAAAAGACAAGAAAATCGGTTTTATCGATACCGATGGAAAAACTGTTATTGATTATCAATTTGACGATGTCGCATTTTACGACGTCAAAGAATTCCGCGAAGGACTGGCCGCAGTGCGCAAAGAAGGCAAATGGGGATTCATCAACAAAGTCGGCGATTTTGTCATCGAGCCTTCGTATAACGCCGTAAAATCATTCTCTGAAGGTCTGGCCGGAATAGAGCAAAACGGCAAGTGGGGATATATAGACAAGGCTGGGAAAATTATTATTAAACCACAATATGCGAAGGTTAATGAATTCAATGAAGGCTTCGCAATAGTCGCCGAAGACCCAGGGGCGCATTCCGTGAGAATTATTGACAAGAATAATGAAACTAGGCACCTGTTTACCTCTGAAGCAGACATATCGCTTGAACGCGACGGAGGCCTTCTCTACACCCAAATAAAAAATGGAGCGATGCGGATCACTTTAAATGGCAGGGCTTACATCAACAAGAAGGGAGAATTCGTCTGGAGCAACACCGAACAAAGGCCAACGGCTGAACCTGAAGACGGCGAGAAAAAAGCCGAAGATATATTTTAGCTGCGCGAAGCACTCGAAAAAAACCGCCGCATTATGCGGCGGTTTTTTATTAACACTGCAATAGAAAAAACGGCTACGGCGAGTCAAAAACCTGTCAGGTATTCGTAGCTGGAGCGCAGGCAATCGAAGGGGTCGCGTGCGCAGGTGTCCTGCTCGATCGTGTACCACCGCACGCCAGCTTTTTCGCAGGCGGGGATGATGTGCGGCCAGTCCATCCCGCCTTCGCCAATGGCAGCGATACGGGAATCGTTGCTGCCGACCATCATCTCCTTATCCTTGAGGTGGATCACCGGCACGCGGTTCTTGCAACGCTCGAGAATGCGTTCGGGATTGACTCCGGCGTGGGCGATCCAGTACAGGTCGAGCTCCATCATCAGGTCTGCGCCGCCTTCATCGATCAGGATGTCTTCCAGCGTCAGCTTGCCGCCGTCGGGACGGAAAAATTCGTGGGAATGATTGTGATGGCCGAAGCGGATGCCCGACTTCTTGAGTTTCGCAATGATAGGGCGCGTGTCGGCGACCCATTGGCGGTAACCCTCCAGGGTGCGACCGTAAGGCTCGGCCGGAATGCCGCCGATAGCGGCGAAGTCGCAGTCCAGTGTTTTGTGAAAAGCGATTTCCTCGTCCAGCTTGTTGAGCAGGCTGTCCCAAGAGCGATGCGTGGCGATACACTTGAGGCCGTTGTCATCAAGCATGGCTTTGGCTTCGGCTGCGGAAACCTCGGGCGCGTCGCCACTCATGCAGCCCACTGCCGATAACTGCACCGCCGGATAACCCATGTCCGCAACTTTCTTCAACGTGTCGGCAAACTCCTTTGCCGTCTTGGTGAAATCCCGCAGGGTATACATCTGCACCGCCAGTTTCTTATTCATCTTCATCCCGAATTCCTTTACTGCCGAAAAAACGAAATACTGCACAAATCCATATTGCATTATATTCCCGCAACCATTAAGCGGCAAGCTGCCGGATGTGCGCGATCCGACCCAATTTTTGGACAATTAATCGCGTGTCTGCGGCTACCCGCATTATGGATTGATGATGTGTCAGCTATTTGACTGATAGGTTGTCCGGCGCTGCTTGATATTACAAATCAGATGACCGGATGTTATGTCCGAGTTTCGCACTTTTTTACTAATTATCCTACTTGCGAAGGTCTATAATTTATTCCTAACCGCCGAAAAACAAAGCCCCTTCCGCGCAATTCAGTATACACGCTACAGGAAACGGCGAAACTCGAACCTAAATGATATCCAAAATATACTGCAATATGCAAAGCCCTTTGCATCAGTATATTAGACGAGTTTCTGTGCTTTTCCGCTATTGACAAAAAAAGCGAAACTTGTTTTACGAAAAGCCTGCATTAAACTTCAGTTGGAGCTTTGGCAATGCGGACTACTCTATGAGCAACAATTACGACAAGGCGATAAGGCTGCGCGAGCTGGCGGAAAGGCAGGGAGGATTTTTTTCCGCCCAGCAGGCAATTGACTTGGGCTTCAACTCCAGCACTATTTCATATTTCTGCGTCAATGACAAATGGCTCAAAGCAGACTCTGGCCTCTATCGCCTGTCTGCGATTGAACGCTGCCAGCAGTCGGTGGCAGAGAGCTACCGCTGGTGCCTGTGGAGCAGATCGAAACAGGGCAAGCCCCAGGGAGTTCTCTGCGGTTTGAGCGCCTTGTATTATCACGGCCTGCTGGATCAGCCACCGGCAGAAGCGCACCTTACAGTACCGCCCGGTTTCAGGAAAACTCATCCGCAGGTCGTTCTGCACAAAAAACAGGTGCTATTGCAAGACCTGGAAAAGAAAGGTATGCTAAGGGTAACCAAACCATTGAAAAGCATTGCCGAGGCAAAGGTTTTCCTGGACGACGCGAAGTTTGCCGACATTGTCAGGCTGGCGCTCCGGAAACAGCTTATCAGTACGGAACAGGCTGCCGCGAGAGGATGGATTAACCCGGTGCGTGAAGGGGGAAGCTTGGAGAGGATGCCGATGGGAAAAATGTTTTTGCAAAACGCCAGAAGCGCGTTCACCCTGGTGGAGTTACTGGTGGTGGTGGCGATCATCAGCATCCTGGCTAGCCTGCTGATGCCAGTACTGGGCACGGCGATCGATAAAGCCAGAAACGCGCAATGCCATAACAATCTTAAACAGGCTTTCCTCGGCATGTCACTTTACATCGGCGATTATCAGCATTTCACAACCAATACATATACGGGTGGCCTGTATAACCGCTGGCCTGATAAATTATGGAAATGCGATTACGGCGACATCAACCTCTGGCGCGACCAACCCTCAGCCAAAATCGGCCCCGGCTGCCCTTCGAAAAACTCGGCACTCTACGAATACGCCCTAAATGACCGGCTTACTCTGGTGCGGTTCACGCGGGTACGCAAGCACTCACAGACTTTCATGGTCATGGATGCCAATTATTTCGCCATGGACACCTGGAAAGTAACCCACCTACCGACCTACTGGGAATGGCGTCACGCCAGGGAAACTAAAATCGGCATGGTTTTCGTCGACGGGCATGTCGTCAATTACGACCAGCGTCCCGACGTCGATTTCGCCGCCGACACGGTCTGGGGCGACACCTTCCCGTGAGCTGATTAAATTTCAAAACCGCCGTTCTAATCTTTTTACCGGGAATCTTATCTATCCTTTTCTGCCGGAGCTCGCCCATGCCCAACCGTTGTATAAGAAAAATGACTGCCGTCCTGATAGCCCTGTCGATTATCGCCGCCTGCTGGCAGATTCCGGTCAGCGGAGAAGAATCAACCCCGGCGGTCGAAAACCCGGACGGAAAAAATACGACCGAAGTTGTCCTATTCGATGCCGAAAATCCGGAAAAATGCCAGGTTAAGAACAGAACCGCCGCCTGGAAAAAGGACAGCGACCTCCTGCCGGCCTCGAATGTAATCGACAACGACAACGGCAAGTGGGTCGAAGTCTCTTTCTCCGGCGAACGCGGCAAAGCACTGACCGACTATATCCTGGCTGGCACGGATCAACTCGCATCCTGGCGCGAGCCCTGCGAAGGCGTCAGACTGCTGATCGATTATGACCGCGATGACTACGCTAAACTGTCGCTGCACGCCGGCTTTGCCGACCAGACCATTATTGTAAAGGAACTGACGCTGGAGAAAGGCGCTCGCGAATACCTGGTGACGAAAGGCTATCGCCGCGCCAATTATCCGGCTGATTGGCGGACATTGAAATTCCTTACACTTTATGCCACTTCCGAGGGGGGAGGAAACATCTTGCGTTACAGGCTGAAGAAAATCGTCGCGGTGCCGGGAAAAGAAGAAAAGGCGCTACGCGGGTTGCGTATAGAAAACATCCGCAAAGCCATCGAGGTGCTGCCATTGACGGGAGAAATAACTATCGATGGTGCGGTCGGGGAGGACGCCTGGAAAAACGCCGTGCGATTGGAGGATTTTTCTTATCTGAAAGCAGGCACCGAGATAACCGACAGCCCATTCGCTGCGCGTTTGACTTACGATGAAAATAAGCTGTACATATTTTCTCAGGCGGAGTTCCCCACCCCTCCGCTGGCGGCGGTGACCGAGCCCGACGGCATGGTCTGGCAGGACGAGGCGCGCGAGTTTTTTTTCAGCGCCGAGAACGACAACGACAAGCTGATCCAGTTCGTGAGCAACGCCAACGGCGTTACTTTCGATTATGTCCGCGAATACGACGTCACCGCCTGCCGGGTGCTGAACGTCACGGCGAAAACCGTTGAGCACGACAAAAAAATGAAATACGAAAACGGCTTCTGGGCAATGGAAGCGGCGTTCCCGTTTTCTTCTCTCAAGGCGGATCTGACCAAGCGGCGCTTCATGGGTTTCCAACTCGCGCAGGATTATATCAACCGGCAGGAACCGCGCCTGCAAACCCTGAGCTGGATCAAGACAAGCAAGTTTCCCGACCCGCGTTTTTTCGGCCTGCTGGTTTTTAACCGCCAGCCTTTCGGCGCAGGCGAGGTATCGGTGGAAAGCGTTTCCCGCCTGCTGTGCGGAGACAACAAGGCGGATTACTCTTTCAAGATTTCCTGCCGTGGTTTTGCGCAAAAAAAATACCGCCTGCGGCTGACGCTGGCCACTGCTGACTGCACCATGCTTGAACAGGAGCAGGAACTAGACCTTTCGGCAGGCGACCTGGAGACGACGGTTTCCATTCCCGGCTGCAAGAGCTGCAACGGCACTTACGGGGTTTATGTCGAGATAGTAAATGAAAACGGCGACATCCGGATGGCATCGGTCAATTTCAGCAACGACGTGGAAGTGGCTGATCTCTTCGGCGCGCCGGTGCTTTTTCCCAAACCCAAGCGCGTGGAATGGCGGGAAGGTTTTTTCGCGGCGCGCGACTGCGAGAAACTTTATATCGCCAACAACGCGACCCCGCGCACCCGGAAAACTGCGGAAATTTTCATGGAACGGTATTACGGTTTTACCGGCCGCCATCTCGATCTGCGGGAAAGCGAAAATCCCGCGGCGGAAACAGGCGTGGCTTTGCTGGTAACACCCGAGGTTGAAATCGGCGGAAAGCGCGAAGTTTTCCGCCCGGAAGGCTATGGACTGAAAGTTGAGCCGGAGCGGGTGGTTATAACCGGCTGTGACGAGGCGGGACTATTCTATGGCGGCGTGACTTTTTTCCAGCTCCTGCGCCATCGCATGAAAATCGAGGACAGCCGCCCCGTCGAGTGCGTGGAGATTTTCGACTGGCCCGACCTTCCCAACCGCTTGGTGAACTTGCAGCACCCCTGGGGATTCCCCAATAACAAGTTCAAGGAAATCCGCTCTATAGATTATCTCAAGGACTGGGCGGAGCGTTTCGTTGCCGACCAGAAGTTGAACGTCTTCCGCTTCGACATTTCCGAACTGGTAATTCACAAGCGCCGTCCGGAATTCTCCGGCAGCGAACGGATTTACAGTTTGCACGACTTGAAGGAACTGGCTGATTTCTGTCGCGACCGCTTTATCGACCTCTGCCCGGAATGGCAGATCGGCGGCCACGCCAACTGGTGGCTGCTCGGGTATCACCCGGAACTGCGGGAAAAGGGGCAGAACCATCAGGCCGACATCACCCACCCCGACCACGACCCGATTGTCTACGACTGCATGTTGGACGTGATCGAGGCGATGCGCCCGAAATATCTCAGCCCCAAGGGCGACGAGTGGTGGCACGGACAGAAAGCGGGCGAGGCAATCGAACCTGTCCTGCACAATGGGCAAACCCGACCGGAGGCGTTTCTGGCGTGGCATGTTAAATTCAACGATTGGCTGAAAACGCAGGGCATCAGGATGATGATGTTCGAGGACATGCTCAACCCGTACCACAACGGCAAGCGGTTTGACAATTACAAAATCATCGACCGTTTCCCCAAGGACATCATCATCACCTCCTGGGCGGGTGGCGACCCGGACAAGGCGGCGGAATATTTCCTGTCGCACGGGTTTGAGGTCTGGAGCACAGCCACCGGCTGGTGGACTTTCGGCGAGGAGACCCGGAAAAAGATCAAGGGCGCTGGCAAAATTACCTATAGCTTTGGCCCGGAAATACGGCTCTATGACAAGGACGGCGCGAAAAACGCGCACTATTCCTACGCGCCTTTCCGCATCGGCGATTACGCCTGGAACATCCTGAACGATCCCCGCCATACCGTCGAGGATGAAATCGAAAACGGGCGCCTGATCGCGGTGCGCAATATCTGCGCGGTCAAGCCCAATCCTTGGGCGTCGGAAAAAATCAAGACCTTTGATTTTACTCAACAGATGAATTGCAGCCTTGATAAATTCCTGCTGGCGGCGAAACCGGAACTATACGGCAAAGCGGGAGAAGCGGTAAAATTCCCCTCTAGTCTGAAGGAACCGGGCAATATCCCGACCGCGCTTTCGACGGAAGAAAACAACTGTCTGAAAATCAACTCCGACACCGCGCCTGTGACAATTCCACTTGACAGCGGGAAATATTCCTCGCTGATATTCCTGCATACAGCCTATGTTGACGCCAAATACGCCAAAGAACAGCTGCTGGGCAATCGCGCGTGGATTTACGGTTACCCTTGCGGCAAATACCTGGTCGAATACGACGACGGCGAGGTGCGGGCGCTGAACCTGCGGCTGGGAGAAAATATCAGGCAGATCGACAGCAATTCGCTGATGCGCTGCACCAACGACAACCGCTATATCCACGCGTTCAAGGATGCGCTGGGCAATGACCTGCTGCTCTACCAATGGGAATGGGTCAATCCCTGTCCGGAAAAAGGCGTTGTCAAGGTCACCCTGGCGCACGACCAGGTTTATGATATCAACCTCCTGCTGTTCGCCTTATCAGGACGCGAGGTGAGGCGACCGGAGTAAGATATCAGGCGGAAGAGATAAAGCTGCGCAGGTGGCGC
>JAGUZQ010000047.1 GCA_020060765.1 Planctomycetota bacterium | reverse complement strand
CTCCCCCTCAGGGGGCGAGGGAACTTATTTTGCCCTTCAGTGAAGCTTTCACGGTAAATTATGGATGCCACTTGGGCGTATAATTCACAAAATACAGCTTTTTTTAATGCGATAGCCCTGAACCCCTCCCCTTGGAAGGGGAGGGGAGATTGTACACGCACTAAAACTCCGCATACCCCGGCACGCGGGGGAAGGGGATGACGTCGCGGATGTTCTGCATTCCTGTCATGAATTGCACCACCCGCTCGAACCCGAGGCCGAAGCCTGCGTGCGGCACCGAGCCGTAGCGGCGGAGGTCAAGATACCACCAGTAATCCGCCTCGACCAGTCCCTGTTCGTTGATGCGGCGCTTCAGGACGTCGTGGCGATCCTCGCGTTGCGCGCCGCCGATGATCTCGCCCACCTTCGGAACCAGCACGTCCATCGCCCGCACGGTCTTTTCGTCCTCGTTCAGGTACATGTAAAACGCCTTTATTTCCTTGGGATAGTGGGTGACGATAACCGGTTTCTTGATATGCTCCTCGGTGAGGTAGCGTTCGTGCTCGCTCTGCAGGTCGATGCCCCACTTCACCGGGAACTCGAAATTCCTGCCGCTTTTTTCCAGAATGGCGATGGCGTCGGTGTAGGTGATGCGTTCGAAGGGAGTATCGACGATATGGTTCATGGTTTCCAGCACGGTATTATCGACCCGCTCATTGAAGAACTCCATGTCGTCGGGACAGCTTGCCATTACGTATTTAAAAATGTACTTGAGAAAGTCTTCGGCCACTTCCTGGTCGCCGTCGATGTCGCAGAACGCCATTTCCGGCTCCACCATCCAGAACTCGGAGAGGTGGCGGCTGGTGTTGGAATTTTCCGCGCGGAAGGTGGGGCCGAAGGTGTAGATGTTGCCCAGAGCCAGCGCGCCGATTTCTCCTTCAAGCTGACCGGAAACGGTGAGGTGCGCTTCCTTACCGAAAAAGTCCTGGGAGAAGTCGACCGAGCCGTCTTCCTTTTTCGGGGGATTGGCGGCGTCGAGAGTGGAGACGCGGAACATGTCGCCCGCGCCCTCGCAGTCGGAGGCGGTGATGATGGGAGTGTGCAGATAGATGAAACCGCGTTCCTGGAAAAAGTTGTGGATCGCGCGCGCGGCGGCGTTGCGCACGCGGAAGACCGCGCCAAAAGCGTTGGTGCGCGGCCTGAGATGCGCGATGGTGCGGAGGAACTCGAAGGAGTGGCGTTTCTTCTGCATGGGATAGTCTTCGTCTGTGAACCCGACGGCGACTACCGCCTTCGCCTGGATTTCAAACTTCTGCCCCTGTCCGGGCGAATCCACCAGCTCGCCGGTAATCTCGACCGAACAGCCGGTGTTCAATCTCTTGATTTCAGATTCGTAATTCGGCAGGACGGGATCGGCGACGCACTGGATGCCGTTGAAACATGAACCGTCGTTCACTTCAAGAAAGGAACAGGCCTTGCCGTGACGGGCAGTGCGCAACCAGCCTTTGAGTGTGATGCTGCCCCCGGCGGTTTCGCGCGCGAGTATGTCCTTGATGCGTACATGTGTCATGCTTGTCTCCTGAAAATGAAAGCGTAAACCGCGCCCGGCGAGCCACAAATACTGTATGCAATGGCATTTACGGACAGTCGGCGGCGACGGACGGGTAAAACATAATTATATTCGCATATCATAGGCATATACGAGGAATAATTCAACGCCGTGCTTGGCATTTTTTCACTTCGGAGTTATCCGGGAAGCGATTGCTTGACGAGTGGGGGGGAAAAGACGAAGATGGCAGATATGGAAATTTGTATAAATCAGAGCTTGCGGTCCTTGCCTGGGGGGAGAGAAATATGATACGAGCCTGCATCATCGGAGTGTCTGGTTACGGCCAGGTTCATTATAATAATCTGCTGCTGGAAAGTGAAAAAGGCCGGGTGCAGATCGTGGCGGCGGCTGTCATCAACCAGGAAGAGGAACAGGAAAAGTGCGCCAAACTGCGGGAACTGGGTTGCGAGTTGTTCCGCGATTATAGGGAGATGCTGGCGAAATATAAAAACGCCGCCGAGTTGTGTTTCATTCCCACCGGCATTCCGCTGCACGCGCCCATGACTATCGCCGCGCTGGAAGCGGGTATGAACGTGTATCTGGAAAAGCCCGCCGCCGCCACCGTGCAGGAAGTCGCTGCCATGCGCGAGGTGGAAACGCGAACCGGCGGATTTGTTGCCGTCGGCTATCAAAGCATGTACCAGCCCGACGCCCTGCAGATGAAGGACGAAATTCTTTCCGGCAGGCTGGGCACGCTCAAATGTATCAAATGTTATGCGCTCTGGCCGCGCAACGACAATTATTACGCTCGCAACAACTGGGCGGGAAAACTGCGCTGCGGCGAAAGCTGGGTGCTGGATTCGCCCTACAACAATGCCCTTGCGCATCAGCTCAACATGATCTGTTTCCTCGCCGGGACGGAGCGTAACCGGTCGGCGGAGCTGGCCAGCGTTCAGGCCGAACTTTATCGCGGCAACGACATTGAAAGCGCCGATACCGCTTCTATCAGGATCGTGACGGCTACCGGCCTGTCGCTGTATTTTATCGTGACGCACTGTCCTGAGAAATTGGAACATCCGCTGATCGTAGCTCGGGGCGATAAAGGAGAACTGGCCTGGCATTTCGGGGACAGGCTTGCGTTCAGCTATGCCGACGGTCGTGTCAAATCCTATCCGGTGGGTACTTCGCAGGAACTGGTTTTCGACGCGTTGTTGGCGCGGATGAAAGACAGGAATGCGTTTGTCTGCGATCTGCCGATTGCGGGAACGCAGACCCTGTGCGTGAACGGATCGCACCAGTCCTCGCCGGTCAGAAAAATTGATGCTCGGTTTACTCGCAGGATTGAAGCTGGCGAAGATTCGATGCGTACCGTGATTGACGGCGTCGATGACGACATCAGAAAAGCATTTACAGAGGAAAAGCTGTTGTCGGAAATTGGCGTGCCCTGGGCGTCAGCCGCACCGGTTTTTTCGCTGAAGGGTTACGACAGGTTCACCGGCCCGGCGGGTTTTCAGAAATAATCCCAGCCCCGGGTGAGCGCGGCGTCGTTGACGGCGATGACTTTTTCTCCCTTGCCGGAGAAGGCGTTTCTGATCGCCTCGCGCGCCTCGTCCTGGGTAAGAAACCCGCGCCGCCCCAGGTACGCGCCGAAGATGACAATGTTGGCCGCGCGCACCGAACCCGCTTCCAGCGCGAGATCGCTGGCAGGCAGGCCGTAGACATTTCCCTCTTCCGGGGCTTTCGCCATTGATGTATTGATAAACGCCATTCCCTTTTTGCCGAGTGCGGGCAGAAAGCGGTCGACGCTGGGCTGATTGAGGAGAACCAGGCTGCTGGCTTCATCCACCAGGGGCGAGGCGATTTCCTTGTCCGACAGTACGACCTGGCAATTCGACGTGCCGCCGCGCACCTCCGCGCCGTAGCTGGGGAAGAAGGTCAGGTGCGGCGATTTCTCCAGCATGATATGCGCGAAGAGCTTGCCGATCATCATCAGCCCCTGTCCGCCGGAACCGGAAAAAATGACTTTTTCTTCCATGATAGACGCCTTTCCTTTAAGCCAACACCTCCTGGATTCCCGCCTTCGCGGGAATGACGTTCGTAAGGTTACCTTTCATCCGCGAACGAAGGGGGCGCGGGAGTCTGGAACCATCGAATCCGCGACAGCAAAATATGCCCGTGCGGCACGCGCTATTCACGGAACACCTTGACCGGGAAAACCTTCTCCACTTCCTCGCGGATGCGCTCCATCGCTTTCCGGGGCGTGGTTTCCAGTGAGTGGGGCAAGGAGACAGCACCTCGACAAACGGGAATTTCTTCCCCGCCATCTGGTATTCAAAAGCCTGCTTTATCGTCGCCCTGGTTTTCCTGATTCCCGCCGGGCCGTCGAGCTTGACACGGGCGATGAGCGAGGGCGAGTCCAGCGCCGACAGCATTTCGCACATCCGCATGGGGTTGCCCATCGTCTCCGGGTCTCTCCCGCCGGGGCAGGTAGTTGATGCTTGACCAACCATCGTGGTCGGAGCCATCTGTCCGCCAGTCATGCCGTAGATGGTATTGTTCACGAAAACGGTGACGTAATGTTCGCCGCGGTTGGCGGCGTGGATGACTTCGGCGGTGCCGATAGAGGCGAGGTCGCCGTCGCCCTGGTAGGCGAAAACCACGGCGCCAGGGAGGCAGCGGCTGATGCCGGTGGCTACCGCCGGGGCGCGACCATGGGCGGATTCGCTGATGTCGAGGTCGAGGTAGTCGTAGAGAACGACCGAACAGCCTACCGGCGCGACGCCGATAGTCCGCTCCCGGATGCCGAGTTCGTCGATGATTTCGGCGAGCAGCTTGTGCAGAATGCCGTGGCCGCAGCCGGGGCAGAAGTGCATCGACGCGTCGCGCAGCGTTTTTGGTTTTTTATAAACAGGCGTCATAACCATAAGTGTTCCTCTCAGGCGATAGCCTTGATCTTTTCGTAAATCTCCCGCACCGTCATCACCGCACCGCCGAGACGACCGTAAAACTCGACCGGAACCGCGCCGTTCACCGCCAGCCGCACGTCCTCCACCATCTGCCCGGCGCTCATTTCCACGGTCAGGACTTTTTTCATCCGCGCCAGCCGCGCGGAGATTTCCCGCGAGGGGAACGGCCACAGCGTAATCGGCCTCAGCAGTCCCGCCTTGATGCCGTCGGCGCACGCGAGGTCGACCGCCTCGCGGCACAGGCGTGCGGAAGTGCCGTAGGCCACCAGCATCAACTCGGCGTCGTCCAGCTTGTATGTATCGAACCGGACTTCTTCTTTTTCAATCAGGCGGTATTTTTCCTGCAACGCCAGATTGACTATTTCCAATCCCGGCGCCTGACCCCAGTAGGAATGGATGGCGTTGCCGCTTCTGCCTTTCGCGCCGATCAGCGCCCAGGGCTTGTCGAAGGTTTCGATTTTCCCTTCCCACAATTCAAACGGCTCCATCATCTGCCCCAGCCTACCGTCGGTCAGGATCATGACCGGCATCCGGTATTTGTCGGCCAGATCGAACGACTGCGCCGCGAAATCGTGCGTCTCCTGCACTGACGCGGGCGCGAGAACAAGCAGCCTGTAATCGCCGTGGCCGCCGCCCTTGACCGCTTGGAAATAGTCGGCCTGCGAAGGCTGTATGTCGCCCAGTCCCGGCCCCGCGCGTTGCACGTTCACGATCAGCCCGGGAAGTTGCGCGCCAGCCATGTAGCTGATGCCTTCCTGTTTCAGGCTGATGCCGGGCGAGGATGAGGAAGTCATGGCGCGTTTGCCTGCCGCCGCGCCGCCGTAGACCATATTGATGGCCGCCACCTCGCTTTCCGCCTGCACGAATACTTTTTCCCGCTGGGGCATGTTCACCGCCATGTAGGCGGTCAATTCGTTCTGCGGGGTGATGGGATAGCCGAAATAGCAGTCACATCCGCCGCGAATCGCGCCTTCGCCCAACGCCTCGTTGCCGTTCATCAACACGCGCTTGCCCATCATTCGCCTCCCGCTTCTTCGTAAATCTCGATCGCCGCCTCGGGGCAGACCGTGGCGCAGTTCTTGCAGCCGGTGCAGTTTTCTCCGCTGGCGAACACCGCGTATTGCACGCCCTTGCGGTTCAGATTTTCCGAAACCTGCAAGCAATCCTTGGGGCAGAACTCCACGCACAGCAGGCAGCCCTTGCACAAGTCCTCGTCTACCTTGATTACGAATTTTCTCTTTGCCATGCTTTTCTCCGCGGCGTGAATCAATAATTACTGGCTTTATTCTTACCCGAGGCCACTTCCAGCCCCGCGCTGGCCAGCGCCTCCATCTCCGAGTTTTTCAGAAATACCTGTACCGGCGCGATCCACTTCACGCGCCGCGTCAGTTCCTTGCGAAAAATCTCGCCGTACAAAACCTCGCCGGTCAGGACGACCGCGTCCACCTTGCCCGCCAGCGCCGCCGCGCAGGAGCCGATGTTCTTGGCGACGTTATAGGCGAAGGCGGCATAGACCAGCGCGAATTTCTTATTGCCGCGTCTGATCTTTTCCTCGATCACGCGGCAGTCGTTGGTGCCGAGGTGCGCCAGCAGCCCGCCGTTACGGCTGACGAGGGACACGGCCTGGTTTTCGTCCAGCTTGTGCGCGAGGGCGTAACGGTAAAAATCCATCACTGTTACGCCGCCGGTGCGTTCGGGGGTGAAAGATCCGTCCCCCTCCAAGCCGTTGTTGACCTCGACCACGCGGCCTTTTTCGTGCGCGCCGACCGTGATGCCGCCGCCGATGTGGGCGACGATCAAGTTGCATTTTTCATATTTTTTACCCAGCTTCGCTGCCGCCTTCTGCGCCACCGCTTTTTGCGACAGCGCGTGAAAGATGCTGCGGCGTGGCATTGCCGGGTGTCCCGAAATCCGCGCCACGTCGCTTAATTCGTCGACTACTACCGGGTTGGCTATATAGGCCTTCCCCTTCGCTTCCTTAGCCAGGCGCGAGGCGATGATCGCGCCGAGGTTGGAAGCGTGTTCGCCAAAGCTGCACGAGGCAAGGTCGTTGATCATCTTTTGGTTGATGGCATAGGTGCCGCCCGGAATCGGTCGGAGCAGACCGCCGCGTCCCATGAAGATTTTGATTTCGCTGATAGACATATTCCGCTTTGAAAGTTCCTCGCGTACCGCCGCCTCGCGCAAGGCGTCCTGTTTCATCACGCCGTCGCATTTTTCCAGCAGCGCGCGTTCGTGCCGCAGGGTGGTTTCAAACAATGAACGCGCTCCGTGATAGAGCGCGATCTTGGTGCTGGTGGAGCCGGGATTGATTACCAGAATGCGCGGGTTCATCTGTTTACCTTTGTCAGGAGAATGGCCAAGGCGATGGAGTGCAGCTTGGTCGGCATCGAGTCGGCGCGCGAGGTGAGGACGATCGGAATTTTCGTGCCCAGCACCGTGCCCGCGATCAGCGCCTGCTGCCAGACCTGCAAGGCCTTGTAGATGGCGTTGCCCATGTTGATGTCGTGCGTCACCAGGATATCCGCCTGTCCGGCCACGGGACCGCCGATTTTCTTGATCCGCGCCGCTTCCGGGGAGACGGCGTTGTCCAGCGCGAAGGGACCGTCGACAATGCAGCCGGGAATCTCGCCCTGCTGGCTCATCTTCGCGATCAGCGCCGCGTCCAGGGTGGCCTTGATGCGCGGGTCGTCGGCCTTTTCCACAAACGCCAGCATCGCTACCTTGGGGCATTCGATTCCGAGCGCGTGCGCCATATCAACCGCGTTCTTGACGATGTCGACCTTGCGCGCCATGTCGGGCGAAATATTGATGCCCGCGTCTGTCAGTAGCATCAGCCTGTTCTCGCCGGGAGCATTGAACGCGCCGCAGTAGCTCAGAATTCGGTCGGTGCGGAAACCGTACTGTTTTTCCAAAACTTTTTTCATCATCAGGCCGGTGGAGAACTGCCCCTTCATCAGGAAATCGCCACCGTCGGCCATGGCTCGGAAGGATTTTTCTAAAACCTCGTCCGGGTCTTTCGCGTCGATCAGTTCAAACGGTGACAAATCGAGGCTATTTTCCTCCGCGATCTGCAAAGTCTTGTCGCGGTCGCCGATGAGAGTGGCAACGCTCAACCCCTCGGCGTGTGCGGCGCAGACGGTTTCCAGCGAAGCGTCGTTTTCGCTGCCCACTACCACCACGCGCGGTCGGTCGGGACGCCCCTTGGCCAAGGTCAGGATGTCTTCAACACGTTTTATCATGGCAGACTAATCGTCCTTCTTCAGCGCGGTGCGGCCGGTGCGGGCGAGGGCGACAATGCCAAAAGGCTTCAGCATCTTGATCAGGCCGTCAAGCTGGTCGGTCTGTCCGACATATTCCAGGGTAATGGTCTTGTGTCCCACCCCCGCCACCTGCGCGCGGAAGACTTCGGCGATCTGCATGATATGCGATAGCTTGTTTTCCTCGATAGACAGCTTCACCAGCAGCAGCTCGCGCTCGTAGTGGTCGCCTGCGGCGAGATATTGCAGCGACTCGACAATATCCAGCTTCAGCAATTCCCGGTTCATCTCCTCGATTTCGTCGGCGTCGATGTCGGCCACCAGCGTCATGTAGGCCAGCGGTTCGCCTTCGGTTTCGGCCACCGCGACGCTGCGCAGGTTGATGTCCATCTCGGCCAGTTTTTCCGTCAGCAGGGCGAGAACGCCTTTTTTACTTTTAACCAGCCCGGTAATGATTTTTTCCATATGAAATTCTCCGGTCGCGGGGATACGTCGCTAGTTTTTGGAAATGTTCTGTCTATTACTTATATATCGTAGCTTTTGCGGTTAGTCAAATATATTCTGCGGAAAAGTTGATAAATAATAGCATAAACGTAGATCAATGAGAATAATACAGGATAATATTCTGGACAAAGCTCAAATAGCGGAGATATATTCAATCGGCGTGCGCTCGGGTTGAACTGGAGCGCCTCTTGTCTCGCGAAAAAAAGAATCGCCGCGCAAGTTGCGCGGCGATTCTCCAGATGTCTAGACAAAGAGGTAATCAGTCGGTCACGTGATGGCGGACGATATTGCCCACCGTCATGTAGATCACGTCCTCGGCGATGTTGGTGGCCAGATCCGCGACTCGCTCCAGGTTCCTCGCCACGCCCAGGTTGGCCATCAATACAACCGCATAATCCGGATGCACCGAAATTTCGGCCATTACCTGTTCCCGCACCACTTTTTTCATTTCGTCGACCTTATCGTCGTTGCGACAGACCGCCCGGGCGACGCTCGTGTCCATATTGATCAGAGAGTCCAGCGACTGGCGCAGCATCATCTGCACGTTCTCGTACATCTCGTCGAAATTGAACGGGATGTTGGCGTTCGCTCCCGGCCCCAGGGATTTCACCTTGGTTGCGATATTCGCCGCCTGGTCGCCGATACGCTCCAGATCGTTGTTGATTTTCAGAACCGCGACGATGAAGCGCAGGTCTCCGGCTACCGGCTGGTACAGGGCGAGAACCTTCAGGCAGTCCTCTTCCACCTCCACTTCCATCTCGTCGACGAGTTTGTCTTTCTGGATAACCTGGGAGGCCAGGAGATTGTCCCGATTGGCGACGGAACGAATCGCCGCCTTGAGGTTATCCTCCACCAGGCTACCCAGGTAAAGCAACTTTTTCTTGAGCTTTTCCATTTCGCGCTGCATGTGTAGTGACATTTATTTTTCCTTTAGCCGAAGCGACCAGTAATGTAATCTTCCGTCTGTTTGAATCTCGGGTTGGTGAATATCTGCTGAGTGGGGCCGTACTCGACCATCACTCCCTCGTAGAAGAACGCGGTGTAATCAGACACGCGCGCGGCTTGCTGCATATTGTGCGTGACAATCACAATCGTGAAATCGCCGCGCAATTCCGCGATCAGATCCTCGATCCTGGCGGTGGCGCGGGGGTCAAGAGCTGAAGCAGGCTCGTCCATCAGAAGAATTTGCGGCTCTACCGCCAGCGCGCGGGCGATGCAGAGGCGCTGCTGCTGACCACCGGAAAGCCCAAGCGCATTCTGGGTCAGACGATCCTTGACTTCGTCCCAGATCGCCGCGCGGGTCAGGCTGCGCTCGACAATCTCGCTCAACCGCCCGCGATTGCTTATACCCTGCAACCGGACGCCGAAGGCGATGTTTTCAAAAATTGATTTGGGAAAGGGATTGGGCTTCTGGAAAACCATCCCCACGCGCTGTCGCAACGCCACCACGTCGACTTCAGGCGCGTAGATATTCTGGCCTTCCAGCACCATCCGTCCGGTAACGTTGCAGCCTGGAACCAGATCGTTCATCCGGTTGATTGAACGCAGGAACGTACTTTTGCCGCAGCCGCTGGGCCCGATGATGGCGGTGACCGCGCCTTTCTGGATCATCATATCGACCTTCTTCACCGCCTCGGTCGTCCGGTACCAGACCGAAAGCCCTTCGGCGGCAATATGGGTTTCGAGATTAAGATTCGCCTTGGCTTCAGGCGTATGCGTGACTATCGCCATGCCGTCTTTCTTTCCTGACGCCTCCAGATCAGGCGTTTGCGTGGCTGAGGTCATACTTTTTTTCTCCTTTGCCGCCGCGATATCCGGCGTCTGCGTGGCCACTGTCATGCTCGTATCTCCTCTGCTTATTATTAAATTCAGAAATCGGAGAACGTAGAATCTACCCCCTCAGATTCCGCTCTACCCTGGCGCGCAACAGAATGGCGGAAATATTAAGAATCAGCACGATGGCGATCAAGGTCAGCACCATGCCGAATTGGACGTGGCGAATCTGATCCACCGCTTCGTGTTCGGTAGTGAGATTGTAAATTCCCCACGGCAGCGCCTGGGTAGGACTGTCGAATATCTGGCTGATTCCCAGCGGCGCGCCGACGCTTACGGCGGCGGTGAAAATGATTGGCGCGGTTTCGCCAGCGGCGCGACCCATGCTGATTACTATGCCGGTCAGGATGCCGGGCAGCGCGGCGGGCAGAATTACCCTGGTTACTGTCCGCCAGCGGCTGGCTCCCAGTCCGACCGAGGCTTCCTTATAGGTATGGGGTACCGCCCGGATCGCCTCTTCCGAGGCACGGATAATCGTGGGCAGGATCAGCAGTCCCAGGGTCAGGCCACCGGCAAGGACGCTCTTGGAGTCCGACACGCCGAGAGTGTTGATAAAGAAGGCCAGCCCGAACAGGCCGAAGACAATGCTCGGTACCCCGGCCAGGGTACTGATACAACTGCGCAGAATGGAAATCATCTGCGATTCACGGGCGTATTCCACTAGATAAATCGCGGCGATTATGCCGGTAGGCGCGGCAAACAGCATGGCCACCAGCGTGAGGTACAGTGTGCCGATAACCGCAGGCCTGATTCCGCCGAACAGATAGGAGTCTTCCGGGTTGTCGGTCAGGAAGCGCCAGTAACATGTCAGCTTGGGCGCCATCAGGTTTTCGAGGTTGCTCCGGCTGAGTTCCATGTCGAAGACGGATTCCAGCGGGGTTCCGGCAAACAGGCCTTTCCGGGGGGAGAATACCTTGGTTCCCGCAGCTCCCGGCACGGAGTAATCCCAGCTTTCGATATTCACCACATGATCGTAAGCGATGAGGCAGCGATCCCAACGCGTCGTGCCGTAGGCCTGGCGGGGCATGACCGGAGCGCTGTCGCCTGGAAGCGGCCCAAACAGGTGGCGAAGTTCTTTTTTGAAATCCTTGAGCAAATCCCGGCGGTCGCGGCGCTCGCGGGCGGGAATCCCTTCCAGCCACTTCTCATATTCGGCAATTTTTTCATAGACCGGAGCGCGCGCGGCCTCCACGCTCTCGCTCTCCTTGTCCAGCCCGTCGTCTTCGCGTTCAAAGATACCGCGCATAGCCTTGCGGTGCTCAATCGTACCCTTGAAAATAAAAGCGCTGCTGCCCTTTATGACGATTGGTCCCAGCAGAATCAGGAGCGCCACCGCTATGAAGCCGACGGCCAGGTAGGAAAGCGAGGAAAACGTTTTATCCAGTACGTGCCTGGTTCGCAGATTCATAATTATTCGCCCTTCAAACGTGCGCGGTTTTTCTTGATGACCCACTCGCTGACCAGATTGCAGACAAAGGAAAACAGCAACAGGCACAGCGCCAACGCGAACAGGACGTGATAACGGTCGGAACCGGTCACCTGGTCGGCCTCTCCCATGTCACCGGCGATGGTCGCGGTGAGGGTTCTGATCGGGGCGGTGATGTCGTACCAGGGGGCGGGAATCTGTGCGGCGTTGCCGGACGCCATCCAGACCACCATCGTCTCTCCCACCGCGCGCATGATGCCGAGAATAACCGCCGCGAGAATTCCGCTGCTCGCCGCCGGCAGTACCACCTTCAGCAGCATCTCGCTACGGGTCGAGCCCAGGCCATACGCTGCCATGCGCAGTTCCTTGCCTACCGCCTGCAGCGCGTCCTCACTGACGCTGACGATGGTCGGAAGCGCCATCACTCCCAGAATAAGCGAGACGTTCAGCACATTCGTGCCGCTTTGGATATGAATTTTCCACAGATTAGTCGACAGTTCGTATAGCGCAAACCCGCCTCCACCGAGCAAGCCAGTCATGACTGCTATCCCTCCGGGGCTGGAGAATGAAAAACTGAACCGCTCGCCCATGAGTTCAACGATAACGATTATGCCGATCAGGAGAACCGGAATTCCCATGACCAGGGCGAGTACGGCCAGCAGCGGCCCGCCGTGGTCTTGCAGCAACGGCGCGAATACCACCAGCGCGAAGAAACCGAAAGCTACCGAGGGAATTGAAGCAAGGATCTCCACCACCGGTTTGACGATTTCGCGTACGGAATAAGGCAGAATATCGCTGAGGCAGACCGCAGCGCACACGCCGACCGGAACGGCGAAGAGAATCGCCCCCGTCGTGACCACCGCCGACCCGAAGAACAGCGACAATGCGCCGAATTCCGCCGGGTCGCGCGAGGGATACCAGCGATTGCTGGTGAAAAATTCCGTAAAACCCTGCGAGCGGAAAAATGGGATCGCGTCAATTGCCACAAAAATGAGAATCGACAGCACCGCCAGCATCGAGAGCGAAGTCACCATGAACAGCACGCCTTCGCCAGTCAGGGCGAGCATTCGGCGGAACCAGATAGTGTCCCGGGAGAGAATCAGCGAGGCGGACGGCTTGTCGGTCTTTCGGTTGCTATTTTCCGCGATACTGGTCACATTTTTCTCCGTCGACAGGCAGGCTTGAAAGCGATAAAGTTTGTGGCTCGCCGCCGAGTTTCAAAGGCTGGCGGCGGCGAAGCCACTCATCCGGTCAGGCTGACCGGAAAGCGATTTACCTGTAATTGGTTACCGGAACAAAACCGATTTCCTCGATCATTTTCTGGCCGTCGCGGGTCAGGTGCATCGTGACCATGCGGAAAATGGGAGTGCCCATCTTCGGATAGCCGTTGGTGAACATGTACAGTGCGCGGGCGATGGGATACACGCCGGACTGGATGTTTTCTACAGAGACTTCAATGCCGTTGACCGTAACAGCCTTGACGGTGCGGTCAAGGAAGCCGATGCTGGCATAACCGATGGCAGCAGGGGTGGACGATACGCGGGCGCGCATCTGGCCGTTGCTGCCGACGTATTCGCAACCTTCTTGGATTTTTTCCTTGTGCATGATGATGCCCTCGAAGGTCTCGTAGGTGCCGCTGTTGGTGTCGCGGCTGATGGTCACGATTGCGAGGTCGGCTCCGCCGACTTCCTTCCAGTTCTTGATCTTGCCGGTGAAAATATCGCGAATTTGATCTATGGTCAGGTTTTTGACCGGGTTGCTCGGATGCACGATGATCGGCAGGCCATCGAGGGCAATGGCGTGCGCGACCGGGTAGACGCCCTTCTCGACGCAGGCCTTGAATTCGTTGTCCTTCATGAAGCGGGACATGTTGCCGATGTCGCAAGTGCCGTTCAGAATACCCTTGGCACCGTTACCGGAACCGGATTCGCTGACCGTGACGTTGATATTGTGGTTCTTCTGGAAATACTCGGCGAAAGCCTTGGCGATGGGGCCGACCGTAGTCGAACCGTCCATCACGATCTTGGTCTCTTCCGCATTCGCCTTGCCGCATACAAAAACCGACATTGCCATCAGTGCTGCAACCACCAAACCAAAGCGCATAAACTTCACCATCTTACAATCTCCTCTCTCCAGTTTTCTGCAAAACTTCCCAAACACCGCTGAACCATTCAGCGCAAGTTGAGAGAGATGGTATATGTCGACGATGTGAAGCAGGTGAGGTGTTTATTAGATTTTAGTTAGGATGTTCGCTGGGGCTGATTTATGCCTGTTCCGCTTAGAGCCCAATCCCGGAACAGGATTCAATTTGATGACATAAAGTCTTGATTGGCAAGGCATAGTGAATCCCTAACAAAACCAGGAGCAAGTTTTGTTAGGGATTGCTAATAATTATTCAGCGTATTACTAATGATAAAATATATCAGGGAAAGCCAGTTGCTGTATGAAATCAGAAATAATCCTCGCCTTTCAGCGCACAGAAATCGCCACACATGGAGCAGGCGTCTTCTTTCGCCGACGGCGCTTTGGCGCGGGAGGCGCGGGCGAATTCAGGATCAATCGCCAGTTCAAACATCTTTTCCCAGTCGCGGCTTTTGCGGGCGGCGCTCATTTTATCGTCCCAGTCGCGCGCACCGGGAATGCCGTTAGCGATATCGGCGGCGTGCGCGGCAATCCGGGTAGCGATAACCCCTTCCCTGACGTCTGACGCATCCGGCAGGCGCAGATGTTCGGCGGGAGTGACGTAGCATAAAAAATTCGCGCCGTTGACCGCCGCCATGGTGCCGCCGATGGCGCAGACCAGGTGGTCGTAACCGGGAGCTATATCTGTCACCAGCGGCCCCAGCACATAAAACGGCGCGTTGTTGCAGGCGCGTTTTTCCAGTTTCATCTGCATGGCGATCTGGTCGAACGGAACGTGTCCCGGTCCTTCGATAATCACCTGCACGCCGCGTTTCTGCGCGCGCGCGGCCAGTTCTCCCAGGGTGTAAAGCTCCTCGATCTGCGCGCGGTCGCCGGCGTCTGCCAGAGCGCCTGGGCGCAGCCCATCTCCCAGGGACAGTGTGCAGTCGGTCTCGCGGCAGATATCAATCACCTCGTCGAACCGCTCGAACAGCGGATTCTCTTGATTATTCGCCACCATCCACCGCGCCAGCAAAGCCCCGCCCCGGCTCACCACTCCGCAAACCCGCCTGTTCTTCTTCAGATACTCGACCGCGCGCAGAGTGACCCCGCAATGCACGGTAATGAAATCCACCCCGTCGGCGACGTGCAGGCGCACTGCCTTCAGCATGTCTCCGGCAGTCATCTGACGGAAAGTACGCCCGCTGTCGATAGCCATGTAACCGGCCTCGTACATAGGTACGCTGCCCAGGGAAACCGGGCAAGCGTCGCGGATGGACTTCCTGATTTCGCGCAGGTTGCCGCCGGTGGACAGATCCATTACCGCATGCGCCCCGGCGTCGACGGCAGCCTTCAGCTTCTCCAATTCGCCGGAAATGTCGCCCGCGTCGGGAGAAGTGCCGATGTTGGCGTTTATCTTCACGCTCAGGCCGTCGCCGACCGCGCAGGGACGGGAAAGTTCGTGTCCCTGCGCCCAAGGGATCACCATGGTTCCGTTTGCCAATCCCGCGCGCAGAAATTCGGGAGAGACATTTTCTATTTCGGCGGTTTTGACAATCCGGGGAGCGAGTTCGTTGTTGCGGGCAAGGTCTATCAGCGTCATTACAGTTCTTTCGTCGCGGCCTGCCCTTTGTTGCGGTCGAATCGCATGGGACACAATTCCCGTCCGGTTGCGGCGCAATGGCAGGCAAACAGTTCCAGATAACTTTTTTCAATATGGTTAGAGGGGGCTAGTCCCATATCAAGTATAATCCGCTCGATCTCGTCGCCGCCTCCCCCCTCCACCTCGACGTAGCAGCCGATTTCAGGCAGGCGGTCAAGCACTATCTCGCACCCGGCGTAATGCCAGACGTCCCGGTATTTCTCGTAGTACCAGGTTTCCTCGTAACCCAGGAAAGACAGTATCTCCCGCATTGTCTCGGTGTCGCCCACCATTACCTGCACTTCCTCCCGGGACTTGTAGCGGGCGTCGTTGCCTGGTTTTTTCACTGTCAGCAATCCGTCGCCGCCGCTGCCGGTGTCGCGCAATCGCAGCAGCATCTGCTCCGCCCGCATACTTCTGTCCGGTCGGTCGTAAACCCAGTTGCGCTCGAAATAGCCGCCTTCTTCATCAGCGCCCAGTTCCCGCAGACGCGAGGCGATGACTTCCAGATTGTCAACGTGAATCTTGCATTCCAGTTCGACCGGCATCAGCGGATCAGCCTTGCAATGGTTTTGAATTCGTCAGTCCCTGCCTTTTCCAGCATTTCGAACAAGGCGCTTTCCGTGTTGGTGATGATAGCGCCTGCTTTTCCCAGGCGGGACAGCGCGTTTTCGTGATTTTTATCGCTGCGGCTACCGACTGCGTCTGCCGCCACATGTACGACATAGCCGTCCTCCAACAGTCCCAGCGCGGTTTGCAACACGCAGACATGGGTTTCGATGCCGCATAGCAGCACCTGTCTGCGTTCGGAAATTTCCAGCGTGCTCATGAAGGCTGGTTCCCGGGCGCAGGAAAAAGTCATTTTCTCCACGCACGGACAGTCGCCCGCGTGCCGGGTGATGTCCGCGGTCGTGGAACCCAGGCCGGAGGGATACTGCTCGGTCAGAACCACCGGCACGCCCAGCGCCTTTGCCCCCTGCACCAGGATCTCGCAACGCTTGACGATTTCCTCTCCGCGTGAAATCGCCGGCAGCAGCTTCTGCTGAACGTCGATCACCACCAGGATCGCCTCGTTTCCGGAAAGCGTCGTTCTTCCCCGCGCCAGCGAACCCGGCACTACCGACGGGCCGCCGAGAATTATCTGCGGCGCGGTGCCTGCGGTGTCTTCCTGGAATTGCGTGTCCATAATTTCTCCAATCAGCGGTAATCAATCGTCCCGCGAATCCAGCACCGCCAGAAACGCCTTCTGCGGTACCGTGACGTTGCCTACCATCCGCATCCGTTTCTTGCCTTCCTTCTGCTTTTCCAGCAGTTTGCGTTTTCGGGTGATATCGCCGCCGTAGCACTTGGCGGTGACGTTTTTCCGGAACGGCGCGATGTTCTCCCGCGCCACCACCTTGGCGCCCACCGCCGCCTGCAGGGCGACCTGGAACATGTGGCGCGGAATTTCCTTGCGCAGCTTCTGCAGGATCGCCCGCCCGCGCTTGTCGGCCTTGTCCCGCACGCAGATGAGCGACAGCGCATCTACCGGAACTCCCGCCACCAGGATATCGATCTTCGCCAAGTCCGAATCGCGGTAGCAGAGTAACTCATAATCCATCGTCCCGTAGCCGCGGGTGGAACTCTTCAGTTTATCGTAAAAGTCGAAGACGATTTCCGCAAATGGAATCTCGTAGGAAAGCAGCACCCGGAACGAGCCGATATATTCCAGCGTCTTGTAAATGCCTCGCCGATCTTCCGCCAGGGTCATGATCGTGCCGATGAATTCGCGCGGCACCATTACCTGTAGTTTTACGATCGGCTCTCGGAATTCTTCGATAACCCCCCGGTCAGGCACGTCGGCGGGCGAATGCACCTTGATCAGTTCGCCGCTGGTTTTCAGAATCTCGTAAGTGACGTTGGGGGCGGTCGTCACTAGATCAATGTCGCTTTCCCGCTCCAGGCGCTCGCGGATAATGTCCATGTGCAGCATCCCTAGGAAGCCGCAGCGGAAGCCGAACCCCAGCGCCTGCGAACTTTCCGGTTCGTAGGTGAAGCTGCAGTCGTTCAGCGCCAGTCGGTCGAGAGCCTTGCGCAGATTCTCGAAATTCTCCGTCGCCGAGGGGTACAGGCCGCAATAAACCATGCTTTGCGGTTCCACATAGCCGGGCAGCGGCTCGACTTGCGCCTTCGCCGCGGTCAGGGTATCGCCGATGTTGGCGTTGCTCAGTTCCTTGATGTTGCCTACCACGTAGCCAACCTGCCCCGTTGTCAGGCGGTTGCACTGTTTCATCTTGGGGCTGAAAGTGCCCAGTTCCGTTACGTCGTACTCGCGCCCGACCTGGAGCATTCTCACCATGTCACCCTTGCCCACCTCGCCGTCGACAACCCGGATGTGGCTGATGACGCCGCGATAGTCGTCGTAGACCGAGTCAAAAATCAGCGCGCGCAGCGGCCCTTCCTTTTTGCCTGACGGCGCGGGAATCCGCTTGATGATGGCTTCGATCAGTTCCGGCACGCCCTGGCCGGTCTTGGCGCTGACGAAGATGATTTCATCCGGATGGCAACCGAGAAAATCGACTATTTCCTCCTTCACCCCTTCCGGCTGAGCGGAAGGGAGGTCGATTTTGTTCACGACCGGGATAATCGCCAGGTCATGATTCAACGCAAGATAACTGTTGGCGACGGTCTGCGCCTCGATGCCCTGAGTGGCGTCCACCACCAGCAGGCTTCCCTCGCACGCCGCCAGCGACCGCGACACCTCGTACGAGAAATCGACGTGTCCCGGCGTGTCGATGAGGTTGAGCAGGTACTCGTTCTTGTCGGTATGCTTATAGGGCATGGCCACCGACCGCGCTTTAATGGTGATGCCGCGTTCGCGCTCCAGTTCCATGTCGTCGAGGAACTGGTCGCGGAAATCGCGCTCAGACACCAAGCCTGTCGCCAGCAGCAACCGGTCGGCCAGCGTGCTTTTGCCGTGGTCGATATGCGCGATAATGGAAAAGTTACGAATGTTTTCCTGTTTCACCAAGTTGAAGTTCTCCGCAAGTAACACGCAGCCCTGATTAAAAGCCGAAGAGCCTGCAGGCTGACGCAGGCTCGGGCGGCGTTATGATGGTGGCGCAATTCAGCGTCAGATACTTTTGCAGCCCAGCGCCACCAGCGCACAGCCCGCCGCGCCGATCAGCCCTGCGTCGCTGCCGAGTTGAGCAGGAAGTATTTCCAGTCTTTTGCCTGGCGCGGGGAAAGCGTGTTCCGCGCAGGCTTTCCGGATCGCGTCGAACAGCAGGTCGCCGCCCTTGATCATGCCGCCGGAAAAGATGCAACGCTCCGAATTCAGCAGGTTGGCCATGTTCGCCGCCATCAGTCCCAGATACCGCCCGGTTTCGGCAACTATATGCTTGGCCAGATTATCGCCGCCTTTGGCTGTGTCGAAGATATCAGCGCAAGTAACGATTTCCTTGTTCAAACTCGTCTGCCAGCCCTGTTTGCGCGCTTCGGTAAAACGTCTCACCGTTGCGGTGGCCGAGGCGTATGCCTCCAGGCAGCCCTTGCCGCCGCAGCCGCAGACCCGCCCGCCGTCCACCACCACCACGTGCCCGATCTCCCCGGCAGTCCAGTCAGGGCCGTGCAACATCTGGCCGTTAATGATAATCGCGCCTCCCACCCCGGTGCCGAGAGTCATCAGTACCATGTTTTCGCAGCCGCGCCCCGCGCCTGCGACGTACTCTCCCCAGCCCGCAGCGTTGGCGTCGTTTTCCAGAAAGACGCGGAGGCCGGTTTTTGCACGCAGCTTTTCCGCGACTGGATAATTTTCCCAGCCCGGCATGTTGGGCGCTTTCAGAACTATGCCATTACGCCCGTCCAGCGGTCCGGGAGCGGCCAGGCCGATCACCAGAACGTCGTTTCTGTCCACCACTTTCTGACGCAGGACATCCTCCACCCCGGTGGCCAGTCTCTCCACAATGGCGTCAGGTCCCTGCTCCGCACGGGTGTCGGTCTCGTAACGGGCGATGATTTTCTGGTTTTCGTCGACCAGGGCGCAACGCAGGTTGGTGCCGCCCAAGTCAATGCCGATCAAAAAGCTTGGCATCATTTTCTCCAGATTAGAAACAAAAACCGGCAGCCTGATGCCGTCGTTTATTTACAAACAACCTCGGCTCCATGACGACAATCGACCGGGAACCGGGGAAAAGGCAGTAATTATGCAAAATCAGGATACGATTTGCAATAGGCCAGAAATTTTTGCAAGGCGCGACCGCGATGGCTGATCGCATTCTTTTCCGCCGCTCCAGCCTCGGCGAAAGTTTTGCCCAGATCGTCGGACAGAAATAGCGGATCGTAACCGAAGCCGTTTTCGCCGCGGGGAGCGCCGATAATGACGCCGGAAGTCTCTCCCGCGAACAGAACCGTTTCTTTGCCGGGAATGGAAAAGGCGATTAATGACGCAAATTTCGCCCGGCGGTTTTCCTGTCCCCGCAGCTTTTCCAGCAACAGCCGGTTATTGTCGGCGTCGGTCGCGTTTTCACCCGCGAAGCGCGCGGAATAAACTCCGGGAGCTCCGTTCAGCGCCTCGACCAGCAACCCCGAATCGTCGGCCAACGCGGGCAGGCCGGTAAAACGCGCAATCGCCTCGCTTTTCAGCGCCGCGTTTTCGGCAAAGGTCTTTCCCGTTTCCTCGACCTCGGGCGAACCGGGGAACGCGGATACCGCTGCCACTTCCACCCCGAGCCCGGCCAGCAAAGCCTGCAACTCCTCCAGTTTTTTTCGATTGCGGCTGGCCAGGACTATTTTCTTAATCATTTGATCTCGAGGCATTTTTTCTGCGCCGCGATCAGTTGCGCGATGCCGTTCGTTGCGAGTCTGCGCAGGGCGGAAAGCTGCTTTTCGCTGAAAGGCTCCCCTTCCGCCGTTCCCTGCAGCTCGACAAACCTGGCATCCTCGGTCATCACTACATTCATGTCCACTTCTGCCCGGCTGTCCTGCGCGTAGCACAGGTCGAGTACCGGTTTTCCGTCGACGATGCCGACGCTGACCGCGGCGAGAAAATGCCGCAGGGGCGATTCGCTAATCAGCCCCTGGCGTTTCATCCAGCCAAAGGCGTCGCACAGCGCCACCATTCCGCCGGTGATCGACGCGCACCTGGTGCCGCCGTCGGCCTGGATCACATCGCAGTCGACCGTAACTGTCACTCCTGGCATTTTTTCCAGATCGACCGCGCAGCGCAGGCAGCGCCCAATCAGGCGGCTTATCTCCACCCCGCGTCCGTCTGGCTTGCCTTGCTTGACCTCGCGCGACTTACGGAAAGGCGTGCAACCGGGGAGCATCGCATATTCGGCGGTAAGCCAGCCGCTGGTCTCAGCCACGAACGGTGGCACGCGCTTTTCCACGCTGGCGGTGCAGATCACCCTGGTGTCGCCTTGTTCGATCAGGACGGAACCAGGCGCGAATTTGGTATACTTTCTCGTAATTTTCACTTTGCGCAGGCGGGTCGTCGATACAGCGGTTTCACGCGGCATGGCTTATCCGATCTCCTTGCGCAAACGGCTTACCCGCTCGCGCCGATCCTTGTTTTCGTCCAGCACCTCCATGAACAGGTCGACCAGATCCGGGTCGAACTGGCTGCCCTTGCAGCGCAGCATTTCCGCCCTCGCGTCCTCCTCGGGCATGGGGTCGTGATAGGAGCGGGAACTGGTCATTGCGTCGTAAGAGTCGGCCACGCACAATATCCGCGCGCCGACGGGGATGCCTTCGCCTGACAGGCCGTCGGGATAGCCCTTGCCGTCGTAGCGCTCGTGGTGGTGGCGGATATCGCGGATAATGACGCGCAGTTCCTCGATCGGCTCCAGGATGGCGCTGGCGATGAGGGGGTGCCGTTTCACCGCCTCGTACTCGTGGTCGGTCAGGCCGCCGGGTTTGTTCAGTACCGATTCCTTGATGCCGATCTTGCCGAAATCGTGCAGGATTCCGGAGATCTGGATCAGTTCCAACTGGCGGGGGTTATAGTTCTTGCGCTTGGCGATCTGGCGGGCGTATTTCGCCACCTTTTCGGAATGGAACTTGGTATACGGATCCTTGGCCTCCAGCACCTTGGCCATCACTTGCAGGATGTTCAGGAACAGCATCTGGTTGCGGCGGTGGGAGCGCTGGATCTGGCTCTGGAAAATGCGGCGGCTCAGGATGCGTTCGATCTTCAGGAACAGCACCTCCATGTCGACCGGCTTGACGATGTATTCCTCGACTATACCGGATTTGAGCGCGTCGATGATGGTTTCCTTTTCATCCACGGCGCTGACCACCACGATCGGCACGTCCAGCATCTGGCAAAGCTGGTTATAGACGTCGCGCCCCGATACGTCGCCCGGCAGGCGCATGTCCAGCAGCACCAGGTCGTACGGCTGTTTGGATGAGACGCTTTCCGCCACTAGCCGCAAGGCCTCATCGCCGGTCTGGGCGGTGCTGACGTCGGGATAGCCCTCGCTCTGCAGGCGTTTGTGCATCAGCAGGCACATGTCCTCGTCGTCGTCGACCACGAGAATGCGGGATTCGTGCAGCAGTTCAAAGAAGTCTTCATTAACCATTGGCGTTACCGTTCTCCCAGCAAGAGCGCAAACAGCGAGCGATAGATATGCATTCGGTTTTCGGCTTCGTCAAAGACCACGGAATATTTGGATTCCATCACCTCGTCGGTAATCTCCTCTCCCCGGTGAGCCGGCAGGCAGTGCATCACCAACGCTCTCTGCGGCGCTTTCGCCATCAGTTCGGCATTCACCTGGTAGGGAGCGAAAGTCTTTATCCGTTCCGACTTCTCCTTTTCCTGACCCATACTGGTCCACACGTCAGTATACACCACCGCAGCTTCCTTTACCGCCAGCGCGGGGTCGTTTGTCAGAAGGATCTCCGCTTTAGGGCAGCATTTTTCGGCATAGCTCAGAAATTCTTTGTCCAGTTCGTATCCTTCGGGCGTTGCGCAAGCAAAACGAACGCCAAGTTTCGCGCAAATCGAAAAAAGACTGCGCGCCACATTATTGCCGTCGCCAATATAAGTTAGGGTTTTACCGGCAGTGTCTCCCACATGCTCCCGCATGGTCTGAATGTCGGCCATTGCCTGGGTGGGATGGGAATAGTCGGACAGGGTGTTGATTACCGGCACGTCGCTCCACCGCGCCAGTTCCTTCACCAGCTCGTGACCGAAAGTTCGTATCGACAGCAGGCTGACGTAACGGCTCATAACCCGCGCCACGTCGCGTATAGCCTCGCGTTCTCCCAGCCGCGAGGAGCTTTCCAGGTTAATCGCCACCCCGCCCATCGATACCACCGCGCATTCCTGGCTGACGCGTGTGCGGGTGGAGGGTTTTTCGAAAAACATTCCCAGTGTCTTGCCCAGCATCAGCCGGTCGGCAATGCCGTTTTTCAACCTCTTTTTTAAATCAGCTGACACCGACAGAATATGCTCCAGTTCCGCCGGTTCGTGGTCTAGAATTTCGATAAAATGTTTCACGTCTATTTCACTCCCGCCGTTTCCCGGCAGCGTTTCAGGGCTTGCGTCAGGATAGCAAACCCCTGGTTGAATTCGTCCGCGGTCGTATTGAACGCTGGCAGCATCCGCAGCACTTTTTCATGCGTGCAGTTTATCAGCAGGCCGTTTTCGCGGCAGTCGTCTACCACCGCCGCGCCGGGGAATTCCAGCTCCACCCCCAGCATGAAGCCTACCCGGCGAATCTGCGCGATGCCACCGACTTTTCCCCGAATTTCCGCCATCCGCTGGTCGATCAAAGCGCCTTGTTTGCGGATATTGCCCAGCATGTCTTCTTCTTCCATCGCCTCGAAAGCCGCGACGCCTGCGGCGCAACCGATGGAATTGCCGCCGAAAGTGCTGGCGTGGGTGCCCGGTTTCAGGCTGGCCGCCACTTCCGGCAGCGCCATGATTACACCTAGCGGCATTCCTCCGGCGATGGATTTCGCACTGGTGAGGATGTCGGGAGTTACGCCGAAGTGCTGATAGCCGAACCATTCCCCCAGGCGGCAGGGGCTGGTCTGCACTTCGTCGAAAATCAGCAGCATCTTCTTCCGGTCGCACATTTCGCGCAGTTTCTGCAAGAAAGTTTTTTCACACGGGTAAACCCCGCCTTCGCCCTGCACCGGTTCCAGCATCACCGCACAGGTTTCGTCATCGACCAGTTTTTCCACCGAGGCGAAGTCGTTGATCTCCGCGTAGCTGAATCCCGGCACTAGCGGGGCAAAGCCTTTCTGGTAATGAGGCTGACCGGTCGCGGTAATCGCAGCGAACGAACGCCCGTGGAACGAGTGCATCAGGGTGACGATTTTATAACGCGGCTGGCAGTGCAGACGCGCCAGTTTGATCGCGCCTTCATTGGCTTCCGCGCCGGAGTTGGCGAAAAAGCATTTCTGCCCCGACGCCTTGGTGGACAGCTTTTCCGCGAAAAGCCCCTGTTCTTCGATATAAAAGTTGTTGGCGACGTGGATCAGTTTTTCCGCCTGACGCTTTACCGCCTCCACGATTTTCGGATGGCAATGCCCCAGCCCCGCCACGCCCCAGCCGGGAAACAGGTCGAGATACTTTTTTCCTTCCGCGTCCCATACCCAGTTGCCCTTTCCCCTGACAATCGCCAGCGGCAGACGGGTATAGTTGGACATGACATATTTATCAAACAGGCTCTTGATCTCTGAAGTGTTCATTCGTTACTTCTTTCACAATGATATTAAACCAAATGTTCCGCACTCGCTTGCGAAATATGCGTGTGCGGCACGCACCTATAAAACCAGTTCAGTGCCTACGCCTGTATCGGTAAACAATTCCAGGATAAGCGCGTGCGGCTGTTCGCCGGAGACGATGTGAACCTTGCGCACGCCTCCTTCCAGCGCATATTCCGCCGCCTGCACCTTGGGGATCATGCCGCCGGAAATGACGCCTTCGTCGATCAGTTTGTAAACTTCTTTCTGGTTGATATGGCTGATCAGTGATTCCTGATCTTTCACGTCGCGGTAAATGCCGGTAATATCAGACAGAAATACCAGCTTTTCCGCATGTAAATCGCGCGCGATCAACGAACTGGCGGTGTCGGCGTTGATATTGTACAATGTTCCGTTGTCCAGTCCGCAACCTCTTGCCACCGGCCCGATTATGGGAATACGTTTTTTCTCTAATATATTATATACCAGCACCGCGTCAATCGCGACGGGTTCGCCCACGCAGCCGAGGTCGACTTCCGGCTTGTCGGGGAGATTCTTTTTCACCGCGCGCAGGAAATCGTGATCGCGACCGTTAACCAGTTCGCCGCGTCCGCCGCATTCTTCCAGCAGCCCCAGCAGTTCCGTGCCGATGTCATCGATCAGCACGTTTGCGACGATTTGAATGGTTTCGCGGTCGGTGACGCGCTGACCATCGATGAACTCGGCTTTTTTGCCTGCTTTTTCCATGGCAGCGCTGATTTTCTTGCCGCCGCCGTAGACCACCACCGGGCGCATCCCGAGGGTAATCATACAGTCGATATCGGTGAAAATCCGGCGCAGGATGGCATGATCGGTCTGGGCGCTGCCGCCCAACTTGATAACCACTATCTTGTTATTGAATGCCTTAATGTAAGGGAGTGCTTCTATCAGTGTCGCAGACTTTTTAACCGCTTCTGTAAGCATAGCAATACTCCGAGGTTGCATCCTTTCATGATGTATCAATAAAAATAAACCAATACAAGCGCGATGTCAAGGTAAATCCCGCTTCAGGTGGCATTATTATGCTCTACTACCCATCACAAAAGCCTTGAACCGAGATGTCTAGGGGGGCAAATCGGATCATTCGCCCGGATCACCATTGTCGAATATGACAAACCGGCTTCCTGACTACTGCGCCAGCGACCCCGGCAGCGCATCAACGAAGGCGCGGATTTCGTCCCGCACCCGCCGGTAGCAATCAAGCTTTTTCTCCTCGGTTTTGCAGCTTTCCGCCAGTTTCGGAGGATCCTCGAAACCGACATGCACGATCTTCGCCTTGCCGGGGAAGAACGGGCAGTTTTCGTTGGCGTGCCCGCAGACCGTGACCACGTAGTCGAACTCCACGCCTTTGAATTCTCTGACATTCCGGCTTTTGTGTGCGGAAATATCCACCCCCGCTTCGGCCATCACCTTGACTGCGTTGGGGTTCAGGCCGTGCGTTTCGATGCCTGCCGAACAGGCGTCGATAGACTCGCCCTTGAGAAACCGCGCCCAGCCTTCAGCCATCTGGCTGCGGCAGGAATTGCCAGTACACAGGAACAGTATTTTCAGTTTGCTCATGATGATTCTTCCTGTTCTCAAATATGCGTGCCACAACACGCCTGTCCCCTTGAATACACTTGCACGTCGGTTCGCACACCAGCGCGTCCACCTAAGAGCCTCAAGGCTCCTCACAATAAGTTCCCAACAGTTTTGCGAGGAATATCTGCGTGCGATTATGCTCGGTCACGTTTTTTTTATGCGTAATCCTGCATGACGCTACAGGCTTCCTTGGCGGTCTTGCAGCCGGCCAGGGCGTGCAGAGCGACGTGATTGCGAGTAAAGAGGGTAAGGGCTTTAAGGAATGCGATATGCGTCTGGTCATCGTCCTTGGGGCTGAGGATCAGAAAAACGTGGCTGACGGGTGCGCCATCAAGGGAATTAAAGCCTTCCCCCTCTTCCAGCAGCGCGTAGGCGCAGATAATGCGGTCGGTGAATTTTACCCGCGCATGCGGCAGGGCGACGCCGCCGCCGATAGCGGTGCTGCCCATGTCCTCGCGCTCCTTGATCAGGCGCGAGACCGACGAAACCTGGCTTTTGGCCAGCTTGCCGGTTTCGACCAGATTTTCGATCAGCGTCTTTACGACTGATTTTCTGTCTTCGGGCGTCGGACGGATCAGAATGTTTTCCGGCGAAATATTGTCGGTAATAATCGTGTTACCAGAAGGCATGACGGTTCTCCTGCAAAAGACATCATTGTTATTCTATATTACCCCGGCTCTTTTTAGCAAGTAAAATCAATGTTAGGTTTTTGCTTGCGCTGGTCGCGGCAGATTCTTTTTTGTTGCATCTGTGGGAAGTTGCGTTATACTTTCATCTTCAGCATTTATTTTTTTGTGCATGATAAGAGGAATCAAGATGGAATTCAAGAGCAGGTTGGTCAAAACACGCAAGCAGATCGCGGTCAAGGCGAAGAAGGCCAAAGGAATGAAGAGGGTTACGATCCGCGGACGCAAGCGCTGGGTCATGGTAGACAAGAAATCTCCGTCAGCCGAGTAATTCGTGCCCGGTCTTAACCGTTATTTCGTAATCGCACCGCGCTTTCCCCCAGGAGAGGCGCGGTGTTTCTGTTGCTGCTTGACATAAAACGCCTGATCAGTTATTTTTATTAAGCCGTTTGACAGACAGGGCGGGAGCGGTTGCCGGTTTTTCTGAAAGGGAAACATGCCTGATATTGGACAAGACGACATCGATAAACTATTGGCCGATGCGCTTGGCGGCGGCGGTGGCGGTGACATCGCTCCTCCTCCGGAAAACGACTCCGGACAGGTCGACGCTTTGGCCGATGAAGGCGGCTCCCAATCACAGGACGACATCGACGCCATGTTTTCCGAAATCGGCGGGCAAGGCGCGGCTGCGGTAAAAGTGGAAGGAAAATCGGCAACCATAGCCGACCTCCCGGCGGTAGAGGAAGACCTCGGCGGGCCGCAGGGACAGGACGACATCGACGCCTTGTTCGCGGAGATAGGCGGGCAGATGGCCGAATCCTCCCTTGAAACCGCTACCGACGAACCGGCGGTTTCTGAAGACGACATCCCGCAGGAGCAGGGAGATATCGATGCCTTGGTAGCGGGACTGGTCGGCTCTGACGAGGAATCAGCGGAAGATACCATACAGGATAGTATCGAGCAGGATGATGTCGGACAGGATGATATCGATTCCCTGCTGGGCGACATTACCGGCGGGGGGCGCGACGAGGAAGAGCCGCAGGAAGAGGACGAATCCCAGCCTTCCGATGATCTGAACGAACTGATGGCCGGTTTGGAGGAGGAAGAAGAATCCGCGCCGGAAACCGGCGGCGATATCGACTCCTTGATGGCGGGCGTGACAGCGGATAACGAAGATGCAGGAATCAACGACATCTCGCGCCTGGAGACGGTGGAAAAGGAAACACCTTTCGGCGAGGATATGGAAGATATTCTTTCCGGCTCCACCGGGTCGGATCATTCTGAGGACAAGACCATCGTCGCCCCGCTGAAACCGGAGCGTCCGGCTCCTCCGCCGACCCCGCCCGCGAAACCGGTGCCGGAGCCGCACCCCGCCGCGCAATCCATTCGCACTGGCATGCCGAAACTGCCTCCTTTGGAAAATATTGAATCGATCAAGGAAAGCCTGTCGATGATGACGTCCTCGGGCGAGGTCGAGAATCTGGCCGGGCAAATGGCGAGTCTGCTGGGGCAGTTGTCGGAAAAGGCGCGCCGCTACCAGACCGCCTGGCTTTCCACCGACCAGGAAACCCGGGATCTTCGCACGCGCCTTTCTTCGACCGAACACCGTTATCAGACCTTGGAAAGTGCGCATAACGCCTTGCAGCAGGAGTTCGCTTCGCTGCGCAATAAAATGGGTTCGGTGGAGGGAGAAAAGCTGGCCGCCATTGAATCGGCGCGCACCGAAATCTCCAGCCTGCAGATGCGCATCCGCGAACAGGAATCGCGCGAGCAGATGCTGGCCTCCGAGGTTCATGCCCTGAAGGAAGAATTGACCCGCGCGCGGAACGACTCGACCGGTTCCGATATCGAAAGCCGCCGCGCGCGCTTCGATTCCGAGCGGCTGCGCAGTGAACTGGAAAGCGAGCGGATGGAGCGGATGCGTCTCCAGCGCGCGATGGACAACCGCGAAAAGGAATTGCAGGCTTTGCAGGCGCAGTCGGCGGGGCAGGCCTCCAGCCTGTTCCTCGACGAGTTGCACCGCTTGGTCCGCCGCCTGGAAAGCGAACTGGATCTCCGTACCAGCGCCGCGACCGAGGCGCTGACCGCCCTCGACCGGCTCAAGGTCGCCGACAACATGGTGGCGGTGGTCAGCAACCTGCGCGCCGCCATCGTCACCGCCGCCGGGTTGCACGGCGACGCCGAGGAGGACGCGCTCAAGACTCTTTCCCGCGATGCGCAGAAATCGACCGGCTTCGCCAGCATGGCCGCGCCAAAGGGTGGCATTACCATCGCCGAGTTTGAGAAATCCCTGGGAACTCTCGAACTGGAAGAGGCGGCGCGGCTGGCGCAGAAACTGATGGGGGAAACTTTCGCGGGACCCGATCACCTGATGTCGAAGATTTATCTCTCGCCCACCCTGCGCCATCCGGAAGTCAGCCCGCACATGCCGCAACTGGTGAAACTGCTGAAACAACTCTGCGAGGTGCAGCAGGCCGCCGACCGCACGCGCGGCAAGGAAAGCCCGGATTCGGAACGCTTCTACGTGCAGATGTTCGATTACCTGCATAACCTGGTGAGATTGAAACTGATCACCCGCAGCACCGGCGAGGCGTGGGAATTCTTCTTAGACTTGCGCGGACGGTTCAGTTTTATCACTTCCGACAAGCAGTGGTCCGGGTTCCGCGACCGCGTGCTGGGCGGGGTGGCATAAAAAACAGTCCGAAGTTCCCGCCTTTTTGCGAATCGTCATTCCTGCGTAGGCAGGAATCCAGGCGGTGTTGCGTATGGTTTTCCCACTGGATTCCTGCCTGCGCAGGAATGACGCGCGTAAATTTATTCATAAAACAGAGCGCTTCAATCCTCACGCAAACAACGGCGTCGACAGATAGCGTTCGCCCGAATCCGGCAGGATAACCACGATCTTCTTGCCGGCGAATTCAGGCAACCTCGCCAGTCGCGCCGCAACCGCCACTGCCGCGCCGCAGGAAATCCCGCTCAGGATGCCTTCCTCTTTCGCCAGCCGCCGGGCGTAGGCCATCGCCTCGGCATCGCTTACCTTTTCCACGCGGTCGATCAGCGTCAAGTCGAGGTTGGTGGGAATGAAACCCGCGCCGATGCCCTGGATGCCGTGCTTGCCGGGCGCGAGATTTTGCCCCGCCAGTTTCTGCGAAATGACTGGGCTGGTCTCCGGCTCCACCGCGACGGAAATAATCTGCCTGCCGCAGGTATGCTTGATATATCGCGAAATGCCGGTAATGGTGCCGCCAGTGCCGACGCCGGAAACCAGCACGTCGAAATCGCCACCAGTATCGCGCCAGATTTCCGGGCCAGTGGTTTTTTCGTGAATGGCGGGATTGGCCGGATTTTTGAACTGCTGGGGCAGGAAATACTTTTCGGGATGTTCCGCAGCAAGTTGTTCGGCTAATCTGATCGCGCCTGACATTCCTTCCGTCGCCGGGGTCAGCAGCAGATTCGCCCCGAAGGCGGCTAGCACTTTCCTTCGTTCCACGCTCATTGATTCCGGCATGGTCAGGGTGAGTTTGTATCCTTTCGCCGCGCAGGTGTAGGCCAGTGCAATGCCGGTGTTGCCGCTGGTGGGTTCGATCACTTCCATGCCGGGCTGGAGCGTTCCCCGTTCTTCGGCGTCTGCGATCATGGCTGCTCCGACGCGGCACTTGACGGAATAGGCGGGATTGCGCCCCTCGATTTTCGCGTATACCGTCGCGCCGTCGACGACGCGGTTCAGTCTCACCAACGGGGTGTTGCCGATTGACGCGGGATTGTTTTCGTAAATGCCGGGCATTTTTTTCTCCTGTGGTAAATCATCCCCCTCGTCCCGCACCTACTTGACCTTTTCCTTGATGTATTCCACCACCTCGTTCACGCCGATGCGGGTCTGCTGCATGGAATCGCGCTCGCGGACGGTGACGGTGTTCTGCTCGTTGGTCTCGGCGTCGACGGTGATGCAGAACGGAGTACCCGCTTCGTCCATGCGACGGTAGCGGCGGCCGATGGCACCGGACTGATCGTAGAAGCAGTTGACGCCCTGGTCGAGCAAGGCGGCCATGATCTCGCGCGACTTCTCTGGCAGGCCGTCCTTCTTGACCAGCGGGAACACCGCCGCCTTGATCGGCGCGATGCGCGGGTGGAAGCGAAGCACCGTGCGCACCGCGTCCTCGCCTTTCTGGTCGGGAATCGCCTCTTCGTCGTAAGCGTCGCAGAGAAACGCCAGCGTCGCGCGGTCGGCACCCGCTGCCGGTTCGATGACGTAGGGGATATAGCGCTTCTTGGTCTCGGTTTCAAAATAGGACAAGTCCTTGCCGGTGGCTTCGGCGTGTTTTTTGAGGTCGTAGTCGGTGCGGTTGGCGATGCCTTCCAGTTCGCCCCATTCGCCTTCCCCGCTCTCGTTCTCGAAGGGGAAGAAATACTCCACGTCGGCGCAGGCCTTGGCGTAGTGCGCCAGTTCCGACTGCTCGTGGTCGCGCAGACGCAGGTTCTTTTCCCTGATGCCGAGTTTCTTATACCATTCGAGACGGGCGTTCCGCCAATAGGCGTACCACTCGTCGTCGGTGCCGGGTTCGACGAAGAACTCCAGTTCCATCTGCTCGAACTCGCAGGTACGGAAAGTCAGGTTGGCGGTGGTGATTTCGTTGCGGTAGCTTTTTCCCGTCTGCGCGATGCCGAAGGGCGGCTTCATGCGCGAGCTGTCGAGGATGTTCTTGAAGTTGACGAACATCCCCTGCGCGGTTTCCGGGCGCAGATAGACGGCGGATTTGGCGATGATTTCGCCCAGGCGTTCGCGTCGTCCCTTGGCGTCGAGTTTAGCCAGTTCCTCCACCGCGCCCGCGATTTCCTGCATCGGGTCGACGGAACCGAGCGAGGTGCGGAACATCAGGTTGAACTGGCGTTCGTCCGAGAGGTCGCCGCCGCCGCACACCGGGCAGACGTAACCCTGTTTGCCCACGACGCCTTTCAGCTTTTTCCCGTCCTGCTTGCCGTTTTCGCGGTATTCGGTTTCAGTCCCGGCGTCTTTGCGCGGGGCGTGGTCGGCGCGGAAACGCTCCTTGCAGTTCTTGCAGTCCACCAGCGGATCGCTGAAACCGGCGAGGTGGCCGGAAGCCTTCCACACGTCGGGGTGCATGATGATGGAGCAGTCCAACCCCACCACGTCTTCGCGGCGGTGAACCATGTCGCGCCACCAGGCGTCCTTGATGTTGCGCTTGAGTTCGACCCCGAGCGGGCCGTAGTCGTAGCAGGCCTTCAAGCCGCCGTAGATTTCGGAGCTCTGGAAAATGAATCCCCGCCGCTTGGCGAGAGAGACGATCTTTTTCATCGTGTCGTTGGGCATCGGGTATTCCTTGTTTTGATAAAACTAATATGCGTTCTTTCGCATCTCGATATTCGTAAGTGAAACAATCTTTCTGTCGTCGGAAATCTCGTAGAAAACTCTATATTTTCCTATTCTGTACCGCCATGTAGGAGGATCAAAATTTCTGAGTTTTTTGATGTTTTGTCCGCCATGAGGCATTTTCCGTAATTGCGAATATACGATCTTTTCCAACTTGGCGGAGATAAACCCGTGATCTGTTTGGGGAATGCGGGCGAGTTTCTTGAGAAATGCGGTTGTTAGGAAAATTTGATAATCAGACAAACCGGCCTCTCCCGGCCTTGGCGTCAGCCGACCCCTTCTTTAAATCCTTGAGCAGTTCGGCATTGTTATTGATTTCTTCCATTTCAAATTCGTCGACATATTCATTGTCTTCGACAAAGCGCAAGGCAGCGGTTTCGATAAAATTGGATAGAGGCCGGTTGTCCCGCTCGGCGAGAGTCTTGAATAACTCGTAAATATTTTCAGAAATACGCAAGGTGACTGTTTTCGACATGGCTGACTCCTGAATCCAATTGCCGACTATGCTAATAGCAGTATAGCTTCATATTGCAGGGAAGTCAAGCGAATACAATAGAATGAAAATGTTTCATTCTTGTCTACCGCAATCTCCGCAAAATCTCCAACCCCTCGCGGATTTTCTCTTCCGGGGCGGTGTAGGCGATGCGGAAATGGGTGGCCTTTTCGGAAAAGACGCTGCCGGGAATCACCAGCAAGTTGTTTTTCACGCACTCCCCGACGAATTCGACGTCGGTTCCGCGTGGGACTTTCGGCAAAATGTAAAACGCGCCATCGGGCTTTTCCACTTCGTAACCGGCGGCGATCAGGCCGCTGTAAATCAGATCGCGCTTCTTGGCGTAAACGGCTATCTGTTCGCTTACGTCAGTCCGCAACGCGACGATGCCCGCCGCCTGCACCGGGGCGGGGGCGCAGACGAAAGTGAACTGCTGGAACTTGGTCATCGCCTCGATCAGTTCCTCCGGCCCGGCCGCGTAGCCTAGCCGCCAGCCGGTCATCGCATGGCTTTTGGAAAAGCCATCCATCACCAGCGTGTTTTCGTAAACCTCGCCGAAAGATACGAACTCGCAACCGTAGCAGAAGGCGGAATAGATTTCGTCCGACAGGGCGACGATGTCGTGTTTTTTCAATACCGCGGCGATGGCGGCCAACTCCTCGCGCGTGTAGACCGCGCCGGTAGGGTTGGCGGGACTGCCGAGAATAAACGCGCGCGTGCGGGGGGTGATCAGTTTTTCGATTCCCGCCGGATCGGCTTTCCACTTCGGATAGGTGTCGTAAAAGACCGGCGTCGCGCCGACGACGTGCGCCAGTTGCTTGTAGGAAACGAAATACGGATCAGGCACCAGGATTTCATCGCCCTGTTCCAGCAGGGAGAGATACGCCAGCGTCAGCGCGCCCGACACCGCCGATGTCACCAGCACCTGCGAATCGGAATATTTTCCGTTCATAGATTCCAGCAGGGCGCGCCTGAATTCGCGGTTTCCCTGCGTGGGCGTATAACCGCTTCTACCCGCGCGGATAGCCTCGCAGGCGGCGTCCCGCACCGGAGACGGCACGGCGAAATCCGGTTCTCCGATCGACAGGTTGACCGGGTTTTTCAAATCCGCGGCGAGGTCAAAAATCTTGCGGATGCCGCTGGCCTTGGTCGCGGCCACCCGGTTTGCCAAACGCATAGGCTCCCCCTTATATGGATAGTTGCCTGCAGACGAAATCGGCAAGCAGTTGCGCCTGCGCGTCTTGTCCCTGTTCGGTAAAATGGACACAGTCGGGAGAGAACAGTTTTTTATTTTCCGCCATGGGAGAGTACATATCCAGCGTCGGCAAGCCCAGTTCCCCGGAAATTTTCAAGGCGTCGGCGTTCCTGCGCAAAACCCGGGGATTCCGGTCGGGGTTAAGCTGCGCCGGATTTTCCTTATCCAGGATCGGCGTACAACTGCGCCAGGCGAGAATCGGCGTCCGCTTTTTCAATTCCGCCAGCATTTCCCGCAGCGCGGCCGGATAAAGCTCGTCGGCGATATCGAAGCCGTGCAGGCCGTTATTGAACAAGATCAGTTCGTATTTCTGCTTGGCCAGCATGAATTCCAGGTCGCTGGCAAACTCCACGTCGGTGACGTGTTTCGAGGTCGCGAAATGGTCGACGCAAATCTTTTTCTTCAACAGGTCATGTGCCTTGGTGCCGTGGCCGACGACAATCGAATCGCCGATCAGCAGCACGCGCTTGGATTTTTTATCCGGGGCGTCGTGCCAGCGGATCGAGACCCACTCGATAGTTTCCCTGATTTCGGTTGACATCTGCCGCTCCGTGAGAAAAAGAAATACCCCCAGATAAAGCGCGAGGCGTATGTCAGACAGACGCCTCGCGGAAAACACTTTAATGCCTGGACGCGGTTAAGGCGCTTGGCGCAAATACGGTTACGCTTCTTCCTCGCCTTCCTTCTTCTTTTTCTTCTTCTTCAGCGATACCTTGATGCTGCGCACTTTGGGCAGGCCGGTGACGTTGGCGCTCTTTTCCTCGTTCCAGCGCTTCTGCGCTTCCAGCTTTTCCAGGCGCTCCACCCGGGTCAGGACGTTGCGGTGTCCGGCCATGGCACTGCTCATGCGCAGGCTGCGATGAATGCTCACTTTCGTTTCTCCTCTTGGCAATTATTGTTTAAAACCGTTAACCCGCCTGAAACAGGCGTTAGACATCACGTTCGCTTTTTTTCCGAGCCGACCTCGACCGCCACCGGTTTTTTCACGCCGGGGTGATGTACCAGCGCGCCTGCCCCCGTCGGCACTCCCAGCTTCCGGGCGAGATTGGCGCAGTAAGCGGTCAGCATGAAAAAGACTTCCCGCTCCGTCCCGCACAGGGCTTCGTAATTGTATTCCCCTTTGACGATGACGACGTCGGCCTCGGCAAAAGCCTCGCGGAAGGAACTGGACGCCATCTCCAGCGTCAGCCCCAGCATCGGCGCTCCCGGATCGGCTACTTCCGCCACTTCGTCCAATTTTACCGCTTCGGCGTCCTCGCGGGTGGCGAGGTTTAGCAGAGGCTTTGCCGCCACCACCGCCGTCACCCGGCATTTCCGGCCGATCTCTTCGATCAGCAGCTTGTCCATCACGATCTCGCCTGCGTTGTCGAGTATATACATGACGCTTTCCGCGCGGGTCAGGCTTTTGAGCAGGGTCTCGCGATCGTCCAGCGCCAGCGGGTTGCCAAGGCGCTCGAGAATGTCCCGTTCCGCCTCCGCCCGTCCCAGCACGTCTACGTCGATGGAACTGGCCAGCACCAAGTTGATGCAAGCGCCCAGCCGGTCGGGAGCGACGTCGAGATACTGCCGGAACCCTTTTTCCAGGCCAAGCATCGCCTTGTTGCTGCGAGCCTTTTCGGTTTCGTAAGGGTCTTTGACCCCCAGCGCCCTGTAGGCGCTTTTCAGGCAGCGGAACGTGAATTCCAGCGGACTGTTGCCGAAATCAGGATCTTCGCTGATTTCACCCAGCACCTTGCTCAGTACCTTGCGGTGGATAAATGCGTCGTCCGACACCAGCTTGGCCGTGTCGATCACCAGTTGCAGCGCATCGGGAACGCAATCAGGGATATTTTTCATTCGATTATCTTTCCCAGGTTACGCGTCTGCGCGGCTATGAAACCACCGTACGGATGATCCGTCTGGCTGGTGGCAGGCCCCGCATCGTTGCGGAAAATTTCCTGCAATTTCTTGAGCGTCTCGTCGTCCCGCTGTCCAAACAGGCCGACTCCCAGCGAGTAGACCTTGTCATTATCATAAATGTAAGCGGAATGGTTTCCGCTCCGCACCAGATCGTTAGCCAGCACGTGTGCCAGGTCGATCCGCAGGCGCCCCAGTTCCTCCCGCGAGCGATCGCGGGTCGAGCGCAGTTTAAGCGTAAACTCGTTGCCGCTGATGCGCGGTAGTTCCCGCGTCACCGTCAGCGCCAGATCGTTCAGGGGGCTGACCTTGTCCAAATCCATTCTGGCGATGTCGCCGTCATCAAGTTTCAGCGCCTGCGCCTGTTCGATCCTGCCGTTTTTATGCCCCAGTTGGAAAGCAGTAAAAAGCAGCAGTACGAAGGCGACGAAAATGATAAAAGCCAGATCGACGGAAAAGATAATCTCGCGACCGGTGCGGACAGCCGTTTCCTGTTCAGTCAGAATGCGTTGCGCTGGTAACACGCCGTCGGATTTTCCCGCCTCGGGCGCCGCAACTTTCTGTTTTTGCCGCACAGCCATCAGTTCAAACAGCTCAAGGTGTTTTTTCTTGGCCATGCGAAGCCTCGTCGGATACCCTCTTTCGCGTCATTATGGCATAATAATTCAAATCCCCAGCGCCCCCGTAGGGGGTGTGAAGCGATTGCTCAATGTAACCTCTTCCGGCGCAAGTGTCAAGACATATTTGACAAAATGGGTTGATGGTGCAGGGCTATCGCATTGAAAATAGCTGTATTTTGTGAATTATACGCCCAAGTGGCATCCATTAAGTTACCGTGAAAGCTTCACTGAAGGGCAAAATAAGTTCCCTCTCCCCTTGCAAGGGGAGAGGGGGATTTTAATGCGATTGCCTGTCTTTGTGCCCCTTTTCTCTGGGGCGTAGCGTTTAGCGGATAAACAGCATTTCCGCATAAGTCGGCAGCGGCCACAACGACGCGTCTATTACCGATTCCAGTGCATCGGCGCTTTCCCGCACTTCCTTCATCACTGGAATCACGCTTTCGTGATAGGCGCGGGCGTGCTTGAAATGATCGTTTACCTTGGCTGCCTTGGTCATGGCGCTTTCCAGTTCGTCAAGTTGCTTCTGCAGGCCGTCCAACAGTTTAGTGACCTGTTGGAGCAGTTTCTTCTGCGAAGGCGAGGGAGAACCGGCTACTTCCAGCGCTGCCACGGTTTTCGCCAGTTTGCCGGCATAACCGCTGGCGGCGGGCAGAATCTGGCGGCGACCCATGCTCAGCATGGTGGCTGCTTCGATATTGATCTGCTTGCTGTAGGTCTCCAGGTAAATTTCGCAGCGGGAATACAGTTCATGCTCGGTCAGCACCTTGTGCCGTTCGAACAGCGCGATGCACTCCTTCTCCACCATGGCGGGCAGCGCGTCGACCGTGGCGGTGAGGTTGGGCAGGCCGCGTTCCTCCGCCTCCTTGACCCAGGCTTCGGCGTAGTTGTTGCCGTTGAAAATGATGCGGGTGTGTTTCTTGGCGATTTCGGTGATGATTTTTTTCGCCGCTTCGTTCACGTCCTTGGCCTTTTCCAGCTTGTCGGCGATTTCAGCCAGGATATCGGTGACGATGATATTCAGCATGCAGTTGATCCCGGCGATGGACTGGCTGCTGCCGGGCATTCTGAACTCGAACTTGTTGCCGGTGAAGGCGAAAGGCGAGGTGCGGTTGCGGTCGCTGCAATCCTTGGGCAGCGGGGGCAGGGTGTTGACGCCGAGCTTGAGGCTGGAGGCCTGCTTGGAGGAGGTGGCGTCGCCCAGCTTGAGCTGCTCGAAGAGATCCGACAGCAGTTCGCCCAGGAAGATGCTGATAATCGCGGGCGGGGCTTCGTTTGCGCCGAGGCGGTGGTCGTTGCCGGCGGTGGCGACGGTGCTGCGCAGTTGCCGCGCGTAGACGTCGACAGCCCGGATCACGGCGGCGATGATGGTGAGGAACTGCAGATTTTCGTGCGGCGTGGTGCCGGGGTCGAGGAGATTGACGCCGTCGTCGGTGACCATGCTCCAGTTATTGTGCTTGCCCGAACCATTGACTCCGGCAAAGGGTTTTTCATGCATCAGGCATACCATGCCGTGCTTGCGCGCTACGCGCTGGAGCGTTTCCATCGTGATCTGGTTGTGGTCGGTGGCGATGTTTACGGTGGCGAAGACCGGCGCGATTTCGTACTGGGCGGGGGCGACTTCGTTATGCTGGGTCTTGGCCGAAACGCCCAGGCGCCACAGTTCGGTATTCAGGTCGAGCATGAAGTTGGCGATTCGCTCGTGAATGCTGCCGAAATAATGGTCTTCCATCTCCTGACCCTTGGGCGAGGGCGCGCCGAACAGGGTGCGCCCGGAAAGCATCAGGTCGAGACGCTTTTCGTAGAATTTCCGGTCGATCAGGAAATATTCCTGTTCCGCGCCGAGGGTGGCGGCCACGCGCTTGCTGGTGGTGTTGCCAAAGGCGCGCAGGACGCGCAGGGTGTGTTTGTTCAGCGCCTCCATCGACCGCAGCAGCGGCGTCTTCTTGTCCAGCGGCTCGCCGGTGTAGGAGCAGAACGCGCTGGGGATGACCAGGGTCACGCTGTCGCCGGTCTGGCGGACAAAGACGGGAGAGGTGCAGTCCCAGGCGGTGTAGCCGCGCGCTTCGAAAGTGGCGCGTAAACCCCCGGAGGGAAAGCTGCTGGCGTCGGGTTCGCCCTTGATCAGTTCGCGCCCGCTGAATTCCATGATGGTGCGGCCGTCGGGAGTGGGCGAGATGAACGAGTCGTGCTTTTCGGCAGTCATGCCGGTCATGGGCTGGAACCAGTGGCAGAAGTGGGTGGCGCCTTTCTGAATCGCCCAGTCCTTCATGGCGTTAGCGACCACATCGGCGAGTGAAGCGTCCAGTTCCTCGCCCTCGTCGATGGTGCGCTTGATCGCCTTGTAGACGTTCTTGGGCAGCCGCTCACGCAACACCGCGTCGCTGAACACGTTTGATCCGAAAATATCGGTGACATCCTCTCTCGCAACATTGTCCATATACCGCTCCTGTAAAAAAGAACAGAAAAATCGCTTCCGCGAAATAATCAGATTGTGCATCATATCCGGAACAGTTTGGAAATCATAAGAAACCTGTCCGAAAATCACGATTTTCGGCGCAACGATAGAAATTGTCAACAATCCCCGTGCCAGCGACAGGCGGAAAAACCGCCGCAGGAGATTATTGTTATTCGTTTGCAATAAGGAGGTTATGACGGCAAGAAGCTTTCAGGTCAGAGAAAATGCAACCGGGATTCTACCATCTGGTAGAATCCCGGCATATTTCCTACTTTTATGTAGCTTATTCCAGTTCCGGTTCCAGCAGCGGCAGATTGCGCACGTTGGCATGGGGAATACGGGTATTCTGAGTATTACTTGGCGGCTGCATGGCGCGGGGGATGTACTGGTCGTTTTCCGCTTCGGTAATCACGGTCGAGGGCATGGCGTCGTCCGGTACGGAGGGGACAACCGGGATGCCGTTGTTAGACGGAATCTTAGGCGCGGTTTCCGGGGTATTCGTACCCGGATTCAGCATCTGACCCAATCTGCCGCCGTTGACAGGCATTGACTCGGAATAACCGCCTGCCAGCTCCATGCCCAACCGGATAGTTGGGTCTGTACGCACAAGTCGCGGAAAACCGTCGCCGAAGGTGACCAGGAAATATTCTTTCTCCAAAGTCGGAATCCGTTCGCCCCACTTGTCGAAAACAAGCTGGTCGAATTCGTAATTCAATTCCCGTCCGTCAACAGAAACCTTTGGCGCACTAGGGATTACCAGATGCACCCGCGATACTTTTCCCGCGTATTCCGGAATATTGTTATATCTCTGCGCCAGCCGGTCTTCCAATTGGATCATATAAGCGCGTACATTGTCCGGCGGCTCGGTGCGACCGTCTTTCGGTTCCGGCATACAGCCGAAAATTGTGGAAACCGTGGCTATAAGCAGCATTTTCTGGTGTATTCTCATGTTATCTTTCCCCCGCTGTGCGTAAACGAACCCCCATACATTAGTATATCGACAGGCAACCGTGGCCGGATTCAGGATATTGCGATTAAATTCTTTCCGGGGAGTTGTTACAGAATCGTGGGAGGGGAAATGGAAAAGTGGCTGATGTAATACGCCGAAATTCGGCAAGCTGCCGATTTCGATAGAAGCCGGGTTGAGGTCAGACCGGGGCTTGATGTGTATTATTGCCGCGTCAGATTTATCCGCGGTTCACTGCGCGGCTTTTGCTTCTGCGTTCTTCTGCGCGGTTTGCGCGATTGCCGCAACGTCGTTGACCAGTTTATTGATTTCGTCCTGAGTGAGGTTGGAAGCTGCGAGAATTTCCTTGGAGCTGGCCTTGAGCGCGGCGATTTCCTCGTCGGTGATGTTGGCGCTGTTCAGGACCTTGTTGACGTCCTGCTGGAGCGCCTTGATTTCCTTCTTGCTGAGTTTGCCGTCCTGCATGGCGTTGGACAGGTCAGTGGCCAAGGCTTCGGTCGTAGCCGGATCGGGTTTCTGGGTGCCGGACAGCGCGGTTTTCAGCTCGGTCTTGAACGACGCTTTCTGCTCGTCGGTTACTGTGCTTTCTGCTTTCTCGGCTGCGGCATCTTCCTTCAGTTTGGCGATGTTTTTCTTTTGTTCTTCCGATACCTGGTTCGCCGCTTTTTCCTTGGCTTCTGCCGCTTTCTTTTCTGCCTGAGCCTTCAATTCCTCGGCCTTGGCTTTCGCCTCTTGGGTCTTCTCCTGATCCTTTTCCTTCAGTTCCTTGCTTTTGCGGTTTTCCACGGTTCTGTTGCTGCGACCGCCGCGTTCCGCGCCGCTGGCGAAATCCGTACAAGACACAACCATGCCGAAGACGGCAAGAATTATCACCACTCTCGTATTAGCGATCATCGTTTTATCCTTTTTCTTATTCGCTTCATGCGACGCAATCATGCCAAGAGCACTACCATATTATTACCCCGCGTTTGAGTCATGTCAAGGCTTGAGCCGGGGCGAAGAAAGAAACATTGGTGAAGACGTAAGAAATATAAGAATTATCTTGTCGGCGCATCAATCAGTGATTATCTTTTGCTGGCGGTGGCAGGTTGCCACTCCCCATTTTTCGTTCTTTCGCGGATTATGCGGATTATAAGGTTGAGTTTGCAGAGGAGCATTCCATGAAAGTAGTATTTATTGGCGGCGGTTCTTTTCGCACTCTGCCTGTTGTCCGGGCGGCGATGAAGGAGAAAAAGCTGTTCGCTGGCGGTAGTATCTGTCTGGTCGATTTTAACCTGGAGCGCGCGGAAACCGTGGGGCGTCTCATCATGAAGACGCCGGAGTACAAAGGCGTCGACTGCGAAGTTACCTGGACCAGTAATATCGAAGAGGCTCTTCCCGGCGCCGACTTGGTCAGCGTCAGCTTTCCGGTCGGTTCCATGCAGACCTGCCGCCTGAGCGACGAAGCCTGCCTGAAGCACGGTTTTTTCGGTTCGGATCAGATTTCCGCCAGCGGGGCTTTCCGCTCCGTCACCGGCGGCGTCATCCTCCATGGCATCGCCCGGAAGATGGAGCAGCACTGTCCCCGGGCGTGGCTGGTCGATTTCGCCAATCCCGTGGCGGTCTACAGCGGCCTGGTCAACAACCACACCTCCATCCGGGCGCTGGGAATCTGCGCGGGGTTCGCCAATCACCGCTGGGATCTGATGCGGCTGCTGTTCGACAAGGACGAATGCAGCGACGAGTTCAAAGTGGCCTCCGCCGGCGTCAACCATTGCGCCATCCTGCTGCGCGGCACCTACCGCGGCGAGGACGTCTACAAGCTTATGGACAAAAGCATCAACCGCAAGGGCTGGAAGCCTTGCCGCATTACCAGCTATCCCAAAGCCGAAAAACAGATCCGCTACGGACTCGGCCAACTGGCCGAAATGCGCCGCCGCTTCGGCAAGATAATCTTCAGCAACGAGGGCGACGGCATGATGCATATCTTTTTCGAGGAAATGCTGAAACGCTTCCCGAAGCGGGAAAAGGAAGGCGCCAAGCAGTTGGCGAAAGACGCCAAGAAGGCGGCAGCGGATCGGCAGCGGATCGACAAGGAATTCCGCGCGCACCTCGACCGGGAGCTGGGCAGCGCCTTCTGGGCGCAGGGCATCCTGGAGAATCCCCATTTCGCCGCTAATCCCAACGACGTGACCGTGTCGATCATCAAGGCGCTGGGGGGAGCCTCGCGGGAGTGGATCGCCGCGAGCCTGCCCAACCGCGGCGCGATCAAGGGGTTCAAGGATAGAACCGTCGTGGAATATTCCATGCACCTGGATCGCGACGGCGTTCACCCGGATCCCGACCTGGAGGTGCCGGATTGCTTCCACGGATTGATGAGTTCGCTCGCCACGCACCAGACCCTGCTGGGTGACGCCATTGCCGCGCGCGACCCGAGGATATTCGCCAACGCGCTTTACTCCTATCCGCTGTTTCAGAACACCAAGGCGGCCAAATTGCTGTGGAAGGATTTGCTGCGCATTCACGAAAAGGAAATGCCCAAGGAATTCCAGCACGCCCGCGATTATTTCTAGACAGAACGCCGGACGCCCTTTCCGGGGCGTCCGGCGTTTCCCCGCCCTCGGTCAGCTGCCTTCGCTCACTAACGTCAACGCGTAATTGAGCTTTGTCAATTTGTTGACAGACTTGCGTCCTATGCCATATAATTACCTCTTGGTTTATTTATTCGATTTTCTGGATTGACATTTTTCAGGGGAGATATCATGAGTGGAAAATGGCGGATTCTGACCATGGCGCTGCTGGTCTGGACCTTGTCGGCGGCGATGGCGCTGGCGGCTTTCTGCACCCAGTGTGGCAAAAGCATCCCCGATGACGCGAAATTCTGCCCGTTCTGCGGTGCCAAGGTGGTTGCGAAAGCGTCTGATGCGAAGACGACCGCGCCGGAGGTGCTTTCCGGCACAGACCTGGCCCGGCGGCTGCAGGGAAAGAAATACATCTTCACCGTCTTCGGTTCGGTTAATGGCTCCGGGCTGGGAGACGCCGATGGCGAAGTTGCCTGCTCCAGGCTGACCATGTCGCTGGAAGGCAAACTCCGGGAAACTCTCGGCGGTTCGGTGCTGGATGAAGGGTTATTGGCCAAGTTGCGGCAGGACGGCAAGGCCCAGACCGTGCTGAAAGGCGGAACGCTGGCCGACGTCAATGCCTTGTTGCGGCAGTACAGCGCCGATTTCCTGGTGCGGGTCAATTTCCGCACCGAGCCTATTGCCCGGGTCGGCGGCCAGTACAGCGCCACCGCCTCGGTCACGGCGGAAATCCTCTCTCCGGAAATGGCGGATCGACCAGTGGCCATCTCCAGCCCCGTCATGGGTACGGCTGACCATCCGCCCCAACGCGCGGCTGGCGCGTTCGACGCGGCGATGCTGGCTCTTAACTACGCATCCGATCAGATGGAACTCGCCCTGCATGAAAAGCTGCACGGCTCGGTCAGGGCGCAGGCCGCGCCTGCCGCCATTGCCGCGACTCTGACCGGCGAGCGCGCGGCTACTCTGCTCAAGGCGCGCGCGCCGCGGGTGGCGGTTTTCAAATTCGAAAACAAGGCCGGTCATGAGTGGCAAAGCTGGAGTCTGCCGGAAGGTTTGGCAGATATGCTTATCACCCAGCTTACCGAAAACAAGCAGGTCAAGGTCTACGAGCGGACGGAGTTGGGTGCGGTGCTGGGCGAACAGGAACTGCAGGCCGCCACCGGCGCCAGGGGAGCGGAGGGAAACCTCACCGGCGTAGAATATCTCATCAAGGGCACCATCACCGAATATACCTTCGAGCAGAGCAGTACCGGCGGCAAGATCGGGTTCCGCGGCTTCGGGCTGGGGTTGAAGAGCGCCAACGCCCACGTCGCGCTGGATATCCGGATCATCGACGCGGGCAGCGGCGAGGTGGTCGCCTCCAAGCGGGCGGAAAAGAAAATCAATCAGAAGGGGTTCAGCTTCTCCGGCAGTATCCACAGCCTGGGGTTCGGCACCGATCATTGGGCCAAGACTCCCATCGGGCAGGCCACGCGCGAGGCCATTAACGACGCCGCTTTGCAGGTGTTGGAATATATCACCGGCCAGTCCTGGCGCTCGGTCGTCCTGCTGTCTGATCCCGCCGGGGCAGGGGTGCTGATGCGCGGCGGTTCCGACCAGGGCGTGCAGGTCGGCATGGGCTTCGACGTCCTGCAGAAGGGTAGGGAACTGCGCGATCCCGAGACCGGCGAGACGTTGAAAATGTCTGGCAAGAAAGTGGGCACGGTGGTGGTTACGGAAGTGCGGGAAAAGATGTCGGTGGTTCAATCCTCCTCCGGCCTGGAGCCGCAACGGGGAGATATCCTGACCGTCTCGCCGTGAGGTGAGTTTCAACTATCATATGCGCTAGTGGCGGAGCCTCGGGTGGCGCAGACGTTCAGTCTGCGCCACCCGTTTGACTTTATCCTGCCATATTTGCAGTCGTTAAGAATAAAATATCAAACGTTACGCAAATTGCTTTTCGCGAGGGAATGGTGTTTACTTGAACTAGAGGGAATCGCGAAAGCGCGAGGCGTATTTCCAAAGTTGCGGTTTACTAGAGGAGAACCGATGAAAAGCACTGGCAGCGGAGCGAAAATCGTCATGGTCGGCGGCGGAAGCTACAACTGGATGCCGCGCATTCTTTCCGATCTTCTGCGCGAGGAGGAACTGGACAACGGCGAAATTTTGCTGCTCGATCCCAACATCAAGGCCGCGCGGGAAGTCGCGGCGGCGGCGGCAAAGATGGCGAAGCACTTCGGCCGCCGCCACCGCATCACGGCGACTAAAAGCGCGGAGACCGCTTTCCGCAACGCCGATTTCGTGGTTGTCACCATTTCCACCGGCGACTTGGAAATGATGGCGCATGACCTGAAAATCCCGGAAAAGTACGGCATTTTCGCCACCGTCGGCGACACCGTAGGGCCGGGCGGCTGGTCCCGCACCCTGCGCAATGTCCCGGTGTTCGCGGCGATGGCGCGGAAAATCGAACGGCTCGCGCCGCAGGCGGTGATTCTGAACTACACCAACCCCATGGCGGCTTTGACCGCGACGATCAAGGAGACCAGCAGCCTGCGGGCGGTCGGCCTGTGCCACGGGGTTTTCGGCGCATACCATCTGCTGGAAAAAATCTTCGGCGTGTCTGAAGGCGAGTTGTCGCTGAACTTCGCTGGAGTCAACCACTTTTTCTGGGTGCTCGATTTCACCGTCAAGGGTCAGCCCGGCTATCCCCTGCTGCGCCGGAAACTGCAGCGGAAAACCTTGGACGAACTCCTGCGGGAAGGTGAAACCGACGCGGCTGGTTTCCACTCGCACCACGTCCTGTGCGACGCGCTTTTCCGGTCGTACGGTTATCTGGGGTATCCCGGCGACCGTCACACGTGCGAGTTTTTCCCGCAGTTCCTCACGCCCAAGGAAAGCGTCCTTCGCAAATATCGCCTTGTTCGCACTACTACCGCAGAGCGCGCCCGCAACCGCGAGTCCGCCCGCCAGCGGACGTTGCGTCTGGCGGCGGGCGAGGAAGCGCCTTTCCCGCGTTCCCGCGAGACCGCGGTCGACATCATCATGGCGCTG